>NZ_CM142176.1:1357500-2092435 GCF_054861215.1 Streptococcus sp. KHUD_018
GAATGAGGAGTGACCTCTATGCCATACTTTTGAAAGAAATCCAAAAGAAGTTGATTTCTTTGGCTATTTTTACTTAGATAGAGATCAATCATGGGAGACCTCCCAAAGATTCGGTTCCATTTGATATTCTGAGACGATTAAGGAATCTAATAACTTTGAGAAGTCAATCGATTTCTTGTCTTCATCATAAGCTTTTACAGTTACTTGGGTTGTAAGTATTCCCTCTTTTCCCTCGGCTCGATAGCCTTGTCCATATAAAACAAAAACAAGATTCTGATTATCATCTACAAAGGCATCAGCTCCATTCTTTATATCCTGACTTTCAAGGAATTCCATAATGTTTTGAAGATAGGATTCATAAAATAGTGGGTAATTATATTTTTTATGGTAATCATCTAAAAATGTCACCTCAAACTCACATGGATAATTGGGCATCAAAAATATTTGTTCATCTAGCTGTTTGATTTCTGCATCATGTAATTCTGTTTCTAATTCATCACAATCTAGTATTGATTCTTTATTTAATGCTTTCATCTTTTTCCTCTATTTCTTTTAATTTATTTGCGATTGCGGCAATCACAGGAACGGTTACACTATTACCAGCTTGTTTATAGAGCTGACTATTACTAGAGACTTTTCTAGCAGCTTCAAAAGCCCAATCAGGAAAACCCTGCAAGCGAAAACACTCTTTAGGGGTGATTCTTCGTATCCTCAAACGGTAAAATTGTCCATCTATTAATACACCGGCTACATGATAAACTTGTTTATCTTCTCCTTCATAGCTAGCAACTACTACTCCCATTTGTCCACTAGTTGTTAACGTATTAGCTATACCTTTTCCAACTCTACCACGACGATACTGAGAACTTGGTCTCTCCAAATTAATGGAATCTCCTATTTCTGCTTGAGCATAGCCTTTTTTTGTTGCTTCCCGGACTTTTAGAAATTGTATTGGTTCTGGAATCAGTATTTTGGGAATTTTATCTCCTCCTTGCATCGTAGTCAATGTTGGAGATAAGCCCTCACTTCCATAGACACGACCGGTCTCCTTAAAGCTAGTCGGTAAATCTCCAACAACGACAATACCATGACGATCCTGAGTATTTAAAGTAAACATCGGCTCTTGGTTTTCCTTAAAGCGTCTACCATTTTGTCTCTTGTCTAATCTATCTGGTGTCATACAAGGAATAGCAACCTTAAATCCTTCTCCTTTTCCACGAACTAATGTTGGTGCAAGACCTTCTGAATAATAGACTTTACCGCTCATTCCACTTTTTGATGGATTCAAATTCCCTAATGTTTTTAAAATCTCAGAGTTAGTTGCTTGACCTTCTCGTCTGAAAGGAAATAAGAGTCTGGTACTTTTCTTTCTAGAATGTCCGATAATAAACACCCTCTCTCTGTTTTGGGGAACGCCGAAATCCTTACTGTTAAGCACCTGCCACTCAACATCAAACCCCAACTCATCAAGTGTGGTAAGGATTGTGGTGAACGTCCGTCCCTTATCGTGATTGAGTAGGCCTTTAACATTTTCAAGAAAAAGAAAACGTGGTTGGATTTGTTTGGCCGCCCGAGCAATTTCAAAGAACAAAGTTCCTCTAGTATCTTCAAATCCCAATCGTCTTCCTGCGATTGAAAATGCTTGACAAGGAAATCCCCCACAGATGACATCGACTTTTCCTCTAAGTTTTTTAAATTCGTCATCTGAAACATCTCGTATGTCATGAAATTCTATTTCTCCTTCCGTTTGAAAAATGGACTTATAAGATTCTCTAGCAAATTTATCAATCTCACAAAATCCAATACACTCGTGTCCGACACTTTCCATTCCAAGTCGAAAGCCACCGATACCTGAAAATAAATCAATAAATCTCATTTCTTTATCACCCCTTTCTTATCGACTATCAATGAACAAAGTGTCACTTCACTTGAAATGACAATGAGGATAACTAATATCCACTCGATTGGCGACATTTTAACCACCTCCTTTTCTAACACGGTTGTTCCAAACGGAATACAAGCCATTAAACACAAATTCAGCCAAAACTTCCGCTCGTCTAACAAAGCGAACATTGTCAAGAGCATACTGATAGATTCTCTCAAAATCAGTCATAGCAATTTCACTGGCTGTTTCAGAAAAACCTTCTCGTCTAAATTGTTCTTGTACCAATCCCCAAATATAATCTCGATCATATTTTGTGACCTTTTCTACTTTCCTTTTCAAGATAGGTTGAGAGTTCCTCTCTTCCTCATCCTCAATAAATAAAGAATCAGTCTCACTATATTTAGTCTCACTAACTTCAGTCTCACTAGGGGCTGGATGTGAGACGGGGCCCGTTTCATTTTCAACCTGCCCTAGTCCTTTTTTAACACTAGGCCTGTTTGAATTACTTACTGGGGTAGAAGATAATTCCCCTAAATAAATCTTATTAGCTAGTCTTCCTTTCTCACTTGAAGACTGTTGCACTTCATCAATTAAGTCATATTCTTTAAGAATCTTTTTGATGGACAGTAATTTTGACTTCGAACAACCTAACAGCCTCATCAGTTTAGAATTAGAAAATACTAAATAAACCGAGCCTTCTTCGTCTATCCAACCACGACTGAGAGATAATTCTAAACGATCTTTTAAAATAGAATAAGCTACCTTTACTTCTAGTTTCATATCCATATATTTCTCATCCTCAAAAAGAATTTTAGGTAATTTATAATACCGTTCTGAAGTTTGGTATTGATTTGCGGTTATTCGTTTCATAGCGCTCCTCCAAGTTCTTTGAGTATTAAATCTCCACTTGATTCCAATCGAACCAATCCACTTTTTTCTAATTCAGCCATAAGAGAGATGGCTTCAACAATGTCAATTCCCATTTCACGTACTAAAAATGAAATGACAATATAGCGTGATGATTGTAATTCTTTTGTCATTTTCCCTCCTGAAAATAAAAAAAGGAGAACAATATTCTACTGTTCTCCAAAATAATTTTATTAAAAAGAAAAACCCTGCCAAATTAATTTTTGGTAGGGTTTTTGGTAGGAAACTAAATTAATTTATCAGTTTCTAAAATGTGTTCACGATTCTAAAAGGCTGATACTATAGTATTCCGAATTCTAATTGGTATATGCCTCTTATTTAAGAGTAACTGAAGCTCCAGCTTCTTCCAATTTAGCTTTGATTTCTTCTGCTTCTGCAGTTGGAACGCCTTCTTTGATGACACCTGGTGCACCATCAACAAGTTCTTTAGCTTCTTTAAGACCAAGACCAGTGATTTCACGTACAACTTTGATAACGCCAACTTTTTTGTCACCAGCAGCTGTCAACTCAACGTCAAATGAGTCTTTAGCAGCACCAGCGTCAGCAGCACCAGCTGCAGCAACAGCTACAGGAGCAGCTGCAGTTACACCAAATTCTTCTTCGATAGCTTTTACAAGGTCGTTCAATTCAAGGATTGAAGCTTCTTTAATTTCAGCAATAATGTTTTCAATGTTCAATGCCATTGTTATTTCCTCCAAATAAGTTTTTAATTTTATAATAGTTTTTTTCGTAGCTAGGCTACGCTGCGTAGCTTAAGATTAAGCTGCGTCTTCTTTGTTGTCTGCAACCGCTTTGACTGCAAGAGCAACGTTGCGCACTGGCGCTTGAAGTACAGAAAGGAGCATAGAAAGAAGTCCTTCGCGGTTTGGAAGAGTTGCAAGAGCAATGATTTCTTCTTTAGATGCGACAGCGCCTTCGATTGCACCACCTTTGATTTCAAGTGCTTCAGCGTTTTTAGCAAAGTCGTTCAAGATTTTCGCTGGTGCGATAACATCTTCATTAGAAAATGCTACTGCAGATGGTCCAACAAATACTGATGCAAGATCTTCAAGACCAGCTTTTTCAGCTGCACGACGCAAGATTGAGTTTTTAATGACTTTATACTCAACTTCGCTTCCACGAAGCTCACGACGAAGAACTGTATCTTGCTCAACTGTCAAACCACGAGCGTCTACAACGACGATAGATGCAGCAGCTTTCATTTTTTCAGCTACTACGTCAACTAGTTCCGCTTTTTTAGCAATAATTGCTTCACTCATTAGTGTGTTCACCTCCGTAATTATTTTGCTTGGGGAATTTTTCCAAAAGAAAAACGCGCCCAAACCTAGACACGAAAGTACAATACGCTTCTTTTTACATGATACGTTTTGTCCTCGGTAGGATCTTTATGAGTCGAGCTCCCCTACTGTCTTAGGCAGTTTTTTCAAACCGTATATAAGTATAGCATAGACAAAAAAAGAATGCAAGATTTTTGCAAACTTTTTTTGAAAAATTTTTTAAATCTCTACTGTCAAAACTTTGCCTTGCTTAACCACCTGTTCTCCTGCAATATAGACATCGTCAACATCACTGGATTTGATTGCATAAACGAGGTGAGATAACATATTTTCCTGAGGTTGGAGATGGATTTTTCCTTGTGGTTGAATGACCAGAAAATCCGCTTGCTTGCCAACTTCTAGGCTTCCTATTTGATTTTCCATTCCTAGAACCTTAGCACCTTCGATTGTCAGTGCCTTAAGGGCTGTTTCGATAGGAAATTGACTGGCATCTCCACTTTTCATCTTCTGAAGAAGGGCTGCTGTCCGTCCTTCCTCAAACATATCTAGATTGTTATTGGAAGCAACCGAGTCAGTCGCAATTCCGACTGCTACTCCTGCTTTTTGCAGTTGGATGATTGGAGCAATCCCTGAGGCCAGTTTGAGATTACTAATAGGATTGTGGGCGATAGCCACTTGAGAAGTCGCCAAGCATTCAATTTCTCTCTCGTTTAGTTCAACCCCATGAGCAAAGACAGACGGATGATCTAAGTAACCTAGTTCTTCTAGAAAGGTGAGAGGGCGTTTGCCGTATCGTTTCAGGATTATTCCTGATTCCTCCTTGGTCTCCGCCACATGGATATGGATAGAAATGTCCAGCTCTTTTGCCATATCTAAGCTCGCTTCCAGCAAATCTTTACTACAACTGTAGGGAGAATGTGGAGCTACCATAACCTTGAAATTTGGGTTTTCATATCCTAAGATTTCTTCTATAATAGATCGTGTTCTGCTTATAGTCTCAGCAGTTGTTTCTGCCTCTGAAGAAAAGAGGTTCGGTGAGAAATAACAACGCATCTTAGATTCCTTGACTGCCTGATAAATTTGCTCAATATCCACACCATTGGGATTATACATATCGTTGAAGCTTGTTGTCCCTGACTGGAGCATCTCTGTCAGAGCTTCTTTGACTGCCTTGGTAGTCATATCGGGAGTAAATCCTGCTTCTGCTGGCCATATATAGTCATTGAGCCATTCATGGAGGTTGCTGTCATCCCGAATCCCTCGCAAACCTGTCATAGCAGAATGGGTGTGGCAATTGACCAAACCAGGCATGATCCAGGCTCCCTGATAGTCTATAATCTGCTCAGCTTGCTCTAAAATCTCTGGCTCCTCTTGGCCGACATAGACGATTTGAGAGTCCTTAACGGCTAAGACACCATCCAAATAAACATGGAAATCTTGATCACAAGTCACGATATTTACATGCTGATAGACTTTCATTGTTTTCTCCTTCTAAGACCCTGATTTTTCTAGCTATTGTAACAAAAAAGTCACCCGAAGGCAACTTTTTTCCATAATATTGCAAAATAGAAAGGATTATTCAGAGCTAAAAGCGGCAGCTTGCTGCATTTGGTAATACTTGCCCTTTCTAGCCATGAGGTTCTGATGGTTACCATGTTCAACAATGTCACCATCTACCAAGACAAGAATCAAATCCGCATCCTGAATGGTTGACAAACGGTGAGCAATGATAAAGCTTGTGCGCCCCTTCATGAGTTTGGCAAAGGCATCCTGAACAAGCACTTCTGTCCGTGTATCGATGGAAGAAGTCGCCTCGTCTAAGATAAGAATCTTTGGGATAGCTAGAAAGACTCGAGCGATGGTCAAGAGCTGGGCTTGCCCAACAGAGAGAGATTCTCCTGCATTTTCCAACTTAGTATCGTATCCCTGTGGCAACTGTTGGATGAAAAAGTCTGCGTTAGCTGCTTTTGCAGCAGCAATCACCTGCTCCCGACTGGCGTCAGGCTTTCCAAAGGCAATATTATCATGAATGGTTCCTTGCTTGAGCCAGGTTTCTTGGAGCACCATGCCAAACTGCTGTCTCAATGATGCTCGGGTATAGTCGTAAATAGAACGACCGTCCAGCAAGATATCTCCCGAGTTAATAGGATAAAAACGCATGAGGAGATTGATAAGAGTTGATTTTCCAGCACCTGTCGGACCAACGATGGCTACCTTGCTACCAGCTGGGATATCGATGGACAAATCCTTAATCAAGATCCTTTCAGGATTGTATCCAAAAGAAACATTCTTAAAGGAAGTAGCTCCCTTCACTTGGTCACTGGTCAAGACTTTCTTACCTGTTTCAGCTACCTCAGGACTTTCTAAGACAGCATAGACGCGCTCTGCGCAAGCGAGAGCACTTTGCAACTCAGCTAGCACTGAAGAAATATCGTTAAAGGGCTTGGTGTACTGTTGGACGTAATTCAAAAAAGTCACTAAACGTCCAATGGTCAAGGTGGACCCCATCATGATACGATAGGCTCCCACTCCAGCAAGAAGGGCATAAATGAGCGCATTGACAAAGCGAGTCGAAGGATTAACCGTTGATGAATAAAAGATGGCTGACTGAGAATAGCCTGAGTAGTTGGCATTCGCCTCGTGCAGTCTTTGGATAAACTCTGTCTGAGCATTAAAGGACTGGATAATAGTCTGCTGGTTAAGAGACTCTTCAATCAACTGAGTCTGAATCCCCCTGGTCTCTGTTTGCTTCTGGAAGAGATGATAGGAGCGTTTGGCAATAAAGCGTGAAATCACCATAGACAGGGGTGTCAACAACAAAACCAAGAGGGTCATGAGGAGGTGAATTTGAAGCATTGCTAGAATACTAACCAAAATCATCAAGACGCCAATGAAAAATTGGTTAAAAATCATGGTCAAGCCAGCTGCCAACTGCTCTATGTCCGTAGTCACACGACTAACCATCTCCCCACTGCCTTGCCGATCCACAAAAGCAATCGGTAAACGATGGAGCTTATGAATGATTCTCTCTCGCAAGTCTCTGGTATAAGAGAAGATTAGACGATTATAAAGAAGAGGATTGCCCCATTGTACCAGTGTATTTCCTATGACCACCAAGATCATCTGGAGAAAAATTTGCCAAAAAACTGGTGATGAACCAGCCACTAGAACCTGGTCTATGACCTGCCCAATCAGAATAGGTAGGTAAATTGATAAGCCAACTTGGGCAATAGTTCCTAGAAAGGCAAGGAAAAGGAGGAAAGGATGGCTTGCTAAATCTACGGCTAAACGTTTGAGCGTCTGGTTTGCAGTTTGTCGTTTCATGCTAGTCCTCCTTTCCATGTTGGGATGCATTGATTTCGCGATAGACTTGACTAGTTTGCATCAAGTCATCGTGCTTGCCAATAGCTAGGAGCTCACCTTTTTCCAAGAGGAGAATCTGGTCAGCTATATGAAGTGTCGAAGTCCGTTGAGAAATCAAGATTAAGCTTGTATTTGGCAAATTTTCTCGGATAGCTTTCAAGAGCTTGGACTCAGTGATGGTGTCGAGGGCCGAGGTCGCATCATCTAGGATGAGAAATGGAGCTTGGCGCAAGACCGCTCGGGCAATAGATAGCCTTTGTTTTTGCCCACCTGAGAAATTTCGCCCTCCTGCCTCAACAGTGGCATCCAAAAGTCCTTCCTTTTCACTGACAAAATCCTTAGCTTGCGCAATCTCCAAAGCCTGCCAGAGTTGCTGGTCAGATACTTCTTGATTGAAACCTAGAGTCAAGTTGGAACGAATAGTTCCTTTAAAGAGTTCGACCTTTTGAGGCACATAGGCAATCCAAGACCGCCACTGCTCAAGATTACGAGGACTACGTCCATTTCGATAAAGGTCAATGCTCCCCTGGTCTGCTAGATAAAGTCCAAGTAAGACTTGCACCAAGCTTGACTTACCAGAACCCGTTCCCCCAATGATACCAAGGATCTGTCCTTGCTTCATATCAAAGGAAATGTCTCTCAGAGAAGGCTGGGCTGCGTCAGGATAGGTAAAGGTTAATTCTTGGACTTGTAAAACCTGATCGTTCACAACTTGCTTTTCTTCTAATTCTGAATGAATATCTTCGGGAGACTCTGCAAAGACTTCCTCGATTCGCTTAGCTGAGATATAGGATTGATTGAGGGAATTAATCAGCATAGCGAGCTTAACCAATTCCACCAAAATCTGCAAGAGATAGTTGATGAGAGCAATTAGAGCACCTTGACTAAGTACTCCTCCCTGAATTGAAATATATCCCTGCCAGATGATGACGAGAAGAGTTCCATTAACAATCAGATAGGTCAGAGGTGTTAATAAACTAGACCAGAAACCCGTCTTTTCTTGAAATCTAGCATAAACTTGATTAAGAGTTTGAAAAATCTGTAATTCTCGCTTTTCTTGACCAAAAGCACGAATAACTCGCATCCCTTGCAATTGCTGGCGCGTTTCCTGAACCAATTGGTCCGTTTTCTTTCTGAGACTACTGTAGAGAGGATTGACCAGCCGAGAGAGCCCTACAATGACAATCGTCAAAATCACAACCATAACTAAAAACCAGAAAGTCAGCTCAGCTGAGACGCGATAGGCCATAAAAATGGCTCCAAAAACGATAATAGGCGCTCGCAAAAAGAGGCGCAGGAATTGATTGATGCCAGTCTGAATCTGGTAAGTATCCGAAGTCAAGCGAGTCACCAAGCTAGAAGTTGTCAAACGATCTCTGCTGTCCTTGGGTAAAGAAAGAATGTGACGATAAAGGTCGTCTGTCAGTTCTTTGGTAAATCCAACCGCTGCCTTGGCTGAGTAAAACTGGGCTACCAAGGCCACTAAAACGCCAATCACTGCAAAGACAAGGAGCAGACCAATCTGCATCCATAGATGCCCTTGATCTCTCTGAGGCAAGGATTGGTCAACAATACCTGCAATCACCATGGGAACCAAGAGCTCAAACACAGCTTCTAGTAACTTGAACAAGGGGGCCAAAATGGATTCTTTGATGTAGGGTTTGAAGTAAGATAGTAAGTGTTTCATAAATCCCTTCTATTCTTATTATGGAAATGAAGAAAGTGGGAATCCCCCCCTCTCCGTTTTATTTGTTTAAGTAAGGTAATAGATAGCCATATCCTGCTTCTTCCATCTCATCCTTGGCTACAAAGCGCAAGGATGCAGAATTAATACAGTAACGCAGGCCACCTAACTCCTGCGGTCCATCTGTGAAAACATGACCCAAGTGAGCATTTCCTGACCGAGAACGAACCTCGATTCGCTCCATTCCATGACTCAAGTCCTTGTAGTAGTGAATCAATTCCTTAGAAATCGGACGGCTAAAACTTGGCCAACCACAACCTGAGGCAAACTTATCCTTGGCGAAAAAGAGTGGCTCACCCGTCGTGATGTCTACATAAATCCCTTCTTCAAAGGTTTGGTCATAGGCATTGCTAAATGGCGCCTCTGTAGCAGCTTCTTGGGTGACACGATATGACTCTGCTGACAAACTTTCCCTTAACACCTCTTGACTAGGCTTTTCATAGTTAGAGGCGTCAATCAAGGGCTTCTCAGCATCAGTCACATCGATATGACAGTATCCCGAAGGATTTTTCTTGAGATAGTCTTGGTGGTAATCTTCTGCCAGAATGTAGTGCCGAAGTTTCTCCACTTCTACTGCAATCTTTCGACCCAGCATGCGCTCCTGCTCCTGCACCACTGTATAGATAGCTGGCAAGTCTGCATCATCCTGATAATAAATCCCCGTTCGATATTGGCGACCACGGTCATTTCCTTGTTGATTGATTGATAAGGGATCAATGACACGGAAATAATAAAGTAAAATCTCTCTTAGTGATACTGTATTCTCATCATAAATCACTTGAACCGTTTCTGCATGGTCTGTTTCCTTAAGTAGCTGATAATTGGTCGTTTCAACTTGCCCATTAGCGTAGCCAACACTGGTTGCTAGCACTCCAGAAATACGTGAAAAATACTCCTCTAGGCCCCAAAAACAACCACCTGCTAGATAAATTTCTGCCATCTTCATTTCTCCTTTATCAAGTTTTTAACTAATACTCTTCGAAAATCTCTTCAAACCACGTCAGCTTACATCTGCAACCTCAAAACAGTATTTTGAGCTAACTTCGTCAGTTCTATCCACAACCTCAAAACACTGTTTTGAGCAACCTGCGGCTAGCTTCCTAGTTTGCTCTTTGATTTTCATTGAGTATCAACTTCTTTTCAAAAAAAGGATAGGAAGCCCTCTGGTCGAGAGTTTCCCCATCCTATCCTCTATTTCTTTACTTTGTTTCGACACGGACACCTTGGGTATCAACCTTCAAGTCATGCAGTTTGCCTTTGAAGGGTTGCTTTTGTAATTCTTCCTTAATCGCTGGCATCTTATCATGAGAAGCCAAGACCATAACTGTTGGTCCAGCACCAGAGAGATAGGTTGCATAGGCACCATTCTCTTTGGCTACTTGCTTAATCGTCGCAAATTCACGGACCAGACTTTGACGATAGCGCTCGTGGAAGAGGTCTCCCTCAATCGCTTGACCAGCAGTCACCATGTCTCCTGCCAACAAGGCTGCAACCGCCACATTGGCAATGGAACTAGCTGCAACAGCTTCCTTGTAGGACAATTTCTTAGGCAAGACACCACGACTGTCACGAGTGCGTAATTCATAGTTGGGAATATAAGCTAGAAAATCACACTCTGGGAAGTCAGCCACAATCGCTGAAACATTTTCTTCAACAGAACTTGCAATAACGAGATTACCGTAAATTGCTGGAGCCACATTGTCAGGATGTCCTTCAATCTTAGTCGCTAACTGCAATTTTTCATGGTTAGATAAGTTGAGATTGCCCAGTTGGTTGGCCAGTTCAATCCCAGCAACGATAACCGAGCTAGAAGAACCCAAACCACGCGCCAAGGGAACATCACTGGTCATTTTCAAGCGTCTCGGTTGCAAGTCAGGCGCAATTTGCAAGGCAATCTTGAGCAAGAGATTACGCTCGTCATGGGGAATCCATTTGCCAATCTGGTGTTCAATCAACCACTCATCCCGTTCTTCACAGACCTCAATTTGAAGATACTTGGTAACAGCTACACCGACCGAATCAAAACCTGGCCCAATATTGGCACTGGTTGCAGGTACAATAATCTTCATCCTATTCTCCTAACACCTTGAAGGTATTCAAGAGGTCAAATTCTGAAGCTTTGGCCAACTCAGCTGAAACATTCTCAAGTTGTGCTTTATTAATCTTATGAGTGATAATCACTACACGCGCCTTGTCACCCTCTTTGCCATCTTGGAGAATTTGCTTGAAGGAAATATCTTGAGCATTAAAGATTTCAGCCAATTTCAAAACCTGACCTTTTGAGTCTGGTGCCAAGATTGAGAAATAGTAGTTTGCTTTAACATCTTCTGGATTTGCCAAGACCAATTCACGGCTATATTCGTTGAAGTCTTTACCAATAGTGCCATCATTCAAGCGACGAACGATACGGACAATGTCCGCTACAACACTTGTTGCTGTTGGTTTTTGACCAGCACCTGGTCCGTAGTACATCGATTCACCGATGCCGATAGATTCTACAAAAACAGCGTTCATTACTCCATTCACACTGGCAAGTGGATGTGCTTTAGGAAGGAAGGTTGGAGTTACTTCCGCAGCAATACCAGAAGGAGTTTCCTCGATAGAACCAACCAATTTCACTACATAGCCAAGGTTTTGGGCTACAGCTACGTCTTCCGGTGTGATGGTACGGATTCCCTTGTGGGCTACATCGTCAAAGGCAACCTTCATTCCAAAAGCAAACTGGCTCAAAATCACCATCTTGTAGGCTGCGTCAATCCCATCCACGTCATTTGTAGGGTCGCTTTCTGCAAATCCAAGTCTTTGTGCTTCCGCAAGAGCGTCATCGTAAGACCAGCCTTCTTCGACCATTTTGGTCATCATAAAATTAGAAGTTCCGTTAACGACACCAAGAACGCGCGTGATTTTATCAGAAGCTAATGAATTTGCCAAGGTACGAAGAATTGGAATACCACCAGCTACTGCTGCTTCGTAGTAAAGTGCTACATTATGATCTTTAGCGATTTCTAGCAATTCTGCACCATGGACAGCCAAAAGGTCCTTGTTTGCTGTCACAACGTGTTTTCCAGCTTCTAAGGCACGAGTGATAAAGGTTTTAGCTGGTTCGATACGCCCCATCAATTCCACTACAATGGTAACATCTTTGTCTGCTAAAATATCATCTACATTGGTTACAAAGTTAAAGTCATTTCCTGCTGCAAGCAAGCGGTTCTTTTCATCTTCATCCTTGACCAATACCTTGGCTACTTCAATCTCTGAATGAGCTGACTGAACGATTTTTTCTCCATTTTCCTTTAGTAGGAATGGCACACCACTTGCAACGGTACCAAATCCAAGTAAAGCAATTTTAACTGTCATGTTTATCTCCTAGAAATTTTCTGATATAGCCATTATAACAGAATTTTGTGAAAATTCCTATTATAGTAAATCACTATTTCAGTCTAGTAAAGAAAAAACGAATCCCATGATTCGTCTTTCTTGATAAATGAAAATTGATTTTAAAAATTATGAACGAATCTTTTGCAGACCGAGAACTGCATCGTGATTGATCAAGATTTGCCCATACTCTTGCAAGACTGAACGACTGATGTCACTGTCGTCTGCAAACTCACGCATACGAGCCAAGAGCCAAGCCGGATATGGACTTGGATGATTTTCAATATCGACTAAAATTGTCAAATAGTAGTGCCCATTCATCTTATAGAGTTCAGATGTTTCCATCTGGTAGTTAACCGTCTTTGCAAAAGCAACTAAGTCAGCAAGGCTTGCAAAGCGCAGGATATAGTAGATATAAGGTTCTTTCTTATTCTCCGTCTCCTTTTCTGTTTGCTCTTGCTCTTCTTCCTTAGCTTCCACTTGCTCTAGAGATCGGATGGCCTCAATATCGTCCTTGGTCTTTTCTGCGATACTCTTTTCCAAGGTTTTGAGAAATTCATCCGGTGACATTTGGGCTAATTCTTCCATGTCTGGTAAATCCGCCAAATCTTCAAAATCCAGATTTTGGTCAATCTTGGACTTGGTCACAAAGACGTCGACCTTGTCAGGTTTTGGCGTCACACGGAAACTCAGCATGCCACTATCCAAGAAATTGTCTGGCATCTCTAATTCATCTAAAATAGCATAGAAAAACTCTTCGGTTTTTTCCTGAGGAACGAGAAAGTCCGCAATCTCCATTCCTCGATCCATCAAATCATCTAAAGTCATCGTGATTTTCAGTGTTGTATCACTAATTTGTTTCATCTTCATATCTAGTAACCTCTTACTTTCAGTCTATCTATTATACTAGATTTTTACGATTTTATCAAAAGAATGAAGCTGGAATGTGATATAATACTAGATATGATTTAAGATTTAAGAAAGAAAGTTCAATGAAAAATATAAAAGTAAACGCCTTGGCCAGCTTGCTGGTCAATATCCTCAATATCGTTTTTCCGCTGATAACCAACCCTTATCTGACGCGGATCCTCAGCAAATCCAACTACGGTTATTTCAACACCGCCAATACCTGGGCTAGCTTTGTTATTCCACTAGCTGCCTTTGGGATATACAACTACGGGATTCGAGCTATCAGTAAGGTCAAAGATGACAAGAATAAAATCAACTACGTCTTTTCTAAGTTGTTTTATATCTCAGTTTTCACCTCTCTCCTGACGACTGGTATCTACTTCCTTTTTATCTTCTTTGACACCAGCATTGAGAATCTGAAAGTTCTCTACTACATCCTAGGAGCTCAAGCACTCTTCCAATTTCTCAATATCGAATGGATGAATGAGGCCTATGAAAACTATGCCTTTATCCTTTACAAGACATTGATTATTCGAATTACCATGCTGATCGCTATCTTTGCCTTCGTTAAAACGGCTGATGATATCGTTCCTTATGCTATCGTCATGACTGCGACCACTATCCTCAACTACCTCCTTAGTTTTCTTTGGATTAAGAGAGAAGTTTCCTTTGTTAAAATTGGTTTCATTGAGTTAGCTAAGGCTTCTAAACCACTCTTTACTATGCTTCTCTTGGCAAATGCCAATATGCTCTACACCTTGCTAGATAGAATGTTTATCACCAAGGGACCAGATGAAAACTATATTTCTTATTATACAATTGCCTATAGCATCGTCATGCTGATTGCTGGTGTCTTAAGTGGAGCTATCAGTGTCAGCATTCCACGTCTCGGCTACTACCTCGGGAAAAAGGATTACAATTCTTATAATTATCTTGTAAATCAAGCGGCATCCTTATTCTATTTTCTCATGATTCCAACTAGTTTCGGAATTATGATTTTAGGAAAGTATGCAACGGTTATCTACTCTTCTGAAAAGTATCTTGAGGCAGGTATCGTGACCAGCGTCTTCGCCTTTCGAACCATTATCTGGGCTATTGAATTGATTCTTGGTAAGCAAATTATCTTTATCAATGACCACGAGAACCGCTTGACTGCTTTCTACTTTGCTGGTGGTGGCGCAAATCTCCTCTTCAACTGTATCTTATATATCAATAATATTTTTGCCCCTGAGTATTATATTGCTACTACCATTATTGCAGAAGCCATCGTTGTTCTCTTAGAAATTCATTTTATTAGGAAACACCAACTAATCAATTTAAAAGAAATCTTTGTGACCTTAACACGTTATGGTCTCATATCCCTTGGATTTATTCCGATCTTCTATATTTTCAAGATGATTTTCCAAATCAGTTCCTATACGGTGAACCTCAACATGATCCTCATGGTTCTCTCTACCATAGCTACTTGTGGAATCTACTATCTCTTAACACTCTTTCTCACTAAGGATAAAACACTTCACTATGCACTGAACCTAGTATTAGCTAAGATCAAAAGAAACTAAAAGAACACCCTACTGATAAACGAGCGTTTACTAGTAGGGTGTTTCTTTTATTCTTTTTCTTTCTTGTCAGAAGTATTGGCTTCTAGATTTGAATCTTGTTTTGGCTGTTCAGCAATAGAAGAACTAGCTTCTTGCTTCTTCTCTGACTGATCTGCTTCGCCATTGACAGCAGCAACAGCCTGTCTCCAAATGCCTTCCTCGTTTACCTTATAACCATCCGGTGTGGTGGCATTTTTCAACAAGGAACCATCTGTTTGGAAATAGTACCAATTACCGTCAATTCGTTTCCAACCGGTCTGCATAGCTCCTGATTCATCAAAGTAATAATGATCACCATTTACTTTATGAAGGCCAACCAACATGATGCCATCTTCAGGATTGAGATAATACCAGATTCCTTTATCCTTTATCCAACCTGTTTTCATAGCTCCATTTGCTTCAAAGTAACGATAATGATTATCAAACCATTTCCAGCCTGTTTGCATTGCTCCTGATGCACTAAAGTAATACTGCTTACCAT
This sequence comes from Streptococcus sp. KHUD_018, assembly GCF_054861215.1. The sequence goes on from NZ_CM142176.1 coordinate 1,373,063, forward strand.
CTACTTGTTGGAAACCGACCAGCATGATACCTTCCTGATCTTCAAGATAATACCATGTTCCTTGTTCTTTCAACCAACCGGTTTTCATAGCCCCTGAGTCAGCGTAGTAATGCCAGTGTTTATCAAGCCACTGCCAGCCTGTTTGCATGGCACCACTAGGACTCAAATAGTAACGCGTACCGCCAATCGTCTGGATTCCAGTTAACATAATACCATCTTGATTTAGGTAATACCATTTCTCATTATCCTTAATCCAGCCTGTTTTCATAGCGCCTGAGTTCGCATAGTAATACCAATTATTCTCTAGCCATTTCCAGCCCGTTTGCATTGCACCGCTAGCGTTCAAATAGTAACGAACACCATTTATATCTTGTTTTCCAGTGAGCATGATACCATCTTTATCCAGATAATACCAAGTATCCTGATCCTTGATCCAGCCAGTTTTCATAGCTCCAGAACTTGCAAAATAGTTCCAGTGACCATCAACAAAGGCCCAACCGGTTTGCATCACACCTTCTTGATTAAAGTAATACGTGCTTCCATTGATATTCTTTTTGCCAACAGTCCGTAGCCCATCCTCATCATAGAAATACCAATCTGAATCAATCTTTTGCCAAGTTAAAGGTTTACCTGCTGTTTGGAGTGCACCACTTTCGCTAAAGAACATCTTCTTGCCATTAAAGAATTGATTTCCTGTTAGCATCTTCCCATCTGCTGCAAAGAGATATTTCTTCCCTCCAATTTCAGAAAGCTCACTAAATCGTCTAGCACCATTTGATTGGATATAATACCAATGACCATCCAGCTTGAACCAACCACCAGTTTGCATTTTACCATTTTGGTTCAAATAGTAGTCATTTCCCTTGGCATTTTCTCCCCAATCATCATTAAGGTGAAGCCAGCGTCCTGCTTGCATTTGCCCTTTTCCATTAAAGAAGTAAGTGGCTCCGCCAATCTCTTTCCAACCGATAGCCATTTCCCCGTCACTTAAACGATATTTCCAGTAGCCACCTTCTTGATACCATTTTTCGTCAACTACAGGGATGTCCGGGAAGAGATTAGAAACATTGGCAAATCCGCTATCACTAATATCAAAAACGGTAGCATCTTGAGTTTGACTAGAAGCTCTGAGAACTTGAATATTTTTCTTTTGGAGATATTCTCTGGTTGAAGCAACATTAATATCACCACCAGTTGTCTGAATAATCATCTTTGGAGATAGGTTTTCAAGAAAATTAATCGTATTTGAAATTGTCGCATCATAATGATGATTCCATTTCATCATATCTACCTTACCAATAACAGGACCTAACTTATCTTCCGCTCCTTCTGCGTTATCCAAATCTCCACCAAGATAGATTCTCTTTCCTGCCACAGTCACCACTGAAACGATTGAGTTGGAGTTATCATCTAGAACTTTTTTCAGGTTACCATCAGCATCATATTCATTTTTATAATTATAGAGTTGGATATCCATATCACCTAATTTAAAGTGACTATCCTCGTCTGTAATATTCTGAATAAGAGTAACTCCTCGTTTGTGTGCGGTTCTCAAAGCATTATCATAATTGAAAAGATTATCCCAGAGTCCCCAGTGTGAGGTGATCCGATCATCTGAATATTTTTTTAAATAAAACTTACCAACCTGGTAACGATTAAGTATCTCATCTGCTCCGCCGATATGGTCACTATGTACATGGGTTCCCAAAATAAAATCTAATTTTTTAACACCAATCTGATCAAGATGGCGAATCAAACGGTCTTCCAAGACTTGATAATTTCTCATGGAAATTCCCCAGCGGCTTGGATAGCGTGGGTCACTCCCATCAGGAAAGTCATAATCTTCCCCCATGTCAATCAAGGCATAATGACCATTGCTCTCCAGAAGAATAGCATCACTCCCGGATTTTGCTTTAGTATTTATGAAATGGATACGATTACCTGAACCAGCAGTAATGGTGTCTGCATTAACTTGTTGTGATAAACCAATCAACACAAAAAGGAAAGCAAATAAACTATAACTGACTGATTTAACTAATCTTTTATTCTTCATCTTGAACACTCCTTTCTCGATGAAAACAATCTCTTACTAATCAATCCAATAATTCTTATCAGTTCCTGGAACCTGCTGTTCAACAGGTGGTGGAGTCATATAGTCTGCTCCAAATTCGTAGACAAGAATTTCATGGTATTTTCTCGGAGCCTTCACTACGATGTTTTCGTATGGCATATCAATCAGATCATAGAGCCATTCTTTTTTGATTCCCTCTGGAAAGCTTGGATCAAATATCGTACAGGTAAGATCTGTAGCCTGATTTACACTATATTTCAAAGCAAGGTTCTCTAATTTTTGATTCCAAGTTTGTGGAGAGCTTAGACGGAAAATAGCTGACCCAATATAACGAGGCAGATTTTTAAGTCCACCATTCTCAGACTTGATCCCTTTAAAATTCAAAGAAGAAAGGCGGACAAAGTGTTTATAGAGCTTCATTTTCTTACAATCACTTTCCTCCGTCACGACACCATCGTATGGAAAAATATCAACGCAAGTTCCCAATACGACTGTCGGGTCCAGAAGATTGGCGTCTCTACGTGTTCTAATATCATGAACACGCATATAACTATACGGATAGCCTTTTGTTTCTCTAAAAGAAATCAATTTGTAGTAGGGATGATTCTCATTTTTTAAAACCTTATAAAGCTTTTCAAATTCATCTCGCGCCAAGGAAATATCCGTATCATCATCCCAAGGGATAAATCCTTTATGTCGGACAGCTCCTAGTAAGGTTCCAAAATCAATAAAATATTTAATCTGATGCTGTTCACATAATTCATGTAGATACTTTAAAATATCCAACTCCACTTGTTTTATTTCTTCAAGACTTAAAACTCTCTCAGACATACTTTCTATTCTCCTAATTTCGACTAATTTTTTAAACGATTTCTAACTGTGATTTGCTTACTTAGAACTTTTAGTGATTTTCCACAGTTTGAAATCATGGTGAGATACTCTCTGTTCAAGAGGGGGCAATTGCATGTAATCTCCATAGTCAGAGGTCAAAATTTCATGGTAGTTTTTTGGAATCATAAATTCCTTACCTTCAAATGTTCCCACAATCACTTGTTCTAACCACTCACGTTTCCAAACTGGCTTATTCATATCCTTGTAAATCAAATAGTCAACTTGCTCATAGTCAGCAACTGCTCTAGATTTAGCAAGCTCATCAATTTGCTCAACATATTTATTCGTATTTGTGAAATAGAAAATGACAACAGAAATATAACGAATTAAAGAATTTAGTAGACTTTTCGTGTTGGTAATTCCTTTAAAAGTGTAACAACTTAATTGACGTTTCTTTATGAGTTTCGTCATTTTGTTTTTAAAATCTGCATCATCTTCATAACCATCTACAGGGAAAATATCCACATAGATTCCCATATTGGAATCAATTCGTACATCTTCTTCTAGCAAGTAGGTATGGTTATCCTGCACTTTCATAAAAGGATAGACATAGTTGAGATTATTTTTATAAGACATGACCTCGTAACGCTCATCAGGATGAGCGATAAGGTAATCTTGTAGTTTCTCATAGTCTTCTCTTAGCATGCAGATGTCCATGTCATCATCCCAAGGAATAAAACCTTTATGGCGAACAGCACCAATTAGACTTCCATATGCTAAGAAATACTTGACACCAATTTTCTGACAAACCTCATGAATGTACTCCATGATTCCAAGTTCCATCTGTTGAATTTCATTGACATCTGTTACTTCTTGGTACCGAACTCCTTCATCTCGTTTGCAGACTACGAGTCCATAACCAATCGCTAGCCAGAAGATGATATTAATAAAGTTGGTTGAATACATAATCTGACTTTCAAATAATTGACCAAACAAGATTCCGAAGAAAAGAATCATGATCAATTTATCAGTATTTTTCTTGGAAACAATCAAATACGTTAAAAAGCGCTTGATGACATAGCCCAGTATAAGAAGGAAGGATACTAAGCCTAGAACTCCCGAACTGACAAATATGGTCACAAGAATGTTATGAAAATTCCCACCGATAAGGGAGTTTTGAATCTCAAATTTACTGAAATATTCTGTATAGTAATCCGGGACATTACGTACACCGTAACCAAAAATTGGTTTGGCACTTCCCATCTTAATGGCATTTTTCCAAATATAGGTCCTACCACTTGGTGTTGTTTCAATTAAATGGAGTTCACCATTCTTCTTGGTAACAGACGAATCTGTCTCAGCGTAGGACTGTCCTTTATTTAAGTCAAAAACAGTCGCAGTTTCAGATGAGATATAAATTGAAGTTGCATAGCTTAATCCAATGTTGGTAGCAGTAACCAGCGAACCAGCAACAATAAAAGTAAGAAATCGTTTAATGAGACTTCCTCTAGTAGCAAAGAAACTATAAAGTCCAATCATAAGGAGTAAAGAAAGTAAGGCTCCTCGACTTTGCATAGTAGCAAAGTATACTAATTGAATCACATTGTTCAGTTTAAGATATACAGAATATTTACTTCCTTTATGGATCAGATACATAGCTAAAATAATGCTAATGTATGAAAATATCGCACTAGCATTAGGATTGACAATCCCCCACAGACGTCCATTCATGACACCATAATAATAAGATTGCTCGCCAATTTTAAATAGGATAAGGACTCTACTTATCAATAAACCAAACGCAAAAATTGCTGAAGAAAAAGATACAATTTGAACCGTATAGGCAATCCAGTCAAATAATTTTTTAAGTTGCCCCGATTGTAACATGGTAAATAATAAAACATAGGTTACCATGAAAAGGATTTCAATCACATTTCCAATCAAATGTCCAGAGCGATTGAATACTGCCGATAGCAGATGACTCCCAGATAACAAGCCAAATAAGGCCAAAAACTTTCGATCTACTGTAATCTGTTTCCACTTAAACAACAATGTGTAGCAAATATAAAGTACAACAATCGCTGACAATCCCTTATAGATTGGATTTGCTACCTTATAAACCAGTGAACTCATACTTAAAATCGAAATAAAAACAAATAGATATGCAATCCATAGTTTTGATTTTTCAAAGTATTCATCCATTTTTGAAAAATTCATTTTCAACTCCTTCTCATGATATTAGTTTTTTAATCCAACAATTTTCTTATATAGCCATGGAGAAATGACAAGTGAAAGGATCGCTACCTTGCGAAAAGTAGTGAAATAAGCATCCTTCCATATTTCGCGTCGATGCTGAACAATCCAAGTCCTCAACTCAGCTTTCTCCTTTTGATACTGTTCAGATGAAGTAAAGATAATTTTATCGTAAACTGTGATGTACGACCAACATTCTCTATTTTTTAATTCAGGTTTTAAATCAGGAAAGACTTGTGATACTTGAGCGATTATTTGCTGATAAACTTCTACCGTGTCAAATACATGCTGATTAACAGATGTTGTTGCACTTCCCTCACGATGATCATAATAATAAACAGGTTTGTCAATAAATACGCTACTACATCTTGTCTTTAGTAGCAGTTCAGTTAGAAATAAGGCATCTTCAGCTAGATGATAATTTGTATTAAACTTTTCATCCGCAAGCAGGTCTCTCTTAAACAGTTTAGCGACTGGAAAAAATGACGTTCTAGTGGTCATCAGTAATTCCTTCATGGTTTCTTCTGTTGACCAGATTTCTTTTTTTCCAGAATGAGGAGGTAAGTCTGTCAAAATGCCGTTTTTAATATGGTGCAGAGGAGCGATTGTAAATCCTACGGACTCCTTATCATCAACTGCACCAATCAAGATTTCCAGATAATCTTTAGTAACGAAATCATCGCTATCAATAAAGGTAACCCAAGCACCCGTCGCTAGCTGAATTCCCATATTTCTCGCATTTGAGACTCCAGCATTTTCGATATGATAAACCTTGATATTCTCATGCCGAGATGCTAAGTGATCACAGATCTGTCCACTGGAATCAGTAGAACCATCATTGATTAGGATTAACTCAAAATGGGCATAAGTCTGTTGAAGAATCGACTCCACACATCGCTCCAGATAGGCTTCTACATTGTAGACTGGAACGATAACGCTTATTTTTTCTCCCATCATGCTCCAAATTCTCCCTTGTACTCTGTGTAGCTCTTGTCCATGTCCGCTATAATCGCATCATGATGTGGTACCTGCTTGTCCGCTGGTGGCGGTGTCATATAGTCCCCAAAAGCAGTGCTGAGATAGGCATCATAACCGACTGGAATGGGCATCTCAGTTCCTTCAAATGGCAAGAAAAGATTGTCTTCAAAAGATGCGATTGGATATTTGTTTCGCATGTAGCCAGGACCTGAGCATAATTCCGTGATTCCATCGCTCTCAGCCAGACCATACTTGGTCATTTCTTTTTCAGCTTTTTTCCAAATGCGATAACGTAGAGATTTAGGAGTCAAACCGAGTAAAATACGACTTCCCCATTTCATGATGGCACCATGCTTTTCTGGGATAGTTTGGGCGCAAAAGAGTGAATAAATCAAAGCCCAGCGGACTTGTTTCTTGCGCTCAGCTGGATTTTTAGGATAATAATCCAAAGGCAAAACGTCCAAGGCCAAACCGTGTGGCAAATCCAAATCCTGCTGATAAGGCTTGATACAAGTTGTTTCCTTATCACGAATAGTAATAAAAAGGTTACGGTCTATAAAATCCTTGTGACTCTTTGACAAGAAATAACGCTCATCTGCATAACGAGGCCATAGTTCGGCTAACTTTTCATAGTCCTTGCGAGGCATGAAAAAATCTAGGTCATCATCCCAAGGAATGAAGCCCTTGTTGCGAAGGGCACCAATCGCTCCTCCACCACAGAGATAGCATAACAAATTATGTTCTTTACAAAATGCGACGAAATATTCAGCCATTTCCAGACTACGAGCCTGAATCGCTTTCAAATCACTCATGTCTCTCCTCTTCTGTCCAATAACGAGTTATATCGTTTTATTATACCATAAAAAAGCCTTAAAAATCCATCAGATACCGTAAAAAATCAAAGCCCAATCCACCATTTTTACCAGTGAATGAAGCTTTGATTTTTATTTATTTACATATTATCTCATTCCCATTTGGGCGAGTTTAGTCCGGTATTTGTTCTGGTCGACAAGTAGACCTTGTCCTCCGTAGACATCATAAGCATCTACCCAATCGCCAAGTTCTGGCACTGTCAATCTTTCGATACCATTCTGTGCGCCTTCGATAACTGACAAACCATTAGTCAGCAGGAAGGTATAAGGTAGATTGGTTGAGGTCATTCCAAAGACTTTTCCAAGTGCCTCTGATCCTGTAAAGAGTTTGGTTGGATCCTTGATTTGCTCAAGAACAGCTGACATGACTTGCTGCTGACGTTTGGTACGACCATAGTCTCCTTCATCATCATCACGGAAGCGAGCGTAATTGAGCAAGGTGGAGCCATTCATCTGCTGTTTCCCAACTTTAATCGTTTGAGTTGGTGATTCCGTTGCTGTTGCATGTAGGTCATCTCCAACTGTAGCTTCTGTTAGAGGCTGGCCATTTAACGTTGAAAACTTAGCGTCTATAGTCACCCCATCAGGAAATAGCGTATCAATAGCAGTTGCAAAGGCTTGGAAATCCACTAGGGCATAGTACTTAATATCCAAATCAAAGTTGTCTTTTAGAACCTTGCGGACCATTTCAGCCCCTTTTTGCCCTTCTTGTTCCCCAAGTTCATAGGCAACATTTAGTTTGTTATCCGTCTGTTTCTGGCCATTTACAATCTTACTGTACCCGTCAATATAAACTAAGTTGTCACGCATAAAGCTGACTAGTTTGATCTTCTTATCCGATCCACTGACATTCAGTACCATGATTGTGTCGGTACGTGTCTCCGCACTATTTTGACCAATCCGACCATCTGTCCCCATGATTAGGATATTCACCCCGTCTTTAGTATCTTGACCATTAAACACCTGTACTTGTGCTGCTTTTGCATCAGCTGGCTTATTGGTAGAAGTCGCTGACTGGAAACCGCGAAGGAACATAAAAATCATCCCTGCAACCACACAGGTAATCAACAGCAAGAACCAAGTCAGTATTCGTTTGAAGCGAATTTTTCTTCTTTTATTTTTGACTTTAGGTAGAGGGGCTACCTTTTCACGTTTCTTAGATCGACTTCTACTGCCATAAGTCGGGAGATCAATATCTCTACCCCAAGTTTCTTCTTTTTCTTCTTGGTAGAAATGGTAAACTTCAGACTTGGGACCTGTCATTTTTTGTTGCAGATAGTCAAACTCCCTCCGTTCACGGTCATTTAGATAATGAATATTCTTGAAGAGATAGTCATAACGTAACTGCTCGTGATGACTTAAAGGATTTTCTTTGCTCATTAACTCTCCTTTTCTATATCAGTTATGGTAAAAATCGGGTAGGTTCCTAGTATCTTGTGCTGGATTCCAATGGCTTCTAGTTCTTGTCTGGCAAAATGAACCAGTCCTTTATCACTATAGTCTACATCGATAATGAAAAAGTATTCTCCCAAGGCTGTTTTAAGGGGGCGACTCTCAATCTTTGTTAAGTCAATCCCTCTCCAAGCAAAGGTCGAAAGTGCCTTGTAAAGAGCACCAGGTAGGTTGTCTGGTAAGGTCAAGGCCAAACTCATCTTTTCAGCTTGTGGCTTCAAAGGGATCATCGGTATCTCTGCCCCTAACACCCAGAAACGTGTGAAATTGGCTTCCATTTCCTGAATATCCTCGGCAATTAATTCCAAGCCATATTCTTCAGCTGAACTTCTAGGAGCAATGGCTGCATAAGGCTGGTCTGGATGTTCCGAAATAAAGCGAGCTGCATAGGCAGTACTGGCGGTTACCTCTATTTTAGCCTCTGGATAGTGTTTGTCGATGAATTTCTTTCCTTGAGCCAGAGCCTGAGGATGAGAAAAAATCTTCTCAATCTTAGTATGACCAGGAACTGCCATCAGTTGCTGGTGAATGGGTTGAACGATTTCTGCAACTGCTTGGATGCGAGCCTGGTGAAAAAGGTAATCCAAACTTTCATGGACACTACCTTCAATGGAGTTTTCAACTGGTACCACAGAATAGTCCACCAAGCCCTGTTCATAGGCCTTGATAACATCTGTGATATTGGCAAAGGCATGCAATTCCTCTTTGGGAAAGGCTGTCTGCACAACATGATGCGAAAAAGATCCCTTGGGACCTAGATAGGCAATTTTCATCTCAGTTCCTCTATAATTTCCTCTGGGCTTAACTTGGTCACATCTAGAACCCGACTGGCTACTTCCTCATACCAAGCTTGTCTTTCTTGGAAAATAGTTGCCAGTTCTTCCTTACTTTTGTTAAGAAAGAGCGGACGCTGATGGTCCTTATCAGCTGCGATACGTTGGTAGAGGGTTTCAAAATCTGCTTTTAGGTAGATGTTATCAGGATTGGTTTTGAGCAAGTCGCGATTTCTCTGAGAAATGACAACTCCTCCGCCAGTTGACACAACTCGGTCCGTTTTTAGTAAGTCAGCTAGGACTTCTGACTCTACTTGACGAAAGGCCACTTCTCCCTTTTCAGCGAAAAAATTCGCAATGGACATGCCCAAACGTTCCTCAATTAAGGCATCCGTATCGATGTAGTCTGGGTCCAAGCCTCTAGCGATTGTCGACTTGCCAGCTCCCATAAATCCGAGTAATACCTTAGCCATGAATCAAGCTCTCCAAATCATCAAAGAAGCTAGGATAGCTGGTATTGATGGCTTCTGCACGGTCAAGCTCCACTTCTCCATCTGCAACTAAGAGGGCCGCGATGGCTGTCATCATGCCGATACGATGGTCACCAAAAGTATTGACTCTAGCGCCATGAAGGCTTGATTTCCCTTTAATAATCATCCCGTCTGCTGTAGGAGTGATATCCGCTCCCATACTATTTAAAGCATCTGCCACCACCTGAATGCGGTCAGTTTCCTTAACCTTAAGTTCTTCAGCATCCTTAATGACCGTTACACCATGCGCTTGTGTCGCTAGAAGGGCAATAATGGGCAATTCATCAATCAAACGTGGAATCAAAGCGCCACCAATCTCTGTTCCTTTGAGGTCTGAAGACTCGACAGTTAAGGTAGCAGATTTAGAGATTGGATCGATTTCAGTTATTTCCAATTTCCCTCCCATGGCGCGAATGACATCAATGATTCCAGTGCGAGTTTCGTTAATGCCCACATTCTGCAGTACTACACGAGAATCTGGCACAATCAAACCTGCGACCAACCAAAAGGCTGCACTGGAAATATCTCCTGGAACAAGAACCTTTTGTCCTGTCAATTTTTGTGGCCCTTGGACTGTGATTTTCTTGCCATCCACACTTAAATGGCCACCAAATTGTTGTAGCATATCTTCGGTGTGGTTACGAGTACATTCTTTCTCGATAATCACGGACTCCCCCTGAGCCTGCAAGCCTGCAAATATCAAGGCAGACTTAACTTGAGCAGAGGCGATTGGCAATTCATACTGAATAGGTCTTAGGTTTTTCGTCCCTTTTAAATGAAGGGGAGGCAGGTCTCGCTCTGTTTGCCCTGAAATGCTAACCCCCATTTTTTTCAATGGAATCGTCACACGATCCATAGGACGTTTGGAAAGACTATCATCTCCAAACATTTCTACTTCGAAGTCTGCACCAGCAAGAACGCCTGAGATCAGGCGAATCGAGGTGCCAGAATTCCCCATATCCAAGGCGTTTTGCGGCGCTTTTAAGCCATCCATTCCAACACCTTTAATGGTAATAACCCCATCTCTGTCCTCAATTTCAACACCAAGGTCACGAAAGACCTGCATGGTTGAGAGCACATCCTCTCCACGCAGAATATCATAAACCTTGGTCTCTCCCTCAGCCAAACTACCAAAAATAATCGAACGATGGCTGATAGACTTGTCACCTGGAACCCGGATACTGCCATGTAAGTGGCGAATGTTTGTTTTTAGTTTCATAGTTGACCTCATACTTGCAACACTTTTTCTTATTTTATCACAAAAAGGCCAGAAATTCCTGAAATTTCTGGCTTTTATACAGATAAAATACTATTTCAATAATTCTGAAACAGGTTCAAAGACAATTTTTTCAATGTCTGAAAGGTAAATGGACAATTGTTGCTGTTTGGCAAAGAAATCTGACAAAAGAGCGTTCTCTTGGATTTGCTTACTGAAGGACTGCATCTTTTCTTGGAAAGAGGCATCTGGCATTTGTCCAGTTTGCGCCATGACTTGGATTTCTTGCTGGAAGGCGAGGTAGTCTGCAAAAATCTTGCTAGCTTGTTCATCAGCTTGGATGGCATCTTTTGCTGCCTTAACCGCCTTGTATTCTGGTAATTCGCGTAACCCGCGACTGAGTTCATTTGCACTATCGTAAATATTTGACATGATTATCTCCTTATTTGATAACGACTGTGTAGTCCGTATTTTCTGAAATTAAGCGCTCAGCTCGTTCCAGATCTTGAGTATTTTTAAAGGAAATTTGTAGAATCCCGTGAATATCCTCACGGTTTTCTTCGTTGATGTGGATGTTAACCAAGGAAGTTCCACGTAGCAATTCCAAAATCCGCAAGATGACATCTTCTTCATCGGGAACATCGATATAGAGGTCGTAAGAGCTATCCACACCACCACGCTTATGGATTTCCATAGCCTGCCGTTGCTCACGCGCTTGATTGAAAAAGTTCCATATTTGGTTTTCATCACCCTTGCTAATAGCTTGTCCAACCTCATCTAGGCGCTCCTTGAAGTCCTCAATTCGCTCTAGGATAGTTTCACGATTGGACAAGAGAATAGAAGTCCACATACCTGGCTCACTCTCCGCAATCCGAGTCATATCTCGAAAACCACCCGCCGCAAAGCGCCTTGCCATCTCATGTTCTTGAGCATAAACAGCCGTCTGCTCCATGAGACTGGAAGCCAGAATATGAGGAAAATGGCTAATCTGAGAAGTCACCCGATCATGCTCCTTGGCATCAATCTCGATAAAACGAGCATGAAGGCCTGAAAGCAGATCCTTCATTTCCTCAAGTGTGTCAGGACTTGTCAGGCTCGAAGGTGTGAAGATATAGTAGGCATTTTCGAAGAGATTAACATCCGCAGAGGCAGCTCCTGTTTTGTGGCTACCAGCCATGGGATGGGCCCCGACAAATCGAACAGGCTTGCTAGCCAAATACTTCTCCGCTGCATCCACAATAGCTGACTTGGTCGAACCTGCATCTGAAATAATGACGTCTTCTTTCAAGTCTAACATTGCCAACTCCTGAATAAAAGCAATGGTCTGCTTGATTGGTAAGGTCAGAATGATGACATCTGCCAGAGGAGCAAAACTGGCAAAATCATCCGTCGCACGGTCAATCATACCTTCTTTCAAGGCAATGTCTCTCGAAGACTGACTGCGATTATAACCTAAAATTTCATAGTCCGGATGATCACGCTTGATACCGAGCGCCATCGAAGCACCAATCAAACCGAGACCTGCGATATAGATGGTTTTTGCCATAGGAACTCCTTAATAGTTCTTTGTATATTCTCGGTGGTTAGCCACCGCTTCTTTTAATTCTTCTAGATTATCTGATAAGAATTTTTCAAGGATTTCTTGTGCCAGAACCGTTGCTACAACGGCTTCCATGACTACCCCAGCTGCTGGAAGGGCGGTCGGATCACTTCTCTCCACGGTTGCCTTGTAAGGTTCGTGGGTTTCGATATCCACACTCATGAGAGGTTTGTAGAGTGTGGGAATGGGTTTCATGACACCACGGATAACGATGGGCTGACCATTAGTCATACCACCTTCAAAACCACCTAGATTATTGGTACGGCGAGTATAGCCCTCTTCTTTAGACCAGAGAATTTCGTCCATGACTTGGCTGCCTTTGCGGTAACCAGCTTCAAATCCAAGACCAAATTCCACCCCTTTAAAGGCATTGATAGAAACAACTGCTTGGGCCAATCGCGCATCCAATTTTCTGTCCCATTGAACATAGGAACCGAGGCCAACTGGAACGCCTCCGACGACTGTCTCCACAACCCCACCGATGGTATCACCGTCACGTTTGATTTGGTCAATGTAGTCCTTGATTTCCTGTTCCCGTTCTTGGTTGACAATAGAAACTTCAGACTGGGCAGCTCGTTGCTTGATTTCAGCGACGGTTAGATTTTCAGGAATATCGATTTCCTTGCCACCAAAGACCACAACGTGGTTGGCAATCTCCATATCAAGTTCAGCCAAGAGACGTTTGGCTACTGCACCAACTGCAACTCGCATGGTGGTTTCACGGGCAGATGACCGCTCCAAAGAATTTCGTAAGTCATCAAAACGGTACTTAATGCCACCTACCAAGTCGGCATGACCTGGCCGAGGATGGGTAATTTTTCGTTTGCTTTTAAGACGCTCTTCAATGTCCTCCGCAGACATGATATCCAGCCATTTTTGGTGGTCCTTATTGACAACATCCATGGTAATGGGAGCCCCAGTCGTCTTCCCATGGCGAACACCCGAGGTAAAGACAACCTGGTCACTCTCAATTTTCATACGACCACCACGACCATATCCACCCTGACGACGTTTCAAATCTTCATTGATGACCTCTGCTGTCAAAGGAAGTCCAGCAGGAATTCCTTCAATGATAGCTGTCAGACGGGGGCCGTGTGATTCTCCTGCAGTTAAATATCTCATAGGCTCTCCTTATTTTACCAAGTAGTCTTTCATCTCTTCTAGGGAAACAGGGTGAATGGTTGCCGAACCAAGCTCTGGCACCAAGACCAATTTCAAGGTGTTCCCACGCGCTTTCTTGTCATGAGTCAAAGCCTGATAAAGCTTTTCAACATCCCAGTTTTCATACTCGACTGGCAAGCCAAATTGCTGACACATAGCTGTGATGGACTGGGTCATTCCTTCTGGCATAAGGCCTTTCTCCTCAGCAACCTTGGAAATCTGCACCATTCCCATAGCAACAGCCTCTCCATGCATGACTTTTCCATAACCTGCCGTTGCTTCTATGGCATGGCCAATGGTGTGCCCAAAATTGAGGTAAAGGCGGATACCATTGTCCAACTCATCCTCGACTACCATCTTGCGCTTCACCTGACAAGAATGTTCAATCAAAGTCTCTGCATGTTCCAAAATGCTTTCTACAGAACCATCTAACTCCGTCAAGAGAGCCCATAGCTCCACATCCTCAATCAAGCCATACTTGATGACCTCACCCATCCCTTCAATCAGCTCTCTTTTTCCAAGCGTTTCTAGGACAAGCGGATCAATCAGAACCCCGTCAGGTTGGGCAAAGGTTCCCACCATATTTTTAGCAAAAGGAGTATTAACACCCGTCTTACCACCGATAGAAGAATCTACCTGGGCTGTCAAACTAGTCGGAATCTGAACAAAGTGAATGCCCCGCATATAGGTAGAAGCTACAAAGCCAGCCAGGTCCCCAACGACACCACCACCAAGGGCCACAATCCCATCGCTACGAGTCAGACCTTGCTTGACTAGAAATTCATAGACTTTCTGAACAGTAGTCAGATTTTTCCGTCCTTCACCTTCTAAAAAGTCAAAAACGGCTACCTGAAAACCAGCATCTTCTAGGCTAAGCTTGACCTTCTCCGCGTAGAGTGAGGCCACGCGGTTGTCTGTTACGATAACCACTTTTTGCGGTTGCCAGAGTTCTCGCAACCATTGACCTGCTTGTGATAGACAACCTTTTTCAATCTGAATGTCATAAGGATGATGCGGAATATCGATTCTGATTTTCATAGGTGGTTCTCCTTTTCATTATTGGTATTTTTCTTTTAAGGACTTCCAAATCTCTTCAGTCGGCATTTCCTTACCTGTCCACAGTTGAAAAGCTTCAGCAGCTTGATAGAGCAACATTCCAAGACCATTGACCGCTGGATTGCCCTGACTTTTGGCCCATTTCAAAAATGGCGTATCAAAGGGTTGGTAAATAATATCGGCCAGCAATAGTTCTTCAGGTAAGACTATACTTGTCGGAACTGGTGACGACTGGCCATCCATCCCCACACTAGTGGCATTGACGAGCAGGTCCGACTTGCCAATCTTTTCTTGCAGTTCAGAAACATCTTCTAAAGCATACAAGTCCACTTTAAAGCCGGTTTGCTCCTGTAACTTGTCTAGATAAGGTCTTGTTTTTTCTATCGAAGCTGAACGAACAAAGACTGAAATCTGACTGACGTCATCCAAAATAGCCTGTGCCAAAATAGCCTTGGCTGCTCCACCTGCTCCTAGTATGGTCATCTTTTTACCTGAAATTGTAAAAGAAGGCAAGCTCTTAAAGAATCCCTTGCCATCTGTATTATATCCAATTAAATTGCCATTATCATTGACAACGGTATTCACCGCCCCAATCAAACGAGCCTCATCACTCAACTCATCCAGATAAGGAATCACTTGCTCCTTGTACGGCATGGAGAGATTGAGCCCAAACATCTGGTAACGGCGAATATTAGCGACTGTTTCTGCCAAATCACCCGCTTCGATTTCCCAAGCCACATAGACACCATTGGTAGCTGTAGCTTCAAAGGCACTATTGTGGATAAATGGTGAAATAGAGTGTTTAATGGGATTTGCAACGACAGCTGCCATACGTGTGTAGCCATCAAGCCTCATCCAAAATCTCCCTGATTTTTTTCATGTTAGCCAATGAAATCTGACCTGGGGCACTCGCTTCATCTAGACTAGCAAATGACCAACTTGAACCCGTCACATCTGAAGTGATACGCGATACCTTGCCCATTTTCCCCATGGAAATGGTCACGTACTCTTGTTCAGGATTGAGTGTTTTAAATCCTCGTGTGTAGTTCATCAGGTCTAAAACATCCTGCTCCGTATGGGCCATGACAGATACCTTGACCACTTTAGGAGAAAGACTGGTCAACTCAGACAGGATCTCCATCATGTTTTCAGGTGTCTCTTGGAAATTATGGTAACTCAAAACGAGATTTGGAAAATCCAACATTTCCTCAAATACATCCTTGTAGCTGAAGTACTCAAAATCCACATAGTCTGGTTGATAAAGTTGAGTGACTTCCTTGATGATTTGAACATACTCTTCAGAAGACAGTTCGATTTCTCCTCCCTCAGCTCGCGTGCGAAGGGTAAAGACCAATTCGCGGCCTGCGAACTTCTCAAAGATTGCAGGTGCTACCTGTAAAATAGCTTCCTTTGCGAGGAAGTCTGCACGCCACTCGATGATATCGGCATCGACGTAACGCGTGGCATCTAGTTCTTGCGCTTCTTCTAAACTTCTTGGCATTACTGAAACGACTAATTTCATTTAGTTACCTTCATGCTAATCACCTTAAGGTAATTACTGCTTTCATCTTTTTTATTATAGGCAAAGTCTGCTGGAAGTCCGTATTTGTTTAAGACTTGATACCTTCTTCCTGCAAAACCTTTATCAATTTGTTCTGTAAATTTCTGACGGGAAACATTGGCAGCATTGGTACTGGCAATGATAATGCCTCCCGGATTTAAAATCTCTAGACTTTGGGAAATCAGCTTGTGATAGTCCTTAGCTACAGAAAAAGTTTGTTTTTTATTGCGAGCAAAGCTAGGCGGATCCAGGACAATCACATCGTAAGTCAAGCCTTTTCGCTTGGCATACTTGAAATACTCAAAAACGTCCATAACGATAAAACGATGGTTGTCTGTGCTAAGTCCATTTGCCTGAAAATGAGCTTCTGACAGCTCTCTCGACCGTTTTGCCAAGTCGACAGAAGTCGTCTCACTCGCGCCTCCCATAGCTGCAGCAACTGAAAAGGCAGCTGTATAGGAAAACATATTGAGCAAGGATTTACCCAGGGCTAAACCATCTACCAAACTCCCACGAACCTCGTGCTGATCTAGGAAAATACCTGTCATCAAACCATCATTCATAAAGACCTGATAGAGTACGCCATTCTCAAGAACAGTAAAGTAGTCTGGCGCTTTCTCACCATAAACATGAGCAGACTCGTAATCTAGACCTTTAAAACGAATCTTTTCATAGGCTCCCAAAACTTCAGGAAAGACTTCCTTGAAAGCCTTTATAATCAACTTACGAATCTGATAAACATAAAAGTTGTACCAAGAAAAAACCACATAATCTCCGTAAAGATCAATAGTCAGACCACCAAAACCATCCCCCTCTTGATTAAAGAGACGAAAGGCAGTTGTCAAGTCATCCTGATAATAAGAATTTCTAGCTTCCTTAGCCTTACGAAACAGAGCTTCAAAGAAGGTTTGGTTGAAACCAACCTTTTCCTTGCTGACCAACCAGCCAATGCCCTTGTTCTGCTGAGAAAGATAGGCACTCCCTAAAAACTTCCCGTCTTGAGTAAGAACTTCTACTTCCTGATCCGTCAGATCAATATCTGTTAAATCGCTTGCTTCCAAAAGAACTAGACCCTTAGCTAGCTTTTTTTCAACACGTCTGCTGACCCTAATTCTATTCATAGCTACTATTATAGCAAATTTTATGACAATTCTCAAAAAAGAAACCGTTTAACCATCTGTACTTTAGTTTATTAAGTGTCATTTTTGTTAATATAAGTTTACTCAATTTACTTTTTCACCAAAACATCCTTTCCCTTGTAATGGAAGGAGAGTTTCCACGCGCTAAAAATAGACAAAATCATAAATGAGTATAGAATCTTGCGCAAACGTTTGCCTAGTTCTAAACTTTATGGTAGAATAAAACACAACATTGATAAGCAAGAGGAAAAACAATGCAAAATCAGACACTTATGCAATACTTTGAGTGGTATCTGCCTCACGACGGCCAACACTGGACGAGATTGGCAGATGACGCAGAACACCTAGCAAATCTTGGTATCAGTCATGTCTGGATGCCACCTGCCTTCAAGGCAACCAACGAAAAAGATGTAGGCTATGGCGTTTATGATCTTTTTGACCTAGGTGAATTTAACCAAAAAGGGACTGTCCGCACCAAGTATGGGTTTAAAGAAGATTATCTTCAAGCCATTCAAGCCCTAAAGGTAAAGGGAATTCAACCTATGGCGGATGTAGTCCTCAATCACAAGGCTGCTGCTGATCACATGGAAGCCTTTCAGGTTATTGAAGTGGACCCTGAGGACCGTACCGTTCAACTAAGCGAGCCCTTTACTATCAATGGCTGGACTCACTTCACCTTCGATGGTCGCCAAGACACCTACAATGACTTCCACTGGCACTGGTACCACTTCACAGGTACGGACTACGATGCCAAACGCCGCAAGTCTGGTATTTACCTGATCCAAGGAGACAACAAGGGTTGGGCCAACGAGGAATTGGTCGATAACGAAAACGGTAACTACGACTACCTCATGTATGCTGACCTAGACTTTAAGCATCCTGAAGTCATCCAAAACATCTATGACTGGGCTGACTGGTTTATGGAAACGACGGGTGTAGCTGGTTTCCGCTTGGATGCCGTTAAGCACATCGACTCCTTCTTTATGAGGAATTTTATCCGTGATATGAAGGAGAAATACGGCGAGGATTTCTATGTTTTTGCTGAATTTTGGAATCCAGATAAAGAAGCCAATCTAGACTATCTCGAGAAAACAGAAGAACGTTTTGACCTTGTCGATGTTCGCCTCCACCAAAACCTCTTTGAAGCTAGTCAGGCTGGAGCAAGCTACGACCTTCGTACTATCTTTACTAATAGCTTGGTTGAACTCAAGCCTGACAAGGCTGTAACCTTTGTCGACAACCACGATACCCAAAGAGGTCAAGCCCTTGAGTCTACTGTTGAAGAATGGTTCAAACCAGCAGCCTATGCCCTCATTCTATTACGTCAAGATGGGCTTCCATGTGTTTTTTACGGAGACTACTACGGTATCTCAGGAAAATACGCCCAACAAGATTTCAAAGAAGTTCTTGATCGTCTCCTAGCCATCCGAAAAGACAGGGCCTATGGAGAGCAAACAGACTACTTTGACGATGCCAACTGTGTCGGTTGGGTTCGTTCAGGTGCTGAACATCAATCCCCAATCGCTGTTCTTATCTCAAATGATCAAGAAAACAGCAAGTCTATGTTTGTCGGGCAAGAATGGGCTGACCAAACCTTTGTTGATCTCCTTGAAAATCATCCAGCACAAGTTACGATCAATGCTGAAGGTTATGGAGAATTTCCAGTAGCAGCAGGTTCAGTCAGTGTCTGGGCAGCAAAATAAACCTATCCGTTACAAGCCAAATCCGACTGGATTTGGCTTTTTTTGTATGCACAAAAAGACCTACCCAAATGGATAGATCTTTACTTGATTACAATTTACCAGCTACTGCATCCAAGAGTTCTTGGATTTTAGCTTGGTTGCTTCCTCCTGCCATGGCCATGTCTGGTTTACCACCACCACGTCCATCGACGATTGGTGCCAATTCTTTGATCACATTACCTGCATGCACATCTTTTGTCTTGCTAGCTACAAGAACGTTCACCTTGTCACCGATAGCGGCAACTAGGACAAGCACATCAGAGTAGTCTTTTTGTTTCCAGTTATCCGCAAAGGTACGAAGGGCACCTGCATCTGATACAGAAACTTGGCTTGCAATGTAACGGTGTCCGTTGACTTCCTTCACATCCTTGAAGACATCGCCAGCAGCTGCGGCTGCGGCTTTTTCCTTCAACTCTGCATTTTCTTTTTGCAATTGACGGAGTTGCTCTTGAAGTCCTTCAACCTTGTGAGGCACTTCCTTGAGTTGAGGTGCTTTCAAGGTTGCTGCGACGGCTTTCAGAGCGTCTTCTTGTTCGCGGTAGGCTTCAAATGCTTCCTTACCAGTCACTGCCAAGATACGGCGAGTTCCTGAGCCGATCCCTTCTTCTTTAACAATCTTGAAGAGACCAATCTCAGAAGTGTTGCCAACGTGGGTACCACCACAAAGCTCGATAGAGTAGTCACCGATAGTAACAACACGGACTTCCTTACCGTATTTCTCACCAAAGAGGGCCATAGCTCCCATTTCCTTGGCAGTATCTATATCCGTTTCAACTGTCTTAACTTCAAGAGCTTCCCAGATTTTTTCGTTGACTTGCTGTTCAATCGCACGCAATTCTTCAGCAGTTACTGCTTGGAAGTGAGTAAAGTCAAAGCGAAGGAATTCAACTTCATTAAGAGATCCTGCTTGTGTCGCATGGTTCCCAAGGATATTGTGAAGGGCAGCGTGAAGCAAGTGAGTCGCCGTGTGGTTCTTCATGACACGAAGACGACGATTGGTGTCGATGGCCAATGTGTATTCTTGGTTCAAAGCAAGTGGTGCAAGAACTTCAACAGTATGAAGAGCTTGTCCGTTTGGTGCTTTTTGCACGTCCGTTACAGTCGCTACGACATTTCCTTTAGCATCCAAGATTTGGCCGTGGTCAGCTACTTGTCCACCCATTTCAGCGTAGAATGGAGTCTCAGCAAAGATCAGAGAGGCAGTTCCTTCTGAAACAGCTTCAACTTCAGCGTTTTCAGCTACGATTGCCACTAATTTAGAAGACAATTGAGATGCTTCATAGTTAAAGACACTCTCCACTGTGATGTTTTGTAGGGTTTCATTTTGCATACCCATTGAGCCACCCTTAACAGCTGACGCACGCGCTCGTTCTTGCTGTTCTTTCATGGCTGCTTCAAAGCCTTCACGGTCTACAGTCATACCAGCTTCTTCAGCGATTTCTTCTGTCAATTCCACTGGGAATCCGTAAGTGTCGTATAGTTTGAAGACATCTTGCCCAGCGATAACGCTTTGACCCTTTTCTTTCAAATCAGCTACAATGGTCTCTGCAAAGTGTTGACCTGAATGAAGGGTACGAGCGAATGACTCTTCCTCGCTCTTAACGATTTTCTCGATAAAGTCACGTTTTTCAAGGACTTCTGGGTAGTAGCTTTCCATGATTTTTCCAACAGTTGGAACGAGTTTGTAAAGGAAAGGCTCATTGATACCCAATTTTTGACCATGCATGGAAGCACGACGGAGAAGACGACGAAGGACATAACCACGACCTTCATTTCCTGGAAGGGCACCATCACCGATGGCAAATGAAAGAGAACGGATGTGGTCTGCGATGACCTTAAAGCTCATGTTGTCGCCATCTTGATCGTAAACCTTCCCAGACAATTTCTCAACTTCACGGATGATCGGCATGAAGAGGTCTGTTTCAAAGTTTGTCTTAGCCCCTTGGATAACCGCTACCAAACGCTCTAAACCAGCGCCCGTATCGATGTTTTTGTGTGGCAATTCCTTGTACTCGCTACGAGGAACAGCAGGGTCAGCGTTAAATTGTGACAATACAATGTTCCAGATTTCAATGTAACGGTCGTTTTCGATATCTTCTGTAAGCAGGCGAAGACCGATGTTTTCTGGGTCAAAGGCTTCTCCACGGTCAAAGAAAATCTCTGTATCTGGTCCAGAAGGTCCAGCACCGATTTCCCAAAAATTGTCTTCGATTGGGATCAAGTGGCTTGGGTCCACTCCTACTTCAATCCAGCGGTTGTAAGAATCTTTATCTTCTGGATAGTAGGTCATGTAGAGTTTTTCAGCTGGGAAATCAAACCATTCAGGACTTGTCAAAAGCTCATAAGCCCAAGTGATAGCCTCATCACGGAAGTAGTCCCCGATGGAGAAGTTCCCTAACATTTCAAACATAGTATGGTGACGAGCAGTCTTCCCTACGTTTTCGATGTCGTTGGTACGGATAGCCTTTTGGGCATTGGTAATACGTGGATTTTCAGGTTTGATAGTTCCGTCAAAATATTTCTTAAGAGTGGCTACCCCAGAGTTGATCCACAAAAGAGTTGGGTCGTTTACAGGAACCAAGCTGACTGATGGTTCTACAGAGTGGCCTTTGCTTGCCCAGAAATCTAGCCACATTTGGCGAACTTGAGCACTAGATAGTTGTTTCATAATATCTCCTTATTTACTTGTTTAATTTGATTGGCTTTCCAGCATCTCCACATAGTCAATCGCGACACAGAGGGAAATGACCAGGTCTGCATAAGAGTCTTCATAGACGGTTACGGTGTAAGTTGAGGTCAAATGGAAAATCTCTTTCCGAATCTCGGCAACAAGCTGATCACGATCATCTAGCAATTTGAAATTCAGATCCCAGATATTGCCCTCGATACGAAGCCCTAAATCATCAAACTCATACTTATCTCGAAAAAAGGTCAACTTCTTACGAATGACGAAATTGGAACCATTTCGTAACTGAATAGTAAAGCGAGGAAGTAAGGTGAAAAATTCTTTACTAATCTCACTAACTTGTTCACCATAAGCGTCATAGATGGTAAAGGTCTTAGGGATTTGGAAGAAAGAACCCTCCACCTGATAGTTCACTACTCCTCTATCATCCTTGATATCGAAGCGTTCGCCTCCAAGACGAAACTTTTGTTTCACGAGAAATGTCTTCATAAACACCTCCAAAAATCAAAAGACAAGTCCATATCACGAAGGGCGAAAAACCGCGGTACCACCTTCATTCAATGAACTTGTCATTCTCTTATTCTTATGCAATTGTTTGATTGAGTAGCAAGACTTCCCACCTTAGATGGCTCGCAGCACCGCCATTTCTCTGGACTAAGACAACTGAAAATCAATTCTCAACTTTATTATTATATCGTTTTTTTAAGCTTGCGTCAACTGGAAATCATCTCCATTGAATCAGACCCATTCCCTACATCTCCGATTACTTTTTCAGGATATATTTTTTCTTACTGCCATCACTCTTTTTATCCCAACTTTTATTCCAAAGTTTTGAATTGTTAAAGATAGCTTCGAAAATATTTACAAATATAAAGAACCCTATCACCAAATGTATGGAATCAGTTGTTAGGTATTGTCGATCCAAACCATCCTTTAGAGAGAATAGTATAACAGTTTGCTGAACAGTCAAAAAGGCTGGCCAAAAAAATTTTTTGAAAAAAGTAGACAGTTTCATTATTTGTTACCGCTTTCTGTAAGGTTAAGCTTAGTATACTACTAGGCAAGCAAATAAGCAACTAGAATATCTAAAGATACCGTTATAAAAATTGCCTTCTATTTTTTAAAAAACGAACCAGCTTGACTGATTCGTTTTCTTACATTTAATTCCTACTTCCGATACATTTTAAACTGTAGGAAGAGGTCGCTGTATTTGCCTGTCCATTTATGATCAAACTTCTCATAAACTTCTAGGTTTTTCATGGTATCAGCGTCTGGATAGAAGGCCTTGTCTTCCTTGGTCTCCTCTGGGAGCAGTTCCTTGGCTGTGTTATTTGGCGTTGCATAGCCTACATACTCCGCATTTTTCAGAGCATTTTCGGGTTTCAACATAAAGTTGATAAAGGCATAGGCGGCATCTTGATTTTTCACGGTTTTTGGAATGACCATGTTATCAAACCAGAGATTGCTGGCTTCTGTCGGAACGACATACTTGAGATTAGGATTTTTCTCCAACATCTGGCTGGCTTCCCCAGAGAAGGTCACGCCGATAGCAGCATTGTTCTGGATCATGTAACCCTTCATCTCATCGGCCACGATGGCCTTGATATTTGGAGTCAGTTTGTAAAGCTTATCTACTGTCTCTTCCAACTGCTGAGGATCCTTTGAGTTAAGGCTGTAACCGAGTGAGTTAAGACCCAGTCCCAGCACCTCACGCGCTCCATCAAAGAGCATGATGGAATCCTTGTACTCTGGTTTCCAGAGGTCATCCCAATGCTCAGGCACCTCATCTACCATGGTTTCATTGTAGACAATTCCCAAGGTCCCCCAGAAGTAAGGGATAGAGAATTTATTGCCCGGATCAAAAGACTGGTTGAGAAACTCTGGTCCGATATTTTCGATTCCTTCAATTTTTGAATAATCGAGTGGAACCAAGAGGTCTTCATCCTTCATCTTGTTGATCATGTATTCACTCGGGATGGCAATGTCGTAGGTCGTTCCACCCTGCTTAATCTTGGTATACATGGCTTCGTTGGAGTCAAAGGTCTCGTACTGGACTTGAATTCCTGTTTCTTCTGTGAATTGCTCCAAGAGTTCTGGATCGATATAGTCTCCCCAGTTGTAGATAACCAGTTTTTGACTATCTCGGCTATTGATTTTATTGTCTAGATGAGTCGCAATTCCCCACAAGACGAGGATAATTGCTACAATTCCAGCTAAAAATGAATAGAGTTTTTTCATGCTTGCTCCTCCTTCTCACGTGAGATAAAGTAATATCCAACAACTAGGATAATACTAAAGAGA
The DNA here is from genome assembly GCF_054861215.1 of Streptococcus sp. KHUD_018. The sequence continues at coordinate 1,397,285 of NZ_CM142176.1, forward strand.
AAGACAAGGGCAGACAGGGCATTGATTTCTAGTGAAATCCCCTTACGAGCACGAGAGTAAATCTCAACTGACAGGGTTGAAAAGCCATTTCCTGTTACAAAGAAGGTCACGGCAAAGTCATCCAGCGAATAGGTAAAGGCCATGAAATAACCTGCAATGATAGACGGAGTCAGATAAGGGAGCATGATTTCCTTAAACATCTGAAATTGACTGGCCCCCAAATCATAAGCCGCATGAATCATGTCATCATTCATCTCCTTGAGACGAGGCAAGACCATCAAGACCACGATAGGGATGGAAAAGGCCACGTGACTAGATAGAACCGTCAAAAAGCCAAGTGAAAACTTAAGCTGGGTAAAGAGAATCAAGAAGCTGGCACCAATCATAACGTCAGGCGCAACCATGAGGATATTATTGAGTGAAAGAAAGGCTTCTTGGTATTTCTTACGAGACTGGTAGATATAGATGGCACCGAAAGTCCCGATAATGGTCGCAATCAAGGCTGACAGAAAGGCCAAGAAAAAGGTCTGGGTGAGAATCAACATGAGACGGCCATCACCAAACATAGTTTTAAAATGGCTCAAACTAAAGCCGGTAAAACTGTTCATATCATCACCAGCATTAAAGGCATAGCCAATCAAGTAAAAAATTGGCAAATAAAGGATGATAAAGACGAAGGCTAGGTAGAGATTGGCAAATTTTTTCATCGTTCTCTCCTTTCCTTGGTCACCCACATGGTGATGAACATGGTCAGGATGAGGATCACACCGATGGTTGAACCCATACCGTAGTTGTCATTGGTCAGGAAGTTCTGCTCAATAGCCGTTCCCAGCGTGATAACGCGGTTCCCCCCGATCAAACGTGTCAACATAAAAAGACTCAAACTAGGGATAAAGACCGACTGAACCCCACTTCTTACCCCGTTCATAGAAAGGGGGAAGATGACATGACGGAAGGTCTCCCACTTGGTCGCACCGAGGTCATAGCTGGCATTTATAAGATTGTTGTCCATATCATCCAAGACATTGAAAATCGGCAAAATCATAAAGGGAAGCTCGATATAGCTTGCGACAAAGATAAAGGAGAAATCAGTAAAGAGCAACTGCTGCGAACCGATTCCGATAAATTCAAAAAATTGGTTAATAGAGCCATTCTGACCAAAAATCCCGATAAAGGCATAGGCCTTGAGGAGCAGGTTAATCCATGTCGGCAGGATAATCAGCATGAGCCAGAGTTGACGGTGCTTGAGACGAGTCAAAAAGAGGGCTGTTGGATAGCTGATGAGCAGTGTTACCAAGGTGACAATCCCCGCATAGAGCACTGAGTTAAAACTCATTTTAAGATAGGTCAAGTTTTGTGATGCAAAGTAAGATTTATAGTTTTCTAAACTGAACTGGCCTTCAATGTTGAAAAAGGATTGACCGAAAATCAAGACCAAGGGTGCGAGAACAAAGAGGGCAATCCAAAGCATGTAGGGCACTACAAAGAGTTTAGAGGTTGTTTTCTTCATCTCTTTCCTCCTCGATCGCGTTAATCAGACCTGCTTCTTGCTCTTCGATTTCTACGTATTCTTCGATACGAGCATCGAACTCTTCTTCGGTTTCGTTGAGACGCATGATATGGATGTCTTCTGGTTCAAAGTCCAAACCGATTTCCTCACCCACAATGGCCTTACGAGTTGAGTGGATCATCCATTCATTACCAAGTTCGTCGTAGGCGATAATCTCGTAGTGAACCCCACGGAAGAGCTGGGTATCAACCTTGACTTGGAGCTTGCCTTCTTCAGGAAGAGTAATACGCAAGTCCTCTGGACGAATGACAACCTCAACAGGTTCATTTGGCTTCATCCCACCATCAACCGCTTCAAAGCGTTTGCCATTGAACTCGACCAAGTAGTCTTCAATCATGGTTCCTGGCAAGATATTGGACTCACCGATAAAGGTGGCAACAAAGTGGTTGATTGGCTCATCGTAGATGTCCACTGGCGTTCCAGACTGAACAATCTCGCCATCGTTCATAACGAAAATCCAGTCACTCATGGCAAGAGCTTCTTCCTGATCGTGAGTGACAAAAACAAAGGTAATTCCCAATCGTTGTTGCAATTCACGCAGTTCGTACTGCATGTCTGTTCGCAATTTCAAGTCCAGCGCTGACAAGGGCTCATCCAACAAAACCACACGAGGTTGGTTAATGATGGCACGGGCAATGGCCACACGCTGGCGTTGTCCTCCAGAGAGTTTACGGATGGAACGTTTTTCATAACCTTCCAACTGAACCATCTTGAGAACTTCCGTTACGCGTTGCTCGATTTCTTTCTTGTCAATCTTACGCAAACGGAGAGGAAAGGCAACATTTTCAAACACATTCATATGTGGAAATAAGGCATAGGATTGGAAAACCGTATGGACGTCTCGCTTGTTGGTTGGGATGTCGTTGATCCGTACCCCATCCAGCAAAATATCTCCTGTCGTCGCATCCAGCAAACCTGCAATGATGTTTAGGATGGTTGATTTTCCTGAACCAGATGCGCCTAAAAGAGTGTAAAACTTTCCTTCTTCCAACTCAAAGTTAATGTCTTTGAGAACCTTGGTGTTGCTGTCTTCAAAAACTTTAGAGACGTTTTTGAATTCGATAATTGGTTTTTTCAATTGGCATAAATTCCTTCTTTTTCATAAATTAACAGATCAGGGCTCTGTCAAGCCGCTACTACCTCTTGCAGGGAGTAAAACCACCTGCATACATCTTCGCTACCGATAGGCTTTCACCCCCTTTCCATTGACATAGCAGCAGCTATTCTGGCGAAACCTTACTCCTTCTCACCTAAAATTCGAACTTCTCTCTCAAGGGTGACACCTGAGTGTTCCTTGACTTTTTCAATAACAGATTGGATCAAGTCCTCGTAGTCTTTGGCCGTACCGTCAGCAACATTGATCATGAAACCAGCGTGCTTTTCAGACACTTCAACACCACCGATACGATAGCCTTTCAAACCAGCTTCTGAAATCAACTGACCTGCAAAATGCCCCACTGGACGCTTAAAGACTGAACCACATGATGGGTATTCTAAAGGTTGTTTGAGTTCGCGAAGGTGAGTCAAGCGATCCATTTCCTGCTTGATGACCTGGTGATTTCCTGGAGCAAGGGCAAATTTAGCCGACAAGACAATGGCCCCAGAATCCTGAATAGCTGAATGGCGGTAACCAAAAGCCAAGTCCTTGGCTGACAAGGTCTCGATTTTCCCTTCCTTGGTCAGAATCTTACAAGACTGCAAGATGTGAGCAATCTCTCCTCCATAGGCACCCGCATTCATAAAGACAGCTCCCCCGATGCTCCCTGGAATACCGCAAGCAAACTCAAAACCAGTCAAACTATGACGAAGTGCAATACGTGTTGTCTCGATCAAATTAGCACCCGCTTCTGCCTCAATGGTATAACCATCAACTGAAACGTTATTAAGCTTATCGCACAAGATGACAAAACCACGGACTCCACCTTCACGAACGATGATATTGCTGGCATTTCCTAGCACCATCCAAGGAATATTCTCTTGATTGGCAAATTGGACGACACGCGCCATCTCATAGCGATTGCGTGGCAAAACTAGATAATCCGCTCGACCTCCGACCTTGGTATAGGTATAGGTCTTCAAGGGTTCCTTGAAACGAATATCGATTCCTTCTAATTGTTCTTGTATTTTAGTTACGAATGTCATATCTCTCATCCTTTTGTAAAGTCATTTCATTATACCATTTTTAAGGGCTTTTGACGACAGGAAAATTCTTGGTGTCAAAGCATTGCGTAAAAAAAGAGGTTTCCCTCTTTTTATGATGATTTTTTCCAAAATGTAGATTTTGTTAGCCAGATAAAGACTAAAAGTTCTACGAGAAGAATAAACTCAACTAGAAGTGGATTTGCAATCCATCCTACTTGAGATAAAGCTGGAGCCAAGTCAAACAAGGCATGCAAACCATAGGCAGCAACTAGGTAGATCCATTTCTTTTGGCTAACACTTTGGTAAACCCAGATGGAAAGACCAATTTGGAGAACTAGGGCAAGCACACGCTCAACTCCTAGTAAATAAACCTGCCATACAGAAAGAGACTGAACCGTTTCGAGGGTAGCCTTTGGAAGGAGATTGGCTACATCAGTATTTGAAGTCTGGATGAGTGAAAAGAGAATCAAAAGACTGATCAAGCTTCCCATTCCGAGATAGAGCATCTCCAAGCCCCCATGTCCCAGACCATAAGCCAAAGCATCTCGATCTTCTAGACATCTCTTTTTCTCCAACCATTTAAAAAAGACAAGACGAGCTGTTTCCTCAAAGAGGGCCGCCACGGCAATTCCATAAAGGACGTATAAAAAAGGATGCTCCTGCATGAGCGGAATGGTTCCATCTTTTTGCGGATGGAGTATCAGAAGATGAACAATCTTCTCTAGCACTTGAGAAGAAACAAAAAATGCGATTGCCCCCAAGCCCATCACTGCAAGAGAGATCTTAAAGCGTTTTTTTGCGTACCAAGTCCCACCTACTAGGACTAAAACCAAAGCGATCATGGTAAGGATAATATGTAGTGTCATCTTTTTCTCCTATTCTGACTTATCAATGTCTTTCTTCATCTCGTCAACGTTAAATTTGGCAAATAAATACTGGCGATCTTGGACTGGAAAACGTTGGTCCAACTGGTCGACTGCTCCAACCTCGATCATTCCTTCTTTGATAACAAAGTCCATCACATGCCCACCAAAGGTCAAATCGTCTGAGATAAAATGCAGATGGTAGCCTGCAACACTGACCCCATGGAAAATCTCCGGTGTCCAAAATCCAACAATGGTTCCTGAAATATTTTCACGGCTATATTCAGGCTGATGGGTGGCAACCTCAGCAAACTTGGTGTCTGTTGTTGACTTGGGAATCATACGTACATGCATGTGAGCGAATTCCCCATGAATCTTGATGGAACGAAAAAGATTCTCACCATCATAGTAGGACTCAATCCGCTTTTCCAATTCCTTGTCCGTCATCTCAAAGCGCTGGCGGAAAATCACTTCTGCCTGATGAGGGACCACTGCTGCATATGGGATAAGGGCATCAGGTGCGACTTCTACAATTTCAGGTTGTTCCCCTGAACCTTTGGCTTGATAAGCCTTGCCATCAAGGACAATCAACTCCCCATCAATTGAATCCAAGGTTCCCAAGCCGAGGTCACCATGTTCCAGCAATTCTCCTACTGTCATGGTTCCACCATAGAGACCTGCCATTAGGGCACCTAGAGTATTGTATTGAAATAATTTTACCGGTTCCTGCACTTTTCTATCCATTCTCTTTCTTATCTTCTTTTCAATGAATCATCATACTTTCTAAGTATACCACATTTGCTCCTAGTTGTGAAAGGGGGAATGCTTTTCCCATTGCAAAGGAGGCAAAAAAAAGGTACAATGTAACAAAATCAACGGAGGTCTGGAATGAAGAAAGAAAGTAAATACCAAGCAGTCGTTTCCTTTCTCAAAAAAGGTATCGAATCAGGAAAATTTCCAACAGGCAGCCGGCTTCCCTCTATCCGTCAACTTAGCCAAGACTTCCACTGTAGCAAGGACACTATCCAACGAGCCCTGCTGGAATTACGCCATGAACAATACCTCTATGCCAAACCCCAAAGTGGCTACTATGTTCTGGAACAAGGACAGCACCAAGACTTGGAAATTGAAGTCACTGACGAACACGCTAGTGCCTATGACGACTTCCGACTCTGCGTCAACGAAACCCTAATAGGCCGAGAAAACTACCTCTTCAACTACTATGACAACCAAGAAGGCCTTGAGGAACTGAGACAATCTGTCCATCAACTCCTCTTTGACCAGGCTCTCTACTGCAAACCAGATCAACTGGTTCTAACATCTGGCACCCAGCAAGCTCTCTTTATCCTTTCTCAGATTAACTTTCCGAGCGAGGGAGCTGAGATTTTGGTCGAACAGCCGACCTACCACCGGATGAATCGCCTCTTGGTCGCTCAAGGATTAGCCTACCAGACCATTGAACGCCGTATTGATGGCATCAACCTGGAAGAACTGGAAAAACAATTCAAATCTGGGAAAATCAAGTTTTTCTATACCATTCCTCGCTTCCACTATCCCCTAGGTCATTCCTATTCTGATCAGGAAAAGAGGGCTATTCTGGATCTAGCAAATCAGTATGGTGTATACATCGTCGAGGATGATTATCTAGGTGACTTAGACCCTAAAAAGGGACAAACCTTCCATTATCTGGATACTGAAGATCGAGTCATTTATATCAAGTCCTTCTCAACCAGCCTCTTTCCAGCCCTTCGTATCACCGCTCTCATTCTCCCAAAGGCCCTAAAAGAAGCCTTTGTTTCCTACAAAAATATCCTGGACTATGACAGCAATCTCATCATGCAAAAGGCTCTTTCTCTTTACATCGATAGTCAGTTATTTGAAAAAAATCGACTGGCTCGACTGACCCTTCAAGAGAACTATCAGGCTCGGATAAAGAAAGTGCTTGAAGAAAACACCTGTCCCTTGCCCCACTATCCTCTACACGATGGCCTTCTGCTTGATTTGAGAAACTATCCTAAAATTGCCAGTCTGAAACACAGCTCACTCAAACTAGACTTTTTTGAGAAGGCTTATTTGGACGCCTGTCCTTATCAGTTCGCCAAAGTCACTTTTGAAAATCTAGAAGAGCTATTAGAATACATAAAAGCAGAATTGGATTAAAGTCCAACTCTGCTTTTTCTTATTGTTCAACTTCTGTTAGTTTCGCTGCTTTTTCTAGATAGTTTTGATAAGTTCCGTCATCTTTCAGTTTTTTGATAACCTTATCTACTACTGCTTTCAAGTCTGATTGATTCTTCTTGATAGCAACGGCATTGGCTTCACCATCTTTCATCATCAAATTAACAGTTGCAACAACAAGGTCTGAGTTTTTGCCTGCGTAACTAAGGGCCACTGGTTCATCCATATGAACAGCATCCACTTTTCCAGCCTGCAACTCATTGACTGCTTCCCCCATATTGGTCAAAGATGTCAATTGGGCATTTGGCAATTGTTCCTTGACCATGGTTTCTGGCACAGTTCCCTTTTGTGCAGCGATATTTGCACTTGCAAGGCTTGAAAGATCCTTGTACTTGTCTAAATCGGCTTTTCTAACCAAGAAACTCATCTTGTTTTCATAGTATGGAATTGAAAAGTCAAAGACTTCCTTTCTCTCATCAGTAGCACTAATTCCTGCAATAGCCAAGTCAGCCTTTCCAGTTTGAAGACTGGTCAAGACATTGTCAAAATTCATACTAGAGATTTCAAGCTTAACGCCAAGTTCATCCGCAATCGCTTGAGCCATATCAATATCTGCACCAACCACTTGGTTTTTACCATCTACCAATGCTTGGAATTCAAATGGTGCATAGTCTGGACTAGTTGCCACAACTAGCTTCCCTTTTTGTTTGATAGCTTCCACAGCAGACTGGGAACTATCAGCACCTGACAGACAAGCTACTAAAATCATGCTGGAAAACAAGCTACAAACAAATAATATTCACTTTTAAAATTTTATAAATAAACGATATTTTTTGTTAATAATTATAACTAAATTGAAAATATTTGTGAACACTTCACACTTTTTTAATCAAAACAGAGAGGCTATTTACAAAAAATAGAAACACAATATTAAGCTTATCTACCAACTGGAAAATTATTTTCAAAAAAATCTTCAATCATATCTAGATGTTGTTGGTTCACAATTGTAATATTTTGTATGTCTCTATGATCAAAAAATCCTAATTCTAAAGTTTCATCACTTGTAAAAAAATTTGTAGAGATAGAAGTTTTAGATGAAACTAAATACAAAATTGTAAGAACTTGAGACTCATCAGCATTCGGATAACTATCTGAATATTTTGTATAAACATTTAAGAGTTTTTCCACTCTCACTTCGATTCCCGTTTCTTCATAAAACTCTCGCACTAAGGCTTCTAAAGCCGATTCACCTAATTCAATAGCACCACCTGGGAAAACCAAACCGGGCCAATCTTGTTTAAGCCTCTCCATGACAACAATTTTTTGTCCGTCGCGAATCATGTACAAATTGGTTAAAACCACTGTCTAAATACGAAGCATACTAACTCTTCATTCATTTTCTCATCCAAGCTTAAAATATTATCACCTAGTTTTTAGAGCACAAAATTAAAAATACAAACAACGCAACTGGTAAATAAGTTAAAATTTCTGTGATTGAAAATAACGCTGATAGATATTTTGTACTATTTTTAAATTCTTCTACTGATAATTTTAAATCAGAACTTTCCTTTAAATTACTAATCACACTTCCATAAAGTTTTCTATACAATCTTTCTTGCCATAGATAATAAGAATCTAGAAGCCAAAAGCCAATAATCGGAAAAAGATATATTAGAAAATTATTTTGTAGATTATCTTTTTGTAAAAATAAAAATAACCCTACAACAATCGTAATCATCCAGCCCTTGATCACAAAAGAATTTTGTGCCATCCTAGTAATTATTGATTGAACTAAATCAATATGTTTAGATTTTGTTTCTTTCATTTATTGTCTCCTTATTATTAAAAAAATTAACAAAATTAGATTCGGTTAAAATTTCACCACCTAATTTCTGATATTCTTCCTTGTTTTCTTCCAATGTTCTAAGTGTTTTATTAAACATACTACAAACTTCACTTAGAAGTGAATGAAGTGTTCCGAAGTGATTGTCAGTTGTTACCACACGTTCAGCATTATCATCAATATAAACATTAGGATGCACTGTTGTTGTCACTAGAGGTGCCGTAGGTTCTTCTTGACCAGCTTTAATAATCCCATGCTTCGTTTTAACAACCCAACCGGCACCTACTTCAAGTAAAACACCTCTTTTTTTTGCAGAGTTATTAGAATGTACATATAAAACATAGATTGGTTTATTTGAATAACTATTTATAAAAAATTCTCGAAAATAATCCCATATATTTTGTCCGTAAGGAACTACCGAGCGATTCTGCGGGTCACTAGTATAAATGATTTCTTCCTCACTGAAGCCATTGAATAATAATAAACCATATAAAACATTATTTAGCTTTTGGTCCTCCCGAGTATGGCTAAGCAAAATTTTTCTAGATTCATTATCAACCCTTATTTTTTTCATTCCTAATTGCTGGAACATATTATTTGCTATTTTAGGATCCAATGTGTTGTTTGGAACAGCTTTATTAAACGTTTCAAGTACTTCTTGTGCTTTTTCTGCAAATTCATCCTCGGCTTTTCGTTTTTGTTTCTTTTTACTTTCTAGTTTATCTTTATTCTTAGCTTTAATTGCTAAATCTTTTTTTCTGAGCACTTGGTTTAATATATCTGATGCAGCCTCCAAGAATATTTTATAACGAACATCGTCGCTCTTATATCCTTGTCTATTGCTCAATGCCATATCAGGTAAATTTGTTTCTTCAAATTCATCTACATATAATTGCCCCACAACATAAACTTCATTCAATCTATTTTGACCAATTTCGTTTAAAACATTAAATTGACCTAATTTCCCATGAGAATATATTGCTAGAAAGTTATCTGGAAAATCAGATGATTCTTTCTCTTTCAAACCCCTTGTCGTACTATATGTACCTATCCATCCTTTTACTTCCAAAGTTCTATCTTCAATTTTACCTAATCTGTTTTTTATTGAATAGTCTTTTTTGATAGGGTTCTTTACTGAATAATTAAGATTTGCGTATTTAGGGGATTTATTTTTAAATTTATCAAGAATTCCATACTCATCTTTCCCAAATATGATAAGAGAGTCCAAGGAGGTCGCCAAAGAATCCACAAACTTTCTTGAAGTTTCATTTTTTCCATCTATCCCCTTGATATGAATTGCAAAAGGGTTTTCTTCATTATCGCTCAGTTGCGGGAAAAACTTTGAAAGATTGTTTTTTATAGTTTTGGACAGCTTAGGAATTTCAAACTCTGAGTCCAGCATCTCAATCCTTGTCCCAGACTCAGTAATATGATCAAAATACATCTCATCTTCAGAAATCGCCTTTAATCTCCCATTATCTGGAACAGTTCTCGTTAACCAGAATCCCGATTTATCACTGCCCGATTTCGTCATCACTTTTACTCTGCTAGAAACAGCTAATGCTGCTAGTTTACCAATTCCCTTTCTCCCCATTTTAGGTCGTTTATATTTCTCACTTTTTGAGCTATTCTCATCAACTCGAGTTGGTTTAGCCACAGATAAATACTTTTCTCGTGTTTCATCATATGTCATTCCCTTTCCATCATCCTCAATGATAATTACAGAATCCGAAAAATTAATCCAAACATTTTCAGCATCAGCATCATAGCTATTAGCTACTAGTTCTGCTAGCACATAATAAATATTAGTGTACAAACTAGGTCCCAATAATTCTAATATTTCTGGACTAATTTGAATTGGATATTCTTTTTTCATTATACGTCCTCCAAATGATTTAATATACTTTGACCAATTACCTCTCCCAACTTAGGTGGAACAGCATTCCCAATTTGTAGTGCTACCTGTGAAATAGGATATTTTCCCTTAAGTTCAGGTTGTGTAAATAAGTAATCTCTCGGAAATGTTTGTAACATTGCACCTTCACGTAGACTTAAAGCTCTATCTTGATCAGGATGTCCAAATCGCCCATTTCCTATTCCTGGAAATTGTGTTGTAATTGTATTAGCAGGTTTATCCCATTCTAAACGACCATATACCGATCCAAAAGAAGCTCCGCTTTTTTTCTTATAAGCTTCCAGTAATAGCTCCTCGTCCCAATCCCTCCAAGTTCCACCAGGTTTTGACTGCTTTATTCTCTTCATATTCAATTCAGATAGATTTCTGCTTCTATGAAGAGGATCATTTAAATCAGTATCTCCTGCCTTCAATTTTGGTAAATTTCCAATTGTATCTCGAAGTGTAGGGTAATTATCTTTATTAAATTGTGCAGGAATTAATTTGATTTCTCCCAATTTTGAAGCTAAAAGCAATAATCTCTTTCTTTTTTGAGGAACACCGTAATCTGGCGCGAATATCACTTTGTAATCAATTAAGTAATTATTATCATTCAAAATCTGGATAAATTTATCAAATACCTTTTCATTGACCATTTGTGGAACATTTTCCATTGAAACAATATCGGGTTGAACATACTCTATTTGTTTCCCAAAATAGTCTAAAAGATCCATCTTCTGAAGTGTATTCTCATTATTCTTGTACTTATGACTATAAGTCGAAAAGGGTTGGCATGGGGCACAACCCATTAAAATTTTTATATCAGTATCATTCGGATAAAGAGCAGTAATTTCCTTGCTATCAATTTCTTTTACATCTTTTAAAATGAATCTCGCTTTATTATTAAATTCGTATGCAAATTGACTATGAGGATCTATATCATAACCTGCTATTACATTTATACCTGCTTGCTGAACACCACAGGTCAACCCTCCAACACCACAAAACAAATCTACAGCATTAATTTTCATGGCAATATCCTCCATTTTAAATTATAGCATTCTTTTTGAACTTTTTACAGTATATATAATTGGTAAAAACTCGACTTCTTATTTTATCAACGTTTTAAGCACCTGTTATTATGCACAATCACCACCTGGTAAGCCCCAAGTTCCTTTATCTGCACGTTTTTGTAATAATATTTTTCCTAATTGACTTAATATTCCAGAGGTAAAATTTAAAATTATTTTATCTTTTCCTACTTTTTTTCTTATATTCTGTATGTAGTCCATTACTCACTTCTGACAAAGTAAACCATCAATACAACGAAAGCTTACTATATTAAAAAGTAAGCTTTCACAATTATTCTATCATTTAAATACTTTATAATTCTACAATCTTACCTGTTTCAAAGTAAACAACCCATTCACAGATATTTTTTGCGTAGTCTCCGATTCGTTCCAAGAAGGAAATGACCTGGAAGTAATCACGGCCTGTAACGATGGCTTCAGGATTTTTCCTAATTTCTTCTGTAGCCAAATCTCGGATACTATCAAAGTAATGGTTGATTTTTTCATCCATCGCTGCTACTTCGTAGGCTTGATCCACAGAACCGTTGAGATAGAGATCTAGAGCTGCTTCGACGAAGTTTTTCACGTCGCGTCCCATCTTTTTGATTTCTTCTTCAACAGAAGGGATACGTTGCTCCCCTTTCATACGAATGGTCGCCTCAGCGATAGACACTGCATGATCTCCCATGCGTTCCACGTCTGACACTGCCTTGAGAACGGTCAAGACGGTACGAAGGTCTTGCGAAACAGGTTGTTGAAGGGCAATCATTTCAAATGATTTCTTTTCCAACTTCACTTCATATTCATTTACTTCTGCATCGTCTTCAATGACTTCTTTTGCCAAATCACGGTCATGAGTGACAAAGGCACGTACTGTACGATTGATCTGCGAGAGCACTTCTTGTCCCATAGCGTAGAACTGGTTGTGCAATTTCTCCAAATCTTCTTCAAATTGAGATCGTAACATCTTTCAACTCCTTATCCAAATTTTCCTGTAATATAATCTTCTGTTTCCTTGTTTTGAGGGGAAAGGAACATCTTCTTCGTATCGTTAAACTCGATTAAATCCCCATCTAGGAAAAATCCTGTTTTATCAGAGATACGAGAGGCTTGTTGCATCGAACGCGTTACCAAGAGCATGGTGTATTTGTCTTTTAGACCATACAAGGTTTCTTCAATCTTACCTGCAGAAATAGGATCCAAAGCTGAAGTTGGTTCATCTAAAAGGATAATTTTCGGACTGGTTGCTAAGACACGAGCAACACAAACACGTTGTTGTTGTCCACCTGAGAGACCAATGGCCGAATCATGCAAACGATCCTTTACTTCATCCCAGATAGAAGCACGTTGCAAGGCCTTTTCTACTGCTTCATCCAAAACATGTTTATCCTTAACCCCATTGATACGTAGCCCATAGACAACATTTTCGTAGATAGACATAGGGAAGGGATTGGGCTGTTGAAAGACCATACCAATTTCCTTACGCAATTCAACCGTATCGGTGCGGGGACTGTAGATATTGTGACCATTATAGACTACTGATCCAGTTGTTGTCACCTCAGGATTTAGATCGCCCATGCGGTTGATGGCTTTGAGCAGGGTGGACTTTCCTGATCCAGAAGGACCAATCAAGGCTGTTATTTCCTTAGGTTGGAAAGAAAGGGAAACACTATTCAAGGCCTTCTTTTTGTTGTAATAAACGGACAGGTCTTTTACCTGCAGAATCGGTTCTGTCATGCTGTTTCCTTTCTAACCAAAGTGTCCCGTTACATAGTCATTGGTTGACTGTAGCTTGGCATTTTGGAAAATATTGGATGTCTTATCATACTCAATCAAATCGCCCAAGTAGAAAAATCCTGTGTAGTCACTTGCACGCGCAGCCTGCTGCATACTGTGGGTAACGATGATGATGGTAAAGTCCTTCTTCAATTCCAACATGGTCTCTTCCAGCTGGGCTGTCGCAATCGGATCCAAGGCTGACGCTGGTTCATCCATCAAGAGAATATCTGGCTTGACAGAGATGGCACGAGCGATACAGAGACGTTGCTGCTGACCACCAGAAAGCATCAAGGCTGATTTGTGGAGGTCGTCTTTGACCTGATCCCAAAGGGCAGCCTGTCTTAGAGAGGTTTCTACAATTTCATCAAGTACTTTCTTGTCCTTAACACCTGCACGTTCATGAGCAAAAGTGATGTTGTGATAGATAGACTTGGCAAATGGATTTGGACGTTGGAAGACCATTCCGATATGCTTGCGCATCTCATAGACATTGATTTCTGGACGGTTAACGTCAATCCCTCGGTAGAGGATTTGACCTGTTACCTTGGCAATATCAATGGTATCATTCATCCGATTGAGACTGCGAAGATAAGTAGATTTCCCTGATCCAGAAGGACCAATCAAGGCTGTAATTTTATTTTTTTCAAATTGCATATCGATGCCCTTGATGGATTCATTTTTACCATAGTAAACATGTAAATCCTTGGTAGAGAGGGCCACTTTTTCTTCAGGAAAGGTGATGATATGCTTTTCATCCCAGTTATATTTTGACATGGCTTCTCCTTTAGGCAGCGGTTAATTTCTTGTGTAAATAGCTTCCGAGTTTGCGTGCTCCAAAGTTAAAAATTAAGATAAAGATGAGGAGCACGGCGGCAGAACCAGCTGATACAATGGTAGCATCAGGAATGGTTCCTTCACTGTTGACCTTCCAGATGTGGACAGCCAAGGTTTCTGCTTGACGGAAGATTGAGATAGGGCTGGTAACACTGAGGATATTCCAGTTAGACCAGTCAAGGGCTGGAGCGGATTGTCCTGCCGTATAGATAAGAGCGGCGGCCTCACCAAAGATACGACCAGAGGCCAAGACAACACCCGTTACGATACCTGGAAGTGCCTCTGGAATGACGACATGGACCACAGTCTCCCAACGAGAAATTCCAAGAGCTAAGCCAGCCTCACGTTGTGTATGGTGAACGTGTTTTAAACTGTCCTCAACATTTCGAGTCATCTGAGGGAGGTTAAAGACCGTCAAGGCCAAGGCACCTGAAATGATTGAAAATCCATACTCAAACTGGACAACAAAGATCAAGTAACCAAAGAGGCCCACAACGACTGATGGTAGAGAAGACAAAATCTCAATACAGGTACGAATAAAATTGGTCACAGGTCCTTTTTTGGCATACTCAGCGAGGAAAACGCCAGCTCCCATAGATAGCGGAACAGAAATAATCAAGGTAATAACCAAAAGGAAGAAGGAATTGTAGAGCTGAATCCCGATACCCCCACCTGCTTGATAAGAGGAGGATTTCCCTGTCAAGAAGGACCAAGAGATATGCGGTAACCCTCTCACCAAGATATAGAGAATCAAGGATGCCAAGATGGCAACGATGATACCCGCGATGGTATAGAGGACAGCTGTTGCAAGTTTATCTAATTTCTTAGCGTGCATAGTTTTTCTTTCCTCTTTCTTTCGTAATCAATTTAATCACACTGTTAAAGGCCAAACTCATCAAGAGCAATACCAAGGCCAGTGACCAGAGAACGTTATTATCAACCGTTCCCATGACGGTATTTCCGATACCCATAGTCAATACAGATGTCAAGGTCGCAGCTGGTGTTGTTAACGAGGTTGGGATAACTGCTGAGTTTCCGACCACCATCTGAATAGCAAGGGCTTCACCGAAGGCACGCGCCATCCCAAAGACCACTGCAGTGAAAATACCTGAACGTGCTGCTTTCAAGGTCACACGCCAGATGGTTTGCCAACGAGTGGCTCCCATAGCTAAACTGGCTTCACGGTAATGACGAGGAACAGCCCGTAAGCTGTCTGTTGTCATAAAGGTTACAGTTGGTAGGATCATGACAAAGAGAACGAAAATCCCTGACAAGATCCCAAAACCAGTTCCACCAAAGACGCTACGGACAAAAGGCACCACAACTTGCAAACCGATAAATCCATAGACGACTGAAGGAATACCGACGAGGAGTTCAATGGCTGGTTGCAAAATCTTTGCACCCTTTGGTGATACTTCTGTCATAAAGACTGCAGCACCGATAGCAAAGGGTGTTGCGATGAGGGCTGATAAAATCGTCACAATAAAGGAGCCCAAAATCATCGGAAGGGCACCAAATTGTTTCCCTGAAGGATTCCAAGTTTGTCCAAAAAGGAAATCAAAGATGTTGACCCCATTAACAAAGAAGGTCGATAAGCCTTTTTGGGCTACAAAAATCAAAATCATCGCCACAATGATGACAATCAAAGAAAGGCAGGTGAAGGTCAAACCTTTACCGAACTTCTCAAGGCGAGAGTTCTTTGAAGGAGAGAGTAATTTTTTAGATAATTCTTCTTGATTCATTATTGACCTCCTTCTACTGCTGTAACGGTACCTGAAGCATCCTTTTGGACTTTCATTTCATTGATAGAGATATAGCCCATGCCCTTAACAATTCCATTTTGGGCTTCATCTGAGAGGACGAAATTCAGGAATTCAGCAGCTAACTCATTTGGCTGACCGAGTGTGTACATATGTTCATAAGACCACAAAGGCCAGTTGTTGGTCGTTACATTCTCAGATGTAGGTTCATACCCATTCAGTTTCATGCTTTTCACGGAGTCATCTACATAGGCAAAAGCCAGGTAAGAAATGGCTCCAGGCGTTTGGGATACAATGGACTTGACCATCCCGTTAGAATCCTGTTCTTGGCTCTGCATTGCTGCTTGGCCATTCATAACCACCGTATCAAACGTCGCTCGTGAACCAGAACTTGCTGCTCGGTTGATGATTGAAATGGCCAGGTCTTTGCCCCCAACTTCTTTCCAGTTAGTTACTTCACCAGTAAAGATCTTACGAAGTTGCTCGGTTGTGAGATTTTCAACATCCACTTCCTTGTTTACAATCACTGCAAGACCAGCCACTGCAACCTTGTGGTCTACTAGAGCCGAAGCATCGATTCCTTCTTTTTCCTCTGCAAAGACGTCAGAGTTCCCGATGTCAACTGCTCCAGACTGGACTTGGGAAAGTCCTGTACCCGATCCTCCACCTTGAACATTAACTGTTTTTCCGATGTTTCTAGAACCAAATTCATCTGCTGCCGCTTCGACAAGAGGCTGAAGAGCAGTTGAACCAACGGCTGTCATGGATTCTCCACGATCAATCCAGCTAGCACATCCTGCTAGAGAACCTGCCATCAAAAGAGCTGCAAGAGACATGACAAGCTTTTTTCTTTTTTTCACTGTTATTCTCCTTGAACATAATGATAAATGTTCTGATTTCTTCCGTTTGTCCTGATCATCCAATTATCATCAATGGTTGTCCCGCTTTATTTTATCTAGTCATTCTTAGGAGCGGACAATTCCATCGTATAATATAAGTAATAATGAAAGACTATCAGAAAAAACTCATACTTCCACTATAACATAGAATAGGCTCTTTGACTAGCTTTTTCACCTGAATCTGAGCCCTTTTGGATAATAATTTTTCAAAACATTTCCCGTTACCTTGGCAAAGCCCAATCCGTTTCCTTGAACCACAACTTGGTACCAACCATTTGGTCGAGCTTCAGACAGTTGAACAGTCTCACCAGCCACATATTTTACAAAGTCCTCATCATTGATTTCGACACTTTGAAGTACTTGGCTTGGTTTCAAGGCTAATCCCAGAGCAAAGCTTGGTTCAAAGCGTTTCTTTTTAAAAGTTCCCAGATGAAGTCCATTTCGGGCAATTTTGAGTTTTCCTAGATCAGGTAGCATCTCTGGCAGGAGATAGAGCTGATCTCCAAAAGTCTGCAAGATACCAGTTAGATTGACTCGCAAGTGTTTTTGGGCAAATTCTTGCCACAAAGCCAGTTGCTCACGACTGAGATTGCTCTTGCTAGCTTTGAATTTAGGTGCTGGATTTTGTCCCTTAAACTGCAGGTGGGCAACAAACTGACCTTCTCCCTTGAAATGATGAGGATACATCCGCGCCGTTTCAGGAAGGTCAATTCCTGCTACCATACCGTTCAAATGCTCAACTGGAAGCAATTCAAATTCATAAGTATCAAGTAACCAGTGGACGATTTCTTCATTTTCCTCAGGTGCCCAAGTACAGGTCGAATAGACCAGACGACCACCTTCTGCAAGCATAGTCACTGCATCTTCTAAAATTTCTCTTTGGAGACTAGCACATTGGCTAGGATAAGCGGTACTCCAATAATCCATGGCATCTGGCTGCTTACGAAACATCCCTTCACCCGAGCAAGGTGCATCAAGGACAATCACATCAAAGTAACCTTTAAAAACCTTGGCCAAGCGGTCAGCAGATTCATTAGTTGCAACAACGTTTGTCGCTCCAAATCGCTCCATATTTTCTACTAAAATCTTAGCACGCTTGCTTGAAATTTCGTTGGAAACAAGGACTCCCTGATTAGCTAGATAAGCTGCTAATTGAGTGGATTTTCCACCTGGTGCTGCCGCCAAGTCCAAAACCTTCATACCGGGAAGGGGTTGAGCTACCTGGGCCACCATTTGGGCTGCAGGCTCTTGCGAATAAACAAGACCGGTCGCGTGCTCTGGTGACTTCCCAGAAACCTTACCATAATACCCCCAAGGTGTATGGGGAATAGCATCTGCAAACGATAACTGACTTTCTTTTAAGGGATTGACCCGAAAAGCCGAAACTGCTTCTTGTTTAAAAGAGGCAAGAAAGTCTCTTGCCTCATCTTCTAGTATCGCTTCATATTTTTCAACAAATCCTTCTGGAAATTGCATTTAGTTCTCTTTCCTTTCGTAGATATAAGACTGAATCTCCTCTTGCATCTCGATTGGCACCATCATGACAGGCTGACGCGTTGTAAAATCAGCGGGCTCACCTGATACCGTAAGAAGACGATAACCCAGACTTTCCCCTAAGATACTGGCCGCAGCGTAATCCCATGGCTGCAGGTAGGTAATATAAGTCAGAAGACGACCCGATAAAACCTTGGCAAAACTAATGGCCGCACTACCGTAGACACGAACCCCCAACGCAGCTCGACCCAAATCACCCAAGCCCCACTCATTGCTTTCAAACATACCTGAGTTACCGGCAACTAAAAATTCTTGAAGAGGTTTCTTTTTAAAAGGCGGCAAGGGCTCATTATTGCGGCTAGGAGGAAAGGCACCACCACCATGGTAACAATCGCCTTTCATGACATCATAGATGACACCAAATTTGCCCACACCATTCTCAAAATAAGCCAACATCACGGCAAAATCTTCCTGCTGGGCGACAAAGTTATTGGTACCGTCAATGGGATCAATCACCCAAACAGATCCTTGACCGACTGCAGCACGTAAACAGCCCTCTTCCGCGCAAATCAAGTCCTCAGGATAGGAGGACTTGATCCGTTCAACCAAGAGTTCCTGGACCTCCTTGTCCAAACGCGTCACTAAGTCGGTAGGGGAAGACTTGCGCTCAACCTGCAAATCTTCTTTCATGTGAGCCAAAATATAGTTAGCTGCTTCCTGCACAATCTGTTTGGCAAATTCAAATTTAGTTTCCAAGAGAAATCTTCCCTTCTCTTTTTTCTTTTGCTAATTGAACCGCATGATAGCAGGAATAACCGCTAGCCGTCTCAAATTCGCGACCTAAGCGCTTTTCTTCGCTTTTGCTTGGAACCACAGACTTGAATTCCTTGTAAGACTCTAGCAGCTTTTTTGCTTCTACCTTATCTTCATAAGCAGCTTCAACATCATTAAAAAAAGAAAGCACTGAAGCAAGTTCTTCAGTGCTCCACGACAAATCTAGTGGGTAACTATACTGTTTGTTCATCTATCCTATACCAGCTCTCAATGTTGCTTCTTTCAATTCTTGTTTACGGTAACTACGAGGGAGAAAAGCACGAATCTCATCTTCATTAAAACCGATTTGCATGCGTTTGGTATCTATAATAATTGGGCGACGCAAAAGACTAGGATATTGCTCAATCAACTGAAGCAACTCCGATACTGAGATACTCTCTACATCAATATCCAATTTTTGAAAAATTTTTGAACGAGTTGAAATGATGTCATCAGTACCATTTTCGGTCAAGGAAAGAATATGTTGTAATTCTTTTCTTGTTAAAGGACTAGTCATAATATTATGCTCTTGAAAGGGCACTTTATGCGTCTCTAACCAAGCCTTTGCCTTACGACATGATGTACAACTCGGTGATAAAAATAGTGTAATCATGCTTTTCTCTTCTTTTATCTATACTTGCTATTTCTATTATACAAAAAAATAAAGCGCTTGACTAGGTATTTTTAGAAAAAAAGCCTATTTTTTCATAGAAAATAGACTGTTTTCTGCAAAAATCTCCTGCTTTGCAAGTTTATCTTTAGGATAACCTAACAATAAATAGGGAGTAGAGCAACTTCTCTCGGTTTTTATTAAAAATACAGAATTTTTTCCACTATTTCCTTGAAGCTTTAGCAAGAAGGAAACCAAACATTCCTTCATACAAAGCAAAGAAAAGTAAAAAGGCATGGAGAAAGAAAGTCTCTGGCAAAATCCAAATAACGGGATCCTTTGCTGGATCAAAAAGCCAAGTATCATCTCCCACAAAGAGGATCTGATGGAAAAGAGTAAAGAATTGCTCAAAACCAATCAACACTCCCACAAGCCCAATGACTAGAGGCAATAGCACCAGAGCCAAGATACTTTTACGATATAGGGGCAAAAAGCCTTTTTTCACAATCTTTCTAACAAAGAAATAAAAACTTGGTAGCGTCACTAGGGCAACTAGCTGAACTAAGTGAAAAAGACTCTTCACCACTGCAAAGTGGTGTAAACCTGCTGCTGACGAACGAAAATCTGGCATCTCTAAGACCTGACTAAAGGGATTGGTCAGGTAATTCATCAAGATATGAAAATTGTACTGAATGGTTTCGGGCTTTAGATAGACTCGATTCGCTAAGTTCAGCCACTCAATTTCCAAAGGATAGAAAATCCAAGCCAGATAAATGGTTAAGAGAATAGAAAGGGAGAAGAGAAAGAGCATACTTCCCCAAAAAGTCAGTTTAATTTTCATCAAAATTCCACTCCGCAAGGCTAGAAACCACATGAGTTGGTGCGATTGGCAAGTCAGCCACTTCTTCTGCCTTGGTGAAACCTGTTGTCACCAAGAGCGTTGGAATACTATTGTCAATCCCTGCTCGGATATCTGTCAGGTAGTTATCCCCCACCATGAGCAATTCTTCTCGTTTCAAGCCCAGATGTTCCACGGCCTTGTCCATAATGATAGCATTTGGTTTCCCAATGTAAACTGGTTTCACTCGTGTTGCCACTTCAAGCAGGGTTACAAGTGAACCAGCACCAGGCAAAAGACCACGTTCCGTTGGGATATTGAGGTCTGGATTGGTTCCGATAAAGTGGGCACCCTTTTGGATAGCTAGGGTCGCCGTAGCAAATTTTTCATAGTCCACTTGCCAGTCCAGTCCAACTACCACATAGGCAGGATTTGCCTTGTCTTCAATATAACCAGCCTCCTTGATAGCATTTTTGAGCCCAGCTTCTCCGATGACATAGACTGTCTTTTCCAGTCCCAAGTCATTCATATAGTCGATGGTTGCCAAAGTCGCTGTGTAAACCGTCGATAGAGGCGTGTTGATATTAAAATTCTGAGCCAACATCTCTTGAACGCTCTCAGGAGTACGAGTTGTATTGTTGGTTACAAAGAGATAAGGAATTTCTCGCTTTTGCAACTCATGAACAAAAGCCTCTCCTGCCGGGATTCGGTCTTTCCCCTTGTAAATGGTTCCGTCTAAATCAATTAAATAACCTTTATAAGCCATATCGCCCTTTCTAATTGCCTTCAATTTCTTGCCACGTAATCATAGCTTGGGCATTGATCTCGCCATCACTGATAATCTCATGCTTGCTTTCTAGTCCCTTGAGTTCATAAGCTGAAGCAATCATGCCACCCGGTCGCACCTCTTTGACATATTTGAGATTGATTTTCTTTGGAATATACTTGGTCAAAAAGTCTGCTCCCATGACTTCAAAAATCCAATCCAGGTATTTGCTGTTATTGACATGACCATTCATATCCAAGTCGTAAAAACGAACATGGTAGTCTTTACTGATCGGATCTTCTAGATTTGCATACTTTGGCCCACGGATGAGTTTTTTATCAAACTCAGACTGGTAAGGAGCAACAATATCCGGTTCGACAGCATGAACTTTCCGACTGTCTCGGTCCATGAGAACAAAGGTTGCTACCATGCGAATGATTTCTTGACCTGCTTCATCATAGATAGTGAAACGGCGGTAGCAAAAAAGACGATTGTAAGTCAATGCTTCTGTTTCAATCGTAATCTCTTCAGCAAAGCGAGGCAAGCGAACCACGTCAATCGCATAGTCTGTAATAATCCAGACCAGATTGTAGCGTTCTAACATATCCTTGTCGCTAACTCCCAGCTCAATTGACTGCATACCTGATACTTGCAGGGACAGCAAAATCACATCTGGAAGTTTGATATGACCATTCATGTCCGCCATATCAAAAGGAATTTTCATTTTCATTTGATAAGTTAAGCCCATTGTTCTACTCCAAAATAAATCGTTCTGCTACGGTGTCTCCTAAAAAGAGACCTCTCTTTGTCATTCGGACACGATCACCGTCGTTCTGCATAAGACCTTGTTGAACCAAGTCTCTGACGATTTCTCCATAAAGTCCATCAAAGGACCGTCCGAATTTTTCCTCAAATCGCACCATGGAAACCCCAGATTTCTTGCGGAGTCCCAGAAACATTTCTTCTTCCATCTGCTCCCTTTGACTCAGGTGTTCTTCTGTAATCCGAGCATTTCCTGCCTCTACTGCATTGAGATAGTGGCGGATAGGACCATGATTTTTATAACGTACTCCGTCCACATAACCCGAAGCACCCGCACCGATACCATAATACTCAGCATTGTCCCAGTACATGAGATTGTGGCGACTTTCAAAGCCAGGTTTAGAGAAATTGGAAATCTCATAATGCTCAAAACCAGCTCGCTCAAGCTCTGCGATGATGTACTCAAACATCTCTGCTTCTAACTCTTCTTTGGGCAGGGGCAATTTCCCACGTCTCATGCGGTTCATAAAGACCGTATGATTCTCCAAAATCAAGCTATAAAGGCTCATATGAGGAATATCAAGCGAAATAGCCTTAGCTACATTATCCTTGACCTGAGCCATAGTTTGACTAGGTAGAGCATAGATTAGATCGATGGAGATATTATCAAAACCAGCGAGTTTGAGGCGGTCGATATTTTCATAAATATCCTTTTCTAAATGACTACGCCCAATCTTTTTCAGCATTTTGTCATCAAAGGTCTGCACACCCAAGGAAACACGATTGACTGGCGACTGTTTCAAAACCGCAATCTTATCCGCGTCCAAGTCTCCCGGGTTAGCTTCAATCGTCAACTCTTCCAAGACAGACAAGTCTAGATTTTTAGTTAAGCCATCCAAGAGCATTTTTAATTGCGGAGCTGACAAAGCCGTTGGCGTCCCACCTCCAATGTAGAGGGTTCGTAACTTTTGGATATCATAAGAACGAAACTCCTCTAGCAGATGCTCCAGGTAACTATCTACTGGTTGATTCTTGATAAAAACTTTTGAAAAGTCACAATAATAACAAATCTGTGTGCAAAAGGGAATATGCACGTAGGCGGACGTTGGTTTTTTCTGCATAGTATTTATTATACCACAAAGACAGGCTTGCAGATAAAAATCACCATCTCCAAAAACCAGAGATGGTGATGCATTATACTTCAGTAATATCGATGATGATTTCTTCTTGGTCTTCAGCAACGTCTGGAGCTGCTGACTGTTCTTGCCACTGCTCCTTGAGATTGTTAAAGGTTTCCTTCGATGCTTCCGTCGCTTGTCGAGCACAGTTTTTAGCTTGGTCAAGGACACTATCAAAAGTGATTTCACCAGATTCTACTTGTTCTTTTGTTTTCAGTACAAAATCCCTTGCCTGTTCCTTCACTTCAGTTAGTTTCTCACAAACCTGCTCTCTAGCATATTCTGGATCTTCTCTCAAATCATCTAGAAAATCCTGAGCTTGACTACAAACTTGCTTACCCTTGTCACTCGTCAAAAACAAAGCAAGAGCCGCACCTGAAACTGTTCCTAAAAGGATTGAGGATAGTTTTCCCATAAGATTTCTCCTTTTTTATTTTTTGAAAAATTTACTTGCGAAACGAAGAGCGGACAAGCTTGCACCTGTTTTAATGGTCTTTGAACCAGCAGATGAAGCCTTTTTACCTAAAACACGTGCATGTTGGTTGAGATCAGATACTGACTCAGATAAGTCCGCTACAGCTGTAAAAAGTGGATCAATCGTCGCAACTTTGATATTGATATCATCTGCCAACACATTAACCTTAACCAACAATTCATTGGTCTGATGCAAGGTAACGTTCACATCTGAGCTCAACGTTTTGATGGTTTTCTCCGTCTCATCAATCATACGACCTGCTTTTTGAATCGTGATTGTCAGATAGACTAAACAGACAATCAAAGCAATCGCAACAAGAATATATGCAACTTCTAACATTTATTTTTCCTCCTCTGTATGATAGAAAGGGGCTTTCTTTCGATTTTGATAAAGTATGATAAAAATACCGAGTCCGATAAGGACAACTGATAACCACTGGGAAACTCGCAAACCAAAGAACATGAGACTATCCGTCCGCATACCTTCGATAATCATACGACCAAAGCCATACCAAATTAAGTAGAATGCCGTGATATGACCGCGTCTGATTCCCTTTAATTTTCGTCTAAAAATCAAGATTAAAGCAAAACCAATCAGATTCCAAACCGACTCGTATAGGAAGGTCGGCTGACGGTAGCTACCATCGATGTACATCTGGTCACGAATGAAGCCTGGCAAATAATCCAGATTATCTACCGCTGCACCATAGGCTTCTTGGTTAAAGAAGTTCCCCCAGCGCCCTAAACTCTGGGCAACCATGACGCTCGGAGCTGCAATATCTAAGAAATCCCAAGTATTGATCAGCTTTCTATCTGCAAAAATATAAAGGACAATAGCGCCCGCTATCAAACCTCCATAAATGGCCAAACCACCATTCCAGATAGCAATGATTTCACCTGGATTTTGCAGATAATAATCTAAACGAAAGAGTACGTAGTATAGTCTAGCACCTAAAATAGCAACTGGAAAAGCAATCAGAATAAAATCCAAAATATCATCTGATAGAATTTTCTTTTTGGGAGCTTCTTTCATAGCAAGGTAGACAGCCAAGACCAAGCCAGCCACAATACACAAAGCATACCAACGAATGGAAAAAGGACCAATTTCAAATGCGACTGGATTAATCATCTTTCACCTCATTTTTTGAGATGAGATTAGTCAAGCGTTCTTCAAATAAACGCGTCGCATCAAATCCCATTTCTTTAGCGCGATAGTTCATGGCTGCCGCCTCAATAACAACAGAGATATTGCGTCCTGTTTTTACTGGAATGCGGATACGCGGAATCGTTACACCAGAAACTTCGAGTTCTTCGGCATTGTTCCCTAGGCGGTCAAAGGTCTTATGGGTATCATAATTTTCCAAGTAAACAGCCAACTGAACTTGTGAGGAATCTTTTACAGCACTTGCTCCGTAGAGACTCATCACGTCAATAATACCCACTCCACGAATCTCAAGTAAATGCTTCAAAATTTCAGCGGGCTCTCCCCAAAGAGTCATTTCATCCTTGGCAAAGATATCTACACGGTCATCTGCTACCAAACGGTGTCCACGTTTCACAAGCTCAAGACCCGTCTCGCTCTTACCGATACCACTATCCCCTTGGATCAAGACACCCATGCCATAGATGTCCATCAAGACACCATGAACACTTGTACGTTCAGCCAAACGGGAATCAAGGTAGCTAGATAACTCTCCAGATAAACGACTGGTTGATGTTCGACTGGTTAAAATCGCAATATTACATTCCCTAGCAGCCCTCAACATTTCTTCTGGCACTACCAGACCACGAGCAACGATTACAGCAGGTGTTTCAGGTAGAAACATTTTCTTCAAAACTTGATAACGGTTATGGGCAGGCATGGCAACCAAATAGGACCACTCCTTCATCCCTAACAGCTGAATCCGTTCTGGTGTATAGTAATCAAAATAGCCCGTCATTTCAAGACCAGGTCTCATAATGTCCGCAGTATTGATTTCTTTTTCAAGTAATTCGCCTTCACCATAGACAATATCTAGTCTGAGTTTTTCAATGACATCTCTTACTAAAACCGACATAATTTCCTCCTTCAATCGAGTTCTCCCTACTATTATATCAGATTGTAGGTGGAAGTTTCCTTTTTTTGCAGGATTTACAGTATTTATTTGAAAGAAAAAGACTAGATTTCTCTAGCCTTTCATTTCTAATTAGAATTTTTTACGTTTACGAGCTGCTTCTGATTTACGTTTACGTTTTACAGAAGGTTTTTCATAGAATTCACGTTTGCGTGTTTCTTGAAGAGTACCAGCTTTAGTAACCGCACGTTTGAAACGACGAAGTGCATCGTCAAGAGATTCATTCTTACGTACTACTGTTTTAGACATTTTTTTCACTCCCTTCAAGTTCAAGATCTATTCTATTCTACACGCAAAATGAATAAATGTCAAGGGAAAAACGGCTATAAACTTATATTATCTTCACTTTCTTTTTTTAGAGAGGCAACGTATTAGAATGGACATTATAATAGCAAAAAGAAATTTATTTTAATCCTGTTCAGAAACAACTTTTATTTCTTTATCATTTACAATAACAGCTTGTGAATTGTTCATTCGCATTAAGTCGAGCTGATTTTTATAGGTTTCAAAGGTCTTCTTGCTACTATCAGTAAAAGGCTCCTCACCATAATGTGGAAGGATGTAAAACTCCACTTCATCCAATCCCGCTGTATCCGATAACTCTTTCGCTACCGTCTTGTCGTCCATGAGTTTATTGTAGTCAATATCCTTGGCGGTAATGATAGCCCCTGCTGATTCTCCCACATAGACCAACCCATCTCTTATTTGCTCTTTGATGAGAGATAGGAGTTGCTTTTTCTTTAATTCTTGCAATAAATAAAAGGTATTCCCGCCTGAGATATAAAGAATCTTACTTTGGAAAATCTTTGCCTGTGCAGTTTCTCGATCACAAGAAGCAATATCTAGAACCGCTATCTCAAATCCTAAATCTCTGAATGTTTGCTGAGCCTCATCGATATAGGCAGTATAATCCTCTTTGTTCCCAGCGGTAGGAATAAATAAAACCTTGTTTTCTAGATTCTTTTCCTTTGCATAATCGCTAAAAAGCTTTTTGACTCCAGCAAAGTATGAACATAAAAATAATTGTTTCATGATTGTACCTCCATTAGTTTTTAACAATTTTATAAAGGATCCACGATCCCTTTCTTTGACTAGTTATGACCTCAAAGCCTACTGATAACAAGAATCGTCTAAATGCTTCTTCGCTTTGAACCTCTGGTAAAAAATAAGATAACTTGTTATATTCACAAGCCAGCAAGAGCATCCCGTCTGATTTGAGTACTCTTCGAAGTTCTATAAAAGAAGCCTCTAGATCCTGCCAATGAAAATGAGTTTGAAAGGCTGTGATTAAATCAACACTTTCATCAGAAAAGCCTGTCTCCCTAACGTCTCTTCGTTCAAAATTTAAATTAGTTATCTCTATCTGTTTGGCTTGAGCTATTGCAGCATCTGAAATATCGATTCCAGTTATGGTACTTTGCGGAAAAGTTTCTTTCAGTAGGATGGTTGAACGGCCATTTCCAACTCCTACATCTAAGATTACAGGGTAAAATGTCCTATCCAGATGACGAATTGCCCATACAAACATGGGGAGATAGGCTCGATTCCACAATTTCATCATTCGTTTTCCTAGAAAGCCCGAAGGGTTCTTTGATTGCTGAATGAGACGAAAAAACAGTAACATTAAAAGTAAAAAACAAATAAAACTGATTATATAAACCAAAGTTCGATCCTCCCCTGTATAGCTATATTATACCACTTTAGCAGAACAGTAAACATTTGAAGTAAAAAACCACTCACTCCAAAGAGCAAATGGTCCTAATTTTATTTTTCAAGCAGGCTGAGTGCCTCAGCATCTGCGATAATAGTCACATCAGGGTGATATTGCAGGCTACTTGCTGGTAGACTTTCAGTTACTGGGCCTGATACTGTTCTAGCAATGGCTTCTGCTTTCGACTCACCGTAAGCAAAGAGGATAATTGACTTGGCATCCAAGATATTTTTAATTCCCATTGAAATGGCTTGGGTTGGGACGTCTTCAATCTTGTCAAAGAAGCGAGCATTGGCTTCGATTGTAGATTGGTCAAGTTCGACTAGATGCGTTTGACTGTCAAATGGAGTGCCAGGCTCGTTAAAACCGATATGTCCATTGCGACCAATTCCCAAGATTTGCAAATCAACAGGATGGTCAGCCAAAATTTGGTTGTAACGTTCTACCTCAGCTTCAGCATTGTCCTTAATCCCACGGGGTAAGAAGCTTTCTTTAAATGGTTTTTGGTTGAATAAGTGTTCTTGCATAAAGTAACGGTAAGACTGTGGATTGTCCCCATCAAGCCCTACATACTCATCGAGGTTTACACTGGTTAGATTTGAAAAATCAAGGTCACTCTCAACGATTTCCTTGTAAAACTCAAGTGGACTGCTCCCTGTCGCAAGTCCTAATGTCTGAGCACCATTGGCCAATTTTTCCTTCAAAATCTCAAAAGCTACTTTTCCACCTTCGACTTGATTTTCAACTTTAATAACTTTCATTTTATATCCTCCATATTTCTATATTCATTATATGGTATAGACCAATTTTTGTCAAGTGAAAACGATTTAATTTCCAAAAAAAGAGCGTCCAAACTTGAAACGTGTTATAATGGATAAAATTAGAAGTTAGAAAGAATGATGAAAAAAATGAATACAGCTGATTTTGATTTCCACTTGCCAGAGGAATTGATTGCCCAAACACCACTTGAAAAACGAGATGCCTCCAAACTCCTCATCGTCAATCGTGAGACGGGAGAATTTCAGGATAAGCACTTCCACTCCATTATCGATATGTTGGAACCAGGTGATGCCCTTGTCATGAACGACACCCGTGTTCTACCAGCCCGCCTTTATGGTCAAAAGGAAGAAACAGGAGGCCATGTGGAACTTCTCCTGCTCAAAAATACTAGTGGTGATGAGTGGGAAGTCCTAGCCAAACCTGCCAAACGCCTCAAGGTTGGCACTCGTGTCAACTTTGGTGATGGTCGCCTCAGCGCTGTCGTTACGGAAGAATTGACCCACGGGGGCCGCATTGTCCGCTTTGAATACCAAGGAATTTTCCTAGAAGTTTTGGAAAGTCTAGGTGAAATGCCATTACCGCCTTATATCCATGAAAAACTAGATGACCGTGAACGGTATCAAACGGTCTACGCTAAAGAAAGTGGTTCTGCTGCCGCACCTACTGCTGGTCTCCACTTTACTAAAGAACTGCTAGCAGAAATCCAAGCCAAGGGTGTCCATTTGGTTTATTTAACGCTCCACGTTGGTTTAGGAACCTTTAGACCCGTTTCTGTTGACAATCTGGACGAACACGAAATGCACTCAGAGTTCTACCAACTTTCTGATGAAGCCGCAGCCACCCTTCGCTCTGTCAAGGAAAATGGAGGTCGTGTTATAGCTGTTGGAACTACTTCGATCCGCACACTGGAAACCATCGGTTCCAAGTTTGATGGGCAAATCCAAGCAGATTCTGGCTGGACCAATATCTTTATCAAGCCAGGCTACGACTGGAAGGTTGTGGATGCTTTTTCAACCAACTTCCACCTACCCAAGTCAACTCTTGTTATGCTAGTTTCTGCCTTTGCCGGTCGTGACTTAGTCCTAGATGCTTACCACCATGCTATTCAAGAACGATACCGCTTCTTTAGCTTTGGTGATGCTATGTTTATCTATTAAAAATAGCTCCGTCATTTCTTTAGGATAGTTTATTCCTAAGAGATGACAGGGCTATTTCTGTTTAAAGTGTAATTTCTGGGGACTCAGAAGTCAGATGAACCAGTTTGCCTTGAACACCAAAGTAATCCTTTACCAAGTCCTGTAATTCTTCCATAGCAGCCCGAGCACGTGTTGCCTGTTCAGCATTGATCGCTTCAATCACTAAGACAGCATCTTTTGTCTCTTCTGTCAGCATGGTTCTCTGCGCCTCTCTCCAGTTGAGACAGCGACAAACCGCTCCCTCATCATCATAATAGATCAGCTCTTCTGGAAGTGCAGGAGCATCGTTTTCAGCTCCTAGTGGAAAGAAAGGTTCTCCTCCCTTAGCCTGACCAAGATGAAGATTGCCTACAATCTTGTTCACATCTTCGCCACCACAGGGAACAGCATAAGATAGAGAGACACTATTATAGATGTCTACTAAGGGATTGATGGGATTAAACTCTCTTCCCTGACTGACCCTTTTAAGCAGAGCTTCTATAGAGGAGCGTGCTCCTTTTTTCGTTTTGAACTTGCTGAAAGCCTGACGCCATTCTTGAATGACATCATTCTGAGTAAAATTCTCATCCGAAATGAAATCCTCAGCTCGTTTAGCTCCCTTATCTAGCAAGGTTTTGAAATAGGAATCCTTGCTTTCATCAACTGTATTATCTAATCCCTTTACTGCTAAAACGCTAATCTGTGCTTCTGGAAACAAGCTCCAAAATTCATTTTCAACGATAACTTTCATCTTTCACCTCTTATTATAAATAATTTCTTTTCTGGCCTTTTTTGACCATATCCCAATCACTTGTAATATTTTTTCTAACCCGAATTAGTAGGCTCTCCAGTTCCCTGGCCTCTTCCCTAGAAAATCCTTTTAGGGCAGAATTCTCTGAATAGTGATGTTCAGCAAGGATAAAAGGATAAAGTGCATCTCCTTTTTCAGTGACAAACCACTCTTTATTTTTCCGATTTGTACTGGTCATTCCTTGTTTTATTAACCCCTTTTCTTCCAGTTTTTTTACTGAACGAGCAACTGTCGAACGGTCAACCTTCAGTAAATCCGACAAGGCTTCTTGAATGATTCCTGGATTCTCCTTGATCCGTACTAAATAAAGGTATTGCCCACGAGCTAGTTCAATATCACGAAACTCAATATTAGCAATAGAATCTAGGGCACGGGCTATAATTCCGATTTCGCGTAATAACGACATGTTTCCTCCTCTCATATCTATGATGATAGAATAGCACATTTTTGTTGCAAATGCAATAAAAAATGCTTTATTTATCACCAGTCTTAGATGGCTTTAACAGTGAAATTATCGCCTATAATCTTTCTACGTCACCGAACTTAGCACAAGTGAAAGCTATGCTGGAGCAGACCTTTACAGAGAAATACTATGAAAATATCATTTTACACAGCGATCAGGGCTGGCAATACCAACACGATTCTTATCATCGATTTTTAGAGAGTAAAGGTATTCAGCCTTCCATGTCACGTAAAGGTAACAGCCCAGACAACAGCATGATGGAGTCTTTCTTTGGAATTTTGAAGTCGGAAATGTTTTATGGATATGAGAAGAACTTTAGGTCTTTAGAAGACCTTGAGCAATCTATTGTAGACTACATTGATTACTACAATAACAAACGAATCAAAGTCAAACTAAAAGGACTTAGTCCGGTACAATGCAGAACTAAATCCTTTGGATAAATTAATTGTCTAACTTTTTGGGGTCAGTACAAACAAAGCGTCTTTTTTTATTCTTCATTTTTTAAAAAGAATGTGTTATCACGAAACTTTGGATCCTTCAAACTCTGTACACTGGCATTGATAACTGCTCCGATAATCAAAATCTTTGCGATGAGAATAAACCAGAACATCATCACCACAACGATGATGGAGCTGAAAAATCGGACGTCGACTAGATGGTTAACATAGTTATTGAAATAGACAGAAAAAATATTCAACAGAAAGACAAGCGTCAGCAAAACAAAGATACTACCAGGAAAAACGTAGCGAATACGAGGGACTCTAACATTTGGAAGGAAATAGTAGAGCATGACCAAGATGGCAAAGAGCAAGGCATAAATCAAAGGGCCTGTAAAGTCCTGTAGGTAATCAAAGAAAGGACTGTCTGATTGCCAGTAAGTTTTGAGCAGGTTGAGCAACATACGCCCAAACATACTCAAAAATAAGGCTAGGGCAAAAAGAATTTGCAAGCCAAAGCTGACGAGTAAACTCATCAATTGATGGGTGATAATGCCTCGACTCTTGGCTACTCCATAGGCCTTATTAAAAGCTTTTTGGAGGAAATCCATCGATTTCGAGAAGGTCCAAAGGGCAGACAAGACTGCAAAACTCAGCAAACCAGTCGATGGTTGGGTCAGGACTTCTCGGGCAATCTTTGCGACCACATCATAGACTGTATCCGGCACAAATTCTTTGATGGTGAGCAAAAAATTTGAAATCGGAATTTGAAAATAGGGCAAGATATTGACCACTATCATCAACAAGGGGAAGATTGAAACCAACCAATAGTAGGCAACCGCAACACTGGTCAGTTCACTATCGGAAGCTTGATAAAAATGTAAAAAAGCTTTCAACAAGGGTCGTCCCATCAGCTCTTTCCACCACTTTTTCATGTTGCGACCTCCTAATACAAGTTGATTTTATAAACTAATTTCTTCTGACTAATTCCATCATATCATAGGGTAGGGTATTTGCAGCTTCTTTTAAAGAATAATTCTCAAGATTGTTGACATTTTGCCGTAATTTCTTGGCATACTTAGCCGTAATCAATTTCTTCTCTTCGTATTCAAAAATTAACTTACGTTCTAGGTAGTAACCTCTTAGCATTTCATCGATATTATTTGGTTTAATACGATTGATAACACGTTCGACAAAGGCACCACTACCGATAATGGCCGTCTCGCGTAGACGAGACTCTTGCATAAAGCTGATCAGACTACTCTTGTAGATTCCTTTTAGGTTTTCCAAACTTTCGATAATCAACTCCGTATTCTCCAGATAGAGTTCGGATATTTGATCATAGTCAATAGCTCGAAGGCGACGTTGCTCCTTGTCATTCCAACTACGGAAGGTCTGCCCAAAAGTTAGCAATTCATGCAGGAGAAAACGCAAGATACGGAGCGACACAAGGAAGTAATATGTTAGGCGAGAAGCCACCTTGCGATTGATACTCTGCTCCATATTTTTCAGATAGCGTTGATAAACTTGATAACCACGTTCACCGATTTTCCCCTCCTCGTAAGCCTGCTCCAAACCATCGCTTTCGATACTCAGGATGAGGAGTTTTAAAGCCTCCCAGTCTTCTTGGGCACTTTTGTTTTCTTGACTAAGGATTAGGTTTTCAATTCGACCGTGATAATTATCAATAGCCGCATAAAGGGGAAGTTTATTCTTATGCCCTTCCAGTTCTTTTTCTAATTCTGCTGTGACCTCATTTAAAATCGCAATGTGCATGAGGTAATCTTTGGTTTCCTCTTGTTCCTCAGAAAGGTGGGGAAGAACTAATAAACCTGTTAGAAAGCTTAATAACGTGACACCTGCTACTAGAAAAAGTAAGAGGGGATACTCCTGCTCTAGATTGCTTGGTATGAGAAGAATGGTTGCAATAGATACTGTTCCTTTGACACCAGAGAAGGTCAAAAGGAGCATATCCTTCATGTATTTACGAAGACTTTTCTTGAGGCGGCGTGTTCTCCAAACATAGAAGCCATAAATCATAACAAAGCGAATTGCAAAAAGTAAAAGTGTCAGCAAAACAACCGATACTAATAGTAGTAAGGGGTTATAAAGGGGATTGGTCAAGATAGGTTCTGCTATCATTTCCAATTCCATTCCCAAGATGACAAAGACAGAACCGTTGAGCATAAAGGTCACGGTATGCCAAACAGTATCTGTAACAGTATCTACCTGAGCTTCGAGGAGCGTGATTTTTTTGAAACGACTGGCCTTCAAAATGCCTGCGACTACAACTGCGATAATCCCTGAAACATGGATTTCTTCAGCGATAAAGAAGGTCATGAGAGGCAAACTCAGTTCAAGCAAGAGTTCACTCGCTATATCTGTCGCTCGCACACTCAGTAAAAATGTATGCAAGAAACGATTGATCATTGCCGTCACAAAACCGACTACAAAACCACCAAGGATCGAAAGTGCTAGGGATGTTCCAGCCTGACTGAGGGAAAAAGCGCCAGTTGTCCATGCAGCCAGTGCCACCCGAAAGGCAACCAGGCCAGAAGCATCATTTAAAAGTCCTTCTCCTTTGAGAATATTGGATACCCGTTTTGGGAAACGAAAACGCTCAGAAAGAGAAGCAAAGGCTACCAGATCCGTCGGACCAAGCGCTGCCCCAACAGCCAAACAGGCAGCTAAGGGAAGACTCAGCCAAAGGAAATGAGCCAAGGCTCCCAAACTCAAGGTCGAGATGAAAATTACTGGAAAGATTAAGTAGACAATGATGCGCCAGTGTTTTAAAACAGATGTAATATCGGCTTCTTCTGCCTCTCGGAAAAGTAATGGACCAATAACCATGGCCAGAAACAGCTCTGTATTAAGATGAAAGTCAGTATTGGGCAAAAAAAGACCAATGCCAAGCCCCAAAAGGATTTGTACTAGGGGGAGGGGCAAAAAAGGCAAAAGTTTATTGGTCGTAGTTGAAACGATTAAGACTAATAAAAATAGAATCAGGTAAATTAGTAGTGTCATCTAGACCCTCCTTAGTCTTTTTTACAACAAAATTCAAACATCTCCTTTTGCTCTTGGATTTTCTGATCAATCTTAGAACAGTCCTTGTGCTCAATTTTTTTCTGGCATCGTTCCATTTCAAGAGCCACTAATTTTTTCTTGATTTTAAGCATTTTCTTGCTCATATGTGCTTCGTCGAGCACCCCGACTGCTCGCTCGTGATGCGTTGACTCAACAAAATTTTGGCGCATTGCCTCAAGCTTCTCACGAAGGTATTGCTTATCCATGTCTATACCTTTCTAATTTTTCAATCATAACTAAAAACGGTGGATTATTAACTTGGTTGAGAGTCCGATAAATGGCAACTGTATACTCTTGTTGGTTCAACTGGCTAACAAAATCCAACACAGCATCCCTCTCGGTGTCTCCTCCCTCATGACCATAGTAGATCATAATGGCAATCCGTCCTCCTTTGACAAGCAAATGACACAGCTTTTCTAAGGCTTCAATAGTAGTCTGAGGTCGGGTAATGACAGATTTGTCAGCAGAAGGCAGATAACCCAGATTAAAAATCCCTGCCTTAGCTTCTGTCACAAACTGGTCAAGCGTCTCATGCCCTTGCAAAATCAATTGAACATTCT
Organism: Streptococcus sp. KHUD_018; assembly: GCF_054861215.1. The sequence continues at coordinate 1,432,187 of NZ_CM142176.1, forward strand.
CTAAACCTGCCTCATTTAAACGGTCTTGGGTTTTCTCCAAAGCCTGCTCCTGGATATCAAAGGCATAGACTTGCTTGGCTAACTTGGCTAGAAAAAGGGTATCATGGCCATTGCCCATGGTTGCATCCACTACGATATCATCCTGAGTCACAACCTCAGCCAAAAAATCATGTGCCATCTCAAGTGGTCTTTTCATTTTTAAACTCCTGTTTTACAGCCTTGCATCCTTGCACACTTCCGCGGCGTCGCATCTCATTCTCTATGCTATTCAAAACTTCCCATTTATTGAGGCTCCACATGGGACCAATCAACATATCTCTAGGCGCATCTCCCGTGATTCGATGGATGACGATATGCTTGGGAATGATTTCCAACTGGTCACAGATAACCTTGACATACTCATCCTGACTCATCAGTTGCAAACGTCCTTCGTGGTAATCTCGCTGCATCCGTGTATTGGTCATGAGGTGAAGCAAGTGCAGTTTAATTCCTTGAATATCATTGTCCGTAACACATCGACGAACATTTTCAATCATCATCTCATGAGTCTCACCGGGCAAACCATTAATCAAATGGGAAACAATCTCAATCTTGGGATATTTCCTCAAGCGTTTTACTGTTTCCACATACAATTCATAAGAATGGGCACGGTTAATCAGGTCAGAGGTTGCTTCAAAGGTGGTCTGCAAGCCCAATTCTACCGTCACATGCATGCGTTCCGATAACTCAGCCAAATATTCGATGGTTTCATCGGGTAAACAGTCTGGTCGTGTTCCGATATTGATTCCTACTACACCTGGCTCATTGATAGCCTGCTCGTAACGTTCCCGAATCACTTCCACTTTTTCATGGGTGTTGGTAAAGTTTTGAAAATAAACCAGATACTTTTTAACATCTGGCCACTTACGATGCATAAAGTCAATTTCCTTATAAAATTGCTCACGGATAGGTGCATCTGGTGCCACAATAGCATCTCCAGAGCCCGAAACCGTACAAAAGGTACAGCCCCCATGAGCCACAGTTCCATCGCGATTTGGACAGTCAAACCCTGCATCAATAGGAACTTTGAAAGTCTTTTCTCCAAAAAGTTTTCGATAATAATCATTCAAGGTATTATAAGATTTCATAACTTTCATTATAACAAAAAACACCCACAATCTCAAAAGCTTGACTTTCCTACAGATTTCCTTGTTTCTCGTTTCCTTTAATGATTTTTTATGATACAATATGAGTATGATTTTAATGAAAATAGCAGCTACTTTATTGTTGGTATTAACTCTCGTGGTCTCCATCATTGTAACAAAACTTTTTAAACTGAAAAAACTAGGACTGAATTTCGCAGATTTAGCTTTTCCACTTTTGGTATTTGAGTATTACCTGATTACTGCTAAAACTTTTACCCACAACTTTCTACCACGACTTGGAGTAGCACTTTCACTCCTAGCAATCCTCCTAGTTATCTTTTTCCTCGTCAAAAAACGAAGTTTTTATTACCCTAAATTTATCAAATTCTTCTGGAGAGCTGGTTTTCTCCTAACCTTGGTCCTCTATATCGCTATGATTGTAGAGTTAATGATGCTCACACCCCAATAAATCCCTAGAACAACTGATTCTAGGGATTTTAATTTATGGAAATTTAAGTTTAAGCTAACCCAAACAATTAATAAGGAGCTAGCATTTCTTTTAGTTCTGTTAAGACCGTTTAAATTTTGCTCGTAGCCGGTCTGCTTGAGCTTTACCTATTATCTTGTCCAAGAGTCGTGTCCGTAGACTCATCAAACCATAGAGACCTCCTCCAAGTCCTCCAATGAGGGCTACATAAAGGAAACTCCAGAAACGTCCTGTTGGTTGGAAGACAAAACCGAGTAGCCATTGCAAGAAGCCAACTAGGATAAACATGACAAGAGTCAAAATGGTAATCAAAATGGTTCGTTTCAAGATAATCTTTCGACGAGCACCCGTTACCTGGCAGATATCTCTATACATCAAGACATTCGGAATGATTAGCCCGATAGTCGTTGAAATCAAGGGACCGTAACTGTGGAAAATAGCAATACTTGGAAGTTGCAAGACGAGCTTAGCAAGGGAACCATAGACAAAGTAAAGTACTGCCTTGCGGTTGCGGAACATGGCCTGAAGCATAGGAGACAAGACCATATACAAGCCTAGGATAGTAGACTGTAAAACAGCAAAGACAAACAAGCCCATGGCCAAACTATCTGGCTTACCATAAAAGACTGTATAGAGAGGTTCACCTACCATGACCACTCCAACTGTTGCTGGTAAGAGAAACATAAAGAGCATAGTCATACTATCTTGAACTAGGCGAGCAGCCGCCTGCAAGTCGCCTTTTACATAGTTCTCTGTCAAAAGCGGCAAGCCAACACTTCCAATCGAAACCCCAACAGAGATTAAAATCATGGTGATTTTATTAGGATTGGCAGAGAAATAAGAAAACATAACAACCAAGTCTTCATTGCTGTAGTTGGTAAACCACTTCATACTATTGATAAAGGTCATCTGGTCTAAAATCTGAAAGAGCTGGATGGCTGATCCTGTCAGGATAAAGGGGATGGCTTCCTTGATGGTGTCGACTAAAAGTCGCTTGCTATTGATCTTGTCCCGTGTTTCAAATACTCTTTTGAGCAAACCTTCTTGGGCTAGGAAGTAGATCAAGACTGCAAAACTAGCCACCATCCCCACAAAGGCTGCAAAAGTCGACTGGGTAACTGCTGATAGGTAGTCACCAGAACCCATCTTCATGATAATAAAGGTCGCCAACAACATCCAGATGACACGGATTACCTGCTCGGCGATTTGACTCATGGCATAGGGCTTGAGGTTGTTCATCCCTTGGAAGAAGCCTCGGATGACACTCATAGACGGGAATATCAAGACCGCCCAAGCCAAGCTCTGCATGATGGGTATCAAATCTTTCCCCACACCCGATAAATCTGCCAACCAAGGAGAGAAGAGATACAAGACCAAGGCAAAGACTAGACCTAAGCCTGTCATAAAGCCTAGGAAACTCCGAATCAAGGCAAAGCTATGCTCTTCTTCTCGCATGGTATTGTACTTAGCCACTTGCTTGGCGACCGCAACTGGGATACCCGCTGTTGAAATCAGCAAAAACCAAGCATAAATATTGTAGCCCATTGTAAAGAGACCATTTGCCTTGGCGGCATAGGTTCCCATCCAGATATACCAGGGAATAATATAGATAGCACCAAGCAGGCGACTAATAAAATTACTAGCTGTTAGCCAAGCAGTCCCTCGCAACATCTGGGCTTGCTGGTGATTGTTTTCGTTAGACATAGCTTCCTCATTCAATTTTGATAACTAGGAAAAGTTCCTTATCTTCCATTATAAACTTTTCCTTGTTACTTGTAAAATTCAGACTTGAAGTTTATAATAGAAAGTATGATAAAGATTGAAAACGTATTAGATATTTTAAAGAAAGATGGCCTTTTTCGCGAGATTATCGACCAAGGACACTACCATTACAACTACAGTGGAGTTGTTTTTGACAGCATCAGTTACGACAGCCGGAAAGTAAAAGAGGGCACTCTTTTTTTTGCAAAAGGCGCTGCCTTTAAAAAAGAATATCTTCTCTCAGCTATATCACAAGGCTTAGGCTGGTATGTGGCTGAAAAGGACTATGAAGTCGGTATCCCTGTTATTGTCGTGAATGACATCAAGAAAGCCATGAGTTTGATTGCTATGGAATTTTACGGTAATCCCCAAGAAAAACTCAAAATTCTCGCTTTCACAGGAACAAAAGGGAAGACAACAGCAGCTTACTTTGCTTACCACATCCTATCTCAACGTTTCCGCCCTGCTATGCTCTCGACCATGAATACAACCTTAGACGGCAAGACCTTCTTTAAGTCTGCTCTCACAACTCCTGAAAGTATTGATCTCTTTGATATGATGGCTCAAGCTGTTCATAACGGAAGAACCCATCTCATCATGGAAGTCTCCAGTCAAGCATACTTGGTTAAGCGAGTCTACGGCCTGACTTTCGATGTAGGAGTCTTTCTCAATATCAGTCCTGACCATATCGGTCCGATTGAGCATCCTAGTTTTGAAGATTACTTCTACCACAAACGTCTCTTGATGGAAAATAGCCGAGCAGTTGTCATTAACAGTGACATGGACCACTTCTCAGTGCTAAAAGAACAAGTTGAACATCAAGAGCATGACTTCTATGGTAGTAAGTCTGACAACCAAATCGAGAATTCCAAAGCCTTTAGCTTTTCAGCTACAGGAAAACTCGCTGGCGATTATGATATTCAGCTAATTGGCCACTTTAACCAAGAAAACGCCGTTGCTGCAGGACTTGCCTGCCTTCGTCTAGGTGCTAGTCTAGAGGACATCAAAAAAGGAATTGCTACAACCCGAGTTCCTGGACGCATGGAAGTCCTCACACAGAAAAATGGAGCTAAGGTTTTCATTGACTATGCCCACAATGGGGACAGTCTGAAAAAACTCATCAATGTAGTTGAAACTCATCAAACTGGAAAAATCGCTCTGGTTCTCGGTTCGACTGGAAACAAGGGGGAAAGTCGTCGCAAAGACTTTGGTCTCCTCCTCAATCAACACCCTGAGATTCAAGTCTTTCTCACAGCTGATGACCCCAACTATGAAGATCCAATGGCGATTGCAGAGGAAATCAGTAGCTATATCAGCCATCCTGTTGAAAAGATTGCCGATCGCGAACAAGCCATCCAGGCGGCAATGGCTGTTACAAGTCAAGAACTCGATGCCGTGATTATTGCTGGTAAGGGAGCTGATTGCTACCAAATCGTCCAAGGAAAGAAAGAAGCCTATCCAGGAGATGCAGCCATCGCAGAACGTTACCTATAAAATCAAAAAATCAAGGGAAGTTTTCCCTTGATTTTTTTAGTCTTCTTTCTTAAATGAATTTTTAAGACCTTCAACGGCGCCTTCTACAGCACCTTTAGCATCTTCAACAACTTCTTTTGCTTTGGCAACTGTTTTTTCTACAGCACCTTCTGCTTCAGTCTTGCTATCCCCAGTAACTTTACCAAATCCTTCTTTGATAGCACCAGTTGCTTGTTCCAATTTATTTTCAAGTGACATAGCTCTGTCTCCTTTTGTTTTAATACGACAATGGTTATCGCTTACATTCAGTTTATGCTTATTCTTTAGTAAAGTCAAACAATCTGCTCAAAAGCAAATAATTAAGGCAAATAGAAAGACAACCGTTCCTTGTCAAAATCAACCGCCAACTCATACTTCCCTTCTTCGTTTTGAACAATATAACCCAAGACAACTAAACTCTCAACGAAGATATCACGCCGTTTCTGCATGAGCTGGTCCTTTTTGAGGAACTTGAGTAAAAAAGTCGTCATATACTTGAGAGCATACTCAGGATTGACATCTCCCAAAATGGCATAGAGTTCCTGCTGTTTTTCTGTCAAAGGATAATGATTCTTGACCTTGTAGAAATAATTAGACAGGGTCATCTTTTCTCTGGCAAAATCCGTAGATTCGACTAAAATGGCTGCATTGGTTTGATTGCGCAATTCTGTCTCAAAAGTCTTCTCTAACAAGGCTTGATAGACTGGACTATCCTCTCTGACAAAAATTTCTTGGTCAAGGGATAGATTGTCTATCGATTCTAGAAAAGGGAGATTGAGGGAATATCGTTTGTTTTCCCTTAGGATCAAACCTGCCTTTATATACTCTTCCATGAGTTTATCAACTGCCACATCTGGAAACTGAGCCTTGATTTCCCGGAGGATTACATCATCATGCTGGTCCAGATAGTCCACCAAATCTATAAAAAATGGCTGTCGAGTCAAACGAGAGGGATTAAAAATCTGAATCATGAAGATTCCTTTCTTTACATTCTAAAAGAGGGGATGCTGCTAACTGACTGGGATTGGTCCCTGGCTGGTTTAGAGGCACAGGAAGTTCGAGTTTCCTATAATATTCTCTCCAAAAATCACTAATCTCCTGCTCTCCGTCTCCAAATTGCATCGGAATGGTCTCAAAAATAGGGAGAATTTCTGCGATGTACTGGGAACAGTAAAAACCAGACCCATCTGGATAAAAAGAGGCGTTATAGGGTGCACCTAAATGTTTGCTGGCTCTTTCCTTTACCAAGTCAGCTTCCATCTCTGGATAGACATAAAGGTCATAGAGATGAGTCGGTTCAAAAAATTCAGCTGGTTCTTGACAGATGACACCTGCTTGCCCACTAGCATGGTAGATCAAACCGTCCAAAAAGATAGCTACATGACTATAGTTCCCAGTAGAAGCCTGGATGGCCTGCCCCATATCTGAAAGGTCCTTCACAAAAATCAAATCGCCATTTTCTAACATCTTTCTCTCCTAGAAAAAAAGGAGCCGAGACCCCTTTAGCTATAAGGAAACTAAAGTTTCCTCGTTTCAATTATCACTCAGGCTATTAGCCATTAAAGCTTTCAGTCAACTGAGGCACCACTTGTTTCTTACGTGAAACAGCACCTGGAAGGAAAGCGTGGTTGTTTTCAAGTTTGAAGTTGAAGGCAGCTTCGACCTTGTCCATATTTGATCCAAGAGCAAGGATTTCTGAGTTTGAGTTGACGATATCTGTAATCATCAAGACAAAGTCAGAGTAGCCATTTGCTGCATTGGCAGCTTGCATTGCAGCTTCAATTTCTGCTTGGCGTTCCAAGACTTCAGCAATATCAACTGTATTAACCTGAGCTACACGAACCTTATTTCCGTTGAGTTCAAAGGTCTTAGCATCGATGTCAATCAATTCTTCAGCAGATTTGCTAGCCAAGTTGGTACCAGCCTTGAGCATAGCAAGACCGTACTCTTCCAAGTTCACGCCTGCTAATTCTGCCAATTCAGGAGCAATGACTTTATCAGATGGGTGAGTTGTTGGTGATTTCAAAAGAAGGGTATCTGAAATCAAACCTGAAAGCATCAAACCAGCAATTTCTTTAGGAACTGTTACACCGTGTTCTTTGAACATGCGGTAAACGATAGATGAAGCTGATCCAACTGGTTCCAAACGCATGTAGAGTGGACTTGCAGTTTCAAAGTTAGCTACACGGTGGTGGTCTACAACACCATAAACTTCTACTTCAGCGATATCTGAAACAGATTGTTGGAATTCATTGTGGTCAGTCAAAATAACTTGCTCTGCACCTTCTGCTTTAGCAGATGTGATAACACGTGGTGCTTCTACACCAAAATAGTTCAAAACAAAAGCTGTTTCTTCGTTTGGTGTTCCAAGTGCTACTGCTTCTGTGTCCAATCCATAAGCTTCTTTTGCAAGATAGGCAAAGGCTACAGATGACCCGATGGCATCTGAATCTGGATTTTGGTGACCAAATACTAGAATCTTAGACATGATAATACCTCTTTAAATTTATTCATCTTATTTTAGCACTTTTTTCCTCTTTTGACAAAAGTAAGAGGAGTCAAAGGACCCCTCATTAGATATTAATATCGTTAACTAGATTTTTCTCTTGATTTTCGAATAAAAATCGTTCTTTCTGTGGTCTTTTCTTTCGTTTGAGGAGAGCCTCTGCAGACATGGCTTCTTCCTTACTAGCAAAACCCTCTACATAGATGAGTTCGACTGGCAAGCGAGCTCGGGTATACTTGGCTCCCTTACCACTATTATGAACGGCAAGGCGCTTCTTAACATCTGTCGTATAGCCCGTATAGTAAGAACCGTCACGGCACTCCACCACATACATATATGCCTTATGATCCATAGTAAATCTCTTGAATTTCTGGCGTGTAGGAGCCATCTTCATTGTGAACAATGAGTGGTGGCAAGACCTTGAAGCCACTCATCGAGCCATCCTTGATAGCCTCAATTAAGAGCATATTGGCTTCTTTTTCTCGTTTAGGATAGACAAATTGCAGGCGCTTAGGTGCCAAATTATGGCGTTTGAGCATCTCTAAGATATCCAAAAGCCGATCTGGACGATGAACCATGGCCAAACGACCATTAGATTTGAGAATGCTCTGAGCGCTTCGACAGATTTCTTCTAGGTTAGTCGCAATTTCGTGTCTTGCTAGGAGGTAGTGTTCACTCTCGTTCAGATTGGAATGTGGATCAACCTTGAAATAAGGCGGATTGCACAAAATCATGTCCACCTTACTTCCCTGGATGTGAGCAGACATATTTTTCAAATCATCGCAGATAACCTGCATCTGCTCTTCCAATCCATTCAATCGAACCGAACGCTCTGCCATATCCGCCAAGCGCTCCTGAATCTCTACAGAGAGAATTTTTGCCTTGGTACGACTACTTGCAAAAAGTCCAACTGCACCATTCCCAGCACAAAAGTCCACAATTAAGCCATTTTTAGGAAAGCGAGGAAAGCGTGACAAGAGAACACTATCCACCGAATAGCTAAACACTTCTCTATTTTGAATGATCTTGATATCTGTCGAAAAGAGCTGGTTGATTCGCTCTCCTGATTTTAATAATTGTTCTTCCATATATTGATTTTTAAAAATACGAAATCTAATAGACTAGTTTTTCTCTTTCAGATTATTGAGTGCTTCCCTTGTCCAGACAGGCATCATTCGACCAAGAGGTGCAAAACCGTGCTTGATGCGATCATTTGAAAAACGTCTCCGTCTTGGTAGTTGGTGTTTTTCTTCCTCCAGAGCGCGAATAGATAGACTGGCTTTACCTGAAAATTCGTCTAAATCAACAACCTGAACTTGCACTTCTTCACCAATTTTCAAAACTTCATAGATATTTTCGATAAATCCCGTTCGAATCTCTGAGATGTGAATCAACCCAATCACCCCTGTCTCTAACTCAACAAAGGCACCATAGGGCTGGATTCCTGTAATACGCCCATTTAGCTTATCACCGATTTTCATCTTAGTCCTCAATTTCAATCGTTTCAATTACTACATCTTCAACTGGTTTGTCCATAGCGCCTGTCTCAACAGCTGCAATGGCATCCAAGACAGCAAAAGATTCTGCATCGACCAATTGCCCAAAAACAGTGTGACGACGGTCAAGGTGAGGAGTTCCACCTTGCTCTGCATAGATCTCAGCAATTGGTTCTGGCCAACCACCACGCGCAATCTCTTTCTTAGAATATGGCAAATGTTGGTTTTGCACGATAAAGAACTGGCTACCATTGGTATTTGGGCCAGCATTGGCCATAGAAAGGGCACCACGGATATTATAAAGTTCTTCAGAAAATTCATCTTCAAAAGCTTGTCCATAAATAGACTCTCCCCCCATACCAGTACCAGTTGGGTCTCCGCCTTGGATCATAAAGTCCTTGATAATACGGTGGAAAATCACACCATCATAGTAACCATCTTTTGAAAGAGCAACAAAGTTTGCTACTGTTTTCGGAGCATGTTCAGGGAAGAGCTTGATACGCAAGTCTCCGTGATTTGTCTTAATGGTCGCCAGCGGACCTTCTACTGTTTCAATTTCTACTTGTGGGAAATGCAATTCTTTTTCTACCATACCAAATCCTTCTAAGGCATCAAAAATGCCATCTTCTTCTACTGTTTTTGTTATATAATCTGCTTTTTCTTTGATCTTTTCGTGGGAAACTCCCATGGCAATACTGATTCCAGCATAATCAAAGAGTTCCAAGTCATTGAGACCATCCCCAAAGACCATGACATTCTCTGGTTTCAAGCCTAGGTGTTCTACAACCTTTGCCACACCAGCAGCCTTTGAACCTGAAATTGGTACCACATCAGATGAATGTTCATGCCAACGCACCATGCGAAGTTTATCCGATAAAGACTCTGGTAAGTGCAAGCCATCCCCTTTATCTTCAAAGGTCCACATCTGGTATATATCTGCTTTTTCATGAAAGTCAGGATCCACACCCAGGTTCGGATAAATCGGATCAATAGCCTCACTGATCAGTTCTGTTCGCGTGGAGAGTTTGGCGTCATGACTTCCAACCAAGCCATACTCAATTCCCTCTTCCTTCGTCCAAGAAATGTACTCCTCTACATCTGACTTCTCAATCTGATTTTGATAAATGACATTTCCTTTTTTATCTTCTATATAGGCACCATTCAAGGTCACAAAAAAGTCAGGCTTGAGGTCACGAATCTCTGGTACGACACCGAAAGTCCCTCGTCCAGAGGCGATTCCTGTTAAAATTCCTTTTTCACGCAACTGTTTAAAGACAGTGGGAATTGTAGTTGGAATAAAACCTGTCTTTGACGTACGCAGGGTATCATCAATATCAAAGAAGACAATCTTAATCTTCTTTGCCTTGTATTTTAATTTCGCATCCATCTCTCTACCTCTTTCAATCTAACTCTTTCCATTATACCATAAAGTAGAGAAATCCCATATCTTCAAAAAATTTGCTATCTCTTATTCTAATTCCTTGGATAAGTACAAAACTAAATCATCATTATTTTGAATAGTGGCATTCATTTCCAACGGTTGGTTTCGATACCAAACTCCTGTACCATCTGGAATATAACCTCGTTTGATGTACAATCTCTGGGCAGGTCCATATCCTGAGTGGAGCCCAACACCAAGCGTCACCTTATCCGATATAAGCTTGACTCGTTTCTCCGCTTCTTCCATCAAGAGATTTCCAATGCCTTGATTTTGAAAAGACTCAAAGACATTGAAATCTGAAAGTTCTGGAGACATTCCAGCAAAGGGACCATGCTTGGCAATTGGTAAAATAGTGATGTACCCCGCTACTACACCCTCAAAATTAGCAACTAAAGCTTCCCTCTCTCCACTCTCCTGTTCCTTAAAGTATAGAGTTAAAATTTCCTCTCTACTTGGCCAACCTTGATTGATAAAACCTTGGGATAGATCTTTAATGTCAGATTCTCGCATTTCTCTAATTGAACATTTCGTCTTCATAAGATGCTCCTTTAAAGCTTTCTCCTACCATTATAGCACGATAATAAAAATTAAAAGAAAAAACCTAGTAAGAAAGAAAATCTCACTAGGTCAAAAAGTAGACGTTTCGAACGGAGCCCTGTAAAAGTCTGAAAAAAGAGGTCCGGTGGACCTGAAAAAAAGACCCACCCGGGTCTTAATTCGCTTTCTTATTTTCCAGCTCATGAAAAAGAGGTCCACTGTGTACTGACCCCCAAAAGTTGGACAAATAATTATTGAAAGGATTTAGTTCTGTATTGCACAGGGCTAAGTCCTTTTAGTTTGACTTTAATTCGTTTGTTGTTGTAATAATCAATGTAGTCCACAATAGCTTGTTCCAATTGATGAAGTGATTTAAATGTCTTCTCATATCCATAAAACATCTCCGATTTCAAAATGCCAAAGAAGGATTCCATCATGCCGTTGTCTGGGCTGTTGCCCTTGCGCGACATAGATGCTTGAATTCCCTTACTCTGTAGAAACCGATGATAAGAATCGTGTTGGTATTGCCACCCTTGATCGCTATGGAGAATCGTATTCTCATAGTGCTTCTCTGTGAATGCCTGTTCTAGCATCGTTTTTACCTGTTCTAAATTAGGCGAACAAGAAAGATTAAAAGCAATAATTTCGCTGTTAAAGCCATCTAAAACTGGTGATAAGTAAAGCTTTTGAGTACTTGCTGGAATGGCAAATTCTGTCACATCTGTGTAGCACTTTTCCATTGGTTTGGCTGCTTCAAATTGGCGTTGAATAAGGTTATCTGCTTTCTTGCCAATCTCTCCTTGATAAGAAGAATACTTCCGTTTCCGACGAATTCGAGCACTTAAACCAAGGATTTTCATCAGACGTTGGACCTTCTTATGGTTTACTATATGACCACGATTCCTCAATTCAAGAGTCATTCGGCGATAGCCATAGTTGCCTTTATGTTCATTATAAATCGCTTGAATTTCGGTTTTAAGCTCTTTATCTTTATCAAACCCATCCAGCTGTTTCAACTGATAATAGTAAGTTGAGCGAGGTAAACGAGCCGCTTCAAGAAGTAAATCTAGTCGAAATCCTCCTGAAACCATTTCTCTAACTGTCTCTGCCTTTCTCGCTCTAAGGCTTCGTCTCTTTCCTCTAACTCTTTTAACTTTTTTAGGTAGGCCACCTCAGTCCGTAAGCGTTCATTCTCCTCTTGAAGTCGCTCTAGTTCTGTCATTTCTTCCCAATTTTTCTTCCGTTTACGTCCCATTTTAGGTACTCTCCCTCTTGTTTTCTCAACAATAGTATACCCGTTTTTCTTGTATTGTGCCAGCCAATTTGGAAGTAATCCACTACTTGGAAGAGCATAATCCAGAGATACGCTTAGTTGCGATTGTCCCTCAAGTTGGACTTCATCAATGATTTCTTGTTTTAATTCAGGAGAATAGTAACGATTCTTCTCCTTTTTAACGATTTCTATCCCGTAACGATCAATCAATTTAATCATGTACCTAAGATTAGAATTGTTTATCCCAAATTTATTTGAAAGCTTCTCTAAGCTATATCCTTGTTTTCTAAGTTCATAAATCTGAACTTTATCATCATAAGTTAATTTCATAATAAAAACACCCCAAAAGTTAGATTTTTTCTGTCTAACTTTTGGGGTGCAGTTCACTGGACCTCTTTTTTAATCTTCGTTTACGAAAGGCATCAAAGCCATTACGCGTGCGCGTTTGATAGCTGTTGTTACTTTACGTTGGTTTTTAGCTGAAGTTCCTGTTACACGACGAGGAAGGATTTTCCCACGTTCTGAAACGAAACGGCTAAGAAGCTCAGTATCTTTGTAATCAACATATTCAATTTTGTTTGCTGCGATGTAATCAACTTTTTTACGGCGTTTGAATCCGCCACGACGTTGTTGAGCCATGTTTTTTCTCCTTTATAGTATTAATTGTCCATTAGAATGGTAAATCATCATCTGAAATGTCCAATGGATTGGTTGCTCCAAATGGATTTTCAGAACGTGAAAAGTCTGGTACTGGGTTTGCAGGTGCTGATTGGCCAGCAGTTGGTGCAGAATAAGCTCCACCTGAATGTCCTTCGCGCACTCCACGGCTTTCCAACATTTGGAAATTCTCAGCCACGACTTCTGTTACGTAGACACGTTGTCCTTGCTGGTTATCGTAACTACGAGTCTGGATACGGCCTGTGATCCCGATAAGAGAGCCTTTTTTAGCCCAGTTAGCAAGATTTTCAGCCTGTTGGCGCCACATAACGACATTGATGAAATCAGCCTCACGTTCGCCATTTTGACTCTTAAATGTACGGTTTACTGCAAGAGTAAAAGTCGCAACTGCTACATTTGATGGGGTATAACGCAACTCAGCGTCACGTGTCATACGCCCTACAAGTACAACATTGTTAATCATAATTTACCTTCTTACGCGTCAAGTTTGACGATCATGTGACGAAGAATGTCAGCGTTGATTTTTGAAAGACGGTCAAACTCTTTAAGAGCTGCGTCGTCGTTTGCTTCAACGTTAACGATGTGGTAAAGTCCTTCACGGAAATCTTGGATTTCGTATGCAAGACGACGTTTTTCCCATGATTTTGATTCAACAACAGTTGCACCGTTGTCAGTCAAGATAGAGTCAAAACGTGCTACCAAAGCGTTTTTCGCTTCTTCTTCAATGTTTGGACGAATGATATAAAGAATTTCGTATTTAGCCATTGATATTTCCTCCTTTTGGTCTAATGACCCCTAGTCTTTGCAAGGGGTAAGTGAGGTTTGCTCACAATAAACTATTATACTAGAAAAACTGATAGATAGCAAGTAAAAAAGATAAAAGTGAAAAAATAACTTTATTACTTAGAAATAACATCCTCTTCCAGTTTCAAAGCTCCAGCCATCTCTTTCAAAATGAAAAATAGCAAAAAGCTGGCTAGTACTAAAATGAGCCCTAAGTAAAGGAAGGCTACTACAAATCCTAGATAATCAATCAACCATCCCGTCAGAGGAAAAATGATAATCATGCTTAGGCTGAACATCATAGAGTAGACACTTAGCATGGTTGCCCGTACCTCACTTGGGAGTCGCTTTTGTAAATCATTATCAAAAATCGGCTGAAAGAGAGCATATAAGGCGTTACTGATCAAATAAACCAAAATATAAATCAGCGGCGTACCAAAGTAGGAAAGCAAATAAGTTCCTCCCGTCAAGAGTACAAGAATGGGAAAGAGTTTTAAGGCTGAATACTTCTTTCCAATCTTACTTGCTAGATAAACTGCCCAGATATTCAAAACACTGCCCATCAACATGACCATCGAAATCTGCCACCCTTCTAAGTCAGGAAGTTGATTTTGATAGTAAAAATAAAACATGCACATCAGTGTCCCGATGATTTGGGAAAGAATCATCCAACTAAAAAGACTGGGGTTTCTCCGCAACTCCTCTTTGACAGTCCAGATTATTTTTTTCATCGTCAAACGCTCAGATTTTTGCGCTTTAACACTAGGCTCTTTTAGCATCCAAGTTAGGAAAAGAACGATTATAGAAGTAACAATCATGATATAGTAGGTCAAGTGCAATTGACCATGGACAAAAAATCCCGCTAAAACGGTCCCCAAAGACCGAGTCCCTTCTGCGACTCCTGACATAAAACTGGAGATAGACAAGTAGCGCTCTTTTAATCCAGCCTCCACAGCCGAATCATAAACCATGGCTGCACTCGTCCCCGAATCAAAATTATAAGACAAGGCACTCACCACCATAGCGAGTGCGTAAATCCAAAAATTACCTTGCCCTGCTAACATGAGAATAGACGAGGCAATCCCAGCTATTCGACTTAAATATAGATTGGTTTTATAGGAATAGCGGTCAGCTAACATTCCTGAGGGAATTTCACAGATGACACTGGTGGCATGAAAAATACTTTCCAATAAGCCAATCTGCCAAAGCGACATCCCGTTTTGACTGAGAAATAGAATCCAAAAGCTGGTAATGCCCAGAAAGGCAAAAAATTCCACACCAGCCATGAGACCGATATTCTTCCGGTAATTTCGTTTAAACATAGTTTCTCCTTTAACAAGTGTATTTGTATCTTTGTGTTTGTCACTTGTTAAGCTGTGCTTTACATGTTCTCCACCTCTTCTTTCTTCTACTTTGAAAAAACGCCCTAAGGGCGTTTGGATTCATTTTATGGTTTGATACGATGCAACATACGTGGGAATGGAATGGCTTCACGGATGTGTTTGGTTCCAGCTGCGAAGGTTATCATACGCTCGATACCGATACCAAATCCTCCGTGTGGAACTGTACCGTATTTACGAAGGTCAAGATAGAATTCATACTCTGTACGATCCATACCAAGTTCATCCATCTTAGCTACAAGGGCATCGTAGTCTTCCTCACGCATAGAACCACCGATGATTTCTCCGTAACCTTCTGGTGCGAGCAAGTCTGCACAAAGCACGCGCTCTGGATTTCCAGGAACTGGTTTCATGTAGAAGGCCTTGATAGCTGCTGGGTAGTTCATAACAAATGTCGGCACACCAAAGTGGTTTGAAATCCACGTTTCGTGTGGTGAACCAAAGTCATCGCCATGTTCCAAATGCTCGTAGTCAGCATCTTCATCGTTTTCATGCTCTTGCAAGAGGTCAATGGCTTGATCGTAAGTGATGCGTTTGAATGGCTCTGCAATGTAGCGTTTCAAGAGCTCTGTATCACGTTCCAAGGTTTCCAAGGCTTGAGGTGCACGGTCAAGGACACCTTGAAGAAGGGCTTTTACGTAAGCTTCTTGCAAATCAAGTGACTCATCGTGTGTCAAGTAAGAATACTCTGCGTCCATCATCCAGAACTCAGTCAAGTGACGGCGCGTTTTTGATTTCTCCGCACGGAATACTGGACCAAAGTCAAAGACACGGCCAAGAGCCATAGCTCCTGCTTCTAGGTAAAGTTGACCTGATTGGCTCAAGTAGGCTGGCGTTCCAAAGTAGTCAGTTTCAAAGAGTTCAGTTGAATCTTCTGCCGCATTTCCTGAAAGAATTGGGCTATCAAACTTCATGAAGCCGTTCTTGTCAAAGAACTCATAAGTTGCATAAATGATAGCGTTACGGATTTGCATCACAGCCACTTGCTTGCGAGAACGGAGCCACAAGTGACGGTTGTCCATCAAGAAGTCTGTTCCGTGTTCTTTTGGTGTGATAGGGTAGTCTTGAGATTCACCGATCACTTCGATGTCTGTAATATCCAACTCATAGCCAAACTTAGAACGTTCGTCTTCTTTGACAATTCCTGTCACATAAACAGAAGTTTCTTGACTCAAGTGTTTGATCGTTTCAAATTTTTCAAGACCTACCTCTTCACCAAATTTTTCTACAAAGTTTGGTTTAAAGGCTACACCTTGGAAGAAGGCTGTTCCATCACGCAATTGCAAGAAGGCAATTTTCCCTTTTCCTGATTTATTGGCAACCCAGGCTCCGATGGTCACTTCTTGACCAACGTAGTCTTTTACATCGATAATTGTTACACGTTTTGTCATAATCTATCTTCCTTTTTTCGTTTAACTTGTCCGAAGACATCATTACCCACTATTTTACCATAAATAGAATGTGATAGCTAGGTTCTACTAGAGAAAAATCGCGAGATTTTCGTTACAAAAAATCTTCGCCAAAAAGGCGAAGATTCTAAGTTTTATTTTTCCATAAATTGATGCAAACGACGAATCGCTTCTTTCAAGGTGTCCAAGTCAGTTGCATAACTGAGACGAACATTTTCTGGCGCCCCAAATCCTGCTCCTGTAATCAAGGCAAGACCGACTTCTTCAAGGATAGCTGTTGTAAAGTCCGTAACATCGGTATAGCCCTTCATCACCATCGCTTTCTTAACATTTGGGAAAAGATAAAAGGCTCCTTGGGGCTTGACAACTTCAAATCCTGGCACTTGGCACAAGAGAGGGTAAATAGTGTTCAAACGTTCCTCAAAAGCCTGACGCATGGTTTCGACAGAGTCTTGTGGCCCAGTTAGGGCTTCAATGGTAGCATATTGCGATACGGCAGTCAGATTGGAGGTTGTTTGTCCTGTTAGTTTGCTCATAGCAGCGATAATCTCAGGATTTCCCACAGCATAACCTACCCGCCAACCAGTCATGGCATAGGCCTTAGATACACCGTTAATCACGATGGTTTGCTTGCGAATAGCTTCTGACAAACTAGAAATTGGAACAAATTCATTTCCGTTATAAACCAAACGACCATAAATATCATCTGCTAGGATAAGGACATCATGCTCAACAGCCCAATTTCCGATAGCCAAAAGTTCCTCACGAGAGTAGATCATACCGGTCGGATTAGATGGCGAATTGAGAACCAAGACCTTGGTCTTATCTGTCCGGGCTGCTTCTAGCTGCTCTACTGTTACTTTAAAGTGATTGTCTTCCTTGGCCTGGACAAAGACTGGCACACCTTCTGCCATTTTGACTTGATCCCCATAGCTGACCCAATATGGTGTAGGAATGATGACCTCATCACCTGGATTGACCACAGCCATAAAGAAGGTGTAGAGAGAGAACTTGGCTCCAGTGGCAAAGGTAACCTCGTTAGCCGCTACGGAATACCCATAGTAGCGTTCAAAATAGGTATTAACCGCCGCTTTTAACTCTGGTAGGCCTGAAGCAACTGTATAGAAGGAAGCACGTCCATCTCGAATCGCTTCTACCGCTGCATCCTGAATGTTTTCAGGAGTATGAAAATCAGGCTGTCCCAAGGTTAAGAAAAGAACGTCCTTTCCCTGAGCTTTTAATGCTTTGGCTCTTGCATCACTAGCTAGAGTGACGCTTTCTTCCATTTCTAGTACACGTTTGGATAGTTTCATATGCCCTCCTTATTGGATCACTGCTCCTGTTTCAAAGTCGACCAGATAGTACTGGTTTCCTGACTTGACTTCCCAAATCGGCTTGTCCTGATAGCGACCAAAAGTAATCTTGTCAATGTCGCTAGCTCCTTTTTCCCTCGAAATTGTCGCTGCCTTGTCCTGAGAAATCCCCTTATCAAGCTGATAAACATAAATCTTGTGGTCATTCTTTTCAATCAGTACGGCAATGGCCTCTTGCTTTTTATTATGTCCCAGAACACTGTAATAGCCCTCTAGACCATTGTAGAAATCAACCTGATCTGCCTTTTCCAATTCTGCATACTGCTTGGCTAGTTTTTCTCCCTCAACCCTAGCATCCTGATAGGGCTTCATACTTAGAGAGATCAGATAAAGGAAGGAAGTGGTCATGACTAGTAATACTAAAGTAATGCCGATTCCATACTGTAAAAGTAGCTTGTTTTTTGCTTTTTTCTGTCTTAGTTTCACTCGTCTATTTTACCATCTCTCCTCTTTTATTACAAGTGAAGATAGAAACATTCTAAGATTCTTTTCCTATAAAATATCAGTTCTTGTTTTTCTCTCTCATTATTGATAAAATAACCTTATGAAACAATATTTGAAAGAGAAAATTTCCGATAATCAATTAGACTTAAAAACAGCTATCGTCCTCAACAAAGCCATACGGACTTTTAAACCATATGAAGCCAAGGCTGCCAAAGAACACGGGCTAACACCCACTCAATTTTCAGTTTTGGAAACCCTCTACAGCAAGGGGGAACTACGCATTCAGGATTTGATTGAAAAAATGCTAGCCACTTCTGGAAACATGACTGTTGTTATTCGAAATATGGTTCGAGATGGGTGGATTTCTAGAACTTGTGACCCAAAAGACCGTCGTTCTTTTTTCCTGAAACTAACACCAGCTGGATGCAAAAAAATTGAAGAGATTCTTCCTGACCATATTAACTCTGTTATAGATGCTTTTAGTATCTTGGAAGATGGAGAAAAGGAGGATTTGATTCGTATTTTAAAAAAATTTAAAGATTTGTGAGCAAAATTATTGCTAATTAGTATTATTTGTTGTAACATAGATAGTAACAAAAGAGTTCGCTCTTTGAATTTTAAACTAAAGGAGACAAATCATGTCTAAAAAAGTATTATTTATCGTCGGTTCACTACGCCAAGGTTCTTTCAACCACCAAATGGCCCTCGAAGCTGAAAAAGCACTTGCTGGAAAAGCGGAAGTTAGCTATCTTGATTACTCAGCTGTTCCTCTCTTCAGCCAAGATTTGGAAGTTCCAACTCATCCAGCTGTAGCTGCTGCTCGTGAAGCAGTCCTTGCTGCTGATGCAATCTGGATCTTCTCTCCAGTCTACAACTTCTCTATCCCTGGAACAGTGAAGAACTTGCTTGACTGGCTCTCTCGTGCCCTTGACTTGTCTGACACACGTGGCGCTTCTGCCCTCCAAGACAAGTTTGTTACTGTCTCATCTGTTGCCAATGCAGGTCACGATCAACTCTTTGCTATTTACAAAGACCTCTTGCCATTTATCCGTACACAAGTCGTTGGCGACTTTACTGCTGCTCGTGTCAATGACTCTGCTTGGGCAGACGGAAAATTGGTGTTAGAAGAAGCAACTGCTTCATCACTTGCAAAACAAGCTGACGACCTTCTTGCAGCTATCAACTAATCAAACAAAAACCAGCTCGAACGAGCTGGTTTTATGCTTGTTTCACAAAGACGAGTTCTAAATCACTTGATAAATCAGTTCGGTAGTCAAAGCCGGCAAAACTGAGCTTGCGAGCTTGCTCAACTGTTTGAACTTGACCCTCTATCAAGGCGGTCAAAAAGGCGCCACGGGCTTTTTTTGAAATAGTTGAGTGAATCTTCAGCTGACCACCCTTGTCCTCCATAAATTTGAAGGTCACCATCTTTTCTCTGATTTCCTTCGAAAATACGGTTTCAAACTCTGATGATAGGAGGGAGAATATCAAGTCCTCATCCTGAAGTGACTCATCATAGACTGACTTCCAATGACTCTTTAAAGTCTTACCAGCAACTTTTAACTTCATCAAGAAATCCAAACGGTGAGGAGCCGTGGGCGACAAGGCGGGGACAACACCGTATAAAGCCGAGGTAATTAGGACATGATTTTCAAGATAGGTTTGTTCAGCCTCGGTTAACCCATCTCGTTTAATGTGGCGATACATGAGACCATCGAAGAGTTTCAAAGCTGGATAATGTCTAGCCCTGTGATCTTTTAAAGCTTGAATATGGCCGTACTCTTCTTCTGCTTTCTCGGCAGATACCTTATAAAAAGTCTCTAATTCACTAGCTGAGTAATGCGCCAGTGAGTCAAGGACTGCCTGACTTTCTTCCCTCAAAGGGAGCGCTTCGATACAAGGATGGTTTGTGTTCATTTCTTTTGCTGTTGGGATTAAAATTTTCATATTGTTAGTGTAGCATATTTTTCAATCACGACCAAGAATTTCATCTGAAAGAGTCTGAGATAAAAAGATTTTGATTTTAGGAATTCTTTATTATAAACTTTTAAAATCGATAGATTAGACAAAAAAGTGAACAAGACAGACTTCTGAGTATTAGATAACTCCGTTTTGTTCGCTTTTTATATCTAAGGTTAGACTTTTGTCCCAGACTCTTTTACTCTATTATTTAGACTTACCAAAAGAAAAATTAACTTAACAGGTATTCTACTGCAACATTTAATACATTCATTAACTACATTAGAAATAAGAGAAAGGCAATTCGAAACAGAGACAGGGCGAGCAAATGAAGGGGGTAAAACCAGTAAAATACTTTTCCAATATTGGCCCCTTTTTGACCGTTGTAGAAAGAGGTCACGAGGAGAAACAGAAGACAGGTGGCAGCCAGATCAGCCAGACCATCATAGGAGAAATTGAAGGCCAAAATTAGGATTTGCACACTGTTCAGTACCAAGACACCGCCAATTTTTCGGAAGATTGGGTCTTTAATCTTTGCAAAGGCATAGATACCAAAAACTCCTCCCGTCAGTCCGCCGTCAGCGATAATGGACAGAGTAAAACAGAGTAGAATAATTAGAACTTTTCTCCAGGTTGCTGTTTGCTGATCACTGTAATAAAGAGCACAGAGCCCCAAAAAGAGAGTAACAACCGTATTTTGCATGATAAAGCCAAGACCAGTAACCCAGCCCATCAGAGAGAAAGGGATGATACTGATAAGAGCCAGCAGCCCCAATCGTCTCATATACTTGCGCACATCATGACTGTGCCGATATCCTTCCGCGATACAAAAGGCAAAGACTGGAAAAGCCAGACGGCCTATTATGTGCATACTATTGGCCAGCCAGTTAGGAGAGAGAATATTCATATTGGTAGCCAGTGGAAAAGATACCCAGGCGATATGGTCAATCAGCATGGCAAGCATAGCAAGCAGTTTCAAACTGCTATTGTCAATTATTTTTTTCATAGGATCCTCCTTTTTCCTTTCCTATTATACAAGAAAGAGGTTCTTTTTCCCATTACTTTAGCTTACATTTCTCTCATTTTTCTTACAATTTTGTAAGATTGAAATATTTTTGTCCCAAACTCCTTTTTTATTTCATCATTTTCAAATCTAGAAAACAGTCTAAAACTCTGATTTTTTCTTGACAAATAAGACTGAACGAGGCTGGGACAAAAAGATTTTGATTTTAGGAATTCTTTATTATAAACTTTTAAAATCGATAGATTAGACAAAAAAGTGAACAAGACAAACTTCTGAGTATTAGATAACTCCGTTTTGTTCGCTTTTTATATTTAAGGTTAGACTTTTGTCCCAGACTCTTCTTTGTTTACTTCACTTTAAAGGTCTTGAGATAATTATCCTTTCCAACTTGACCTTCAAAGGATTGGCCATTTTCGAGGTAAGGAAGGTCATCTGACACCGAAGCCTTAACCTTATAAATCTTACCATCAACTTTGAAGAAGTAGACAGTATCCCCTTTGATAACAGCTGATTTAAGGTCTGAAACCACTCCCTTGATGTTTTCTACCGTTTCGTTATCCAGCTCGAGGTCGTTTTTATTGGCATATTTGCTGAGAAGCTCATCTACCGTAGTTGCTACGATGACGTTTTGGTATTCCACGGCATCGACCAATGCATACTCCTTGACCAAGCCTGCGTTATCTTTCAGGCCCATGATATAAAGAGGCTTGTCATTGAGATTGACAAGAATAGGGAAGGTAGCCTTGTAGGCCTTCTCTTGCACTGCTCCTTCTGCGGAAGCACGGGCTGATTCTTCGGTTGCTGATGCTAGATTGTACTTGGTGATTTCACCAGTGCGCATGTTTTCAAGGATAAAACCTAGATTACTTTCGTCAGCATTGGCTGAAGTCACCCCGGTGTAGAGATAAATGTCATTTCCGATAGAAAGATAGTTATAGCCTTCTGTCGTTTGGGTAACGTTTTTCTTAGAAATCAAGGCATTCCAGAAGCCGTCTTTATACTTACCGTTGTAGTTGATTTGTTCGATGGTTTCTTCTGCTGGATAGACACGATCCACCCATTCTGGGACTTCATCCAAGCTGTATTCCTTGGTTTCTCCATTGGTGGCGTCTAAGATAATAACAGACGAAGGACGAGGGACTCCTAGACCAAACTGTTTTTGATAAACGGTTGCTACATAGTAAGGATTGCCTTCATCATCCACCTCAAAGGAAGGCGTTTTAAAAATCTTGGTTGGGTACTTGATCCGAAGATGACGTTTGACGTCTCGGTTAAAATACTCAGAGTCTGAATACTTCATTGGCGTTTTTAAATCCACCAATTCCGCATTTCCTGTCACCATATCAACCTTGATATACTCGCCAATTCCCTTGGACTGATTATTAAACCATTTGATCGGGTCGGCATACTCCAAAGGTGTAACCCGATAGGGCTTGCCATCAACCGTCAGCTGAGTATAGGTATCTGCCGCTACGTACTGGGATACCTTATCCGTCAGAGAGCCCAGATAACGGTCACCAATTTTTTCTGCAGTGCTCCGATCAAGGATCGGAACCTTACTGGTATCACTCTTAGGAAAATCTTTAAATTCTTTTTCGGTGATAGAAACTACATTAGCATAGTTTTTAGCCTGGAAAAAGCTAGAGGTCACTAGGCTAACCAGACCAGCAAGGGCAAAGATAAGACCTGCAGCCAGTAACAATCCTCTACTGAGTCTGGTAAAATGGAGTCCTTCTAGATTGAGCTCGTTGGCAGGCTTGCCATGACGTACATGAACAGTTTTGAGGAGATTGGTATCCTTGCGGAAACTAAACAAAATCCCCATTACCACCAGATGCCCACAGAAAAAGAAGATGAATTCCCAGCTAGTAAGATTGAAGGGTGGCAAAAAGATATACCAGGTCGTTGCGATAAAAACAAGTTCAAAAAGTATGCGTTTCATCTGAGTTCCTCCTAAATAATCCGTCCTTCCAAATGATCCAGTTCATGTTGGCATATCTGAGCCGGAAAACCTGTCAGAGTAATGATCTGTTCCTGCCACTTGCTATCACGATAGGAAACCGTAATCGTTTCATAACGGGTCGTTGGTCGAACCCCAGTCAAAGACAAACAACCTTCCTCTGTCTCGTAAGGTCCTTCGTAGGAAAGGAGCATGGGGTTAAACATGACCATGGGAACTAGGCCAAGATTAAAGATAATCACGCGCTTCTGCACACCAATCATATTGGCCGCCAGACCGACACAGGTCTCGCGATTAGCTAGCAGGGTATCCTGCAAATCCTTAGCCAGATAAAGGTCTTCCTGACTTGCAGGTTTCGAGACCTGCGACAAGAATAAGACATCTCGGACAATTTTCTTTTCCATTCTCTTTCACTCCTTGCTATTTTACTTTATTATAGCACAAAAGAGGATAACTTCTAACCATTCTCCTCAAATGCAAAAAAAGCCATCCGAAGATGACTTTCTTTTTAAATCGCATTCTTATCAAGGCCAAGTTTACGTTGAACAAACTTGACTATTTCGACAATGAGTATCATTGAGAAGCTTCCAGCCATGACAATTCCCCATTGTGACAAGTCCAGTTTAGTTACGTGGAAGATACCTTCAAGCGGCTCTACGACGATTGTTGCCATCAAGAGGATGAAGGATACCAAGATAGACCAGTTGAAGGTCTTAGACTTGAATGGTCCGACTGTCAAGATGGATTGGTAAACAGATTTGACGTTGTAAGCATGGAAGAGCTGGATCAAGCCAAGTGTTGCAAAGGCCATGGTGAGGGCATCCGCATGAATGGCTTGGTTGTCTCCTACATGGACTGGATAGGCAAGAGCAAGACCATAAACGGTCAAGACGAGTGCCCCTTGGAGTACACCTTGATAGATAATGGAACTCATGACCCCACCTGAGAAGAAGCTTGATTTGCGTCCACGTGGTTTGTGGGTCATAACACCTGGCTCAGCTGGCTCAACACCAAGAGCGATAGCTGGGAAGGTATCGGTTACCAAGTTGATCCACAAGAGATGAACTGGCTGTAGGACATCCCAACCAAACAAGGTTGATAAGAAGATGGTTAATACTTCAGCCGTATTGGCAGAAAGCAGGTACTGGATTGTCTTTTGAATGTTTGAGAAGACCTTACGTCCTTCTTCAACAGCGACGATGATAGTCGCAAAGTTATCATCCGCAAGAATCATATCAGATGCACCCTTAGAAACCTCTGTACCAGTGATTCCCATACCGATACCGATATCAGCTGTCTTCAGAGCTGGAGCGTCATTAACACCGTCACCTGTCATAGCAACGACCTTACCTTGGTTTTGCCAAGCTTTCACGATACGAACCTTGTGTTCTGGAGATACACGCGCATAAACAGAGTATTGACCAACGACTTTTTCAAATTCTTCATCAGAAAGTTCGTTAAGCTCAGCACCAGTCAAGACATGGTCTTCCGAGTCATTTTCATTGATAATTCCCAAACGTTTGGCAATAGCTTCTGCTGTGTCTTGGTGGTCACCAGTGATCATGATTGGACGTATTCCCGCTTCCTTAGCGACACGAACGGCTTCTGCCGCTTCGGCACGCTCAGGGTCAATCATCCCAATCAAACCAGTAAAGATTAAGTTGTTTTCAAGCTCCTCAGAAGTAGGATTTTCTGGAATACTATCGATAATCTTATAAGCACCCGCAAGGACACGCAGAGCTTGGTGAGCCATTTCAGAGTTGTTTGTATGGATTAATTCAGTAACTTTCTCATCAATCGGAGCAACATCTCCTGCCTTATCACGAGCAACACAACGTTTCAAAAGTTGATCTGGAGCCCCCTTGACTGCCACGAGGAATTTACCATCTGGCAATGGATGAACCGTTGACATGAGTTTACGATCTGAGTCAAACGGCAATTCAGCTACACGAGGATATTTCTCTAAGAATCCTTTAACATCGTAGCCCTTGTCCAAGGCATACTGGATGAAGGCTGTTTCCGTTGGATCCCCGATCAGGTTTCCTTCTGCATCAATCTTAGTATCATTAGCCAAAACAACAGAACGAAGAAGAGGCATTTCAAGACCTAGTTCAATATCATCAGCTGAGTCATGTAGGACTGCGTCATAGAAGACTTTCTCGACTGTCATCTTGTTCATGGTAAGCGTACCAGTCTTATCAGAAGCGATGATCTCAGTCGAACCAAGTGTTTCTACTGCTGGCAACTTACGAACGATAGAGTTTCGTTTGGCTAAAACTTGAGTACCGAGGGCAAGAACGATCGTCACGATAGCTGGGAGTCCTTCTGGAATGGCTGCAACAGCAAGCGCAACAGAGGTCATCAACTCACCAAGTGGATTTTTTCCTTGAATGAAGACACCAACAACAAAAGTAACAAGGGCAATGACCAAAATTGCATAGGTCAAAACCTTAGAAAGGTTGTTCAAGTTTTGTTTGAGTGGCGTGTCTGTCTCGTCAGCATCTTGGAGCATGCCAGCGATATGACCCACTTCAGTATACATACCTGTATTGACAACAACACCAAGACCACGACCATAGGTCACGTTTGAGTTTTGGAAGGCCATATTGACACGGTCACCAATTCCAGCATCGGCAGCAAGCTCGACGGTCAAGTCTTTTTCAACTGGAACAGACTCACCTGTCAAGGCAGCTTCTTCGATTTTGAGTGAATTGGCTTCTAGCAAACGTAGGTCTGCTGGTACTACGTCACCTGCTTCAAGGGCAACGATATCTCCTAGCACCAATTCTTTGGAATCAATCTCTGACATGTGCCCATCACGGATAACGCGAGCAGCTGGACTAGACATAGACTTGAGGGCTTTGATGGCTTCTTCTGCTTTTCCTTCTTGGTAAACACCGAAGGCTGCGTTGATGATAACCACGGCTAGAATGATAATGGCATCTGCGATATCTTCTCCACCAGAAGTTACGACTGACAAAATAGCCGCAGCAACTAGGATGATAATCATCAAATCCTTAAACTGTTCGATGAATTTAACCAAGAGAGATTTTTTCTCACCCTCTTCGAGTTCATTACGTCCAAATTCAGCTAGGCGTTTCTGCGCTTCGCTTGACGAAAGACCTTGCTCAGTTGCTTCAACTGACTTCAAGACCTCTTCAGGACTCTGAGTATAAAACGCTTGGCGTTTTTGTTCTTTTGACATATGTCTCCTCCTTGACTTTGTGTGCAAAACAAGCTCTCTTTTGGTTTTATGACAAACAAAAAGAGACCTGTTAATCATAACAAGTCTCGCTGTTTAAGATAGCGCCGGAAAGCATACTTTTCAGTATAAAATTCGGAATGACGACACTATCACAGGTTTCTGCCAGCTACTCCCTTGAGTAGTACTATTATATCAAAATTTGAAAAGTTTTCAAGGGTTTAAATCCGATGAAACACTTTCTGAATCAAAAGTACGTTCACTGATAATATATCTAGGACGACGTTTTGTTTCCAGATAAATTTTTCCAACATACTCACCAATTACACCCAAACTAATCAATTGAACTCCACCAAGTAAGCTGACTATTGCATAGGTGCTCGCCCATCCAGCCACGACTGTACCAGCAAACTTACTCCATATAACCCAAATAATCAATAGAAAACTAAAGAGTGACGTCAAAACACCAAGACTTGTAATCAACCGAATCGGTTTGATTGATAAACTTGTAATACCATCCATAGCCAAACCAAGCATTTTAGACAGTGGGTAATGGCTCTCACCAGCAATTCGTTCATGCCGCTTATACGAAACGTAAGAATATTTAAAGCCAACTAAAGGCATTAAACCACGAAGAAATAGATTAACTTCAGTGAATTTTTCTAATTCCTTCAAGAATCTTTTAGAAACCAATCGATAGTCGGCATGATTAAAAACAACTTCTGCTCCAAATAGGCGTAGCACTTTATAAAAACCTTCGGCTGTAATTCGTTTAAAAGCAGAGTCCGTATCACGGTTATCACGTATACCGTAGACAATTTCAGAACCGCTTTTATATTCTTCAATCATTTTATCCATACAATTGATATCATCTTGTCCATCGGCATCAATGGTAATGACAATATCAGCAAACTGAATGGCCTCATACATACCTGCAAGCACACTACTTTGATGACCCCTGTTACGACTTTGCGATACACCAACCACAGAAGGGATAGATTTAGCATAACTTTCTATCAGTTCCCAAGTTCGATCCTTACTACCATCGTTTACATACATAATTTTACTATGGCGGTGGATTTCTTCTTTCTTTATTAATTGTTCAATTTTTTCAACAAACATTGGATTAGTATGTGGTAAGACTTGTTCTTCGTTGTAACATGGAACAACGATATATAAAATTGGCTTGTGTCTACTCATCTTTTTCTCCTAATATTTTTATCCCAAAAGGAAAGTTGGTTCCTCTAAACACCCTGACTATCAATTCGCAGCCCAAAATTGTCAATAAAGCTACAAAAACCGTTATTATATATTGATTAACAAAAATTCCAGTATATTTCGTAGACAATTCTTTAACTAATTTTTCTACTAACACCAGAACTATCGGCGAATGTATTCCATAATAAATCAACGTTTTTTGTCCGATTGATTTCAAAATGGAACTCTCTGGAATTGTTTTAAAAAATATAAGAACACTCCAAATTCCTGAAATAGCTGCCAAGTAAAATAAGAAATGATTCCCAATTTGCTGATAATATAAATCAACAATTTGATGGCCACTCACTCGATAGTTGAGTTTACTACTATAATTGGTAAGAATAAGTCCAATCGGTAAAAAGTAAATCGAAAAATACTTTTCTAATTGATGTAAATTATTCTTAGTCCATACTCCCAGCAAGATGAAAATCAGAGCAACAGGAACTAAATCAATATTCCAAATTAAATAATACTCCCTCTCATATACCTTCTGTCCGATATAGACTAAAACCAAGAGAGATAAGATTATTATTATCCACTGAGCCAAATTCCATTTTCTCTTTAAAATAAAATAACTGAAAACATGAGCCAAAAACATCACATTCAAAAACCATAATTGAAAATAAATATGCAAACGATCTGAAATCAGTAACTGTTTTGTAAAATGAAGAATATTGAAACTCAGAACTTGATCAGGGTACATGACAAAAAGTTGAAACAGAAAAACAAAACTATTCAGCAAGAAAAAAGGAATAACTAAACTCTTTACCTTATTTAAACAATAGCCTGAGAAGGTTTCGTATTTTCTAACATTCAAAGTAAAACCAGATAAGAAAAAGAACAACGGTATGTGGAATGAATAGAGAAGCAACTTAGCATTATTTGGAACAAAGCTACTATGTCCAATGATAACTAATATAATCGCTAAACCTTTAGACATATCTATGTAACCAATTCGGTTCTTCATACTATCCTCCTGTTCCTAATTTTAATCGATAAACGCTCATATCTGAAGTTACAGATTCAACCTCCTCAAAGTAAACATCCTTCTGATAATGTTCTTTCATGATTTTTTTAACACTATCCATATTCCCTGAGGAAGTGGACCAAAAGAAGAGAATATTCTGATTGTTGATTGCAGAAGACAACAGATTTTCAGGTTCTTCAACTCCGTATCGTTTCATTTGTTCATAATAATGAGGAGAAAAAGTTTGCCAATTTCCTAATGTAGTTGTATTTGTCACTAACTGATTGGATCTTAATTTAAAAGTTGACAATGTAGGCTGTGAAGAAACCAAAGTGCCATATCCACCAAAAACAATAAGTTTATCCGAATTCCTCTGTACAAGATTTTGGTACTCTGAGACTACTGACGATTGAATATAGGGAAACCAATACAGTTCTTGTCCAAGCTGATTTATCCATGCTGCCCCTACTAGTATCCCCATTATTTGTATGCTAAGGAATACCTTCCTCTTATCAAATAAACGTCTTTTTTCATAAAATGATCGAGCATAGAAAAGAAATACTAATAAGAAACATACTATTAGAGGGATATATACGCGCTCTACTACCCTCTGTCTAACAAAGAGAGCTCCAATTAAAAGTAAGGGGAAAATCGGTACAAACCATCCGTATAGCTTCTTAGGCTTAAAAATCAAGAACCAACTAATCAGTACTAAAGAGAAGGTTGTTAGTATACTATTCTTAAAAAAATCTGATATCATCTGAGGCAGATTAAACGAGTATTTCTCTGAAAGGGAACGAACAGACTGGATGTTTGTTAAAAGAGTATTGTTAAGGGCTTTTTTTTCAGCAAATAACCAGTAGGTGGAGACATTCAAATCATTCTCACTTACTCCCAAAGCTTTATATTCATTCGCATGTCTTTGATAATCAATAGCAGGATAATCTCTCAAATTCGTACTTAGGGCATTCCATGTCAAATACTCCTGTACATCAGCTTTCCCTAGTGTATATAGTTTATTGGAAGCAAAAATCAGTAAAATGACGCTAAATAATAAAACAACTTCTTTTCTTTTTTTAGAAGATATCCACTCAAAAAGCAGAAAAGGGAATAACAGTAAAACAAAGCTCGATATAATTTGAGGCCGAATAGATAAACCAATGAACAATAGTGATAGTCCAAAAATGTACCTTTTGTCAAATAGTAAAAAAGTTGCTGCTGTAGCTGATAAATATGCGATAACGGAAAAAGAAAAATATTTAATAAGTATCAATTGGGCTAAAAACACTATCGGAAGCAAAAGATACAGTTTTTTCTTATAAAAAAAGATAGCATAGACGCCAAAACTAATACAATAAATACTAACTAAAAAACAAAAATAAATATTCCAATTTGTAAAAATTTGTTGTAGTAAAGCTAAACCTGAAGATAATAGAATTCCCATATAAGGTAATAACATATTTTCCCCAGATAATATAGTTTGGTTCACCATGATATCATCTACAACAGGATATTCAAAACCTCTAAATGATATATAGAGATAAAAAAATAAAAATGGCAAAAATAAAAAACTTAAGCTAAGTAGCCTATTGACCATATTTTTATTTATCATTACAAGCTCTCTTTCAAATAAATATTACCCTTCAATTCTACCACATTTCCTTCTAAAAAACTAGCTCACCCCCAATCTTGTAAACCTATATCGTTTGAATTTTCCCATGAAAACCAGTATAATGAAAACAGAATCTCAGCTCTAGAAAGGAAACCCGATGAACCAATCCATGTCAAATCTTAAGTTGGCGGAACGTGGTGCCATTATCAGCATTTCGACCTACCTGCTCTTGTCTGCAGCAAAATTGG
Source organism: Streptococcus sp. KHUD_018 (assembly GCF_054861215.1). The sequence goes on from NZ_CM142176.1 coordinate 1,462,640, forward strand.
CAACTGGCCACCTCCTTCATTCCTCCAGTTTGGTGGCAGATGGTTTCAACAACGTATCCGATATTATCGGAAATGTTGCCCTCTTGATTGGGATTCGGATGGCGCGCCAACCTGCAGACCGTGACCATCGTTTCGGTCACTGGAAGATTGAAGATTTGGCTAGCTTGATCACTTCCATCATCATGTTCTACGTTGGTTTTGATGTGCTCCGCGACACCATTCAAAAAATTCTCAGTCGGGAACAAACAGTTATTGACCCTCTGGGTGCAAGTCTAGGAGTCGTCTCTGCGGCAGTCATGTTCGCCGTTTATCTCTATAATACCCGCCTCAGTAAAAAATCCAAATCCAAGGCTCTCAAGGCTGCCGCCAAGGACAATCTTTCAGATGCTGTCACCTCGCTGGGGACTTCCATTGCCATCCTAGCTAGCAGTTTCAATTATCCTATCGTGGATAAATTAGTCGCTATCATCATCACTTTCTTTATCTTAAAGACAGCCTATGATATCTTTATCGAATCGTCCTTCAGTCTTTCAGATGGTTTTGATGACCGGCTACTAGAAGACTACCAGAAAGCCATCATGGAGATTCCAAAGATTAGTAAGGTTAAGTCCCAAAGAGGGCGCACCTACGGTAGCAATATCTACCTTGATATCACCTTAGAAATGAATCCCGACCTATCAGTCTATGAAAGTCACGAAATTGCAGACCAGGTCGAATCCATGCTAGCGGATCGCTTTGGAGTATTTGATACCGATGTCCATATTGAACCTGCTCCTATACCTGAAGACGAAATTTTGGACAATGTCTATAAAAAACTACTCATGCGCGAGCAATTGATTGATCAGGGAAATCAACTAGAAGAACTCCTTGCTGAAGACTTTGTCTATATCCGCCAAGATGGAAAGCAGATGGATAAAGAGGCTTATAAGGCCGAAAAAGAGTTAAATTCAGCTATCAAGGACATTCAGATTACTTCCATTAGTCAAAAAACCAAGCTCATTTGCTATGAGTTAGATGGTATCGTCCACACCAGTATCTGGCGCCGCCATGAGACTTGGCAAAATATCTTCCACCAGGAAACAAAAAAAGAATAGAAAGATCCTGTCATTGAGACGGGATTTTTCAATTCTTCTAACTATCAAACTCACTTAGATACTCATAACGTTCGTATTTTTCAAGAAGTTCTTCGTTTTTCTCGTCTAGCTCTTTTTGGAGAGTAGCCAGCTTACCAAAGTCGGAGCCATTTGCCTGCATCTCCTCTTCAATAGCAGCGATGCGATTTTCCAAGGCTTCAATATCGCCTTCAATCCTTGCCCACTCCTGCTTTTCTTGGTAGGTCATACGCTTCTTGTCTTCACGAACTTTGACCGCTTTCTCTTTTTCGGCCTTTTGAACTTGACTTGCTGTTTCTTCTTCAAAGGCCTTTTCATCAAGATAATCGGTATAATGACCAAAGAAAGTACGAATGTTACCATCTTCAAAAGCGAGGATTTTTGTTGCTACCTTATCCAGAAAATAACGATCGTGGCTGACTGTTAAAACGGGACCTGCAAAGCCCTGCAAGAAATTCTCCAAGACTGTCAAAGTCGCAATGTCTAGGTCATTGGTCGGCTCGTCCAAAAGAAGAACATTTGGTTTTTCCAAAAGCAATTTGAGGAGATAAAGACGTTTTTTCTCTCCACCAGACAATTTCTCAATCAAGGTTCCATGCGTCGAACGCGGGAAAAGGAATTGCTCCAGCAACTCAGCGATAGAAGTCGTAGACCCACCACTGGTCTTAACCTCTTCTGCTACTTCCTGCAGGTAATTGATAACTCGCTTGCTTTCATCCAAGCCTTCAATTTGTTGAGAGAAATAGGCGATGCGAACTGTATCACCAATGATAACTTGACCTGCTGTCGGCTCAAGACTTCCTGCAATCAGATTGAGAAGAGTTGATTTTCCAACACCATTATCCCCAACGATTCCAATACGATCTTTGGCTTGCACCAAGAGATTAAAATCTTGTAAAATCGGCTTGTTCTCATAAGCGAAGGAAACATCTTTAAACTCGATAACCTTCTTACCAATCCGACTGGTTTCAAAGTTCATGGTCAAGTCTGTCTCAGCAATGCCACCTGAAACTTCTTTTTTCAAGTCATGGAAACGATTGATACGGGCTTGTTGCTTGGTCGCACGCGCTTGCGGTTGTCTGCGCATCCAAGCCAATTCTTGTTTGTAGAGTTGCTCCTTTTTGTGAAGGAGAGCAGCATCACGCTCATCTTGTTCCGCCTTAAGGCGAACATAGTCCTGATAATTTCCCTGATACTCGGTCAAACCTGCTCGGTCCAACTCGAAAATCCGCGTTGATAGTGCATCTAGGAAATAACGATCATGTGTGATAAAGAGAACGGTCTTCTTGGAATTTTTCAAAAAAAGAGTCAGCCACTCAATGGTCGCAATGTCCAGGTGGTTGGTTGGCTCGTCCAGAAGCAAGAGGTCGTGGTTTCCTAGGAGAACTTGCGCCAACTGAACACGTCTTCTCAGACCACCTGACAATTCACCAACTGGAGTCGACAAATCCCGAATCCCCAACTTGCTGAGAACAGTCTTGACCTGACTTTCGATTTCCCATGCTTGGAGGGAGTCCATCTCTGCCATGACCCGTTCCAAACGAGCCTGCTTGTCCTCGCTGTAGTTGAGCATGATTAACTCATACTCACGAATCAACTGGATTTCCTTGAGGTCGCTGGAGAGAACCGTATCCAAGACCGTCTTGCTATCATCAAAATCAGGATCCTGTGTCAAGTAGCCAATCTTGTAGTCATTCTTAGCTGAAAAAGGACTGACATCCCCATCAAAGCCAGAAACGCCAGAAAGGACGTCTAAAAGGGTGGTCTTACCAGTCCCATTGACACCTATCAGACCGATTCTGTCCAAGTCATGGATGATAAAAGAAATATCCTTAAAAACGGTCTTGTCACCAACGGATTTGCTTAGTTTTTCAACGATAAAATCACTCATTTTTTCTCCCTCAGATAAGCATGGATTGCTTGACGATCATTTTCCAATTCTCCATCGACAATGGCAAACTCAATCTCTGTTAAAATCTCTCCCAAGTCTGGTCCTGGCTGGTAACCATATTCCTTAATCAAAATTCCACCGTTAATCTGAATTTCTTTCTTGTCATGAATGGTCAAACTATGGTAAGTTTCTTTGATGGCTTGTGGGTTGACTTCCTTTCCTTGGGCCTGACGAAGACTTTCAGCTTGTAGAAGGGAATCCAAGTCAAAGCGGTAACAATCGCGCTTGCTCAGCTCTCCTTCTTCTCGCAAAGTCAAAATAGTCAGCAAATCCTGAACCTGCTTAGCAAACTGGCGTGAGGTCTTCCAATCTTTCAAAAATGGCTGTGCATCTTTAATCTCCAAAGCCCACAATAGAGCCGCCCAGGCTTGTTCAGAGGATTCAAAAGTGAGATCAGCCTTTAAATCAAACAGTCCGTTGAGCTTGTCTTGGCTTCCTGCCATATCTGGAAGATAGTCATAAGCTTGACTTTCAATCATGGAAGCCAGACCAACTCGCCAAAAAGGTGCCAGCAAGAGTTTATCAAACTCAACGAAGGTGCGCTCTACAGAAATTTTCTCCAAAAGCGGCGTCAAAGTCTTCATCGCCTCAAAAGTTTCTGACTCAAGTTTAAAACCGAGACTGGCCTGAAAACGGAAACCACGCATAATCCGCAAAGCATCTTCGTTTAAACGTTCACTAGCCACTCCAACTGCTCGTAAGACTTGGTTTTCCAAATCTTCTAAACCATGGAACAAATCAATAATTTCGCCTGTTTCGTCCAAGGCAAAGGCATTGACTGTGAAATCACGGCGCTTGAGGTCTTCTTCTAGCGAACGCACAAAGGAAACCGCACTGGGTCTACGGTAGTCCACATAGACATCTTCGGTCCGAAAGGTCGTCACTTCATATTCCTCGTCCCCATCTAAAACTAAAACAGTTCCGTGCTCGATTCCGATATCGGCTGTTCGCGGAAAAATCTGCTTGGTCTCCTCTGGATAGGAAGAAGTCGCAATATCCACATCGTGGATAGGACGATGGAGGAGGGCATCTCTGACGGAGCCCCCAACAAAATAGGCTTCAAATCCTGCTTCTTTAATTTTTTCTAATACTGGTAAAGCCTTCTGAAATTCAGAAGGCATTTGTGTTAATCTCATAATAAGTGTTCTAATCCATAGACAAGCTCATGACGCTTGACAACTTCTTTGATTCCCAAATTCACCCCTGTCATGAAGGAGCTGCGATCATAGGAGTCGTGACGGAGGGTCAATCCTTCTCCCTGATTGCCAAAGATGACTTCCTGATGGGCTACCAAGCCTGGCAACCGAACCGAGTGGATGCGCATGCCATCAAACTCAGCACCACGAGCTCCTGCAATGAGTTCTTCCTCATCGGGCGCACCTTGCTGGATAGACTCCCGAACTTCTGCCATTAACTCAGCTGTTTTAATGGCTGTTCCACTCGGAGCATCTTTTTTCTTGTCATGATGAAGCTCGATAATCTCCACATTTGGGAAATATTTGGCAGCCTGCGTTGCAAATTGCATCAGCAAGACAGCACCCAAGGCAAAGTTAGGAGCAATCAATCCACCCAAATCTTTCTCACGGGAAAATTCTTTTAATTCTGCAATTTCTTCACTAGTGAATCCTGTTGTTCCAACTACTGGAGCAAAGCCATTTTCAAGAGCAAAGCGTGTATTTTCGTAGGCAACGGCTGGTGTAGTAAAATCTACCCAAACATCCGCTTCAACACCAGCCAAGTCAGCCTTATCATTGAAGACAGGAATCCCCTGCCACTCTGACTCAGACTCAAAAGGATCCAAAACTGCGACCAAGTCCAAGTCTGGATCAGCCAAGACCATCTGACAAGCAGCTTGGCCCATCTTTCCCTTAAAACCGGCAATAATTACTCGAATACTCATCTCTACTCCTATTCAAGATACAAAGGACGTTAGCTGCTCATGAAAAATAGGGAATGGTGCTGACTTTCCATGAAAGGCAAGACGGGCATCTTTTTTCAAAAGGCAGATAGTCCGTGTTCAATTTCTAAGATACAAAGCCTGCCCAGACAAATCTAGACAACTGGCGTATAGCTCAAGGCGATACTACCTTCTCCAAGGTGAGTCCCAATGACACTACCAAAGGTTTCGGTTGGAATTTCAGCAGTCACACCACTCTCCATCAAAAGCTGACGTAAATCCGCGGCCTTTTGAGGAGCGTTCCCATGAATGACTGTTATACGGTAATCCCCATCTTTTGTCAACTCATTGATGATTTCCACCAAACGTTTGATTGCCTTCTTTTCCGTACGAACTTTTTCGTAAACTTCAATTACACCTTGGTCATTGAAGTAAAGAATAGGTTTGATACTGAGAAGATTTCCTAGGATGGCCGCCCCATTTGACAGACGTCCTCCCTTAACCAAGTGATCAAGGTCATCTACTATGATAAAGGCTGAATTATCAGCGATTTGGATAGCCAATTTCTCCTGAATCTGAGCAAAATCATCGCCCTGTTCTGCCAATTCAAAGGCACTCTCTACCATAAATCCTAGAGGAGCACTTGTGATATGGGTATCTGGAAAGGCAATGGTCAAACCTTCATACTCGTCCACCATATATTGGATATTCTGATAAAAACCTGAAATCCCTGACGAAAGAAAGAGTCCCAAGACATGGGTATAGCCCTCTTCTTTCAAGGAACTTAGAATCTCATCCAATTTGGCAATACTTGGTTGACTGGTCTTAGGCAATTCAGCAGACTGAGCCATTTTTTGATAAAATTCCTCAGCAGTCAGATTGACACCTTCGACATACTCTTCCCCATCAATATTGACAGGAATATCCAAGATAAATAGATTCTCTCTTTGCAGCGCCTTCTCCTCTAAATAGGCTGAAGAATCTGTAATGACAGCTAATTTCATGACTAAAACTCCAAATTGATTCCTGGAAGATCCAAGGCAATTTCTGTTACTTCATAAGTCAAACGGTTGAGCATGTTCAAGCATGGACGTGCCAAGGTTTCGACTTCTTCTTGGTTAAATTCGCTTGGTTCGTTGACAATACGGCCTTCCACGTGGTTCACTTGGGAAATCGTCCCGCTGATGACAAATTTGTCAAAGACAATCATGAAACTCAAGATAACAACTAGCGAAGTTACTTGGTTTTCTTGGTCATGTTGGAGTAACTGAAAGTTCACGTCTACCTTGGTTTCAGGAGCGCCATTTTCATTTTCCCATTCAAAGTTACGAGCATCAAAGTGATACTGACTAACAAATTCTTGTTCTCGTTTAAGATTCATTTTTCTCTCCCTTTGCTACAATTTACTATGCAATTGTACCACATTTTTATCATTTCATCTAGTTTTCTAGGCTTTAGTCAATTCCGATTTCATCTTTAACAACAGCAGCAATCGTATCTACATAGTAGTTGACTTCTTCTGTTGTAGGAGCTTCTGCCATGACGCGCAAGAGGGGTTCTGTTCCACTTGGGCGGACAAGGATACGACCGTTCCCTGCCATCTCTTCTTCCATCTTTTCGATGATTGTCTTGATGGCTGGTACTTCCATGGCTTTTTCTTTCATGGCATTTTCCACTCGGATATTGACCAGTTTTTGTGGGTAAATCGTCACTTCTGATGCCAGTTGAGACAAGGTTTTACCGGTTTCCCGTATAACTTTTGTTAGTTGAACGGCAGTTAACTGTCCATCACCTGTCGTATTGTAATCCATCAAGATAACGTGACCAGACTGTTCACCACCAAGGTTATAGCCTGATTTTCTCATTTCTTCGACGACATAGCGGTCACCAACCGCAGTGACTGCCTTATTGATGCCTTCACGATCCAAGGCCTTATGGAACCCAAGGTTAGACATAACCGTTGTCACGATGGTGTTTTGAGCTAACTGGCCTTTTTCAGAAAGGTATTTCCCGATGATGTACATGATCTTATCACCATCAACGATGTCACCATTTTCATCAACAGCAATCAAACGGTCACTGTCTCCGTCGAAGGCTAAACCAATAGCTGACTGGCTTTCTTTGACTACTTCTTGAAGAGCTTCTGGGTGAGTTGAACCAACATTCAAGTTGATATTAAGACCATCTGGTGTCTCACCGATAACTGTCAACTGAGCACCAAGATCAGCGAAAATCTGGCGAGCACTTGTAGACGCTGCACCGTTCGCTGTGTCCAAGGACACTTTCATTCCCTCAAGAGGCGTTCCAGTTGAAACAAGGTAGCCTTCATACTTACGCAAACCTTCTGGATAGTCCACTAAGGTTCCCAAGCCTTCGGCACTTGGACGAGGAAGAGTGTCTTCGGTAGCATCTAGCAAGGCTTCAATTTCTACCTCTTTTTCATCATCAAGTTTGAAACCATCCCCACCAAAGAACTTAATCCCATTATCGAGGGCTGGGTTGTGGCTGGCAGAAATCATAACACCTGCACTGGCTCCCTCAGTTTTGACCAAGTAAGCTACTGCTGGTGTTGCAAGGACACCAAGTTTGTAGACGTGAATCCCTACAGAGAGAAGACCTGCCACCAAGGCTGATTCTAACATTTCTCCTGAGATACGTGTATCACGTCCTACAAAGACTTTAGGGGCTTCTGTTTCGTGTTGACTGAGGACATATCCACCAAAACGGCCTAGTTTAAAAGCCAATTCTGGTGTCAGTTCTACGTTTGCTTCTCCACGGACTCCATCGGTCCCAAAATATTTACCCATTTTATTTATCATCCTTTTCTATTATTTATTATTGTTTAGACGAATCTGATTTTGTTTCTGAACTCGTTGAAGACGAACTGCCTTCTGAGGAACTTGTTGACGAGTTACTTGAACTAGACGTTGCTATTTTTGTTGTAATTTTCATAGTTGTGTCAAACGGCATAATGACGCTTGGTAAGACATTTCCATTTTTATCGACTGCTTGTAGAGGAACAGAGGACGAGTAGTTTCTAGTTATCCGTTCACTCGTCGGTAAGATGGCAATGACACGATCTACTTTGGAGAGGGTTTCCTCATCACTAATAACCGTTACTTTTTCATCTGATACAGTAACTGTATCGATTTTCACGCGAGAATCAATCTGACTAGGATCAATCTCCGGCACAACAATGACATTGTCTCGTTTTGCTTTTTTACCAACCTTCACTGTTATCTTTTGCGGTGTCGCAACAGCCGTCAAACCACTCGGTAAATTTTCAATAGTCAGAGGAACTTCGATGGTTCCTACACTAGCATCAGAAAGATCAGCCGTCACCTTAAATTTGCGGGTACTTTCCTGCATCTCACTCGCTAAAGCAACTCTGTTTGAGCCTGTTAGAAAGACCGTCACCTCAGATGTAAAACCACTGATAAAATACTGATCACTGTCATACTGAATATCAATTGGGACATTAAGAACTGTGTTTGTATAAGTCTCCGTCCGCACCTGTCTGGCACTGTTGCTATTCTGATAGTTTGTCAATGTTGCATAGATAAAGAGAATGCAGGCGAAAAAGAAGGAAGAAATGATGTATAGACTATTTTTTCTCATGTTTCAATCCTCCTAGCAAGCGCTCTTTCAGACCTTGCTTTTTCTCTGATTTTGGAAGTAAGATTCTTCTTAACTCCGATTCAAACTCTTCCAAGGTCAAATCATGCTTAAAGACTCCATTATAGGTGATTGAGATTCCACCCGTTTCTTCCGAAACCACAAAGGTAAGAGCATCTGACACTTCCGACAAACCAATCGCCGCCCTGTGACGCGTTCCAAACTCCTTGGAAATCCCGGTATCTTCGGTCAGGGGTAGATAGGCTGAAGTGACGGCAATCCGGTCTTCCTTGATAATGACAGCACCATCATGCAAGGGAGTATTGGGAATAAAAATATTGATAAGCAATTCAGCCGAAATTTTAGCATCTAAAGGAATCCCTGTCGAGATGTATTCCTGCAAGGTTCTTACTCGCTGAACCACTACAAGCGCCCCAATCTTACGAGGACTCATGTATTCAACTGATTTCACAAATGCACGAACCATTTGCTCTTCCGCACTGATAGGGGCATTGGAAAAGAAATCAGTAGCCCGACCCAATCGCTCCAAACCAGTCCGAATCTCTGGTGAAAAGATAACCACTGCTGCAATCACCCCGTAGGTGATGATCTGATTGATCAACCAGGAAATAGTTGTTAAACCAATCATATTGGAAAGAATCTGGGCTAGAATAAAAACTAAGACTCCACGGACCAATATCATAATCTTGGTGCCTGCAATAGCTTTAGTAAAATGATATAAAATATAAGTCACAATGAGAATATCAATCAGATTGGTGACTATACTCCAAGGACTTGAAAACAAACTCGTCCAGTATTGTAAATTGGATAATTGTTGAAAATTCATCCTTGGCCTCCTCCCTGTCAAAACACTTTACTCATCATTATACCATTTTTTGCCCATTTTTTCCCTATCCTACCTCATTTTAAATTAAGCAAAAATATGATAAAATAAACTGACTAGAAAAAACAAAGGAGAAATCATGTCTCAACTCTATGATATTACCATTGTAGGTGGCGGTCCTGTCGGGCTCTTTGCTGCCTTTTACGCCCATCTACGCCAAGCCAAAGTCCAAATCATCGACTCCCTTCCCCAGCTTGGTGGTCAACCAGCCATCCTCTACCCTGAAAAGCAAATCCTTGATGTGCCAGGTTTTCCAAACTTAACCGGAGAAGAGTTGACCAATCGCTTGATTGAACAGCTAAACGGCTTTGATACTCCTATTCATCTCAATGAAACCGTTCTTGAGATTGAAAAACAAGAAGAAGGCTTTGCCATTACAACCTCTAAAGGTAGCCACCTGACTAAAACAGTTATCATTGCCATGGGTGGTGGCGCCTTTAAACCGCGTCCGCTCGAATTGGAGAACGTTGAAGACTATGAAAATATCCACTACCACGTTTCCAATATCCAACAATACGCTGGCAAGAAAGTAACCATCCTTGGTGGGGGAGACTCAGCTGTGGACTGGGCTCTAGCTTTTGAAAAGATTGCCCCAACTACTCTCGTTCACCGCAGAGATAATTTCCGCGCCTTGGAACATAGTGTGCAAGCCCTGCAAGAATCGTCTGTAACCATTAAAACACCGTTCGTCCCTAGCCAACTTCTCGGAGATGGAAAAACACTCGACAAACTAGAAATCACCAAAGTCAAATCAGATGAAGCCGAAACTATCGAAGTAGACCATCTCTTTGTCAACTATGGTTTTAAATCATCTGTCGGAAATCTAAAAAAATGGGGTCTGGATCTCAACCGACACAAGATTATCGTCAATAGCAAGCAAGAATCCAGCCAAGCGGGTATTTACGCTATCGGAGACTGCTGCTACTACGAAGGAAAGATTGACTTGATTGCCACAGGACTGGGGGAAGCTCCAACAGCTGTTAACAATGCCATCAACTACATTGACCCGGAACAAAAAGTTCAACCCAAACACTCGACCAGTTTATAAGAAAAAAACCACGAATCAACGATTCGTGGTTTTATAGTTCTTCCGCTAATTTATTTATCTTTCTGAGTCTGTGGTTGACACCACTTTTGGTTAGGGGATTGCTCAGGCTATCTGCCAACTGCTGGATAGAGTAGTCTGGATGCTGGATTCGCAAATGCGCTACCTCTTGCAAATCCACGGGTAAATTTTCCAAACCCATTCTATCTTTGATTTTACTGATATTGTTGATGGTCTTCATACTAGCAGAAACCGTTCGAGCGATATTGGCTGTTTCAGCGTTATTGGCGCGATTGAGATCGTTACGGGTTTCACGCAAAATCTTGACGCGCTCAAAATTATCACGCGCTTGCATGGCCCCAATCACGATCAAGAAATCCATAATGTCCTCTGCACGTTGAAGATAGGTAACTGCACCTTTCTTGCGCTCAATAACCTTGGCGTCCAGCAAAAACTGCTGAAGGAGAGAGGCTAGTCCTTGGGCATGGTCCAGATAAACGGAACTGATCTCCAACTGGTACTTACCAGACTCCGGATCTCGGATGCTGCCATTTGCCAGAAAGGCACCACATAAGTAAGCACGTCCAGCCTCCTCATCTGCTAAGATATCGGGATCAATACCCGTCTCCAAACCAAAGAAGGAATCCGCAAGTCGCAAATCAGCTAAAAGCTCCTGCACTCTCTCATCGGTATAGACCGTGTAGACACGATTCTTACGAAGATTGCTTCTCTGATGGTGACGAATTTCTGACTTGATCTCATAAAAATGGAGAAAGGACTCATAAAGGTGCCGAGCCAACTTGGCATTTTCAGTCACGACTGACAAGGTTAGGCCAGAAGTCGAGAGACCGATACTGCCAGACATCTTGATAATGGCAGACAATTCATGGCGGCTTAGATGATGTTGACCAAGAATTTCCTCTTTTACTGCAACTGTAAAACTCATTTTCTCACCTGTATAATGCGCATCAATTCGTCTACAATCAAATCACCATCATGGAAGGCTCCTCCATTTTCCAAACGAAGGAAGTTGGATGAAATCACACGAGGAGCCTGCTTGCAAAGACCAGCAAAGTCATGCTCTACCTGAACCAAATATTCATCAAAACGGTTGGTATCCATGTATTCTCTAGGAACCTTTTCGATATTAACCAAGACCGTATCAATAAAAGGCCGACCTAAGTGTCGATGGAGGACTTCCACGTGGTCACTGTCTGAAAAGTGCTCTGTTTCCCCACGCTGGGTCATGATATTGCAGACATAGGCGATCTCTGCCTTAGTCTCCAAGAGAGCCTGTCCAATCTCCTCAATGACAATATTGGGCAAAATCGATGTAAAGAGGGAACCAGGCCCCAAGACAATCATGTCACTCTCGAGAATGGTATTGACTACTCGACGGCTGGCTTGGGGTGTTTCATCATCCAAGGTATTGGTCACATAGACATGGTCGATCATACCTGGATGATCTGCAATGTGGCTCTCACCTGCCACCTCAGAACCGTCTTTAAAGACTGCATGCAGTGTCAGAGGCTGATCGCTTGATGGGTAGATTTTTCCTGTTGTGTGGAAAAAGAGACTTAGCAACTGCATGGCATTGTAAGTGGACCCTTGCATTTCAGATAGGCCAGCAATGATAATATTTCCTAGCGGATGACCCGCAAAAGCTCCAGCCTCTTCTGAGAAACGGTACTGAAAAACCTTCTCATAAAACTTAGGCATATCCGACATGGCTACCAGGACATTGCGAAGATCTCCTGGTGGTGTCAGCTGTTGGATATTCTTTCTTAGTTCACCAGAAGAGCCACCATCATCAGCTACCGTTACGATGGCTGCGATATCAACATCCTTTTCTCGCAAGCTTTTCAAAATGACGGGGATACCTGTTCCTCCACCAATTACAGTTATCTTTGGTTTTCTCATGAACGGTTTACCGTTTCCTTTCTTCTGTCTTTGTCACGATGGCTTTCATTGACAGGCCAGTTTTTAGCAAGGTCCTCAGCTATGCGCTTGGCAAAGGCCACACTACGGTGTTGTCCACCTGTACATCCTACTGCAATGGTTAAAACAGACTTGCCTTCTTTTTTGTAACTTGGCAAAATGGGCTCAATCAAGGCGAGTAAGTGCTGATAAAAACTTTCAGACTCTTCATGATTCATCACATAGTCATAAACTGCTTGATCCTCACCTGTCTGATTACGGAGTTCAGGGAGGTAGTATGGATTTGGCAAGAAACGGACATCAAAGACCAAGTCTGCATCAATAGGGATACCATACTTGAATCCAAAAGACATGACCTCGATACGGAAAGACTGGGCTTGTTCTTGGTCTGAAAATTGTTCAGCAATGGTTTTACGCAGTTCACGCGGAGTGAGTTCTGTCGTATCCACCACATTTTGACTCATATTTTTCAAAGGTGCTAAGAGTTCACGTTCCAGCTTGATGCCATCTAAAATCCGACCATCAGCAGCTAGAGGGTGACTTCGTCTAGTTTCCTTATAGCGTGCCACCAATTCCTTATCTGCTGCGTCTAAAAAGAGGATTTTGAAGTCCAAATCATCTTGGTTTTCCAATTCATCCAAAACGGCCTGAATCTCTGAGAAGAAGGAACGGCTACGCATGTCCACAACCAAGGCCAGTTTGTGGTCATCATCCTTGGTCTCTACCAACTGCAAAAACTTTGGCAAGAGGGCTGGTGGCATATTGTCAATAGTGAAATATCCCAAATCCTCGAAGGACTGAATGGCTACTGTTTTCCCTGCACCACTCATACCTGTCACAATCACCAGGTGAAGTTGTTTCTTTGTCATCTATCTCTCCTTATATCAAAAAAAGTTTGGCAGAGCCAAACTTCAACTAGCTTATCCAATCTCTGCGATCACTTCAATTTCGACTTTTACATCACGAGGAAGACGTGCAACCTCTACAGCTGAACGAGCTGGAAATTCCTCTTTAAAGGCAGTCTGGTAAACCTCGTTAAAAGGAACAAAGTCATTCATATCGCTCAAGAAACAAGTTGTTTTGACAACATGGTCAAAGTCTGTTCCTGCTTCAGCCAAAATAGCAGCAATGTTTTTCAAAACTTGTTCTGTCTGTTCTTGGATCGTTTCTCCTACAATTTCTCCAGTTTCAGGAGATAGGGGAACTTGACCGCTAGCAAACAAAAGATTGCCAACGATTTTCCCTTGAACATAAGGTCCGATTGCTTTTGGAGCTTTGTCTGTATGAATTGTTTTTGCCATTTCTTTCCCTCACAATTTTTCTAATATTGCGTCCCAAGCCTGATCCATCCCTGCCTTGCTGACAGATGAAAAGAGGATGAAGTCGTCACTGGGGTCAAAGTTTAATTTCTTTTTGATTGCTGATTCGTGCTTATTCCACTTACCACGAGGAATCTTGTCTGCCTTGGTCGCAACGATGATAACCGGAATCTCATAATACTTGAGAAATTCGTACATCTGCACATCATCTGCTGACGGGTCGTGGCGGAGATCCACCAGACTGACCACGGCACGGAGATTTTCCCGAGTGGTCAAATACTCCTCAATCATGCGCCCCCATTTTTCACGTTCCTTTTTAGAAACGCGGGCATAGCCATAACCTGGTACATCCACAAAACGCATCTTGTCATCAATGTTAAAGAAGTTGAGCAACTGGGTCTTCCCAGGTTTCCCTGATGTACGGGCAAGATTCTTGCGGTTGAGCATGGTGTTGATAAAGCTAGATTTACCGACATTTGAACGCCCTGCAAGGGCGATCTCTGGCAGTTCATCCTGCGGATAGTGGGACTTGTTTGCCGCACTGAGCAGGATTTCAGCATTGTGTGTATTGATTTCCATAGTCACCTCTAGGCTGTTTCTAGGATTGGTTTTTCCGTTCCATCGACAGCTTCTTTGGTGATGCGGACCAATTTCACATTTTCTTGACTTGGCACTTCAAACATAACGTCTAGCATGGTTTCTTCGATGATTGAGCGAAGACCACGCGCACCAGTTTTGCGTTCAATAGCCTTATTGGCGATTTCCTGAAGAGCTTCGTCGTCAAATTCCAACTCAACATCATCATAAGAAAGCAAGGTTTGGTATTGTTTCACCAAGGCATTTCTTGGCTCTTTCAAGATGCGAACCAAGTCATCGACCGTCAATTGCTCAAGAGCAGCAAAGACAGGCAAGCGCCCAATCAACTCAGGGATAATCCCAAATTTTTGAATGTCTTCTGCGATGATTTCTTGCATGTAGGAGCTGTTTTCGTCAATCGCCTTGTTATTTTGGCCAAAACCAATAACTTTTTCTCCCAGACGTTGTTTCACAATTTCTTCGATGCCATCAAAGGCACCACCCACGATGAAGAGGATATTCTTGGTATCCACCTGAATCATCTCTTGTTGTGGATGTTTGCGTCCACCTTGAGGCGGTACGCTAGCGACAGTTCCCTCGATAATCTTGAGAAGGGCTTGTTGCACACCTTCACCAGAAACGTCACGTGTGATAGACACATTCTCGCTCTTCTTGGCAATTTTGTCAATTTCATCTACGTAAATAATCCCACGCTCTGCACGTTCGATGTTAAAGTCAGCAGCCTGCAAGAGTTTGAGGAGGATGTTTTCAACGTCCTCACCCACATACCCCGCCTCAGTCAGAGCTGTCGCATCTGCAATAGCAAAAGGCACGTTCAAGCTCTTAGCCAAAGTCTGAGCCAAGAAAGTTTTCCCTGAACCAGTTGGCCCAATCATCAGGATATTTGACTTCTGCAAATCCACATCTTCTGACTCTTCACGAGTATCATGGAAATTGATGCGTTTGTAGTGGTTGTAAACTGCCACTGCCAAGGCACGTTTAGCACGATCCTGACCGATTACATAGTGATTTAGGATATTGAGGAGTTCGATTGGTTTTGGTACTTCAGACAAATCTGCCAAAACTTCCTCGGCCAACTCCTCCCGAATGATTTCCTGGGCCAACTCAACACATTCATTACAGATAAAGGCGTTGTTCCCAGCGATTATTTTCTTTACTTCTTCTTGGCTTTTGCCACAAAATGAGCAATAAACCATCATATCATTTTTCCTATTTGTAGGCATGATTTCCTTCCATTCTAATTTATCATTCTATCTAAAATAAGGTCATATAAAAAGCGTGGACACTGTTGACCAGATTGGTAAAAGCATTTAACCAGAGTAAGGCAGACAGTCCATAGCGCTTCTTACGAAAAGCCTGTGCTCCAGTCAAAATACAGATCACACACAAAAAAGCTGTAAAAAATCCAAATATACTGCGCTCCATTAGACTTCCTTTCTCTTTCGATATTGGATGGTAAAATCATAGTCATTTTTCTCATCTCGCTCATAAGATTTGCTTGCGACTGTCTCAAAAAGAGACAAGTCAAAATCCTCAGGGAAATAGGTGTCTCCCTCGACCTGAGCATGAATCTGTGTCACGATGATTTCATCTAAATAGGGCTCAAAAGCCTGAAAAATCTGTTTTCCACCAATGATATAGAGATTTTTGTCCTGACTCTGATACCAAGCTAAAACAGACTTCACATCTTGAAATACGAGCGCACCATCCACAACTTGGTCACTGTTTCGTGTCAAAATCAAGGTTTGGCGTTTAGGAAGCAGACGACGCCCCATTCCATCAAAAGTCACTCGTCCCATCAAGATAGCGTGGTTCAAAGTTGTTTCCTTAAAATGTTGTAATTCTGCTGGCAAATGCCAAGGAAGACGGTCTTCTTTACCAATCACACCTTTTTCATCTTGGGCCCAAATGGCTATGATTTTCTTTGTCATGCTTCCATCCTTTTCATTGATACTACTATTTTATCAAAAAACTCCCAAAAAGACTGTTTTGAAACGCGCTCAAAAGAGAGAAAAGGAGCAGGCTTCATTTAGCCTGCTCCTCTCGTCCCTAGGACATATATTTTTTTGCTTCAGATTCAATTTTTTCGACCACTTCTTGGATACTTAGTCCAGTTGTGTCGAGGTAAACTGCATCCTCAGCCTGCTTGAGAGGCGAGGTTTCACGATGACTGTCCTTGTAGTCACGCGCAGCAATCTCTTCTTTCAAAGTTTCCAAGTCAGTCTCAATGCCTTTGGCGATATTTTCCTTGTAACGGCGCTCTGCTCTTTCTTCAACAGAGGCTACTAGAAAAATCTTGAGTTCAGCTTGTGGTAAAACAACTGTCCCGATATCACGCCCATCCATGACGATACCACCTTGCTGGGCAATCTCTTGCTGGAGCGAAACCAGTTTCTCACGCACCTCAGGAATGGCAGCAATGCTGGAAACCTTGTTGGTCACTTCATTTTCACGAATCGGATGAGTAATATCAACATCTCCTACAAAAACAAGTTGTTCGCCTGCCTCTGAACGTCCAAAACTAATAGGGTGTTGGTTAAGAAGTTCAAGAAGTTGGTCTACATTTCCTGCATTCAACTGGTGCTTGAGCGCTATATAAGTCGCAGCACGGTACATAGCACCCGTATCGAGATAAGTGTAACCAAAATCCTTGGCGACAATCTTTGCAACCGTACTCTTACCACTGGAAGCAGGACCATCAATAGCAATTTGAATTGTCTTCATTTCCGACTCCTATCTAGTCTTGATGACATCACCAGGGTTGGCAAACCAAGTTCCCGATGACATATGAGAAGGATTTAGAGCTTCCAGCTGGGCAATGGAAATCCCTGCACGCTGAGCAAGAGCTGCTTCTCCTTCTCCAGGTTGCACAGTAAGCGTTCCTTCTCCATCTGTGTGTTCTTCAGAACTACTTTCTGAAGGAGTTGATTCTTTCGTTTCTTGAGCTTTACTAGTAGAGGAAGAAGACTCTTCCACTTTAGAGGTTGACGATGGAGCTGAAGAATCATAAAAATCCTTCAAAGCTGCCGTGCGGTTACTTCCTCCAGTAGAAAGGTAAATCAATACGACAACCATCGCTACAACGATTACAAAGAAGAGGCTAGCTAGAATGGTCAAGACACGATTGGCAACAACACCTTTTCCTTTTTGTTTACGGTGACGACGCTCTAATCTTGTTTCTTCTTCTCTATTGTCATAAATATCTTCTTGCCACGGTTCTTTTGCCATACCTTACTCCTTGTATTTTTTACATTTTCTTATTACAATATAAATATGAAACTCACACTTATACCTGAACGGTGCATTGCCTGTGGGCTTTGCCAGACCTACTCTGAACTCTTTGATTACCATGATAATGGTATTGTTCACTTTTACGATGACCCAGTTGAATTGCAAAGAGAAATCGCTGAGACCAGCGATGTTCTGGAGGCCATCAAACATTGTCCTACACGAGCACTTCTAAAAGATCCATCGTAGTGTACAGGGAATGATGTTGATAATTTTTCTCTTTATTCCCACAGTTACTAGTTTAGCATATTTCTAGGTAAAATTATAGTCTTTTCCGGTTATTTTTTCCTTCAAAAACAGAAAGATCACTTTTTTCTTTGATGAGATAGAGTGGTCTTTTTTTGGTCTCTAGATAAATCTTACTGATATACTTGCCTAGAATCCCAATGGTCAGGAGTTGAATCCCTCCAAGAAAAAGAATAACAGCCATCAGAGAGGTCCAACCAGATGTCGGATTTCCCAAAATAAGAGTCCGAAACACTACAAAAACAGTCATCATAAAAGAAATAAAACAAGATAGAAGTCCCGCTACAAAGGCTATAATCAAGGGAAAATCTGAAAAATTGAGAATCCCTTCAATTGAGTAGAAAAAGAGCTGTCTAAAACTCCAACTAGTCTTGCCAGCCTGTCGTTCAACGTTTGGATAATCAAGATAGTGCGTTTTAAAGCCCACCCAGGCAAAGAGTCCCTTAGAAAAACGATTGGACTCGGTCAGGGTTAAAATAGCATCTACCACAGACCTTCTCATCATCCGAAAATCACGAACACCTGAGGGCAGAGCCACTGGACTGATTTTTTGCATGAGGCGGTAAAAGAGGTCAGCGCAGAAACTGCGAAAAAAGGGTTCACCCTCCCGACTGGTTCTCCGTGTCCCAACACAGTCCAATTCTGCATTCTGGTCTAGTAAGGCTTTCATCTCAAGTAGCATACTAGGAGGATCTTGGAGGTCTGCATCCATCACGACCACCAAGTCTCCAGTTGCATGCTGCAAGCCTGCATACAGAGCTGCTTCTTTCCCAAAATTTCGTGAGAAAGAAATATAATGTACCGCAAGATTTTGCTTCCGATAGGCCTTCAAAAGCTCCAAAGTGCCATCGCTTGAACCATCATCCACAAAGACATACTCGATCTCTGCCCCCAAGTCAGGAAGCAGAGCTTCCACAGACTGATAAAAAAGAGGAAGTACTTCCTCTTCGTTTAGACATGGGACAATGATTGAAATCATCATCTTAGTCTTCAAATCCATTTGGATGCTTGCTTTGCCAACGCCATGCGTCTTCACACATTTGGGTGATGTCGAGTTCTGCTTCCCATCCAAGCTCTGCTTTGGCTTTTGCTGGGTCTGAGTAGCAGGCAGCGATATCACCTGGGCGACGTTCTACGATGCGGTAAGGAATAGGACGTCCCACCGCTTTTTCCATGTTTTGGATAATTTCAAGAACAGAGTAGCCTTTACCAGTTCCAAGGTTATAAATGTTAAGACCTGAACCTTTTTGGATCTTTTGTAGAGCCGCAACGTGACCTTTGGCTAGGTCTACGACATGAATATAGTCACGAACCCCGGTTCCATCTTCTGTATCGTAATCATCTCCAAAAACTTGCACTTGCTCTAGTTTTCCAACTGCTACTTGTGAAACATAAGGCAAGAGATTGTTTGGAATTCCGTTAGGATTTTCTCCCAAGTCTCCACTTTCATGAGCACCGATTGGGTTAAAGTAACGAAGCAAGACCACATTCCATTCTGAGTCTGCCTTGTAGATATCGGTCAAAATCTCCTCTAACATGAGCTTGGTACGACCGTATGGATTAGTCACTGAAAGCGGGAAATCTTCTAAGATTGGAACTGTATGAGGGTCTCCGTAAACTGTCGCCGAAGAACTGAAGATAATGTTCTTACAGTTATTTTCTTCCATGGCTTTTAGAAGGCTGACAGTTCCAGCGATATTATTGTCATAGTAGGCAAGAGGGATACGGGTTGATTCGCCAACAGCCTTCAAACCAGCGAAGTGAATCACACCTGTTGGCTCTTCTTGCTTGAAAATATCTCTGAGAGTATCAGTATCACGGATATCTGCCTCATAGAAAGGAATTTCAACTCCTGTGATTCTTTCAACAACTTCTAAACTTTTACGGTTGCTGTTGACAAGATTATCCACCACAACAACCTGATGACCTGCTTGGATCAACTCAATAACAGTGTGGGTTCCGATAAAACCAGCTCCACCAGTTACCAAAATCTTTTCTTGCATCTTTTTTCCTCGATTCTCGAATTATTTTTTCTTATTTTACCATTTTTGATAGGGAATGTCATTTGCCATCCTAAACTACCTGATAAAATTTCAGTAAAATTTTATTCACTTTTTACTCGTTTGACATAGTTTGCAATTGGATAGTTTACTGGGTCCAAAGTCAACTCCTTGTCTTGGACCAATTGGGCTAGATGGTAACCAATGATAGGACCCGTTGTGAGGCCTGATGAACCTAGACCACTAGCTGCATAGGCACCTGCTAAGCCAGGGACTTCACCAAAGAAAGGCGAGAAATCACTGGTGTAAGCACGGATTCCCACACGCTCAGATCTGGAAGTCGCTTTAGCTAAGGCTGGATAGTGAGGTAAGGCTTCCTCCTCCATTTGTTGGAGCAAGGTTTCATCTACTGTCAAATCAAATTCCATATCATTTTCATGGGTAGCGCCTAAGGACAATTTCCCACCTGCAAAAGGGATCAAATCCCACTCCCCTTCTGGCATGACAACAGGGTATGATTCTAGGTCTTCTGAGAGTTGATAATCTCGGAGTTGTCCCTTTTGAGGACGAACATCTACCTTATATCCTAAAGGCTCCAAAATGTCCTTCAACCAAGCTCCCGTTGCCAAAATAACCTGATCAAACACCTCTTCATCAATCTGGTAACCTGATGCTAAAGGTGTCAGACTCACTTTTTCTTTGACCAGCTTGACTTGACTAGCTTCTAGCAAACGAGTCACTAAGAGGTGGCCATCTACTCTCGCCCCACCAGAAGCATAGAGCAGGCGGTCAAATCCCTGCAAACCAGGGAATAATTCATTTGCAGACGCTTGGTCTAAAATGGCTAATTGACCTATCAAGGGAGATTCTTCCCTGCGCTGGAGGGCTAGTTTATAGAGTTCTTCTAACTTGGATTCATCCTTTTTCAAGAGAAAAACTCCCGAACGCTGGTAAAAGTCGATTTCTTGCCCTGACTTTTCCAAATCAGCCAACAAATCCACATAAAAGTCAGCCCCCAAGCGTGCCATCTTGTACCAGGCTTTATTGCGGCGTTTGGAAAACCAAGGACTGATAATTCCCGCTGCAGCCTTGGTGGCCTGACCTTGACCATGGTCAAAAACGGTCACCTCTAGATGGCTTTCTTTCGCGAGGTAGTAGGCAGCTGTCGCCCCCACAATCCCTGCTCCAATAATGGCAACTTTTTTCATTGTCTTCACTTTCTAACTAGATATGGTGGAAAGGATTAGTCGATGCCTGACTAGGCAAGATATCAACAGTCCAGCCCTTTTCTGACTTCCATTGAGTAAGAAGTGCTGCGATTTTTTCCACAAAAAGCACTTCGATATAATGTCCTGGGTCCAATGCCAGCAAGCCATCTGACAGCATATCCTGAGCTGTGTGATAGTAGATATCGCCAGTGATATAAACATCTGCTCCCTTTGCCAAAGCATCCTTATAGAATGACTGACCGCTACCACCACAGATTGCCACTCTTGAAATAGGCTTCTGCAAATCACTCTCTTGATAATGGACCATGCGAAGACTATCTAGACCAAAGACTTGTTTGACATGCTGGGCCAATTCCCCAAATGTCTGAGACTGAATATTCCCAATCCGTCCAATCCCACGTTCAGGACCTGTTTCCTGAAGATAAGTTGTTTCCTTGATTCCTAGCATCTGGCAGAACCAGTCATTAAGGCCATTTTCAACGATGTCAATGTTAGTATGGCTGACATAAACTGCGATGTCATGCTTAATCAAATCAATGTAAATCTGGTTTTGCGGACGACTGGCTACCAAGTCTTTGATAGGACGAAAAATAGGCGCGTGCTTAACGATAATCAAATCCACACCCTTTTCAATGGCCTCTGCCACCGTCTCTTCACGAATATCCAGGGCAACCATAACCCTTTGAATATCCTTGTCTAGAGTACCAATTTGCAGACCACGACTGTCACCCTCCATAGAAAATTCCTGAGGGCAGAAGCCTTCATACGCGTTAATAACTTCACTTGCTAGCATGGAGCACCTCCTTGATGGCTTGAATTTTATCTACTAGAACTTGACGTTCCTCCAGATTTTTTTCTGGGATTTGACTGAGGGCGAATTCTAGCTTAGTAGCTTCTTTTTGCCATTTTTTGATAAAGACTGGGCTGACTTCTTTGGACAAGAAGGGGCCAAAGCGAACATCACTGGCTGATAGCTTCATTTGTCCCGCTTCCACCACCAAAATCTCGTAGAACTTGTCAGCTTCTTCTAGGATGCTTTCTGATACAATCTGAAATCCGTTCTCTTGCAACCAAATGCGCAAGTCGTCTTCTCGATTATTGGGCTGGAGAATCAAACGTTCTACATTAGCTAACTTGTCCAAGCCTTCTTCTAAAATCCTAGCGATCAAACGACCACCCATACCTGCAATGGTAATAACCGATACTTGGTCTGCCTCTTCAAAGGCTGCCAAACCATTGGCTAAACGAACCTGGATTTTCTCCTTTAGGCCGTGAGCCTCAACATTTTTGACCGCGGATTGGTAGGGACCTTCTACCACCTCACCTGCAATAGCACTTTTGATTCGTCCTCTTTCAACCAAGTCGATTGGCAGATAAGCATGGTCACTCCCCACATCTAGTAAAACGGCCCCTTGTGGCACAAAGGAAGCAACCAATTCTAATCTCTTTGAAATCATCTTCTCTCACTTTCCAAAACTCTATTACCTTTTATTATACCATATTTCAGCTAGCAATCTTGCACCTAAAAAAACCGCAATCCACAGATTGCAGTTTTTCTTTATTTTCTGGCTTGATAACGACTGGTCAAAATGAAAATCACTGTAAAGACCAGCATCATGGCCCCATAAACAGGCAGTGTTTGTCCTGTCAAGGTCGAAATTTCAAGTAGCTTTTGAATCGTTGGGAAAAGAGCTGTAGCTAGGAAACCGCCCACTGACCAGACAATCAAAAGGACTCGCCAGAGGGTGAATGGCATGCAAGCTCTAAATACGGATAAGAAACCGATAGACCCAAGGAGATAATAGAGTAAGGTTGAGATTTCTAACTCAGACCAACCTTGACTCGTTCCAAAAATTTTCACAAAAAGAACGCTAAATACGACCATGAGTGCACTTGGTAGAGCACGAAGCATGGATTTTCTGAGGAAGTTTGGCTCGACAGGTTTGATATTTCTCTCAAAAGTCAAAACGAATGGCGGGAACCCTTCCACAAACTGGTCGATCATGGTAATCTGAATCGGAATGAAGGGGAAAATCAAGATCCACTCAGACCGTCCTAGTAAAACACTGGCAATACAGATAACTGCTAACAGGAAGGAATAGATAGTTTTAATCAAGAAAATCGGTGCGATGTGGGCGATGTTATTGACCACACGACGACCTTCAAAGAGAATCTCAGGAACATCATTAAAGTCTGAGTTCAAAAGAACCAGATTGGCAATCTGACGAGTCGCCGGATCTCCCTCAGCCATCACGATCGAACAATCCGCCTCACGAAGGGCCAGGATATCATTGACTCCGTCCCCTGTCATAGCCGTTGTATGCCCTGCTTTTTTCAGCGTTTGGATGATGAGTTTCTTTTGATGAGGGGAGACACGTCCGAAAATAGCTGTCTCTTCAGCCATGGCAATCAATTCCTCATCCGTGATTTTTGAGCAATCTACATAGCTGTGATAGTCTACAAAGCCAGCCTTCTGGGCAATGCTGGATACTGTAACGGGATTGTCGCCAGAGATAATCTTGAGGCCCACTTCCTGAGAACGGAGATAGTCTAGTGTCTCAGCTGCTCCTTCTCGAATGGGGTCCAAAATCTCCAGCAAGGCCAGAGCCTGAATATCAGATGGTTTCTGTGGTTTGTGATGGTCTAGTTTTTCCTGACTAAGGGCTAAGACCAAGACACGTGACCCTCTCTCCAAGGCCTCTCTGGCTTCTGGGACTTCAGAGTCCAACAACATTTCAGGCGCTCCTAAGAAAACCGTCCCCAGACCTTCTAACTCCATAGCTCCCCACTTACGGTCGCTTGAGAAAGGAAGATTCGAAAGCATAGGATAGGAAACCTGACCTTGGAAACGCTGTCGAATGGCTTGGGCTGTTGGATTTTTATCCTCACTATGAGCTATGTAGCTGGTCAGAATGTTAGTAATAGCCTCATCACCATAAGTTTCCGTCAGAGGAAGAACAGCCTCCACCTGCATCTTTCCTTGGGTTATGGTGCCCGTCTTGTCCAGACAGAGCATATCCACGCGCGCCAAGGTCTCAACAGAGTACATCTCCTGCACCAAAACCTTTTTCAAGCCCAGCTTGATCACCGCAGTCAAGAGCGAAGTAATGGTCAAAAGGGCAATTCCCTTAGGCAACATTCCCAAAAGGGCTGTTGACGAATTTACAACCGATGACTTGAGGGGCAAGCCTTTTAACATCAAGGCTTCTAGCAAGAGAGCTAGACCAAAGGGAATGATAATCTTCCCAGTAAAACCAGCTAGCTTGTCAAGCGATTTCATGATACGGGAGTTAATGGGTTTCACTGTCTTAGCTTCCAGCATGAGTTTGGAAGCATAGTTGTCTGCTCCGACATGGTGGACTTGAGCCAAAACTGCGCCACTGGCTAGGAAACTCCCTGATAAAAGCAGAGCATCCACTTCCTTTTGCACCAAATCACTCTCCCCCGTCAACATGGCTTCATTGACTTCTGCGAAGCCTTCCAGAACCAGAGCATCACTAGGGATTTGCTCTCCCGCAGACAAACGAATGACATCTCCTAGGACCAATTCTTCTGGATTAAGGGCGACTTCCTGGCCATCACGGATGGTTTTGACCTTTTCCTTGGTCATGAGATTGAGCTTGTCCACCATGTGTTTGGCCCGTAGCTCTGTCACAATTCCAGAAAAAGCGTTAAAGCATATAACGGCAAAGAAAACCAGATTGCTCCAAGCCTGCACAAAAGCCAGCGCTAGAGCGATAACAAAGTTTAATGCGTTAAAAAGGGTAAAGACATTTCGTTTAACGATTTGCCAAGTACTGGTACTGGCCGAAGCGGTAAAGTCATTGACCAAACCTTGAGCCTGTCTTTCCTTGACTTCTCTTTGGGTTAATCCCATTATCTTATTTTTATCCATAAATTCTATCATATCATTTTTTCTAGCAGAATTCTAATCTCATCCAAAAACTGTTGGCTGATAACTGAAAAAGTTTGCCAGTAGTCTTTTGATAAGGTATAATAATAAAAGCAATACAATCGAAGGAGATCTCATGTTTTATACTTATTTGCGTGGACTGGTCATGCTGATCTTGTGGTCCATCAATGGCAATGCCCACTATCACAATACTGATAAAATCCCTAGCCGCGACGAAAACTATATCCTCGTTGCTCCTCATCGTACTTGGTGGGATCCTGTTTATATGGCCTTTGCGACTAAGCCAAAACAGTTCATCTTTATGGCCAAAAAAGAGCTGTTTAACAACCGCATCTTTGGCTGGTGGATTCGTATGTGCGGCGCCTTTCCTATTGATCGGGAAAATCCTAGCGCTTCTGCTATCAAGTACCCTATCAACGTCCTCAAAAAAAGCGACCGTTCTCTCATCATGTTCCCAAGCGGAAGCCGTCACTCAAACGATGTCAAGGGTGGAGTAGCCTTGATTGCTAAAATGGCCAAGGTTCGTATTATGCCTGTCGCCTACACCGGTCCCATGACCTTGAAGGGCTTGGTTAGCCGTGAACGTGTCGATATGAACTTTGGAAATCCTATCGATATCTCAGACATCAAGAAAATGAATGATGAAGGAATCGAAATGGTTGCAGACCGTATCCAAGCAGAATTCCAACGTTTGGACGAGGAAACCAAGCAATGGTACAATGATAAAAAACCAAACCCACTCTGGTGGTTTGTCCGAATCCCTGCCCTCATCCTTGCTGTGATTGTTGGTATCCTAACGATTATCTTTAGCTTTATCGCAAGCTTTATCTGGAATCCAGATAAGAAGAGAGAGTCTCTTGGTTAAGACAATGAGAACCGCTACACAAAAACTCGATTTTAAGAGAAAATCCAGCAAGCCTTTCCATAAGAAATGCATAGCATCAATGTTTTTGGACACTTGTTGCTATGCATTTTTATGATCTTTATCCCTGTATAACCAGAAGAAAACTCTACATTCTATATAGAAATTTTTGACAAATTACTTTGATTTTGATATCATATTATTAAAAAAGGGGAGGATTTTTATAATGAATCATAAACATTCTTTATTCGGGAAGTGCAAGTCTGTTTTATTGACGGTTGCTCTAGCGTCTACCTTTACAGCAATGGGGCAAGTTGATGCTGATGAGGTAAAGAATCCAAGTCAAGTTGCTAATGATCTTGCTCAAGTAGGTTCAAATGAACTTTCCACTAAAACTACTCAAACTAATCAACAAATTTCCGAAACAGTTAAGGAGATTCAAGATAAAGTTAATGTCTCTGTAGTACCACTTGATAAAGCTCAACCTGGTGATATAGTTAAAGTAACTACTACTTCAACGGACGCCAAGGTAGATACTAAAGAAAACGCAACTGGTACAGAAGCAACTGCCAAAGCAGAGACTTCTGTAAGTGTTGAAACAACTCATTTAGCTGCTAAGGGAACTGCCGTTGGAGAAAAGACACCTGTTACAACAACAAAGACTGTTACAGATCACGTTAATACAGATGACTATGTAGCTAATGTTACTCAAACTATCAAGAAAACTACATTTGAAAAAGTTTTGAAAGAAGCAGATGTAATAATTACTAAACAAGCGGCTGGTTCTGCAGATATCGTCTTTACTATTGATAAGTCAGTTTCAATGGATTCTTCTATTCAAAATGTTGTACAGAATATCGAGAACTTTGTCCGTGATTTGGCTAATAAAAAAGTTGATGCTCGTCTTGGCTTAATCGCGTATGAGGCTGCTGACAATGTTCAATATTTCGATTTTAATGGATCTAAATTCACTAAGAATGTAGAGGAGTATATTAAGGCGCTTAGATCTATTCGAACATACGGCGGAACAGAAGAGCCTACAGTCCCTCTACATCATATTGCAACCTCAAAAGATTATGATTGGTCTACAGCTTCTAATAATCGTCGTTTTGCATTCTTAATTACTGATGAAAGTATTGATTTCCGTACCCCAGGCATTCCAACAGTAGAAGAGACTCTGAAAGCTCTTAAAGCAGCAGATATTTCTCTATCAGTTGTAGGGATGAGATACACAGAATCGACCTTCAAACCTTTAGTTGAGGGGACAAAAGGGCTTTATCTTAATATTAATCAAGAATTTTCTAGTCTTTTAAATCGTGATTTTACAAATCATGTTGTTAAGACTGTCCAAGAAGGACGTGTTTACCGCATCGTAACAGAGAAATATGACTTCTTAACAGAGGCGCATGTCGTACTTAAACCAAAACCTATCGGAAGCACAAAGGCAGTTTATCATACTTCTACGCTTTCTAATAAAGTATCTGAATTACCCAAAACTGGTGAAAAGGCATCTTCTAATTTATCCGTACTTGGAGTTGCCTTAATTGCAGTAGCCTCTGGTTTGACTGTTGGTGTTAAGAAAAAAGATTAAAGAGATTCTTTTCATATAGAAGGTGGAGGAAAGGAGTTTTGCACCATTTAGATTCTTTGCCAACTATAACAAGAAAAATAGTTAACAATGAGAGAGGGCCTCTTGGTCTTCTCTTTTAATATATTCAGAGCAAATTTCATATTCTACTCTATCATCCCAAAAAGATTTTGTCCCTCTTTCTTTAGAAATAAAGGAGTATTTTCTTTTATAGAATAAATTCATGATAAAAATATCAGTCTTCAAAAATACATATTCCTAGTGTTAGTAATATAAAAATGACTGAGATTAAAGTGTGTGATTTTCTACAAATATCTATCATTTCATCAATCCTATAATATTCTTAATAAATCTCGTCTGCTCCTTTCCAATGACAATCCAGTCACTTTTCATTATAGAACATGTATTTTTCTGCATTCAAAGAAACTCTAAAATCATAAAAACGCATAATATAAGAAACTCAGAGAGTTCATATTATGCGTTTTATTATAGAAAGTTTTACTGAATTTTCTCCTCAAATTTAATTTTTTCCTTGTCTCTTCTCTTACTTTATTCAATCTACCATTCCTTTGCCAACCAACTGGAAAAGGCTAGAAATCGCTCAGCTACTTGCTCATGATGCCCATAAGGATCAAAGACAAACTGACCGGTCGGATAGCGTTTCTGAAGACTGGTATGGATCTGCTCAGCATAAACTGGTGCTTGAACCAAGCGATTGGTATGATGGGCTCCTTCTGTTTGACCATTCTGTAAATACAGCAAACAGTCCAAATTTTTCACCTTTTCTTCCCTGCAGTAAGCCACAAAATCAGGATACCAAAAGGAACCGCAGATAGAAAAGATACAGGAGACCTTGTCAAAATGGAAAAGACTGTATACAGCCGCCAAACCACCTAGTGAGTAACCCCCATAAGCAAGGCGATTTTTGTCCAGGCGATAAAGCGACTGCAACTTGTCTAAAAGACTACCAAATAAATGACCATGATAGGCATTTGCCTGACCGCCAAAATCTTGAGCTCCATCTCTCAGAGCAGATGCCTTCCATGGAGTGTAGTCGTCTAGGCGATTTTTAGAGGTCAAGCCCACTAAAATCACAGATTCTGAAAGGGATGATAGGAAATCCAAGTTTCCATCATTCAAGAGAATCGCTGGATAGGTTTGATTGGGATCATAAGTCGAAGGAAGGCTGACATTGACTTGGATTCCCTCCCAATCAAACTCATTATTTATTGATAAAGTCATTGATTTTCTCAAGGGAATCAATCACTGCTGGACCATAGTCCATCAACTCATCGTAAGAAATGGTCATGATTTTTTGATTCTTAATTGCAGGAACGTTTTCCAAAACAGCATTTTTCTTCATCAACTCTACTGCGTTGGCATCCAATTTTTTATTGCGGTCGCTGGTCACATAAATAATCAACTCAGGATCCATTGACACGAGATTTTCCAAGGTCAAGCCTGATGTTCCCGTTGCAACGTTGGTATAACCAAGTTGATTCAACAAGCTTTCCTGCAAAGCAGACTTGTATGCACCGAAGGTTTCGTCATTATAAGCAACCATAATCAAAGCCTTTTTCTTTTCACCTTGGCTTGTTGGATTTGCTTTCTTAACAGCGTCAATTTTAGCTTGTAATTGGGCTGCGTATTCATTGGCCTTGTCCTGAACATTGAAAATCATTCCAAGATTTTTGACATCTTCTACAATATTTCCCAAATCTTGCTGAATCGTTGAGAGAGAAGCTTTTTGCGTATAGACTGGGATTTTGTTTTCATTCCAAGTGCTAACTGTTCCCAAGGATTTTTCAGAAAACATCATGTTTCGACCCATGACGGCATCTGGTTCATAAGAAAGGACTGTCTCTTGTGAGACTGTTTTTTTATCGCCAATTTGAGGAATAGTCGCAATCGCGTCTTTGTATTTACCTGTTACAGCATTGTCAGGGTTGAGCATGCCAGCAATTTTATCCTTCAAGCCTAACTCCAACAAAATTTCAGTGGTTGAAAGATTGTTGGTGATAACTTTTTCAGGTGCCTTGTCAAAGACTTGTTCGACTTCATTTCCCTTAGCATCATAGGTCTTGACCGTTAACGGATAAGTCGTCTCTGCGCTGGCCTTTTGACTTGTTTCTGTGCTAGATTGTGTGGTAGCTTTTTCTGTAGTAGTATTGCCACAAGCTGCCATGGTTAGGGTAGCTACTGTTACCAGTAAAATACTGAGTGTTTTTTTCATCTTGTTTTCCTTTTCATTCTTATAAATAGTGAATCATGGCTTGCTGATCCTCTGTCCAAGTAACCTGACTTTGAACTCCGTATACAGTTTTCAATGACTCAGGGGTGATGGTCTCCTTTGGAGTCCCTTGGTAAAGGATTTCCCCCTCTTTCATCAGATAGAGATAATCCGAATAGCGACAAGCAAGTTGAATATCATGTAGGACAGCTAGAACATTGACCTTGAGATTTTTCACAATGGCCAACAAGTCTAGCTGATACTTGATATCCAGGTGATTGGTTGGTTCGTCCAGGAGCAAGAGAGTTGGTTCTTGCGCCAAGGCGCGGGCTAATAAGACTCGCTGTTTCTCTCCCCCTGACAGAGACGAATAGAGACGAGTTTTCTTCTCAAGCATATCCACCTTGACGAGAGCATCTTGAACGAGGGCGTAATCTCTTTCCTTTTCCTTCTGTAAAAAAGAGAGGTGGGGAGTTCTTCCCAGCAAGACGATTTCCTCAACTGTACAATCAAACTGCAATTGATTAAACTGGGTTACAACTGCCATTTGCTTGGCTGTTTCTTTGAGTGACCAATGCTCCAGTGGCTTTCCATCTAAGCTTATCAAGCCTTTGTCTGCCTTTTCCTGACGATAGAGGAGTTTAAGCAAGCTGGTTTTTCCACTTCCATTTGGTCCTAGTATCGTGTGAAATTGATGCCCCTCGACCTTAAGAGAAACTCCTTTGAGGATTTTTTTCTCTCCTAGTCCAAAGTGGACATCCTGACAAATCAAGTCCATATCAGGCCCTCACCTCCCTTCGCCTACCTCCAACAATGTAGATAAAAAAGGGAGCACCTACCAAGGCTGTGAAAATACCAATTGGCATCTCAGCATTTGGAATGATGACACGAGAAAGTACATCTGCCCAGACGACAAAGAGAGCACCCAGTAAGGTCGCAACAGGAAAAAGCCTCCTGTAATTCGTTCCTACTAAGCCTCGAGCTAAGTGAGGAGTAATTAGACCAACAAATCCAATAATCCCACAAGTTGCTACTAAGACTGCTGTCAGAACAGCCACCATGGTCACATAAAGATACCAATAAAAGCGTAAGGGAATACCCAAAGTTAAAGCAGCCTCATCTCCCATCATCATCGCATTGAAAACACGATACTGAGTAGCGAAAAATAGAAAGGCCATTCCTACTACTATAGTTGGCAGGACTAAGTCAGACCAGGTAGTCCCGGCAAGCGAGCCCATAGTCCAAAACTTAATGGTCATCACACTGTCAGCATTAGCCCCAACTGAGATAATAAAGTTGGAAAAGGCTAGAAAGAGAGCGTTGACCACCGTTCCTGATAAAATCAGACTAGAAGTCGTCATCCTTCCCTGCATAGAGGCAATGATAAGGACAGCGATTGTTGCCAAAATAGCTCCAAGGAAAGCTCCAAGGCTAATCACCAATTTTAAACCAAGAATGATGCTCAAAGTTGCCCCTAGAGTTGCACCCGCAGAAATTCCTAAGACATAAGGCTCTGCGATGGGATTGTTCACTGTAGACTGCATCACGCTACCACACATAGAAAGACCAGCCCCTACTATCAAGCCTAACAATACTCGGGGGAACCTCATATTCCATACAATGGCAAGAGTAGACTTGGAAACCTCTCCTATCTCAAGAGGAAAACCCAACCTGCTCAAAATGATCCGATAGGTATCTCCTAAGTCAATCGCTACGGATCCCATAGAAACAGCAAGAAAAAGTGAAATCCCTAAAATACCTAGCAAAACACCTAAAAGTAACACAAATTGTAAATCTTGTCGGCTTCCAGAAAATTTGGAAAGCATGAAAACCTCCTTAGACAAAATTAAAAATTTAGAAAATTCTCATAAAAAGTATACCATATTTCTACTAGATGAACAAGGATGGAGACATATATAGACAAGCCGAAGATTGTACAAAAATGTTAGTGAAACAAAAAAATCTCCCCGAAGGGAGATGATCTGGTTTATTTTACCTTACAGTGCTAATAATCGTAACCGAAGATTATACTTGGGTATATCGAGGTAAAGTGACAACATAAAAAGCCCTCTAAAATTAGAGAGCTGATTTGAGCCCGGGCTAAAATCCTAGTGAAACAAAAAAATCTACACAATCAGAAAAGTCTCTATCGTGCCATTTTCATACATGATGTATAGTCCAAGTAGAATGAATACTATGGGCACAATGATTCGCTCGTATTTTTCAATTGTCTCGAATATTAACGGAATAGAGGATAACATCCGACTAATCTCGCAAAAGATAATTATGCCGATTACAAACACAAGCAACGCCACGAGGGTCTGTGACCAATCTAACGAAGCAAAATAAGGTATATAGATACCTAAATTATCTCCGCCAGACGCAATTGTCAGCAATGTAACTGTCCAAAACAGTTGATTTGCCTTGCTTTGTTCTAATCTTTCAATAATTTCTTCCTCTTCTTCCTCACCTTCTCCAACAATTGCAAAGCGAATCCCTAAATAGATAGGGATTAAACCAAGCAATCCAACCATCCATTCTTCAGGCACGAAATTAACGACATAAGCAGCAACTAAACTCGCCCCTACAAGTAAGCCTGTGCCTAGATATTGCCCCGCATAAATATGCCATTTCTGTTTATTCTGTGATAGCTGTGCAAATAAAATAATTAAAATAATTAAATAATCGATACTGGTGGAAATATAAACACCAATAGCAGATATGATTGTCTGTCCCATAAAAGCCTCCTGTATTAGTCAGTAATAAATCAGCAGATTTTAGGAGAGCACAGACACATTAATTTAGCTATCGCTAGTGGGTAATGTCGAACGTAGGAAAGCATTTTACTCCTCCTCAAAACGTAGTTATAAAGTAATTTCTAACTGAAATTCGGTGACTACTTCCATGTAAAGTATAACATACTATACTTTACTTCGTAAAGTGTGGGCTCTCCGAGGGGGCTTGCAGACATCTACTCGACTTTTCAAGCCGAGTAGATGCGCACCTTTATGGTGTAACTAGCTGATACTATTTGAGGTTTTTGTAGTCTCCAAAATTGTGACCGATAAAACCTCAATAAAAAAGCCCTCTGAATATCAGAGAGCTGATTTGAGCTCGGGCTAAAATCCTAGTGAAAAAGATAAAACTCCTTATGTTCATCGAACACTGCTTCCTTTCCCTATTTTCATACGGATTTTTAACGCCCTTAGCATCATGATTCTTGCTGGATAAAACGTTTATAGACTAGGCGACGAGGCGAAGATTGTACAAAAATGTTAGTAAAACAAAAAAATCTCCCCGAAGGGAGATGATCTGGTTTATTTTACCTTACAGTGCTAGGAACCGTAACCAAAGATTATACTTGAGTATATCGAGATAAGGTGACAACATAAAAAGCCCTCTGAAATCAGAGAGCTTTATTCTTGCTGGATAAAACGTTTATAGACTAGGCGACAAGCCGAAGATTGTACTGATGGTACATCGAGGCGAAGGCAACGAAGTATAGAAACGTTTTAGACGCAAGATTAACGACGAAGTCCTAGAGAGTTGATTAACTCACGGTAACGGTTAACGTCGTTTTTACGCAAGTATGCAAGCAAGTTACGACGGCGACCGATTTTCTTCATCAATCCACGGTAAGTAGCGTGGTCTTTTTTGTGTTGTTTGATGTGTTCGTTAAGGTGGTTGATTTCCCAAGTAAGGACAGCAACTTGAACCTCTACTGAACCTGTATCACCTTCGTGACGTGCATATTGTGCGATGATTTCATTTTTTTTCTCTTTTGAGATTGCCATGATGTTTCTCCTTTTTATTTGGCTTCATCCGAGTGACAGGTTGGCATGCCTGTAACCAAGAAGAAGTTATTTGTCTTTACGACAGTTCTTATTCTACCAAGAAGCAGAGACTTTGTCAACTGATTTACTGTTTAAAACCTTGAATTACTCTACTGATTTCAGGGCTTCAAGCATATCCACCTTTCTCAAGTGGTGATTGACAAAGAGGCCCAGTAAGGCTATGATTACAGTCACTGTGACGATTGGAAGAGCATAGACTTCCCAGCTGACTCGTGGATAAAAAAGTATGGTGGCAGGTGAAATCATTTGTATCAAAAATTGATGTAAATAGTAGCCAGCTACCAAACCGAGAACAATCCCCACAAGGGATAGCACTATGGTCTCGCGGTAGATATAGAGGGTCACTTCTTTATTGTGGAAACCGAGAACCTTGATAGTCGAAAGTTCACGGATACGTTCTGCCACATTGATATTGGTTAGATTGTAAAGAATGACAATGGCTAGTAAAACCGAAACAAGGACAAGGATTGCCATGGTTTTATTGAGCGAACTAGCCACGGATTCAAAGAGATGGATGGCCGTCGCATTTTGGACTACCCCAGAAACAGCTGCTTTTTCCATAAAGGTAGCAGCTTCTTTCTCCGTATTGGAAGGTGTCGGCTCTTTTAATTTTACTAGGTAGGTATTGTCTTGCGGGCTGGTGCCGTAGACTTGTTCGTAAGTCGCTCTGTTGAGATAAACAAAGTGTCCAACATAGTTTTCAGAAATAGCCGCGACCTTGATTTCCTTCCCATCAAACTCCAGCTTGTCTCCAATCGTAACACCTGCTAGTTGGGCTAATTTTTGACTCACGACCGCTCCATCAGTGACCTGCAACTCTCGCCTATTTTCCTCTAATGCGATAAAGGGTTTGAAGTCTTCACCACTAGTAACCATCATGGTGATGTTTTGAAGTCCTGCTTTCCCTTTAAAATCTTTTTCAATGGATTTAGAGTAAATCTTTTGATAAGCATGGATAGGTTCAGCTTGCAAGGCACTTTCTAAATCGGCCTTTTCTTGTTCCGTTGCACTGCTCTTTTCCGCTACAATCATCTGGTATTGCTGGATTTGTTCAAATTGGCGCTCGGAAACTCCTCCCACAGATGACTGAATGCCAAGACCAGCAAATAAGAGAGCAACCGAACCTGCAACTCCAAAAATGGTCATCAACATTCGTTGCTTATAACGAAAGATATTTCTTGCCGTAACCTTATGAGTAAAGCTCAAATGACTCCATATAAAGCTCAACCGTTCCATCAAAATCTTTGATCCTTTAACGGGAGGTTTGGGAAGCAAAAGTT
The DNA here is from genome assembly GCF_054861215.1 of Streptococcus sp. KHUD_018. The sequence goes on from NZ_CM142176.1 coordinate 1,497,508, forward strand.
GGGCTGCTTCATCGTGCAACTCCCTTCGCGCTACCAGATAAGCTGGCAAAACGCTGGATACCCAACTTAAGGCTAGGGCAAGAAGGCTATAAGACCAGTAAAAATACTCCTGACTTTTTCCAACAACCATCCCAGCTGTTATAACATCCGAAATCACGCCGGCAAGGAGATAATGTCCAAGAAGTGTTCCTATAATGGTTCCCACAGTTCCTGCAAGAAAACCATAGAGGACAAACTTGGCAACTATATCTCGGTTACGGTAACCTAGGGCCTTGAAAATACCAGCATTGGTACGCTCTTCGTCCACAAAGCGAGTCATCGTTGTAAAGGTCACCATTGCAGCGACCATATAAAGCACCACTGGAAAGATATTTCCGACAGAACGAATACTGGCTGAAGCGTTACTATACATGAGATAACCTTGTCCACCTGGCATGGTTTGGCGGTTGTATACGTGGTAAGTCGGCTCTGCCAGTTCATCAAGCTCTTTCTGACGCTGTTCAAGTTTCTCTTTTTCCTTAGATAGATCACTCTCCGTCTGAGCCAGTTTTTCTTTTTTAGTCGCCAATTCTTCCTTAGCTTTTGTCAGCTGTCCCTTGGTTTGGCTCTTTTGCGGTTCTGGTAAAGCGGTCACTTGTTCTTCTTGAGTTTTTAATCGACTTTCAGCCTGTTCTAACTGACTCTTGCCATTTTCAAGGTTGCTTTCAGCAGTTTGGAGCTGTTCTTTCCCATCTTTCAGGCTCTTCTGCCCATTTGCTTTGATACTTGCCAATCTTTTTTGACCATTATCGGCCAGCAATTCTTGCAACTCTTCCTGATGTTGATCTCGTTTGCTCCTATAGTCTGATGAAAAAGCATCCAGATTTTTTAAATCGTCATAGCGCACACGCGCAATACTATAAACATCTGAGTCAAACTGACTGGGTAAAATTACTCCATAGCCAGCCAGGTTTCCATTTCCACTACTAGCCCCTCCCAAGTCTTCTTGAGAAAGCATCTCACCCGACTGAACAAATCCAGTAATTGTGAAAGTTTGGGATTTTACGACGGACTTTTCTTCTTTCTTAGTAAAGGTAATGGTCTGCCCAATCTGATAGCGGTCTTTCCAGAAATCAGCCAAGGCAATTTCCCCATCAGCCTCTGGCAGTCGCCCTTCTGTCAGTTGGAAGGTTGAAATGCTCTCTGGTTTGGAATAAAGTCGAACCGCTTCTTCACTATTTTCAACGGTTAGGTCTGCCATATAGCCAAACTCAACACTTGCTCTTTGAAGTGTCTTTAGTTCGTCTTGGTCTTCTTTGTCCAAGCCATAATCTGCTATCACGGCCAGATCCAGAGTATTGGCTTTACGGAGATAATCTTCTGCCGTACGTTCCATGTTTGGACTGGCCACTTTGAGGCCTACTAGAGCCAAAGAACCCAGCATCATCAAGGTCAAGATAGAAGCAAAGCGTCCTTTGGAAGCAGTCACTGACTGGAGCAAGTCTTTTCGGTATGTTTTTTTCATGCTAATACTCCAATATTTCGATATCCTGTGGACGCTCATTGATTGTTACGCTCTTAACCGTGGCATCGCGCATGTGAATCACCCGATCTGCAATAGGAGCTAGCGCGCCATTGTGGGTCACGATAATCACCGTTGCTCCTTTTTGACGAGACATATCTTGGAGAATCTTCAAGACTTGCTTCCCCGTCTGGTAATCCAAGGCACCTGTCGGTTCATCACAAAGGAGGATTTTAGGATTTTTGGCTACAGCACGTGCAATGGAGACTCGCTGTTGCTCCCCTCCAGAAAGCTGTGCTGGAAAGTTATTGAGCCGATGACCTAGCTCTACGTCTTTGAGCACTTGCTCTGGATCTAGGGCATCCGCTACGATTTCTGAGGCCAATTCCACATTTTCCTTGGCTGTCAGATTGGAGACCAGATTGTAAAACTGAAAAACGAATCCCACATCTTCACGACGATAGTTTGTTCGTTGGTGCGAACTATAGTTGGCAATATTGGCACCATCGATCCAAATCTCCCCCTCATCATTGGTATCCATACCTCCTAGGAGATTGAGAACGGTTGATTTTCCAGCACCTGAAGCGCCAAGGATAATAACCAGCTCCCCCTTTTCAATTTCAAAATTCACATCGCGATTAGCCACAATCTCCGTATCCCCAACCTGGTAACGCTTGTAGCTGTGTTTCATTTCAATATAAGCCATCGTCCTTCTCTCTTTCTTACAATTAAGTCACTCTTTACTATCATTATAACGCTTTTTCAACTAGTTGAAAACTGGAAGCAAAAACAAAAAAGCCTAGTAATCTAGGCTTTCTGTTTATAGATTATTTTCCAAGGTAGTATTCAGAAACCACGTTCAATTTTTCGTCAAATTCGAATACCAATGGTGGGAAGTTAGGGATTTCCACATCCATGATTTCGTCGTCTGACAAGCGTTTGATGTGTTTTACAAGGGCACGGATTGAGTTACCGTGAGCTCCTACGAATACGTTTTTACCATCTTTAAGTGCTGGAGCGATTTTGTCTTCCCAGAATGGAAGGGCACGTTCCAAAGTTACTTTCAAGTTTTCAGCATCTGGGATAACTGAGTCATCAAGTGAAGCGTAACGACGGTCTGTGTGAGCTGAATGCTCATCATCACGGTCCATGTTTGGAGGCAATACATCGTATGAACGACGCCAGATGTGAACTTGCTCATCACCAAATTGTTCAGCAGCTTCAGCCTTGTTTTTACCAGTCAAACCACCGTAGTGACGTTCGTTCAAGCGCCATGATTTTTCAACTGGAACCCACAATTGGTCAGCAGCTTCAAGAGCCAAGTTTGTTGTTTTGATCGCACGTTTCAATACTGAAGTGTAAGCTTGGTCAAATTCAATACCAGCTTCTTTGATCAATTTACCAGCGTCAATCGCTTGTTGTGTTCCTTTTTCAGACAAATCAACATCAGCCCAACCAGTGAAAAGGTTAGCTTTGTTCCATTCAGACTCACCGTGGCGAGCAAAAACCAATTTTACCATTAGATGGATTCTCCTTTTATTTTTCGAGGTTGCCCTCGTTTATCTATTCCATTTTACACAATTTTTCACAAAAAAGCTAGTGAAAATCAACGAAAAAGAGAAGAGCTTATCAGTCTTCTCTTTATCACACTATCATAATTGTTCTCGACAGAGGATGAAATAGTCCCGCCCAAATAACCAAATAATTGGAAAACTACTACTCTTCAATTACAAATTTTTTCAATGTTCCAAAGTAAAGTGAACCACCAATAATGGTTAGAATTCCACCTACCCATCCCAACAATGGAATCAAGCCGACCGCACCACCTACAATGAGCAAAACAGAAGGTGCATTCGTAACACGTTCATCATCTTTATAATAAACAATAGCCACAATTCCTAGTACTAAAATAGCAATTTTAACCAATAACAAAATAATTGAGAGCCCTGTCAATGTCCCAACTGCTACATCTGCATCTTCAGTTGCCGCAGCAGCTCCAACAGCCATCATAAACATGATAGCTGGCGCTAAAAGCAATACAATTCCTGAAATAAGACCAAAAATAGCGTTAACACGAGCAAGTGTATTTGTTTTCATAATAATCTCCTTAAAATTTTTATAGGTATTATTCTATCATAATTTCTCTAAAAATTAAACAGTCTTATAAAATCTTGTAATAAATATTGATTTTCAAAAAATAATTTTAAGTTCTATAGTCTCTTTATAATTAGTAGAAATATAAAATTATGAGAAAACTGAATAGTTGATTATGTTAATTATCTACACGGACAGGCTAGAAAGAACTTCATTTTAGGAAATGGACTAGTAAATTTTCCCATGATAAAACGCATAATATCAAGGTACTTGAACTCTTGATATTATGCGTTTTTATGATTTTAACGACCTTTCTCAGTCTCTTTCTGATTATTTCGCTTCAAATCCTTCTGCAACTGCATCTGCAAAGTTTTCTTCTACGATGCTTGCACAGTGGTCACAGATAACTGCATGGTAGCTACGTTCTGCAGTAGTTGGATCGATACGACGGCAACGGTCACAGACTTCACCTGCAGCGCGTTTAACTGTAAAGGCTACATCTTCGAAGCTAACGGCACCTTCTGGAGCTGTACCTTCAGCGATGGTCAATTCTGACACGATCAAGAGTTGAGCCACATTGCTATCCACTGCTCCAAGAAGAGTTTTCACCACTTCATTTGGATAAACTGTCAAGTGTGCTTCAAGCGATTTCCCGATAACTTTTGCATTACGCGCTTCTTCCAAGGCTTTTTGAGCTTGTCCACGGAAGTCCATGAAGGCTGACCATGTATCCAAGATTTCTTCTTGGTTGGCAAAAGTCTCAGCTTCTGGTAATTCAGACAATTGAACAAAGTCTTCTGCTTCAAACTCAAGATATGACCAGATTTCCTCTGCTGTGTGAGGCAGGATTGGTGTCAAGAGTTTCGTGATTTTGACAAGGATGTCATAGAAGACAGTCTGCATTTGACGGCGTTCGAGTGATTTGGCACCTTCGATGTAAACAACATCTTTAGCAAAATCAAGGTAGAAGGCTGACAAGTCAACATTGATAAAGTTTACCAAGGACTTGTAGATTGTCAAGAATTCGAAGTCAGCATAGGCATCACGAATGGTCTTAACAAGTTGGTTAAATCGGATAGTCATGTACTTATCAACTGAACGAAGTTCTTCGTAAGCTACTGTATCTTCAGCTGGGTTAAAGTCAGATGTGTTAGCAATCAAGAAACGAAGGGTGTTACGAATCTTACGGTAAGTTTCAGAGACTTGACTTAAGATATCCATAGAGATACGCACGTCGTTGCTTGAGTCAACACTAGTTACCCAGAGACGTAAGATTTCCGCACCAAATTGTTTTTCAACATCGCTTGGAGCAATGGTATTTCCAAGAGATTTAGACATCTTCTCACCTTTACCGTCAAGGGCAAAACCTTGTGACAAGATTTGTTTGTAAGGCGCTACGCCATGGTTGGCAACAGATGTGATGAGTGAAGAGTTAAACCAACCACGGTATTGGTCAGAACCTTCTAGGTAAAGGTCTGCTGGATATTTGAGTTCTGGACGGTTTACTACCACTCCATTCCATGACGAACCTGAGTCAAACCATACGTCCATGATGTCTGTTTCTTTTTTGAACTCGCCATTTGGTGAACCTGGATGCGTAAATCCTTCTGGCAAGAGATATTTGGCATCACGTTCCCACCAGATGATAGAACCATGTTCCTCAAAGAGTTGAGCCACGTGTTCAATAGTTTCAGCTGTCATGATTGGTGTGCCGTCTTCAGCGTAGAAGATTGGAAGAGGAACTCCCCAAGCACGTTGACGAGAGATAACCCAGTCGCCACGGTCACGAATCATGTTGTAAAGGCGTACTTTACCCCATTCTGAGTGGAACTTCACTTTTTCAATTTCGTCCAAGATTTCTTGGCGGAATTTAGATACTGAGGCAAACCACTGTGGTACTGCACGCCAGATGATTGGTTTTTTCGTACGCCAGTCAAATGGATAGGAGTGAGAGATTTCTTCTTGCGCAAGGAGAAGATTACCAAGTTTTTCGATAACAGTTGGTACAACCTTGTCATAGAATTGACCTTCAAAGTCAGAGCCAGCATTGGCCATCATAATACCGCGTTCGTTAACTGTTACAGCAACTTCAAGACCGTTAGCAACACCGACATTGTAGTCGTCCTCACCAAAACCAGGGGCTGTATGGACGATACCAGTACCAGAGTCAGTCGTAACGTGGTCACCAAGGATTACCAACTCATCTACAGCCGTATCCCAAGGGTGAGCTGTTACGATATGGTTCAATTCTTGACCACGGTAGGTTGCCAAGACCTGAACATCAGCCCAACCAAATTTTTCAGACAAACTAGTCAACAATTCTGAAGCAACCACAAACTTACGAACTTCACCAGCAGGTTGTACGACTACGTAGTCAATATCCGCTCCAACAGTCAAACCACGAGAAGCTGTGATAGTAAATGGAGTTGTGGTCCAGACAACGATATAAGTATCTGTATCTAGAACACCTTTTCCGTCTTTGACGCGGTTAGCATAGTAAAGGGAAGTTGAAAGCAAGTCATGGTATTCAATTTCCGCTTCTGCAAGGGCTGATTCAGATGACCATGACCAGTAAACTGGCTTGGCACCACGGTAGATATAGCCTTTCTTAGCCATTTCACCGAAAACACGGATTTGAGCTGCTTCATAGTCTGGAGTCAAAGTCACATAAGGATTTTCCCAGTCACCAGAAACACCCAAACGTTTAAAGTCTTCTCTTTGTTTATCAACTTGAGAAAGAGCGTACTCGCGGCAAAGTTTCAAGTACTCAACCAAGTCCATTTCTTTGCGTTTGACACCTTGTTTTGCCAAAACTTGCTCGATTGGCAAACCATGTGTATCCCAACCTGGGATGTAAGGCGCATAAAATCCTGACATCGATTTCGAACGAACAATAATATCTTTAGAAATCTTGTTCATGGCGTGCCCAACGTGGATATTTCCGTTGGCATAGGGAGGTCCATCGTGCAAGGTGAAATGCGGTTTTCCTTGGTTCAATTCTTGACGACGTTGGTAAAGTTTCGCTTCGTCCCACTCTTTTTGCCATAGCGGTTCTTTAGTAGGAAGTCCAGCACGCATTGGAAATTCAGTTTTTCCAAGATTTAGGGTATCTTTAAGTTTCATTGTTACTCCTTTAATTTAAATTGACAAATTAAAAACCACGAATCGCTAAAAAGGACGAAAATCGTGGTACCACCTTTGTTCGGAAAAAGACTTTGTCTTTTCCCCTCTTTTCCCGTAACGTGGGGAACGTCCAATCTTACTCTTTTCAGACTGGATTGCTTGAGAGGATAATCTGACCACTAGGGATTGCAGGACTCACACCGTCTCCTACTCGCTGGAAATATAGTTGGTTAAATCTTGTTCTCACATTTATTTCTTATAATATTGTAACGGATTCTTGTTGTGCTTCATGTCTAGTAGTTGAAGAAGCAGTTCCAGTTGCTGATGGCGATACTGAGAAATACTCTGTCATCATTTCTGAATCCTCATGTTGTAGTTCAACTGAATGAGACTGTATCTCTTCTACAACCGTATTGATGTCTAACACATGACTTTCCGCTTGACTGTTAGCCTGCTGAGCTTCAAACTCAGCTAATTCTTTGTTACCTGCTTCGATGCGGGCTTGTAACTCAGCCATTTCTTCAGGTGAAAATTGGCGAGTCACATCAATCGGCTCTTCTTCTGGTTGCGAAGGAACAGCTTCTCCCAAGACCTCACCTACGACTTCCTTGAAGGCTTCATCACTTGTTTGGAGATAAGTCGCAGTCGGACGAAGAATATCTTCCCAATCTGAAGATTCGACAATTGCCAACTGGCTCTCAATCGTAGATTTGAGACGTTGATGAAATACACGGCTTTTGTTTTTCAATTCCTCTGTCTCAACAGCTACTTTCTTAGCATTATCTGTTGCCTGACGTAGGATTTCATTAGCCTTGTATTTTGCCTCTTCAAGGAGGCGCTGGGCATCTTGCTCAGCCTGTTGAATAATATTGTTTGAGCGCTCTTGAGCAGCTTGCTTTACACGTTCAGCCGTATCTTGAGCAATCAAAACAGACTGGCTCAACGAATCCTTCATCTCATCAAAGTAAGATAAGCGCTCTTCTAAACTTCTAATGTGTCTTTCCATTTCGTGATTATTGCGAACTAAGTCCTCGTAATCACGAACAACAATATCAAGAAATTCATCTACTTCTTCTGGATCAAACCCTCTGAATTTCGTAGAAAAGGTTTTATCTTTAATTTCTAATGATGTAATTGGCATACTTTTCCTCACTTACTTAATAATAATTGGATAGTCAGTTTTATCTTATCCCTTTTAGTTTGCCCATTTTCTTTGACAATCTTCAGACGACCAAACTTTCTCACACTAATCAAATCCCCTACAGCTACTAGATAATCTAATTTTTCAATGGGGTGGTAGTTTACCTGAACAGATTTTTTCTCTATCAGTTGACCAGCCTGCTTTCTGGATAATTTCAAGGCACTTGATAAGAGGGCATCCAAACGAAAACTGGAAATCAAAATCTCTTGTTCTTGATAATTGATCTCAGATATGATTTTATCGGTGAAAGGACATTCCTCCAGCGACACAGGTAGTCTGGCAATCTTTTGTATCCCGTCCTGAAACAGAGGGATAAAATCACGATTGACAAAAATCTGTGCTCTCTTTTCATCTACCAAGATATCACCAAAGAGCTTACGATCAATTCCTAGTTGATTGATGATTGTCCCCAAAATCTTTGCATGTGTTAGCTGTTCAAATCTACTTGGATAACGGATCTCTAACAATGCTATTTCAAAATCTGACAGTGTCGGACTGAAATAGTCCGGATACAGAAGGACACGGACAAATTCTGTATGGATATATTCTCCGCTACTCACACAGCCCAGTCCATAGGTCCCAGCCAAAACCCTCAGTATATGTTCCTGATGCGGATTGACAAAAGCAGTGAGGACAGGAGTATAAGTATCTTCCACCCGCTTGATCCACTCTAATCCCTTATCAATAAAGGGAGCATCATCAAGAGAAAAGTGCTGGTAAATCGCTTTATTTGTCATCATAGTATCAACAAGAAACGAATCAAGCTGTCACCCAAAAAACGGACGATTAAGATTGCTAGCCAAATGGATAAATCCAAACCTCCAAATTGTAAAGGTAAACGGCGAAGTGGATCAACAATCGGTCTAATCAGCTTTTCCAGTAAACGTTCTAGTGAACTACCGTAAGAATTTGGAAACCAAGAGAGGAGTGCATAGATTAACAAAAGCAGGGAATAGATATTCACTGCATTTTGGATTAGACGAATCAGAAAAATCATTATTTCGCTCTACTTCGTTTAATATCAAAACCAAATTCTGCACTTTGAGAATCATCAGGCAACTTGATATCTTCAATATTCACAACCACATTGACTGGTGTCAACAAATACATTGTACTCGCAACTTTTTTCAGATTACCTGCCAAAACATGACGGGCACCGTCCAGATAGTCTAGACAACGACGAGCCTGAACCTCTGTCATGTACTGGAAGTCAATCAAGATACTTTCATTTCCAGCCAATAAATCCACAATCTCTGTTGCATCCTCATATTTTCTAGGATAACGAACATCAATCGTCACTTTTTCATCTGTACGATGGCTTTGCATAGCCAATTCTTGTTGGCGAGCATGTAAGCGAGTGATGTTGGCATCTTTTGAAGTGGTTGATTGAAACTGCGCTGGCAGTTCTTTAGAAGCTGAACTCGATGAAGCAATCATCTGCTCATCCTGAGGTTGATAAGTCGCAGTTGTTTCTTCCCCATCTTCTGTAAAATAATCTATAAATTTATCAAATCTATCTTTTAAAGACATAGATCTCTCCTATTTAAAAAATGCTGTGCCAATTCGAACAAAGGTCGAACCAAATTGAATCGCTTCCTTATAGTCACGACTCATGCCCATGCTCAACTCTGTCATCGGCATATTAGGAATTTGTTTTTCTCTAATTTCTGCTTGCAGTTCCTGAGTTTTCTTGAAAATTTGTTTCAATTCATCAGAATCTGCCTCAAAAGGAGCCATGGTCATCAAACCAACATACTCAATCTGATCTAGCTGAGCCAAGTCTGGCAAAAGTTCTAGTAATTCTTTTTTTGAAAAACCGTGCTTGCTTTCTTCTCCTGAAATATTGACCTGTAGGAAACACTTGATAACATGATCTGTTCTCTTTTGAATCTCCTGCGCCAATTTTAAGGAATCTAAAGCATGAAAGTAATCCAAAAAAGGGATTACTTCTTTGACCTTCCGTCTTTGTAGCGTTCCAATCAAATGCCAAGTGACAGGGAATTCTTTTAACGTCTGATATTTTTCTAAAAATTTATCAACACGATTTTCACCAATATGATGAACACCCAGGGGAAGCAAGGCTTCCGCTGTTTTTACGTCCACATATTTCGTCACTGCAATAATTGAAACAGAAGCTGGATCACGATTTGCTTCTCGGCTAGCTTCAGCGACCTGCTGAAAAACGAACTCTGTATTTTTTTTCAAATCCATTGATTAACGATTCTTGAAGAATGGAGGTGTGTCCAACTCATCTTCGTCCTGATAAGTCGGTGCTTCGAAACGTTCTACCGGTGATACGACTGAATCAGTTTGACGAACGATTGATTCACGGCGCAAGTCCCAATCACCAAAAGCAGAAGATTGACTTGTTTCAAAGCGTCGTTGGCTTTGTTTTGGTAATTCTGCTGTATCTTCTAGGTCAAAATGACGATCAAAATTTTGAGGGTGCGGTTGTCTTGAGGCTTCACGACGAGCCGCTTGTTTTACTGGAGAACCAACAACTTTTTCCACTCGCTCTTGACGAACACCTGTCGCTACAACAGTAACACGGATTTCATCCTTCATGCTTTCGTCAATAGAGGTTCCAAGCCAGATATTCACTCCTTGGCCTGCTGCTTGATTGACAATTTCAGAAGCCTCTTCTGCTTCAATCAAGGTCAAATCAAGACCACCAGTAACGTTGACGATGACATCTTCAGCACCGTCAATGGTTGTTTCAAGAAGTGGTGAGTAAATCGCTTTACGAGCCGCTTCAACGACACGCTCTTCTCCACTGCCAATACCGATACCCATAAGGGCATTCCCTTTGTTTGCCATAACCGTTTTCACGTCAGCAAAGTCAAGGTTGATCAAACCTGGGTTAGTAATCAAGTCTGTAATCCCTTGAACACCTTGGCGAAGGACGTTATCTGCTTCACTAAGAGCTTCAAGAAGCGGTGTCTTCTTATCAACAATTTCAAGCAAGTTGTTATTTGAAATAATCAACAAAGTATCAACATGTTCGCGAAGTTCGTTGATTCCTTCTACAGCGTACTGACCACGTTTGCTTCCTTCAAAGCCAAAAGGACGTGTCACAACACCAACTGTAAGGGCACCTAAATCTTTAGCAATACGTGCAATAACAGGGGCAGCTCCTGTACCAGATCCACCACCCATACCAGCAGTGATAAAGACCATGTCTGCCCCGCTAATCGCTGCTGTCAATGCTTCTTCGCTTTCTTCAGCAGCCTTACGACCAACCTCAGGTCGACCTCCAGCACCCAAGCCACGAGTCAATTTTGGTCCGAGTTGGATAACTGTTTCAGCTTTTGTACTGCTTAAGGCTTGTACGTCTGTGTTCGCCGCAATGAATTCTACTCCTGAAACACCTTCGTCGATCATGCGGTTAATAGCATTACCACCGCCTCCACCGACACCAATTACTTTAATAACTGCACCTTGAGCAGCTGCTGTATCAAATGAAAATGTCATAATTTCTTTTCCTCTTTTATTCATCAAACATGCTTCCGATCAAGCTACGGAAACGGTCTGTTAATTTCGGTTTATCTTGAGAACTTGCTTGGAATTCGTCTCTTGGAGCAAGGCCACTGTCAGATGTGATTTCAGTTGCTGCAGTAGCTGGTTGCACTGGAGTTGATTGTATAATTGGTGTCACACTCTGATTTGAAACACCAAAATTAATTGGTTTTTGGCGAAGGAATTCATCTCCTCTGACTGCCTTTTGAGCCAGAAGATTCACTTCTGTCAATTTACCTGCAAACTCAGACAAGCTGATCACATGGGCAAAAGCAGGGTTGCGAATTCCCACTTGATTTGGCACATAGAGTTTCACTCGAACACCAAACACTTCTTGCGCCAATTCGACAACTCCTGGTAAAATCGCATTTCCGCCGATCAGAACGATACCACCTGGTAGATCCAACAAGTGCCTTCTGTCTAACTCCTGTTTAATTTGATCAAAAATATGTTTGATACGTGCTGAAATAATTTCTGCCAAGTAACTTTCTGTCACTTCAACGGGCTCTACTTCACCAATGACTTCAACTTGGAAAGTCTCGTTACTTGCTAGTGGAACATAAGCTTCACCATAGTTTAGTTTTAAACTTTCCGCGATTTTTTGGGATGTTTTTAAGACCTTGGAAATATCTTTAGTGACATATTCTCCACCCTCTTGGTAAATGTTTGTAAATTGCAATTCTTGATTGCGAATAGTTGCAACTGTAGTCTGTCCACCACCCATATCAATCACTGTCGCGCCAAACTCACGTTCTCCCTCATTAAGAACTGAATTTACAATCGCTAATGGTGAGATGATGACGTTGTCAACATGAATTCCCACACGCTCTACGGTTTTACGAAGGTTATGAAGAATGGTACGAGGCCCTGTGTAAAGTAAACCACGCATTTCCAAACGCACCCCCATCATGCCACGAGGGTCACGAATACCTTGGAAACCATCTACGATAAATTCTTCTGGAATGAAAGTAATCACTTCACGATCAGGCGTCATGCTCTTCGTCAAAGCTGATTTGACAACATTCTCTACGTCTTGATCTGTAATTTCTTTTGTATCTGATGTTACAGGAATCATTCCTTGAGTTGGTTCAACCTGCAAGAGATTTGCTGGTAAACCAACATTGACAGACTTAATTGAAATTCCTGCCTTCTCTTCTGCCTGGGAAATTGCGGATTTAATTGCTGAAGCAGCAGCCTCAATATCAACGATAATCCCGTCTTTGACACCTTTACTCTTGGCATTGCTAACGCCAATTACATTTACTTCACCATCTCTATGTTCGGCAACCAGCACTTTGATGGAGCTAGTTCCGATATCTAAGCCTGTAAAAAAACCATCTCTAGTCATTACATTGCGTCCTCTCTGTCTTCCAAGTTTCTCACTTCTATTTTCAATAACTGTGACGAGACACAGCTATTCACAAAATATTATAACACAAAAAATCCAATCGTGCTTAGTTTTTCATAAATTTCCTCTAGGTTTTTTGTAAAAGTCTTTTAAACAATTTTTCTCAGGAGCAATCATTATTTTTATATCCTTACAGCTATATTTTGCATATTTAATCAAAAAAAGAGAAGGCCTTTTTAAGCTTTCTCTTGAATCATTTTTTCTGCTCTTTGTTGCAAAAAGACCTCTAGTACTTTTGCAGTCAAACTGATAGCTACTACCAACACACTGGACACGATGATGTAATTCGCCAATAGTCCGTGATTCCCCACTAGTGGTGGTTTATTTAAAAATCCATAATCTCCACCTACAACCAAGTTGACAACTCCTATCAAGGCATTTAGAGAAAATGTAATCACTGTCACATTTTTCAAGTTGAGCAGGGAAGCTTCATAATTCTTAAACAAGTATAGGAGCGCATTCCCCAAAAGTGCCACATGCCCGATGATAAAGGACAGGATGGTCACATGCGGAAACGGATAAGGGTCAAAGAGTGGGTATGCCAGAGCTGCAGTTGCTCCAAAGGTTCCTAGAAGTGCAAAGTATTGCTTGTACTTGGAAGTCCCTGGAATCAAGAGCATAACAAACATGGCGATACGGCAATGATAGAAGGGCAAACTTTCTGATAAGGGCATTTGATTCCCCCAATACCAGCTATACAGAACAATCAGTTGAAGAGACTGAAGGATCTGAATGAAGCGCTGGTAAGCCACCTTGTCACGGTAACGATATGAAACATAGAAAGTAAGAGCCAATAAACTTAACAAACCAATATACCAGTGGAGTTCAAACTGGGGCGGTTCTGATATCTGTGTGGTAAATAATTGTTCCCACAAATTCATATTCTATTCCTCGTTCATCTAGCCAGAGTAGTAGAAAGTTCACTATTCTAGCTTTTAAATTTTTTTGAAAAAGCTTGATTCTATACCATGCATAGAATACTTGCTGCTTAAATTCGCAACCTATTATATCATTTGTATCGCAGAAATGCATCTTACAAACACCCTTTTTTGATTTGCAGACTTCTCTAGCATAACCTAATCAATATATTGGTCTCTTTGTCCTTTATAAACCTGCCAAAGAATCTCCATTTGTTCCTTGGTGATGCGTTTTTCAGATAAGGCTGGCAATTGGTCAATGGCAAAAAATTGAAGGTCAGCAATTTCTTGATTCTCTTGAAATTGTCCATCAAGAAGCTTACATTCAAACACAAACTTTGCATATTGTTTGCTCTGTAGTTGGGAACGATTGGTGTCAAAAACTGCAAGTAACCTTTCAGTTTTTGCTGTAAAACCGGTTTCTTCTTCAATTTCTTTAAGAATATTTTCAGTTGGAGAATAGCCGACTTCACCAAAGCCACCTGGCAAAGCCCAACTTTCCTCTCCTTGCCCTCTGACTAGACATACTTTTTCATCCTCAACAATCCAAGCACGGACGTCCATCAGAGGAGTTGCATAAGCACCAGTTGGTCTCAGAAGCTCTGTTACTTCCTCTTGCTTTAGTTCTGTAGTTTCTCTCAAAATATCAGATAAGATCGCACGCAAGTCCTCGTATCGCTCACAGTCAAAAGGATCTTTTGTGAAGGTTAATCCAGTATCCGTAATGGCTAGCATTCTTTGCAGATACTTGGTAAAATCACTTGCATTCATTCTCTAAACTTTCTACCAACTTGGCTAGATTCATGGAGTTAGAGCCTTTGAGCAGAATCTGGTCGTTCGTACCAAGGCTTGCCTTAACCTGCTTGACAAGACCTTCAAATTGGTCTTCGTCAGCTGTCTTCTTGAAGTAGTAAACGTGGCCGATTGGGAACATTTGACTAGCCAGCTGGCTTAATTCGGCAATGTCTTCTCCATAGAAAATAACGGTATCCAGCACATCTGGCGATAGGCTCAAAATCATCTGATTATGGAGTTGGATAGATTGGTCACCAAGTTCCTTCATGTCTGCTAGAACAGCGATTTTCTTGCCCCCTTCGTTGGCTGGGATGGCAGAGAATGTCTCCAAAATCAACTTCATAGCAGTTGGATTGGCATTGTAAACATCTGACAGAATATCTGCTCCGTTGGCAGCTTTCTTCCACTCAGTACGATTACGCGTCAAGTCAAGATTTTGGAAGGCTTGACGAATCTGTTCCTCTGACACTCCTTCTTGCAAGGCAACGTAGGATGCAATCATAGCATTGGTGGCATTGTACTTACCAGTCACTGGCAAATCAAGGGTTTGTTCCAAAAAATTAGCCTTAAAGGTCAGACTATCCTTGCGCTCAACCAAGTCTGTGATTTCCAACTCTGCCCCTTGCCCAAAACGAACTACCTTTTTATCAGTAGGCAAGTAGTCCTCTACAATCGAGTCAGCCGGTGCCAAGAGCAAGGAGCCAGGCCTCATACCATCTGCAATTTGCATTTTTCCTTTAGCGATTTCCGAACGGTCTTTGAAAAAGGCTAAATGAGCTTCTCCAACCAAGGTCACGATGGCTGTCTTAGGATGAGCCAATTCAGACAAAAGATGGATATCTCCCAAGTGATCCTGCCCCATCTCCAAGACCAACTTTTCTGTCCCTTCAGGCATGTGGAGAACTGTGTAGGGAAGCCCAATCTCATTATTGTAGTTTCCTTGTGTTTTGTAGGTCTTGTAGGTTGTTGACAGTAAATGCGCCAGCATATCCTTGGTTGTTGTCTTGCCATTTGAACCTGTAACAGCAAAGACATCAACAGCCGTTTTCTCAAGATAGTAGGCAGCTAGGGTTTGAAAGGCAGTCAACACGTCGTCTACTAGGATGTAGGGTTGATTTGCAACCTTTTTCTCGGATAAGGTTACTACTGCACCATTTTCAAAAGCTGTTTCGATAAAGTCGTGACCATCACGCGCTCCCTTGAGCGGAACAAACAAATCTCCTGCAGTGATTAAACGACTGTCAAACTCAGCCTTAACTAGCGGACTATCTGGATAAACTGTCACATCATTTTTAGCCCTAACAACTTGCGCTACTTCATGGATTGTTAATTTCATTTCTACTCCTTTAAAAAGGGTTGAAGTCCAAGAACTCTAATCACCTACAGTGACAGTTCTGGCTTCTACCCTCTCTTTCATTTTTATAGCAAATGCGCTTCGCGCTTGTCAAAACTTTCCTTGGCAAGGTCAACCAATCGCTCGATTAAGTCTGGATAGCTGATTCCCATATTGTCCCAAAGTAGTGGATACATAGACCACTGGGTGAAACCTGGCATGGTATTGAGCTCGTTGAGGAAAACCTCTCCCTTATCTGTATAGAAGAAATCGCAACGAGATAGACCGAGCCCACCAATCGCACGGAAGGCTGTTTCTGCATTTTGGCGCATGACAGCTACCACATCATCACTGATTTTGGCTGGGATGTCCATAGTAATCTTGTTGTCAATATACTTGGCATCGTAGTCATAAAAGGCAACATCCTTGACTACTTCCCCTGGAAGCGTGCTTTTGACATCGTAGTTGCCCAAGAGACCAACCTCGATTTCACGGGCATTAACCCCTTGCTCAACCAAGACACGGCTGTCATATTGGAAGGCAAGTTTCAAAGCTTGACGGAGTTCTTCTTGATTTTCAGACTTAGAAATACCGACACTTGAACCCATGTTTGATGGTTTTGTGAAGACTGGATAAGTCAATTTTTCTTCAACTTCGGTGATTTTAGAAGTCACATCATCGCCTTCAACGATGGCCACATAAGGAACTTGGGCAATCCCGACAGATTCTAAGACACGCTTGGTCGTGATTTTATCCATGGCAAGACTAGATGACAAGATGTTACAACCGACGTAAGGCATTTTCAAAACTTCAAGGAATCCTTGAACTGAGCCATCCTCTCCCATCGGACCATGAAGGACTGGAAAGACCACTGCACCATCTTCGTAGATAGCACTTGGTGCAACTTTCTTATCCCAATCAATGGTTTCATTGGTCATAAGACGATCCTCTTGACCTGGAGTATGGCTAAATTCTTGCGTTTTAATAAAGTCACCTGACTGGCAGATGAAGAAAGTCTTGACTGTGAAACGGTCGTAGTTGACCGCACGCATGACACTTTCAGCTGAAAGAACAGAGACTTCACGCTCTGCACTACGTCCACCGTATAAAAGAATAATCGTTTGTTTCATATTATTTGTTCCAATTCTAATAGAATACTCGTTCTTTAGTATATCATATTTGCTTCTTTTTTGAAACTTGAACCTGATACTGGTCTTCAATAAATCTAAAAAGAGACCGATAAAACAACTGTCGATCTCCGTGATTTTTGTATAAATGAATTGAGTTTGTTAATTTGTCTAGACTTACAGCTCTGTTCGATTTTCAATGGCTCGTAAGAGTGTAACTTCGTCCGCATACTCGATATCTGCTCCCACAGCGAGACCTCGTGCTAGACGCGTAACCTTGATCCCAGCTGGCTTGAGCAAACGTGAAAGATACATGGATGTCGCTTCACCATCTGCCGTAGCATTTGTGGCCACAATCACTTCTGAAACCTCGCTATCCATCAGACGAGTCATGAGACTCTTGAGATTGATATCATCTGGACTGATACCATTCATGGGAGAAATAAGACCATGTAAGACATGATAGAGTCCATGGTATTCTTGGATGTTCTCCATGGCTGCCACATCACGACTATCCTCGAGGACTAAAATCGTTTTCTGGTCACGACTTGGATCGGTACAGATAGAACAAGGATCGTCATCAGTCAAACGACCACAGATGGAGCAATAGGTTAGCTCTCTCTTAGCAGAAAGGAGATTTTTAGCAAATTCATTGACATCGTCATCAGACATTCCAATAGTATAGAAGGCCAGACGGGTAGCCGTCTTAATCCCGATACCCGGTAACTTCGAATAACTGTCAATTAGCTTAGCAATAGGTGTTGGATAAAGCATATGTTCCTTTCTAATTCATTGGATGATGTTGGTTATAGAGGTTGATAATATCGCGCGCAATAGAAGGTCCGACACCATTTGTAAGGTTGGTGTTATGAGGGAAGACAACAGCTACAGCGATTTGAGGATTATCTGATGGTGCATAAGCCACAGCATTGGTATTGTTAGCTTTTTGACCTCCCTCAACATAACTTTCGGCAGTACCTGTTTTACCACTAATGGATACAGCTGCACCATTGGAAAAGGCACGACCTGTCGTCAGAGCACTCCCACCATGTGAAACTTGATAAAATCCTTGTTGGAGGATGGAAACATCAGACTCAGAAATATTAATTTTATTCATTTCCTTGGTATCAATAGATTGGATTAAGTTCCCTAAGCCACCTTGTTCATTATTTCCATAAATTCCCTCAACAATGTGAGGTGCAATTCGAACACCATTGTTAGCAATGGTTCCAACATACTGGGCCAATTGCATTGGGGTGTAGTTATCAAACTGACCAAATGCATTGGTAATGTAATTAGCAAAATTATACTCTTTTGGTATAAAACCAGTTGACTCATCTGGAAGATCAATACCTGTTGAGGCTCCAAGACCATATTCAGCAAATGTCGAACGAAGTTTCCCCATAGCGGATTCTAAATTGTTAGTTAAAACAAACATATTGGGTTGATAGGTCTGCCCCATAATGCCCAAAGCCGTTTGAACCATATAGGCATTAGAAGAATACTCCAAGGCTTCCACAGCTGTAATCGGGAATGAACCGTAGGCTTGAGTATACCAAGAATTAATCGGAGCTGAGCCTTGGAAGACAATCGGTTGGTCTGTCAAGGTCTGGTTCCCTGACAAGACTCCATTCTCCCAACCAGAACTGATGGTCGCCGCCTTGACAACCGAACCTGGGACAAAGACATTGGTTACCGTTCCCAAGG
Source organism: Streptococcus sp. KHUD_018 (assembly GCF_054861215.1). Next base: position 1,516,230 of record NZ_CM142176.1, read on the forward strand.
AATCAGGCGTCAACTCTCCCGTTTTCAAATCATGTTTGAGCCCTGACATAGACAAAACTGCACCTGTTTTTGGGTTCAAAGCAACTGCATAAACACCTTCAGAATATCTGGCTCCTCCATTTCCTAACTCGGAATTGAAATAACTCTTAAGAAGATTGTCCACGCTATCTTGAAAGGCCAAATCGATGGTCAGTTTAATATTATTCCCTTTGGTACCATCTTCGATATTTTCGACACTTTCCATATTGCCATACTTGTCTAGCTGGATTTCTTTCACAGAACGTTTTCCTTGCAAGGTTTCTTCATATTGTTTTTCTAGATAAGAGGTTCCAACACGGTCATTTAGAGAATAACCCTTTTTGATATAAGCATCTGCTTCTTCAGCTGGAAGACCAGCTTTTTCACTGGATACACTTCCTACTATAGACGCAAGTGAAGTCTCTAGGACCTTTCGATCCCACGAAGTTGAAATACTGATACCAGGTAAATTCTTAGAGGCCGAAGCTATCAAAGCAATCTGAGTATCTGTCAAGGAATCTGTCGCAATGGTTCCTGTCGCAAAATTTTCAACTGCATTAAGTTGGCTAAAGAGGTAAATTTCTTTCTTTTCGTCATCAGAGTAGGTCAATTGACTTGGATCGATACTTTCAACAGTATTATTGTAAAGCTCGGATTCAGATAATTGATTGCCATCAGAATCAAGTCGCTTCTCACGTGGTAAACTTTCCACTGCTTTCTTATAGACATCTTGATCTGCTAGATAATAGTCTGCTAACTGTCGGTCAGTCAATGTTGGAGAAGAAACTTCCACATAAGCCAGCAACTTCTTGGCTGTTTCTTTTAAATCTGCAGCCGTCATTTTGTTGTTTCGAGTAAAGGAAACAACTTGCTTGAGTGTATTTTCTACCAAGGGTTTCCCTGTTGCATCGTAGATTTGGCCACGAGCTGAGCTGGTTGTCACCCTAGTCTGGCTGGCTGATGCCAACTTTGCTTCATAGAAATCTTTATTCAGCACCTGCATGTATAACAATCGACCGATAATGGTCATAAACAGTAGGATAACAATGGCAAACAGTAAATTAAGCCGAATCGGAATCGAATGGCTATTGAATTTTCTCATACAACTAAGACTCTTTTCTAGAAAAATTTTCGATTTTCACCTTTATTTTCCCTAAAATAATAGAGCAAACAGGTGAAGCTCGGTACTTTTCATTGTACCATATTTTAAGGAGAAACTCTTGGAAAAGTCGAAGCATTTTTTGACTTTTATCTGAAAATGCCTTTTTATTTGGTTATCCTATCTTCTATGATATAATGATAGTAATAGTTAAGAAAGCGTTAACCTTTAAGACTTTGACTCATAAAAAGGAGCCTCATGAACAAGCCAGACATCGCAACCATAATCGACCTCCATTTTGAAGAATTAACCGAGCTTGAGCAAGAAATCGCTCGCTATTTTTTACAACCTGAAACGATCCAAGATGATCTTTCTTCTCAGCAAGTTACCCAGAAATTACATATCTCCCAAGCAGCGCTGACCCGCTTTGCTAAAAAGTGTGGTTTTACAGGTTACCGAGAATTCATCTTTCAATACCAGCATCAGGCTAGTAAACAGGACACTCATTCGCACAAACACAGCCCTTTGACCAAACGTGTTTTGCGAAGCTACAGTATCATGCGAGAACAAACACAGGATTTGATCGACGAAGAACAACTGGAACGAGTCGCCCAGTTAATCGAAGATGCTGAGCGTGTCTACTTCTTTGGAACAGGCAGTTCCGGTCTTGTCGCTCGTGAGATGAAACTGCGCTTTATGAGACTAGGTGTTGTCTGTGAAGCCTTAACCGATCAGGATGGCTTTGCATGGACGACCAGCATCATGGATGAAAATTGTCTCGTACTCGGTTTCTCACTTTCTGGTACAACTCCTTCTATTTTAGACAGTCTTTTAGATGCAAAAGAGATGGGGGCAAAGACTGTACTCTTTACAAGTGTTCCCAATAAAGATAGTCAAGCCTATACAGAGACCGTTCTTGTTGCCAGCCACAGCCAGCCTTCCTACATTCAACGGATATCCGCTCAACTCCCCATGCTCTTCCTTATAGATTTGATTTATGCCTACTTTTTGGAAATCAATCGTGAGAGCAAGGAAAAAATTTTTAACAGCTATTGGGAAAATAAAAAACTCAACGGCTATCGTAGACAAAAACGCGTTAGAAAATCCTAGTTTGGTTGGACCAAACTAGGATTGTTTTGTTTTGAAATGATAATAGGCTCATAGGTGGTCTTTCCAATCTTTCTCCTTGTGCTAATGCCTTCTTTATCTGTGTTTTCAGTTCTTCCATAAATTCCCCTTTCCGTTTTTGAATTTTTGACAACAAAAAGGAAGTATCGGCTATCTGCTTTTACTTCCTCTCTATAATTTTATTTAATTGTTTTATTTTGACAAACTGGCATTTTTTAAATATCTTTACCTGATTTCAGTTCACCATTTTTCAAAAATGGACTAATCAGTTCCATCCACTCTAAAGGTAAATAAGTTGATAAATATCCATGATTGTAACCTTTAGATTCATAAAGAGTACAATCTGGATGCATTTTTTGAAACAATTTTGCTGATTGCTTGACACAGTCCATTTCTTTTTCACCGTAAATATATAAAACCTGTGCTTTACTCTTTGCAATAGAATCTTTCAATCTATATTTCGCCATATATGTTCTATACATTGTCACTAGTGTCTTCATTGGAAGTCTTGGCATATCTTCCATATAATAGTTTTCTATTTCTTTTGGATATGCCATTTTAGGGTATATTTTTTTCATTAGATTAAGTTGCATTTTACTTACCGATTTGCTAAACATAAGTTTTCCAAAGAGTTTTACAATTATTATGCAAATTTTTGCCAATCTAGGCTGAGGTATACAAATACTGCCATCTATCATTGCTTTCTGAGCTATATTATCATCTAATGATAATAACTCCATCGCAATTTGTCCTCCTAGAGAAACACCACCTAATGCAAACAACTTCCCACCACAATTATCTTTTATATAATCCATTATTATCTGTGCTGAATATTCAGTTGAGATATAATCTCTTTGGTATTCTTCTCCATGTCCATCAAGAGTTGGTAAAATCACATGGTACTCGTCTGATAGCATACGAGCTTGCCTAAGATAATTCCACCAAGAATTACCCCCTCCATGTATCAATAATATATGCAGAAAATTTTTATCTCCAAACTCATGAAATTTCATAACTCATACCCCGATAAATTCTAATTTATCAATTTCTCGTCCATCTCATTATATCACTTTTTCTTCTTGGCTTAGGTTTAGTATTTGGAAACAAAGTATAGAGCTTGCACCATCTTCGCTATCTTAAAAGGAATCTCCTCTCATATATTTTTCGATGGTAGGAATTCTGCTCTTATCGTTCTTTTTTGTAATTCTTCTTTGTCCTTCTCATACCAATGAAGCAAGGTCGCCTAATGGTCTTGATAGACCTTTTCGCTACTTTTCATATACTGGACAGTTTTTCTATCATCAAAAAAAGAATTAAGCCGAACATTTTCACTCAAGTAGTGGTTAAGTGTTCTTCTTAATTCTATAACTCCAAACTAGGATTGTTTTGTTTTGAAATGATAATAAGCTCCCAACATACCAGCTGTATTTTGGTGATGGGCAAATTCTAATCGTGTTTTTTCAGCTAGACTTGGTACTAAGGCTGCCTTCAAGGCTGTGCGGATCTTCGGTTTGAGGATCGCCTCTTGCCCCATAATACCGCCACCGAGAATGACCACTTCTGGATTGGCAACGTAGCAAATATTTGCCAGACCTTTCCCAAGGTAATCTACCATGCGATCAATGCCAGCCATACAGATCTTGTTTCCTTCAGTAGCTTCCTTGAAAATGCGTCGGCCATTCCACTGATCAACTGAGTCACCATGAGCTTCTGCTACATACTCTACCAAGGCTGTCGTAGAAGCCAAGTCTTGGAAAGCTCCATCCTGCATATGCATATAACCGACTTCGCAAGCTGAGTTGCTAAATCCATGGAAGACTTTCCCATCCATAATCAAGCAACCACCGATACCTGTTCCAATGGTCAAGCAAAGTGTCACACTCGCTCCCTTGCCTGAACCAGATACTGCCTCAGCAAGACCTGCGCAGTTGACATCATTTTCAATTTCACAAGGAATATTAAAGCTAGTCTCGATTTCCTTTTTGAACTGAGTTCCTGCGTAGTTAGGAATTTGAGGACCAGCATAGAAGATTTCACCCTTGTCAGGATCCACCATTCCCGCTGAAGAAATGGCAACACCTGCTACTGGGCCTTTTTCTAAATAGCTGGAAACGATATCTTTTGTTTTTTGTAAGATATGGGGTCCACCCTTTTGCGCCTCAGTTGGCATTTCATGCGATTCAACAAGTTGGCCTTCTTGGTCAATCAAACCATATTTGATGTTGGTTCCGCCAATATCAATTGCAACGTAGTGTGTCATAAATACCTCCTTATGGATTAGAGGAAGCGCTCCTTGGTTTCACGAATCAATTGTGCTGCTGCTTCTACAACTGGGCGATCTTCTTCAGTTACTGGTGTCAATGGCGAACGAACTGAACCAATGTTCAAGCCTTCATTGATCTTCAAGACTTCTTTGATTACACCGTACATATTTCCATGAGCAGCAGTCAATTTACCGATGATTGCATTGATAGCGTATTGCAATTCACGAGCTGTTTCCAAGTCTTTTTCAGCAATCAACTCATTGAGTTTCAAGAAGAGTTCTGGCATAGCACCATAAGTACCACCAATACCAGCTTTTGCCCCCATGAGGCGTCCACCTAGGAACTGTTCATCTGGACCATTAAAGACGATATGGTCTTCTCCACCAAGGCTGACAAAGGTTTGGATATCTTGAACTGGCATTGAAGAGTTCTTCACACCGATAACGCGAGGATTTTTCAACATTTCAGTGTAAAGACTTGGAGTCAAAGCAACACCTGCTAATTGAGGAATGTTGTAGATCACATAGTCTGTATTTGGTGCTGCAGCACTAATGTCATTCCAGTACTTAGCAACTGAGTACTCAGGCAAGCGGAAGTAAATAGGTGGAATCGTTGCGATAGCATCCACTCCCAAACTTTCCGCATGGCGAGCAAGTTCCATACTGTCTTTCGTATTGTTGCATGCTACGTGAGCGATAATGGTCAATTTCCCTTTGGCAACTGCCATAACTTCTTCCAAGATCAACTTGCGGTCTGCCACACTTTGGTAGATACATTCACCAGAAGAACCATTGACATAGAGACCTTGAACACCCTTATCAATGAAGTATTGAACCAAGGCACGCGTACGCTCTGGACTTACTTCTCCTTGATCATCATAACATGCGTAGAAGGCTGGAATGACACCTTCATATTTTTTCAAATCTGACATAGATTTTCTCCTAAGATTTCTTTTTTTCTGCTGAGAGCAGTTCTATTTTTTACAAGTTTAGTATACACCTTGTGAAAATCGCTTTCAATATCTTGTATACACTTAGATTTTAGTTTCTACTTGTATTTTAGAAACTGTATCGATTGAAAGTAGTTTCAGAAACAAGCCATTCTACTGGTATTTGGCGAAAATTTTCTCCATCAATCCTGCTTGGAGAAAGACTAGCAAACCAAAACCAAAGAGGATAAAGGCTGACCCACCCAAAAGGAGAGTGAAGGCGGATAGATAAAGAACCATCACAATAAGAAAGAGAATGGCTAACATGAGGAAGAACCATGGAAAGTTAAAACTTGCCAAGATAAGCCCTTTTTGCAGCACTTCTTTCCAAGACAAATCATAGCGAGCAGCGATGGGATAACTAGCCAGCATCACCAGAGTAAGGAAGATGAGAATCCCCAAACAAATAACTTTCACAAGCTGGAAGGGTAAAGCTGTCTGTCCCCAGAAGAGATAGAGATCTAGAAGGCTTAATGACACAATGCCCAACTCCAGCAAACCTAACTGGAAACCCAGTTTCAGATTTTGCTTGAAAGCTCTCAGATAGGTTCTGAAAACAGGTACTCGCCTGCTTCTCTTAATCTCAAACACGGTTTGGTAGAGGCTGATTTTTGCCACTCCAATCGTCACGATGGGCAAACAAGAGACGACAAAAAGAAGATTGGCTGTCACAATATCCAAGACCTTCTCACTGAATCGCATGAGAAAATTGTCTGTATCAAATGCTGCCTTGATCAGGCTTACTCCTTTTTGTGCCATGTTTGCTCCTCCTGATTCTTTTAGTCAATCAAAATTTTAAAGAGATATTTGCGAACCTTCTCTTCCATACCTGCATAGCCATTTGGCTGGTGCGGTTCTCCTGGGAAGAAAATCGCAAAATTGTGATAGCCCAACAATAGTGGGTATTTTTCATGACAATGGACAAAGCCAATGTCACTCGCTTCATCGAATGCTACCGCCTCGTCTTTGGTACGTGAACCGTAGCTCGAATATTCGTGTCCTTCTACCAGCAAATGCAAGTCTGCATAGTTCTTATGATGCTCAAATCGATCATTTTCAGCTTGATTGAGGACATTTTCCTGAACAACTAGAAAGACCTTGTCCCCGTCAATCTCATACTTACCGAGTTCGAAAGAATCCTTACGGTGTTGGTAGAGATAGTCGATAGCCTTGTCTAGATTGGGATGGATTCCCTTGTAAAAGGCGATGTTTTTCAAATCGTCAAAAATCATACTGTTTCCTTCGTTTCTGATAGTTAACTAAAATCATAAATTAAGTTGATAAGTGTCTAACAAAACTTCACGAAGTAACTGCATACTCTCCATTTTGTAGACACTTATGAAACTATATTTCTCTTAGTCTATAACATATTCTTCTGAATTTTGATAGACAGTTTTTCCTATACTCAATGAAAATCGAAGAACAAACTAGGAAGCTAACCCCAGGCAATACTTAAGTATGGCAAGGTGATGCTGAAGTAGTTTGAATTCGATTTTCGCAGAGTGTTATCCTTTAACAGCTCCCATAGTGATACCCTGAGTGAAGGATTTTTGGAAGACAAGGAAGACGGTTACGATTGGCACTGCTGCGAGAGCTGCACCCGCCATGATCAAACCGTAGTTGGTTGCCATTTCGGCCTGCATGGTCGCAACCCCGAGTGAGATAGTCAAGTTTTGACGTGAAGTCAACATAACCAACTGCATAAAGTAGTCGTTCCAAGTATTGATGAAGGTAAAGATCGCAAGAGCTGCAAATCCTGGTTTTACAATTGGGAAGGCTACGCTCCAGAAGGTACGAATCTCACCACATCCGTCGATTTTAGCTGATTCAAGCAATTCTGTTGGGATATTTTCACTAAATTGTTTCATGAGGAAGACCCCGAATGGCCATCCGATCAAAGGCAAGATAACTGCCCAGAGAGTATCGTGAATTCCCATGAAGTTGACGATACGTACCAATGGTACAAGGACAACTTGTTTTGGAAGTGCCATGGCAGCGATAAAGACTGCAAAGAGGATGCGTTGACCATAGAAACGTTTTTTAGCCAATACATAACCTGCTAGAGAAGAGGTTGCACAGACTAAGAACATGGTTACCAGTGAGATAAATACAGAGTTCCACATCCACTGCATAGCAGGGTTTTGCACCATGAGTTGTTGGAAGTTCTCCATGGTTGGCATTTTAGGGAACCACTGTGGCGGAATCATAATGGTATCAGGCTGTGATTTGAAGGCCCCTGTCAAGATCCAGTAGAATGGAAAGATGAACAGTACGGTCAACAAGAGCAAGATAATCGTTGAAATAACAGTGAAAGCTGTTAAAGGTTTCTTTTGTGTAGGTTGCATAACTGTCTCCTTTCTTTAGTATTCTACGTCATTTCCGAGGATCTTGAATTGAGCAAAGCTGACAATGGCAATCATCACTGCCAAGAAGACACCGATAGTATTGGCATACCCATACTCTGTCAATTGGAAGGCTTTTTCGTAAAGGTAGTACATCAAGGTACTTGTTGAGTAGTTTGGACCACCAGATGTCAACAACTGAATCAAAGCGAAACATTGGAAAGAGTTGATAGTCGTAATGATCGCGATGTAAAGAGTTGTTGGAAGGAGGCTAGGCCATTTGATCTTCCAGAAAACTTGGAACTCAGTCGCACCGTCAACACGCGCCGCTTCAACAAGTGAGTTATCAATATTCCCCATAGCAGCGATATAAAGGATAATCGGTTGACCAACAGATGTTGTCAAAAGGATAATCATAATCGCTAGCAAAGCCCAGTTTTTGTCACCCAGCCAAGAAATGTTTTGGCTGATGATATGGCTTGACTTAAGGACAAAGTTTAGAATCCCTGATAGGGGGTCATAGATCCATTTCCATACAACCGTTACGGCCACACTACCTGTAACTACAGGAAGGAAGAAGACGAAACGATAGAAAGAACGGGCAATCGCATTTTGATGATAGGTTTGAGATGCTACAAAGAGCGAGAAGAGAACCACAATCGGTACTGACCCAATAACCAGAATAACGGTATTGATCAAAGACTTAGTAAAGACAGGGTCTTTAAACATGCGAATATAGTTGTCCAAGCCCACAAACTCAAAGCTGGTCATGGAGTAGTTAAAGAAGCTTGTAATGAATCCCATAATCATAGGAGCCAAGACAAAGATAACAAAGAAGAACAACACTGGTGCTAGGAAAGCGTAGGAAATCACTGTTTCCCGCATACGAATTTTATTGACTTTCACAGTCGGCACCTCTCTTTCAAATAGAATAGTTTTTGATTTTCTTGAACTGTTTTAAAATCAAAATGAAATTTTTTAAGATTCGCTTATGTAAGAACTTCATTTTAATTTCGTGACAGTTCCTACCATTTCAAACAAAAGTCCCCCTTTTCTTACACCATAGTGCTCAGGGAAAAGGGGGGAATCAATCTGACTTAGTGCTTATTGTTTTGTAGCTTTTTTGATGGTTTCGTTAGCTTTTTCAGTGAAGGCTTTCAAAGCATCCGCTGGTTTTTCGTCACCATTTGATACAGATTGCAACATTGGGAACCAAAGAGTTCTCATTTCAGCAAATCCGTCGATAGTGTTGTAGTATGGTGAGTAGTATTTAGTCCAGCTGCTGATTGTTTCCATACGTTTATCATCATAAAGTTTGCCAAATGAAGTACGAACTGGGAAGGCACCTGTACGAACTACGTCTTTAGGACCCCATTCTTTGTCATCTGCGATGAATTGAACGAATTTCTTAGCTGCTGCGACTTTCTTGTCGTCTTTGTTGTTAAATACTGCAAATCCGTTTACAAGGTATTCAAGAGATGGTTTACCAGAGTCTGATGGGAATGGTACTTCTACCACGTCTACCTTACTTGCTTCCAAGAGTTTCGCTTGGATACCGTTTTGAGCTGGTGCCCAAAGGATTGTGTATGAAGTTTGACCGTTGGCAAAGTTTTGGATGTCTGCTCCACCGTCAAATTGTGAACCATTGTTCAATAAACCGTCTTTGATCCAGCTAGCAGCTTTTTCAAGACCTTTGACGAATTTAGGATCGTCAGTTGTATATTTTGTTACATCTTTGTCTGTTACAGAACCGCCATAAAGGTTTGCGATGAAGGCACGTGTTCCTTGGTCTCCCCCTTGACCAGAACTGAACAATGAACCTGGTGTATATCCTTTATCTTTAAGCGCTTTCAAAACTTTTTCAAAGTCATCAGTTGTCCAACCTTCTTTTACAAGGTTTGCAACTCCAGCATCTTCCAACATTTTCTTGTTCATAGCCATGTAGAATGGAGCTGAACTGATTGGATACATGTAAGCTTTGTCACCAGCCTTACTTGCTTGTACGATGTTTTCATTATTGACATCTTTGACGAATTCGTCTGTGAAGAGATCGTTCAACTCAGCCAACTTACCATTTTTACCGTATTGGATGATACGTCCTGGTGCGTCAAAGAGTACGTCTGGCGCTGTTCCTGCTTCGATGGCTGTTGTGATCTTTTCAGGACCTGACTTGAAGTCGATAGTTTCCAATTTCACTTTTACATCTGGATTTGCTTTTTCAAAAGCTTCGATGATTGATTTTTCATAAGTTCCAACACCGTCACCAGTTTTTTCTTGTGTGAAGACTGGGAATGCCCACCAAGTGATTTCTGTTTTTCCGCTATCGCTTCCTGATTTTCCAGCATCTTTACTTCCACCAGAGTTACCACAAGCAGCAAGGCCAAGAATCGCAGCACCTGCAAGTACTGTACAAGCTAGTTTTCTAAATTTCATTTGTATTCTCCTAATTGTTAAGCGTGTCCATATTGGATAGTGAGTAAGCTTCTATTTGTATACGTTTTCATTTTATCCGACGCATCGACCACTCTCCTCTGTTTTGAGATTATGTTATTTAAGACCGGCAACGAAGCGTTCCGTGATCTCTTTTGGTCTAGTAATAGCTCCACCGACAACAATGCCTCGTACTCCATATTCAAGGATTTGCTTGGCTTGTTCTGGTGTGTGAATTTTCCCTTCAGCGATGACATCCACACCGGCATCGCAGAGTTTTTTGATCAGTTCAAAGTCTGGACCATCTACCTTAGGACTATAAGAAGTATAACCTGATAGAGTTGTTCCAACAAAATCAACACCTGCTTCAACTGCCGCAATTCCTTCTTCAAAAGTACTGGTATCAGCCATCAAGAGTTGATGCGGATATTTTTCTTTGACTTGTCGGATAAAGTCCTGAATTTCCAAACCATCATAACGTTCACGTTTGGTACAATCCAGAGCAATGACCTCAATGTCTAGTTCAGCCAGTTCATCAACTTCTTTCATAGTAGCTGTAATGAATGGCTCCTGCGGCGGATAGTCACGTTTGATAATCCCGATAATCGGGAGTTTCGTAACCTCCTTAATCTCCTTGATATCGCGAACACTGTTTGCTCGGATACCGACTGCTCCACCTTGCTCAGCCGCTTTGACTAGCAAGGGAATGACTCCTCCCGCTTCTGTATAAAGCGGTTCATGAGGAAGTGCCTGACAAGAAACAATGATTCCATCTTTGATTTGTTCAATCAAGGCTTCTTTGCTAATCTGTGGCATCCCATTTCCTCCTTTTCTTTGTTCCTATGGGCTTATTATATATCATTTGTTAAGCGCTTTCAATAGCTTATGGTGGAATAGATTTCAGTTTCAAAACTATTTTATAGAACAGACTATCCTGAAAGTAGTTTCAGGCATCTTAGAATTTCTTATTAGCACACCTTGAGCCGAAAGAAAAAGATAGCAGACTGAAAAACCTGCTATCTCCTTCTATTTTTACAAAGTAAAATGATTAAAATTATTCTCTTACTTTTCTCTCTTTTTCCCCATTGCAAACAAGCCAAGGAAGAAAGCTGTTAATCCTAGTGAGGCAAGGAGGCTACTCTCCTTGTTCCCTGTATCAGGAAGTGTCTGCTGAGCAAGAGGAGCTTTGTAAGTATAATCTTCTGCAGCAAGAGTTACAAGCGAATCAGTTCCCTTATATTCTGCAATTTCATGTACAGCTGCATCGGCTGCATTCACGCCACCTGTGTACTCTGGAAGTTCATGGACAGCTGCCTCAACAGCATTAACTCCGCCTGTAAATTCTGGCTTTTCAACTGTCGGAGCGGCCTCTCCACCCGCTGTGCCTAATGGGTCTGTATACTCTGGTACTTCATGAACTGCGGCCTCAACAGCATTAACTCCGCCTGTGTATTCTGGATTTTCGACTGTTGGGGCTGGCTCTTCGCCGGATGTCCCTAGTGAGCCTGTGTACTCTGGGACTTCATGAACTGCGGCCTCAACAGCATTAACCCCGCCTGTAAATTCTGGTTTTTCAACTGTTGGTGCTGGTTCCTCACCTGCTGTGCCTAATGAACCTGTGTACTCTGGGACTTCATGAACTGCGGCCTCTTCACCATTCACACCGCCTGTAAATTCTGGTTTTTCAACTGTTGGTGCTGGTTCCTCACCCGCTGTCCCTAGTGGGCCTGTATATTCTGGCTTCTCGACTGTCGGAGCTGCCTCTTCACCCGCTGTCCCTAGTGGGCCTGTATATTCTGGCACTTCATGAACAGCAGCTTCACTTCCGTTCATTCCATTCGAAAGCTTAGCCCCTGCCACAGAGACTGGTAAATTATGCATACTTTCAATTGCACCTTCTGCCAGACCTGTAACTTTTTGACCCATATCCTCTGAATCCACCGTAAATAGGAGGGTTTTCGTGTCATACTGGGTCATGAAGCGTGCTGTTTTACCGTTTGCCAATTGAAGGGTTGGTGCCTTGTTGACCAATACTTCCGAATCAAACTCCATAGCAAGGATGCCTGGCCATTTTTCAATCGCATATTTCACTTTTGCTTCTTTAGGAGAAATCCAATCCTTGGTCAAGAAATCCCAGTTGAATTTTTTATAGGATAAAGTATAATCGTTTTGATTGCCATCCGCATGCTCATAAAGCAAACCATATTCGCCATTTCCGAGTTCTTGGAGTGAGTTGTAAGCAAACTTACCACTTTGTATAGGATTGTGTTTCAGCCATGTCAACTCACCATTCTCCTCAACACGAGCCAGGTGAACCAAACCATTGTTGCGTCCAGGACCACCAGCATTGCTGAGTAGAATGTATTCCTTTCCTTCATGCATGGTGTGAATAGCAGACATTTGGACATAAACGTCTTTTACTTGAGGATAACGTTTGATTTCCTTATCCCACGTTGCTCCCCCATCATGACTGGTCGCAACCTGAAGATCGCCAGTCAACCCACGCATAAAGAGCTTGAGATCCCCATTATTCAACTGAACAACAGTTGACTCCGTATTTTGGGCACCTGGATTATTCATGGTTGAAGAGTGAATGGTTTGGTTGCCTACCGGACGGTTATCATTAACTGCTTCACCTGCTTGCCATGTTTCACCATGATCATCTGAATAAATTACACGAGATGATTGAGAACCACTTAGGTAGGAAACGTTGTTTGTTGTATAAACTGGAATCACCAGTCTTCCCTTATGAGGTCCTGTACGCAAGGCAATCCCAGTACCAGGTCCAGTTCCTAGGAAGTGCATCCAATCTTTCCGAATCCCATGTGTAATATCTTTTGGTGCAGACCAAGTCTTCCCATCGTCATCACTGTAGGACATCCATAGGTAGTTGGTATTGGAAACTCTAAAAATATTCTTCTCGCTATACTCAAAATAAATATTTCCGACTAGCTCATTCCCTTTATACAAATCCCCCTTATCGCTGTAGGCTGGTTTTTTAGGGTCAACGACAACACGATAATCTGTCTTTCTATTTTGAGGGTCGAAAACCTCTCCGTTTTCTCGAATCGTATAGCGACCTGATTCTCCTTGCTTATATAAAACTTGATAAACTTTATCTCCCACTTGTTCATAAGCTTTCGGAGCTTGCCCCGGCAATGAAAATACTGCCTTACTCTCAAGGAACATGTCATAAATTGCAAAAATTCTCTTTGTTTCAGGGTCTTGTACCAAGGCCATATCAATATTGACTGGAGATGGCCAATCTGCATGTTTAGCGTGCTCATTGTCACGAGGATTTGAGATTACGATTCGGTCTCCCCATGTTTTTCCATTATCTGAGCTACGACGAACAACCATCCCAATATCTCCCCAGTCAGAATGGTGCAAACGTCTTTCATCCGTTCCAGCAATCAGCGTTCCTTTATCTGTCTTGAGAAGAGCTGGGATACGATAACTCTTGATACCATCTTTATTTGGTTGATTGTTCCTACCACCTTCAAAGACGTCTTCTTTCTCAGTGACTTTTGCTCCCTCAGGAAGTTTCTGTTCTAATTCACCTCTTTCAAATAATTGACTTCGTGTTTGAACTTCATCTGGGCTTAAAGCACGATCATAAACAGTTAGGTTTCGTACTTGTAGGTTTGATGACCAAACTGTTTTATTGCCCCGTTTGGTTGCTCCAAGTTGAGCTTGATTAACATCTGGCATATCTTTGATGAAGTTACCAGATTTGAGACTTGTACGGGATAAGACACCGTTCACATAGAGACGAACTCGACCATGAGGTAACTCTGCTGTTGGTTGTTCGACAGTAAAGGTCACGGAATTCCATTGTCCTGGGCGAACTTTCAAAGGAGCATCTGTATACTTATCATAGAACTGCTCTCCGTTAGCGCCACGCCCTTCAATAAGAGCTGTATTATCAAGGACCGACATAGTAAAGTACTCATTTTCCTTGGTGTCACTGGATACAGAGAAGAGATTGTAAAAGCGTGGAGCTGATGCATCTGGTTTGAACTCCATGTGAACTGTAGCATTTTGAAGTTTCTTTAGTTTATCTAGTTCACTTGATAAATCAACTCTCTGACCATTTGCCGCATTGGTTTCAACATCTTCTTTTTCAAGGACAGGATTGGCATTTTTTAAATCTCTTGAGTAATAGTCACGAGGAATAGCCCCCTGATCCTCTGATTCCTCTTCCTTATTTGCTTCTTCTGCAGGGGTTTCCGTAGAGGATGGGGTTTCTGACTCTGCACTCTCATTTTTTTTCAAATGATCTTGGTCCACCTCAACGCCGTTGTCTTGAGCTGCTGCCAATTTACCAGCCAAATCCTTATCCAAATGAGCAAGTTCTCCCGAGGACACTTCTTTTGGCAATCCTGATAAACCTTGACCAGGTTCGACAGTTTCTGTATTGGCCCCTGCTGCATTGGCTTGCTCTTGAGCTAATACTGGATTTGCTCCAAATACTACTGTACCAATCACTACAGATGCCGCCCCAACTGCAAATTTTCTAATACCATATCGTCGTTTTCGATCAAAATCCCTATACTTCATTTTTTACCTTTCATATTCTTCATAAATAAAGCGCTTTCTTTTTTTCTTAAAATTTTTAGTTCCTCCAACTAAACAAGTAAAAAGAAAGTAACCGACTGAATGAGACCTCCCATTCTTCAAACGTCCACTGCTCTTACTCTCTGACCAAACAGCGGAAAGTTTCCTCCTTTCGCACAATGTCTTTCCCTTATTATACAATAAACTCTGAACTTTATAGCTAAATGATATAGAATAGATTCTACTTTTAAAACTATTTTAATATCTCAAGTTTCCTGAAAGTACTTTTCGATTTTGGAAAACAAAAAGGGAGCTCAAGGCTCTCTTAAACTTATTTTTTTACATAGGAAAAAGGAATCTCACTGCCACAGAGCCAGTTGTAGACTTGGTCATTGGCAAAGACATTCATGGCTTCGTGAGCATACTCTGGCATGATGCGATAGGTCTTATCGCAGGTCAGACGGTTGTAAATAGCAAACTGGGTAATAGGATAGCACACATCGTCATCCAAGCCCGTAATCATCTTGACCTCACCTTTAATACGATGGGCAAGATTTTTCACATCGATATAGGCAAGAGTCGCCATGATTTCCTCCTCTGTTTCATGGAAAGGATCGTGAAACTTGAAATATCGGAAGAGTTCATCATAGGCTTCACTGGTATTGCCAATCTCAAGCACTCGTCTAAAGTCTGACAAGAAGGGATAGATGGCAACTGTTTGCTGAATGCGAGGATTGAGCGCTGCTGCAACCAAAGCTAACGCCCCTCCTTGTGAAGCACCATAGCTAGAAAGTCTTTCCTCATCTACCTGAGGCAGACTGGCAACAATTTCAACCAACTGGTAAATATCCAGATAAACATCCTTATAAAAGAGATGCTCACGACCTTCCACAGCACCACGGATGATATGCCCTTTCACAGTATTTCCAAGAGGAGAACGCAAGCCGTCTTGCGAATAGCCCGACTGGCCCCGCACATCCATGGAAACAACACCGTAACCAGCCACAGTATAGGCCAGCATGTCAGCCCAATCCCAGCCACGTCCCATATAGCCATGGAAATGGAAAATTAGGGGAACTTTTCCCTCAGTCTTTGGAAGGACGACGCGTGCATAGACCTTGCCTTCATTAGTTCCCTCAAAAGTGAGCTCAAAGCACTTGACTCGGGGAATGTGGAAATCTCTTTCCTCCAACTGGTAGGCTGGAAGAGTGGAAACTTTTTTTAATTCCTCATCCCAGAAAGCATCAAAGTCTTCTGGAACCTCATCCCGTCCTTTATAAGTCTTAATTTCTTCTAACAAAGCTGGATTTTTCATAGCATGCTCCTTTAATTTTGTAATCGCTATCACAACTGTAGCATATCTAGGAAAGCAATGCAAGAAAGAATGCTAAATAGAAAGTGATTTTAGATTCTCTAACTTCAAACAGAGCACCTGAAAGTAGTTTTAAAAATAAAAAGAGCGTTTCCGCTCTTTGTGTATCAATAGGTGCTAGCTCCTTTCTCTTGTTTGACAGTTTGAAACTTCTTTTGGTAGGTTACTTTAATAGTCATAAGAAAGTCCTCGTTTCTTTTTTGTTGACACTATTATAAGAAATAATCCTAAAAGCTAGCTTAACATTTCCTTAGAGAAAGCTTAATCCAGATGTTCTCTTTTTTCTAGATGGAGAGCAATCATGCGCCATTCTGGATCCTCTTGCCAACCTTCTATAGAACTAATGTAGCTGGCAACCTTTCTGGCTTCTTCTAAAATCGGAAAATCTTCGATAATATCAGCCACTTGAAACTCTGGAAGTCCTGACTGTCTGGTTCCAAAAATCTCTCCAGAACCACGCATTTTCAAATCTTCCTCCGCAAGGACAAATCCATTGGTCGTTTCTGTCATGATACGCATGCGATCTTTCCCAGAATCCGTCTTGGGATTAGCCACGAGAACAGCATAGGACTGCTTGTCACCCCGACCCACACGACCTCTGAGCTGGTGAAGCTGACTGAGACCGAACCGGTCGGCATCCATGATGATCATGACGGTCGCATTGGGAACATTAACCCCAACCTCAATAACCGTTGTCGAAACCAGAATATCCGTTTTTCGCTCTTTGAACTCTTGCATGATCTGGTCTTTTTCGTCACTCTTCATCTTACCATGTAAAAGAGCCACTTCTGCCTTGCCAGCAAAATGAGCTGTCAACTCTTCTGATAAGGCAATGGCATTTTTCAGATCCAGAGCTTCAGATTCTTCAATCAAAGGAGAGATGACGTAGGCTTGAGAACCTTTTTGAATTTCTCCCTCTAACCAAGTCAAGACCTGAGGCAGCTGCTCATGCTTAATCCAACGAGTCACAATAGGCTTCCGTCCTGCTGGCATCTGGTCGATAATGGAAACATCCATATCGCCAAATGCTGTGATAGCCAGCGTCCGTGGAATGGGTGTCGCCGTCATCATGAGAACGTCAGGATTGTCCCCTTTTTCCCGCAGAACACGCCTTTGCCCCACACCAAAACGATGCTGCTCATCGATGATAATCAAACCAAGACGAGCATAATCCACTCCATCTTGTATCAGAGCGTGTGTTCCGATAATCAAATCGGCCTCACCCTTGGCAATGGTTTCCAAGACTTCTCTTTTTTCTGCAGCTTTTAAGGAACCTGTCAAGAGAGCGAGTTTCAAGTCTGGAAAAAGGTTCTGTAAACTCTCAAAGTGTTGCTCTGCTAGGATTTCTGTTGGCACCATAAGAGCTGCCTGATATCCAGCCGTCACCGCCGCAAACATGGCCAAGCCAGCAACCACCGTTTTTCCGCTCCCCACATCCCCTTGCAGAAGACGATTCATGTGATGGTCGGACTTCATGTCAGTCAAAATTTCCCGCAAACTCTTTTCCTGAGCTGGGGTCAGAGAAAAAGGCAGATTTTCTTTAGCAGCTGTCACCTTTTCCTTAGACCAATTCAGAACCAGACCGCTTCCCTGAACTCTATTTTCAGACTTGAGGGTCTGTAGCTGCATTTGAAAGTAGAAAAGTTCTTCAAACTTGATACGGCGAAGGGCCTGTTTGTATTCTGCCAAATCCTTAGGAAAATGCATAGCACGAACTGCCTGACAGCGGGACATGAGTTTGTATTTGTCCAGCAAAGACTGGGGAAGATTTTCCTCTATCAAGAGGTCCAACCCTTGATCAAAGGCTGTCTTGATAACATTGACCAGCCCTGCCTGACTGATTCCTTGAGCCAGACGATAGACTGGCTGGAGATCATCTTCCACCTGAGCCAGAACCTTCATCCCAGTCAGACTGGCCTTGGCACGGTCCCATTTTCCAAAAACAGCAAGAGTTGCTCCCAACTCTATCTTATCTGCTAGATAAGGCTGGTTAAAGAAATTCACCGCAAAAACGACTTCTCCCTGCTTGAGGCTAAAACGCAGGCGATTGCGCTTAAAGCCATAATACTGGACACTAGCAGGAGTCACTACCTGACCAGACAGAACAGCCTTTTCGCCATCTTCCAGATCTAGCACCTGCTTGGTCTTGAAATCTTCATAACGGAAAGGAAAGTAGAGCAAGAGGTCTTGCAAGTTTTCAATTCCTAGTTTAGCGTATTTCTCGGCTGACTTTGGTCCCACACCAGGCAAGACATGCAAGGGTTGATGTAGATTCATGCTCCACTCCTTTCTTTTCTTTAATAATATTCTCTCGGAATGCGGTCGCTGAGGAGACAAACCACCTCATAGTTAATGGTTCCACGGTAGGTCGCTACCTGAGTTGCTGTGATTTCCTTGTCCTCATTAGAGCCAATAAGGGTGACTTTGGTTCCCAACGGGTAAACCTTAGGCAGCCGAATAGTGATTTGATCCATAGATACTCGTCCGACGATTGGGCAAGCTTGTCCATCTACCAAGACAGTGAAATTTTGCATATCTCGTGTCCAACCATCCGCATAGCCGATTGGCACGGTCGCGATGACTTGCTCGCTATCCGCCTGATAGGTGGCTCCATAGCCCATGCAAGCTCCAGCTGGAACTGTCTTGACATGAACCAGAGCAGACTCCAAGGTCAAGGCTGGAGTCAAGTCATAAGGCAAGTTCAGAACCTCTCCACTTGGATTGAGACCATACATGGAATCTCCCATACGAACTGCGTTAAAAATAGTCTCTGCATGCCAGAGTGTCGTTGCTGAGTTGCTGGCATGAACCAGCTCTGGAACTTCCTTCATACTTGCCAAAATAGCTTTAAATCGTTCTAACTGGGTATTAAAATAGGCATCTGATTCTTCATCTGCAGTAGCAAAGTGGGTAAAAATCCCCTCAACGCGAGCACCGTGTTGTTGGAGCAAGGCTTGAGCCTGCTCAGCCTCACCGGCCTCTCTAAAACCAATCCTTCCCATCCCTGAGTCAATCTTGAGGTGAACCGTTAAGCCAGTTAAATCTGCTTCCTTGTCTAACAGTGCTTGAATCCACTCCACCCCAGCCACAGTCAAGGTGATGTCGTATTCTTTAGCCAGAGCAATAGCATCTATCTCAGAAACTCCTAAAATGAGGATTTTCTTGCTGAGTCCAGCCTGACGAAGTTCGATGGCTTCATCAATATTGGAAACGCAAAATCCATCAACATCATCCTGAATAGCCTTGGAAACGGCAACAGCCCCATGACCATAGGCATTGGCCTTGACCACTGCCCACTTGAGCGTTCCTTGTGGGATATGAGCCCCCATTTGCTGAATATTTTGTCGAATAGCTCCCAGATGAATCAGAGCCTTGGTTGGTCTATGTGGACTAGCTTTCATGATTTTCCTCCAAAATGACACTGGCTGTCACAAACTGATTTGTATGGCTGATCGACAGCCAAATCTTTCCTGAAAATGGTGACTGACTAAAATAGGGAGCCCCGCGTTCATTGTTCAAAACTTCCAAATCCTGAAAGGTCAGCTTGCCAATTCCTGTACCCATAGCCTTGGAAAAAGCCTCCTTAGCCGACCAGCGGCCTGCCAAGTATTCGATTTGTCTGCGCCCTTTGAGACTGGTAAAACGCTCCATTTCTTTAGAGGTCAGCACGCGCTTAGCAAAGCCCTCACGTCGTGTAACTGCGTTTTCTATCGAAGCCAATTCTTCGATGTCAATTCCGTGTCCAACTATCATACTCATAAAAGGAGCTGAGATTCCCCCAACTCCATCCTTTTCACTTATTTTGTTAAGGTAGTATAAATTTCTTCTACCAAGGCTACTGTATTTTCCCAGCCTAGACAAGGGTCGGTTATAGAGCAACCAAAGACCTCTGGTTGATTTTGGCGACCATCTGCTAGGTAAGATTCGATCATAAAGCCTCGAACCGTCTTTTTAATCTTTTCATTCCAGTCACGATTCAGCAAGGCTTGACGAACAATGCGAATTTGTTCCATATACTGCTTGCCTGAATTGTCATGATTGGTATCGATGATAATGAAGGGATTTTCAAGTCCCATGGTCTCATAGCGGTTGATGGCATTTAAGAGGGTTTCATAGTAGAAATTGGGTTCATTTTTACCATATTCGTTCATGGCACCACGAAGGATAACGTGGGCCAAAGGATTTCCTGAAGTTTCCACTTCTTGCCCATGGTAAAGGAAGGTTTGCTTGTTTTGAGCCGCATAGATGGCATTAAACATGACCCCGAGATTTCCAGATGTTGGATTTTTCATCCCAACTGGAGCATCAATCCCAGACGCTACAAAGCGGTGTTCCTGGTCTTCCACCGAACGAGCCCCAACAGCATGGTAGCTGACCAGGTCATCAACCAAAACGAGATTTGACGGATAAAGCATCTCATCAGCTGTTGTCAATCCAGTTTCGGTAATCACACGGTAGTGCAGCTGACGAACAGCCTGCAAGCCGTTAATCAGGCTTGGAGCTTTTGAAGTATCCGGCTGATGAACCAAACCCTTATAGCCATCTCCATTGGTACGAGGTTTAGCCGTATAGACACGCATCACGATAAAGATTTTATCCGCAACTTTTTTCTGCAAGTCTGCTAAGCGACGAGCATATTCGAGCACAGCTTCTTCATTGTCCGAAGAGCAAGGCCCAATCACCAAAAGGATTCGGTCGTCCTCACCTGAGATGATAGCTGCCAACTCTCTATCACGGGCTTCTTTTTTTCGCAATGCTTCAGCTGACAACTGGGTCGCAGCCTTGATTGCTTCAATATCAATTTCTTGACCTTTTTCGATAAATGCCATCTTACTCTCCTAGCGTTTGGTAAATTTCGCGAACCAGTGCTTCTGTGTTGTCCCATCCGAGACACGGATCTGTAATGGACTTACCAAAAACTTCGGGTTCATTTTGACGTCCATCTTCTAGATAGGACTCAATCATAAAACCACGAACGTATTTCTTGATTTTCTCATTCCAGTCACGGTTAATCAAGGTCTGACGAACGATACGGATTTGCTCCATATACTGCTTGCCTGAATTGTCATGATTGGTATCGATGATGATAAAGGGATTTTCCAAGCCCATCTTTTCATACTGGGCAATGGTATCCATCAAATTGTCATAGTAGTAGTTGGGAATATTTTTCCCATATTCATTCAAGGCACCGCGAAGAATGGCGTGGGACAATGGATTCCCCGTTGTTTCCACCTCTTTACCGAGGAAGAGGAAACTCTGTTTATTTTGTGCTGCATAAATCCCGTTAAACATGACATTGAGATTTCCAGATGTGGGATTTTTAAATCCTGTCGAGAAATCTGCTCCACTCGCTACAAAACGGTGCTGTTGATCCTCTACAGAACGAGCTCCAACAGCCATATAAGAAATCAAATCATCCACCAGCGGAAGATTTTCAGGATAAAGCATCTCATCCGCTGTTGTCATACCCGTCTCAGTAATCACACGATAGTGCAGCTGACGAACAGCCTTGATCCCATTGATCAAGCTAGGAGCTTCTGTCGCATTTGGTTGATGAATCAAGCCCTTATAGCCATCTCCATTGGTACGAGGTTTAGCTGTATAGACCCGCATGACCATAAAAATACGGTCTTTGACCTCTTCTTGCAAAGCAGATAGACGCTTGGCATACTCGAGAACCGCCTCTTCATTATCAGATGAACATGGTCCAATCACCAAGAGAATACGCTGGTCTTCCCCACGGATGATGGCTTCCAATTCCTGATCACGTTGATTTTTTCTCGCAAGAGCCGCTCCCTCTAATTTAGACAAGGCGCGAACTTCTTCAATGTTAATTTTAGGACTTTTAGCTTTAAATACCATGATTCATCTCCTTATAAAGCAAACGGACACCAAGCAAAAAATGATTTTTACCAGGTATCCGCCTGTATCTTATCTCATATTATTGTCTCTTACCATGACAGTTCTTGAATTTCTTACCTGATCCACATGGGCATTGGTCGTTTCGTCCGATTTGGCTCAAGTCCACACCTTCCGGAAGATGAGTCTGCTGTGCTGCAATATTACGAGTCGCAGTTGTACTGATATTGTGTTCCGTTTGCGGACGTTCTTGTTCGTGAATTTGTGCTTTCATCATCAAGCGGGTTACATCGAACTCAATCGATCCGATCATGTCGTTAAACATGCGGAAACCTTCTGCTTGATATTCTACAACCGGGTTGTTTTGAGCATAGCCACGAAGACCGACAGCATTTCGCAACTGGTCAAGAGCATCGATATGGTCTGTCCACTTGTTGTCTACAACACGTAGAATCAGAACCTTTTGAAATTCTTTCACTGCATCTTCATCACGAAGTTTAGCAACTTGGCTGTCATAGACTTTCAAGGCACGTTGGAAAAGTTCATCTTTGATAGCTTGGTCTGACAAACCTGCAAGATCTGAACGACTGATTGAATCTTCTGGAAGTAAGTTGTACTTAGCAAAGTTCAAGATTGCTTCTAGTTTTTCATCTTCCTTAGAACGTGCATGTGCATCCACGATACGTCCAATGGTACGACGAATCATAGCATGGATTTCTGGTGCCAAGTCACGGTCGGCAGTAATGACATCATAACGTTGTGCATAGATGATCTCACGTTGTTCACGCATGACATCATCGTATTGAAGTACCTGTTTACGTGTATCGTAGTTATTCCCCTCAACACGTTTCTGAGCCGCTTCCACTTGACGCGTTAACATACGGGATTCGATGGCTTCATCAGACATGTTGAGTCGTTCAAAGATACCTTTCAAACGTTCTGAACCGAAACGTTTCATCAAATCATCTTCAAGAGACAAGTAGAATTGTGACTCACCTGGGTCTCCTTGACGTCCTGAACGTCCACGAAGCTGATTATCAATACGGCGACTTTCGTGACGTTCTGTACCAATGACGCAAAGTCCACCAAGTTCACGAACCCCTTCACCAAGCTTGATGTCAGTACCACGACCGGCCATGTTGGTAGCGATGGTAACTGCGCCACGTTGACCAGCATTCATGATGATTTGCGCTTCTCTGTAGTGGTTTTTCGCATTCAAGACTTCGTGAGGAACACCTGCTTCGACCAATTTCTTAGAAAGAAAATCACTGGTTTCAACGGCAACCGTACCTACCAAGACTGGCTGACCTTTTTGATAACGTGCCTTCACATCTTCAACTACAGCCTTGAATTTTGCATCAAGACTTGCATAGAGAAGGTCTGAGTGGTCAATACGCTGGATTGGGCGGTTGGTTGGGATTGGGATGACACGAATGTTGTAGATTTCGCGGAATTCTTCTTCTTCTGTTTTACCAGTACCCGTCATACCTGCCAATTTCTTATACATACGGAAGAGGTTTTGGTAGGTAATAGAAGCTGAAGTCTTGGTCTCGTCTTGGATTGGCACACCTTCTTTTGCTTCAATCGCTTGGTGCAAACCATCAGAGTAACGACGACCTTCCATGGTACGACCTGTAAATTGATCGACGATCAGGATTTCCTGCTCTTCGCTGACCACATAGTCGATATCGAGAATCATGATATAGTTGGCACGAAGGGCATTGTCGATAAAGTGAGTAAGAGCTACATTTTCGATGTCGTAGAGATTTTCCAGTTTGAAGTATTCTTCAGCCTTGTCAATCCCTGAATCAGACAAACCAATAGTCTTAGACTGAATGTCAATGATATAGTCATCTTTGTCCAAAGATTTGACAAAGTGATCCGCCATATGATAAAGCTGACTAGTTTCCACAGCATTGGCTCCTGAAACGATCAAAGGAGTACGAGCTTCATCAATCAAGATCGAGTCAACCTCATCGACCAAAGCATAGTTGAGCGGACGCTGTACCATGTTTTCTGCCCGAACAACCATGTTGTCACGAAGGTAGTCGAAACCAATTTCTGAGTTAGTCGAATAGGTAATATCACAGAGATAGGCTTCTTTCTTCTCCATTGGTGACTTCGCAGCCAAATTAATCCCTACTGACAAACCAAGCCATGAGTACAATTCACCCATCTCAGTTGCATCACGTTCGGTTAGATACTCGTTGACCGTTACTACGTGAACCCCTTCACCTGCTAGAGCGTTGAGGTATACAGGCATCGTCGCTGTCAAGGTTTTCCCTTCACCAGTACGCATTTCTGGCACATCTCCATGGTGGAGGACAATCCCACCCATGACCTGCACTTTATATGGGAAAAGTCCAAGAACACGCTTGGCAGCTTCACGTACTACCGCAAAAGCCTCATAGAGCAATGAATCCAGCGATTCACCCTTATTGTAACGTTCCTTAAATTCATCTGTTTTTGCTTTTAGCTGGTCATCCGTCAAGGCTGCCATCTGCTCTTCATATTTGAGAACCTTGTCTGCCATCTTTTCCAGACGACGAAGTTCTCCTTTATCATTTTCGATAATCGTTTTTAAAATATTAGCCATTATTTTCCTTACTTTAGATTCTGAATATTTTAGAATGTTCTTTTAATTCTAGCACATTTACTCTTAATTTTCAAGAAAGAATCCGCGTTTTAACAGGGAAAAGAGGCTGACTTCTAGGTCAGCCTCTTAGCTTTTTATGGACTACATTTCACACAAAAATTTAATTGCCAAGCAGAGCTGGCAAAATTCCAAAAATCAGGAAAAGATTGATCCAGAAGGCCATACAAAAGATCACTCCAAAGAGGAAGAGACTCATCTTTTTAGTCAGTACTGAGAAAAAGATTGCCAATACACCAAAGACGACAAAGAGTTTTTTCATGATGAAGAAATAAACCGAAACTCCTCCTATTTGCAAATCCCATGGAAGACAAAAGACCAGCGGCCATAACAAGCAAATCGTAAGAATGTAGGTTTTATAGTATTGATGAATGAACTGCTTTATTTTGAACATCGGAACCTCCTCTAAACTTTAGCTATTGATGGATGTCCTCGTTTTGTTCTCTTGTTTCAGCTTGAACATTCTCTTCAGGCAGACATGGACTTTCCAGTCATTCACAAGAGATAAAAAAACTAAAAGGAACCATGTCCCCCAAATTGTTAAATCAGCAGGATTTTTCAAGACAATATTGAAAATTAAGAATGAAAAAATTGTAAAAGCGATACTGAACAAAGCCCACAAGGGAAGATAAATCCAGTAAAAGTAATAGAAAAACGCGAAATATTTACTATTTTTGTCCGTCTTCTCAATCCAATGAAAAAATAAAAGTAAGGTGATAATAGCAATAATATAAAAAATTTCTCCATCACACACCTCTTTTTAATAACGTTTTCTTTGATTTCATTCTATCAAAAAGATCTGGAAATGTCTTCCCAAATCTTGCTTGTTTATTCGGCTCTATAATATTTGTAGTGGGTAACCCCCTATAGATATTATGGAGCCTATTTTGTTGTAGAAAAAAAGTCCCATAAGATTTATAATGAAAAGCGACCAAACCATCATTAGAAAGAATCATATGGAACCATTACATTTTATCACAAAACTACTAGATATTAAAGACCCTAATATCCAGATTCTAGATATCATCAATATGGATACACACAAGGAAATCATCGCTAAACTGGATTACGAGGCCCCATCTTGCACCGATTGCGGATATCAAATGAAGAAATATGACTTCCAGAAACCGTCTAAGATTCCTTACCTTGAAACGACTGGTATGCCTACCAGAATTCTTCTGAAAAAAGCGTCGTTTCAAGTGCTATCATTGTTCGAAAATGGCGGTGGCTGAGACTTCTCTCGTCAAGAAAAATCACTAAATTCCTCGTATTATCAATCAAAAGATTGCTCAAAAGTTGATTGAAAAGACTTCTATGACCGATATTGCCCATCAGCTTTCCATTTCAACTTCAACTGTTCTCCGAAAGTTCAATGACTTCCGTTTTAAACATGATTTTTCTCGTCTTCCAGAGATTATGTCTTGGGATGTTGAAACAGTCAGGGGAGTGACTGTTTCAATCGGGAGATGAAGATGAGCTTTATTGCTCAGGACTTTGAAAAACTCAATATCATCGCTGTCCTTGAGGGAAGAACACAAGCTGTCATCCGAAATCACTTTCTTCGATACGATAGAGCTATTCGCTGTCAGGTAAAAATTATTACTATGGATATGTTTAGTCCTTACTATGACTTGGCTAAACGACTTCGCTTTC
Source organism: Streptococcus sp. KHUD_018 (assembly GCF_054861215.1). The sequence goes on from NZ_CM142176.1 coordinate 1,542,593, forward strand.
GAATTTCTAGGCTCAGGCTGAAACAGTCTACCAGACTGTTTCACTCCCAAATGCAAAAATTGTACTAGATCGCTTTCACATCGTTCAACATCTAAGCCGTGCCATGAGTCGTGTGCGTATCCAAATCATGAATCAATTTGAACGAAAATCCCATGAATACAAGGCTATCAAACGTTACTGGAAGATCATCCAACAGGATAAAAGAGATTCTAGATAAGCTTTTTAGCTATTCAGAAGACCTGAAACACCACTATCATCTCTATCAGCTCTTGCTTTTTCACTTTCAGAACAAGGAACCTGACAAATTCTTCGGACTCATTGAGGACAATCTAAAGCAGGTTCATCCTCTTTTTCAGACTGTCTTTAAAACCTTTTTCAAGGACAAAGAGAAAATCGTCAACGCCCTTCAGTTACCCTATTCTAATGCAAAATTAGAAGCGACTAATAATTTCATTAAACTCATCAAACGAAACGCTTTTGGCTTTTGGCTTTCGGAACTTTGACAACTTTAAAACTAGAATTCTCATCGCTCTCAACATCAAAAAAGAAAGGACGAAATTCGTCCTTTCTCGATCTTAGCTGACTTCAATCCACTACAGTTGACAAAGAGCCAGAAAACTTCTCTTTTAAAATTGTATTATTTCTGATTTGCTCTGCAAGTTGCATTTATATCCAACTAGATCTTCAAGAATCGACGCATTGAAATGCCTGATCCGATTGCCCCAATGAAAATACCAATCACAAACAATAGGACTGTCATCAAAGGAATAAACACATCTGGTGTAATCATTGACAAGTTTTGCCCCACCAAGGATTTATTGACAGATTGATAAACCATATTGTAGATAAAGAATACAAGGACTGAAGGAATCGCTGCACCTAGTAAGCCAATAAAGGCACCCTCTAGCAAGAATGGTCCTCTAATATAGCCGTTTTTAGCTCCTACTAGACGCATGATTTGAATTTCACGGCTCCGAGAAATAATGGTAATACGGATAGTATTAGAAATCAAGAAAACCGCAATGAAAATCAAAAGCCCTGCAATAACCAATCCCCAAACACGGATAAAGGAAGCCAGTTCGAAAAGTCGTTGAGTGTTGGCACCACCGTCTTGAACCTCAGATACCCCTTCAATTTTCTTGGCCTCTTCTGCTACTTTAGGAACATCACTCGGAGTATTGGTATCAACGATATAGGCATCATAGAGAGGATTAGCGTCTCCTTCAAAGACCTTCCAATCGTCTCCCATCGTTTCAGTCAATTTTTGATACTGCTCTTCCTTGCTTGAAAAAGTGACATTTTTAACACCTTGCATAGCTTTTAAGGCATCATAAACCTTGTGGTAGTCATTATTGGTAACTGTCTGACCTTCTTTTTCAATCGTTTCACTATTATCTGCTACATCCTTACGAATGTAAACCATGACACGAACGTTGTTTTCAATATCGGTAGCCAGCTTGGCTGTATTAAAAATTACGGATGCAAACAGGGCAACGAGTGTCAAGGTAATCATAACCGAACTCACTGCTGCTACTGTCATCCAGCCATTTCGTTTTAAACTTTTTAATGATTCAAATAAATGGCGAAAAAATCTACTAATCATCGTATCCATATTCTCCTTTAGCTTCGTCACGAACGACACGGCCATTTTCAATGGCAATGACACGGTGGCGCAAGGTATTTACAATCTGGCTATTGTGAGTCGCCATCAAGACAGTAGTACCTTGGAGATTGATGCGTTCCAACAGATTCATAATTTCCCATGAATTATCTGGGTCCAAGTTTCCTGTTGGCTCATCGGCAATCAATACTTTGGGATTGTTCACAATCGCACGAGCAATCGCAATCCGTTGCTGCTCTCCACCTGAGAGTTCGTTAGGGAAAGAGCGAACCTTGTGTTTCAAACCGACCAAGTCCAAAACTTCCATAACCCGTTTCTTAATATTGCGACGGTTCTCTCCGATAACTTCCATTGCATAAGCAATATTTTCATAAACAGTTTTCTTAGGCAAGAGTTTGTAATCTTGAAAAACTACCCCAACACTGCGACGGAGCAGAGGGATATCTTTCTTCTTGATTTTAACCAAATTAAAGCCTGCAACTGTTAAACTGCCTTTTTCAATCTTTACTTCTCGATATAAAGCTCGAATAAAGGTTGACTTCCCTGCTCCAGAAGGCCCAACGATATAGGCAAATTCTCCTGGTTCAATACTAAGAGAGACTCCACGAAGAGCAGTCGTTCCGTTATCGTATTTTTTGACAACATCTCGCATTTCAATGATTGACATGTGAGTTCCTTTCTATTCTTAGCTGATTCGCCATTTGAGATAGGCGTCGATGAAACCATCAAGATCTCCATCCATGACCTTATCTACCTGAGCAACTTCAAAGCTCGTACGGTGATCTTTTACCATGGTATAAGGTGTGAAGACATAAGAACGAATCTGACTTCCCCAAGTGATTTCTTTTTTCTCACCTTTGAGGGAGTCGACTTCCGCAGCTTTCTTTTCTTGCTCCATCTGATAGAGCTTGGCTTGCAACATCTTCATAGCACGATCTCTATTTCCATACTGGGTACGATCGGCCGTTGATTGGACGACAGTTCCCGTAGGAATGTGTGTCAAACGCACACCTGTTGAAACTTTATTGACGTTTTGTCCACCAGCACCACCTGAACGGAAGGTATCCATTTTAATATCATCCTCACGGATTTCCACTTCGATGGTATCATCCAACTCAGGCATAACCTCAACGGATGTAAATGAAGTATGGCGACGTTTGGCAGAGTCAAATGGCGAAATACGGACTAAACGGTGAACACCCATTTCCGACTTGAGAAGACCGTAGGCATTTGGACCTTCAAAGGACAAGGTCACAGACTTGATGCCCGCTTCATCACCAGCTTGGTAATCCAAGACTTCTACTTTAAAGCCTTTGGCATTTCCATAGCGAGTATACATACGGAGCAACATATCACCCCAGTCTTGAGCCTCAGTACCACCAGATCCTGGATGAATCTCCAAGATTGCATTATTGTGGTCATAAGGTTCTGACAAGAGAAGCGTCATCTCGTAGCTGGTCATCATCTTGTCCAGTTCTGTCAACTGTTCAACCAGTTCATCACGTACAGACTCATCTTCTACTAAAAAGTCCAATAAAATTTCAACTTCATCCTGCAACTCTTCCATTTTACGGAAGGTGTTGTAGGTATTTTTTAATTCATTTAATTCTTGCGACGTTTTTTGGGCCGCGATATTATCGTTCCAAAAATCAGGTTCCGTCATCTTGTTTTCCAAGATGGCAATCTCTTCCTCTAGTCCTTCGAGGTCAAAGAGACCCCCTGAAAGAAGCTAATTTTTCACGATTTGCGTCAATTTTTTGACGAATTTCTGAAATGTCCATAAATACTCCTTTATTCACATCGTTTCATTATACCACATTCTCTCATTTCTTTCCATATTTTGCTTGTTATTTCAAATTGTATACAAAAAAGAGGGTTTTCACCCTCTATATTTATAACTTTTTAGCAGAGGTTCGATCAATCTCCTCTACTTGGATACCTTGCGCTTCAAATTTCTCCTTCAGGAAGGTTAAATCAATCGTCCCATCAATTTGAACTTCAATCACGACCTTACCATCCTTGCGAGGAATATTGACTGTGTGTGAAATATTCAGATTTTCTTCTACAATCAAGGTCACAATCTTGCCCAAAACCCCGACTTCATTTTCCGTAATAAACCGAACACGAATTCCTTCCTCGCCGTAGCCAGCGATTTCTAGAAAGGCTTGAAAAACATCACGATCTGTAATCACACCATAAACCTGTTGATTGTCCACAACTGGAAGAATACCGATCTTATTCTTCAACATGAGATAGGTCGCATCTTCTAGACTTGCATAACCTGACACTGTGATGACATCCCGAATCATGACGTCTTTGACTTTGGTCTTATTGAGAAGATAATTCATCTCATAGATGGAGAGACTGGTTGCTTTAGACGGACTGGCTTCAGCAATAGTTCCTTCTGTTACAAGACCAACCAATTGGTCATTTTCGATAACAGGTAAACGGTGCAAGCCTTGCTCGCGCATCAAATCTGCTGCATGTGCTACAGTCGTATCTGGACTGATATAAACTACCTTGCGGGTCATAAAATCTTTAACTGCCATGAGACTTCTCCTTCTTTATTGCTACTATAATTATACACTTTCTTACAAAAACTATCAAACGCTTTCATCTCTTTTTCAAGATTTTGTAACATTCAATCACAAAAAAGAGAGAAACAGCCTTCTCTCTTAAACTTAAATCGTAACGGAATCTCTATCCTTAATCATATAGCGTTTTAAAGGAGTTAAGCTAGCTAGCCAGTACAATAGACCACCAAAGATCGCAGTAAAGCCACTACCAGTTGTGAGTAGGAACACAGGACTCTGGATATGCTTTGTTATAGGGTTGTAAACAAATAGTACTGCAACTAACAAAGAAATGATTACACAAGATAATCCTACCAGATTAAAGCCATTTGTAAACTCATAGGCGTCATGTCCTTCAAGGAAATAGGCTGAACGCAAATCGAGTTTTCGTTTTCTTAAGATAAAATAGTCAACAACGATCATTCCGATAATGGGTCCTTGAATATAGGCCGCCAGCGAGATGAAGGAACCGAAGTATTCATCCACTCCTCCCCAGATGGTAAGTAGGCTCACATAAACCATGGCAATCCAAACCATTAGTTTATAGCTTACTTTTGGCATCCCGCTTTTTACAATCATACAATTCACATACGATCCTGTACCTTGGGTTCCAATATTGGCAAAGGCTACTAATAGTAAACTTAAAAGCGCAAAGGCAGGAGTACTTAGAGTGGAAAGCATGGTCGTTGGGTCACTTTCATAGACACCTGTTTTGACAAACATAGCCAAAGCCATCACCCCACCTGTCGCAGCGAAGAATGGCGCAACAACCCCATACGATAATGCTGTAGCCCAATAGCCACTGCGTTCTGATTTTGCCAAACGTGGTAAGACAAATGCTTGTGTAGACCAAGAAAAGGCTACGGCCACATTTCCTTCCCCTGACATCATAAAACGTTCAATCGGTGTCAAATTTTCTTGGATGGCAGGTTGGACATTCATAATATCTCTAATCGGAACCGCAACAAAACAGATCCCAACAATGATTAGCCCGACAAATAACAAGGCAACCACCAGGAAGCGATTAGTACCTTTAATCACCTCTGGCCCCCCAAGAGCAATAAGCGTTCCAAGGAGAACACAGAGGGTACCTAGAATCGGTGCCCATACTCCTTTGTCTAAACCAAGTCCAAAATTATTTGCCAAATGAATCATGGAGCTGGCAAAAAGATTGGCGGTAACGGCGTACCAACCAAAATTTGCCAGACTAATCACGGTTGATAGAACGGCCACCCCTTTTCTACCTAGAACGGCTCTCAACCAAATCCATAAATCAATTCCATATTTAACCGCAAACAAGATTGGGAGACATTCAATAAAGACCCAGATAATGTTGAAACTAAAAATATTAATCAACATTTGATTAAAGGTCAAATATTGAGCCACATAGGCTCCTTGGGTATAACACCAAGTTGCGATGGCAAAACCACTTGTCGATAAGAAGAGATCCCAGAAAGAATACTGACGATCCTTGTTGGTCATGGGAACGATTCCCGTTATCGTCTCCTGTTGAATGAAGTCATTCATCTTGGACATTTTATTGAATACCTCCTGTCATGGCTAGGATAATCAGAATATGATTGACTAGAATCATATCAATTACTTATGTAAAATAAACTTTTAAGAAAGGGGAGATAAATACACATAGATTAAGGCTTTCATTTTTCTAGTCATTTTTTAGTTTCACCTACAACTAATTGTTCAAGTTCAATACCAATTCTCATTTTGTCAGTCCTCCGACTAACGATTAATTTTAGTTGACCATACTGCCCACTATAGTGGTACCAAATATAGAGAAACTTTCCTAATGGATTTACTTAAAATAATCCTCACAAAAGAGTGATAGTATGATGTTCCAAACGCCTGAGCTAGATAGCTGTATTTCGTTTTTACATCTGGAACTTCTTCTACGGAAATTTCAAATACCTGTTCAGCCTATTCTACCGTATCAATAAAGATTTTATAAATTCTCTAGTAAGGGGGACGTTTCTAATCAATCCTCTATCCTTAAATCGTAACGGAATCTCGATCCTTGATCATATAGCGTTTTAATGGAGTTAAGCTAGCTAGCCAGTACAATAAACCTCCAAAAATCGCAGTAAAGCCACTACCCGTTGTGATTAAAAAGATTGGGCTTTGAATCTGTGCTGTTACAGGGTTATAAACAAATAGTACTGCAACCAACAAGGAGATAAAGACGCAAGACAAACCAACCAAGTTAAATCCTTTAGTAAATTCATAAGCTTTATGTCCCTCAAGGAAATAGGCTGAACGCAAATCGAGTTTTCTTTTTCTCAAGATAAAGTAGTCAACAACGATCATACCAATAATTGGCCCCTGAATATAGGCAGCTAGTGAGATGAAGGAACCGAAGTACTCTTCCACTCCTCCCCAGATTGTAAGTAGGCTCACGTATACCATAGCAATCCAAACCATTAGTTTATAGCTTACTTTTGGCATCCCGCTTTTAACAATCATACAATTCACATACGATCCTGTCCCTTGGGTTCCAATATTGGCAAAGGCTACTAGTAGTAGACTTAAGAGAGCAAAGGCAGGTGTGCTTAGAGTTGAAAGCATGGTTGTTGGATCACTTTCATAAACACCTGTTTTGACAAACATGGCTAGAGCCATGACTCCACCTGTCGCAACGAAGAATGGAGCCACAACTCCGTATGATAAGGCTGTAGCCCAATAACCACTACGTTCTGATTTTGCTAAACGTGGTAAAACCAATGCCTGTGTAGACCAAGAAAAGGCAAAGGCAACATTTCCTTCTCCAGAAAGCATGAAGCGTTCTAATGGAGTTAAATCTCCTTGGGTAGCCGGTTGAATATTCATAATATCAGTTATAGGAACGGCGACAAAGCAGATTCCAACGATAATGAGACCGACAATCAACAGGGCGATTACCAAGAATCGATTGGTCCATTTAATCACTTCTGGCCCCCCTAGAGCAATAAGAGTTCCAAGAAGAACACAGAGTGTACCAAGAATAGGTGCCCATACTCCCTTGTCCAAACCAAGACCGAAATTATTTGCCAAATGAATCATGGAGCTAGCAAAAAGATTGGCCGCAACGGCATACCAGCCAAAGTTAGCTAAGCTAATAATAGTTGATAGCAAGGCTACGCCTTTTTTTCCGAGGACAGCTCTCAACCAAATCCATAAATCAATTCCATATTTAACCGCAAACAAGATTGGGAGACATTCAATAAAGACCCAGATAATGTTAAAACTAAAAATATTTATTAACATTTGATTAAAGGTCAAATATTGAGCCACATAGGCTCCTTGGGTATAACACCAAGTTGCGATAGCAAAACCACTTGTTGACAGAAAGAGATCCCAGAAAGAATACTGACGATCCTTGTTGGTCATGGGAACAATTCCCGTTATCGTCTCCTGTTGAATAAAGTCATTCATCTTAGACATTTTATTGAATACCTCCTGTCATGGCTAGGATAATCAGAATAAGGTTAATTAGAACCAAGCCAATGACTATAGTAAAATCACTTTTTAGAAATGGCTGAGCAAACACATAGTTTGGTGATTCCATTTCTTCTAGCCTTCTTTTCGTTTCATTTGCTATTAATTCTTCAATTTCTGATGTCGGTTTCATCTCAATTCTCCTCTAAGTATAAATCTAATGCAAGTTTTCCATACTGCTTGGTATAACGATACCAGATATAAAGAAATTCACCTACTGGTTTTCCAACGCTTTCTTGGAACAGGGCCCACAAAAACCAATAATACGAAGTCACTGATACATAGGCAAAATAGTGACGTTTGGTTTTCTTGTCTGGAACTTCTTGTAGATAGATTTCAAGTACCTTTTCAGCTTCTTCCACTGTATAATTTGAACACCCGATAAAGGTTCCTAAATCTCCTGCTGGATCTCCCATACCAGAATATTCCCAATCAATCAAGCTCATTTCGCCAGCTTCATTCAACAAGAAATTCGGACTATAAGAATCTCCGTGGCAGAGAACCTTTTTCGCTTGATCTTCTTGTAGAAACTTCTCAAGAACTGAGACATTCTTATCCAACTCTTCAAGCCCATCAAATTCAAAACGATTGCTAGCCTTTAATTTTTGTCTAAAATCATCAATTCCCTCAAATTGGTCAAAGGAATGTCCCGTTTTTTCTCCAGATTGGTGCAAGCGTCTCAAGAGCTCCATTGCTTTTGCTACATCATCCCAATTATCATAATCTAGTTGCTTGGCGTTAGGGATAAATTCTGAAATTTTCCAGCCCTCATCCTTGTTCATGGCAACAAAAGTACGGTCAATCTTCAATTTTGCAGCAATTTCCATGGAAGCCGCTTCACTAGCACGATCGATATAATTCTCCGTTCCTCTACCTGGATGACGGTAAACATATTTTTTACCTAGGCAGTCAAATGAAAACGAAGTGTTGGTTAAACCGTCTTTTAGGGGTTTAATATTGACAATATCTGAAGTTATACATCCTAATGTCTTACAGATGTTATCAATGATTTCCGAATTAGTATTCACCAAATAGTGTTCATCAAACTGACGCAACTCATCTAGTGAATCAAATTCCTTAACAATATCTGCTGAATAATGCCGAGCTTCCAAAGGAAGTTCCTTGACGTGACGACTATAATAATCTTCCCAGAGCTGTTCGCGATATGGTTCATGCTTAAATTCAGTTTCTAAAATATCTACGAACTTTTCACTAAATGCACGATCAAAATAAACGTGCCCCACCATAGCCCAAGTATTCGTCCCACCGATTTGGATATCGATGATTGTGTGATTGGAGTCTTCCTTAGAGCAGTATTCGTCTGTGTCCCCTTCTGCAAATATAGTCGAATAATAACCCCTGTAAATGTATCGCTCAAACGGATTTTCCACAAAATAATTATCTGAAGAGCAAATATAAGTGTTAGAAAGTTGATCTCTGACTAGCATGAGAGAAGAACAGTTGTTGTACTTGTAGTAATCATTATTCACAACGATTTTAACGCCAAACTTTTCTGCCAGATAGAACATTTTTTCTTGCAGATATCCTACAATAACTGTAATGTCCTCTATCCCAGCTTCTTGCAATTGCTTGATTTCTCTCTCAATCAAACGCTCACCTTTAACTTGAAGCAATCCTTTAGGTAGCTCATAAGACAAAGGAGCAAAGCGGCTACTCATACCTGCAGCCATGATAATGGCATTCTTCACCTGATACGGAGCCAAAGCCTCCTCACCTAAGTCAGTTAAGTGATTTTCCTCACTGATCCACTTCTCTTCTTTACATTCCTTGAGAAGATTATTTACCGTCCCCAAAGCGATATCTAGCTGTTCAGCCAATTGTCTCTGCGTAAAGTTTTCGTCTTTGTGAGTCAACAAAAAACGTAAAAGTTTAAATTGTTTTTCTGATAGCATATCCTCAGCCTCTTTTGTTCAATATTTTTGTTTATTTAATTATATGATGAACACACACTTTTGTCAAGTTAGATTCCATATTAAGAAAACGGATGCTCAAATCAGGTCCATCAAAATAGTAAGCAAACGAAAAAAGAACCCCAAATTTGGAGCTCTTCAAATCCACTAAGTAAAACAATCCACTGGATTGGATGATTGCTTACGTAATCCTTATCTGCCGACTAAAAAGGTCCCCCGGTTTATAGGGGAATTGCTTTCGCAACTCTCATCCACCGACTAAAACAATCCACTGGATTGTTTTAGCCACCTAGGTATGCTTTTCTGACTTCGTCTGATGCTGCGAGTTCTTTTCCTGTTCCTGATAGGACAATTCTTCCTGTTTCAAGTACATAACCACGATCAGAGATAGCAAGGGCCTTGTTAGCGTTCTGTTCAATTAGGAGAACCGTTGTTCCTTGATTCTGAATATCTTGAATGATATCGAAAATTTCTTGGATAAAGATAGGAGCAAGTCCCATTGACGGCTCATCCAAGAGGAGAAGCTTAGGCGTAGACATGAGAGCGCGTCCCATAGCCAGCATCTGCTGTTCACCACCTGAAAGGGTCGCCGCATCTTGGTTTTTGCGTTCTTCAAGACGTGGGAAGCGTGAGAAAACTTTTTTCAAGTTGGCTTGATTTTCTTCACGATTTTTCTTTAAAAAGGCTCCCATTTCCAAGTTTTCCATAACAGTCAATCCTGGGAAAACATGGCGTCCCTCAGGAACTTGTGAAAGGCCACCTGCCACGATTTTTTGCGCTGGCATCTTTTGAATTTCTTTTCCTAAAAACTGAATTTTACCAGCACTTGGACGAACCAAACCTGAAAGAGTACGAAGAATGGTTGTTTTACCAGCACCATTGGCACCAATCAAGGAAACAACTTCACCTTCATTAACCTCGAAACTTACATCACGAACTGCTTGAATCATACCGTAATGCACAGAGAGGTTTTCAACTTTTAACATAGACATTAGGCTTCACCTCCTAGATAAGCTTCGATAACACGTTTGTTGTTCTTGATCTCATCCGGAGTACCATGAGCAATCAAACGACCATATTCAAGAACATAGATACGCTCAGTGACTTCCATAACCAAATTCATATCGTGTTCGATGAGCATGATGGTAATTTTAAATTCGTCTTTGATACGACGGATCAATTCTGTCAATTCAGCTGTTTCTTGTGGATTCATCCCAGCTGCAGGTTCATCCAAAAAGAGAATCTTGGGTTCGGTTGCCAGAGCACGAACGATTTCTAATCGACGTTGTTGACCATAGGCCAGATTTTTAGCAAGTGTATCTGCATCGCCATCCAAATCAAAAATCTTAAGCAAGCCCAAAGCTTTGCTTTTCAATTCTTCCTCATTCTTATAGAAAGCAGGCAAGCGTAGAAAGCTCGCAAGGACATGTTGTTTATGATGGTTACTAAATGCAATCAAAACATTTTCCAAAACTGTCAGATCCTTGAACAAACGAATATTTTGGAAAGTACGACTGAGTCCAAGTGAGGCAATCTTATAAGGAGTTTTCCCATTTAGGAGGTGACCATCTAGTGTCACCGTACCTTCACTTGGTTCATAAACACCCGTCAAGAGATTGAAAAGAGTTGTTTTACCAGCCCCGTTTGGTCCAATCAGACCAACCAATTCTCCCTCGTTCAATTCAAGAGTGACATCTCCAACAGCTGTTAGACCGCCAAAATGTTTGGTTAACTGTTTAACTTCAAGTAATGCCATTAGTTTTGTCCCTCCTTCTTAGATTTTTTAAAGAAACGTGATAGACTTAATTCCCATGTCCCAAGAAGTCCACCTGGTCTGAAGATCATCACCAATACAAGAGCCAAAGCGTAGATAATCATACGTACACTAGCTACATCTTGGAGGAGCATATTTAAAATTCCTAAAACAATCGCAGAAACGATGGTACCTGTAATAGAACCAAGTCCACCAAATACAACGATAATCAATACGTTGATGGAATTAATAAAGGTGTAATCTTTTGGAACAACAGATCCGATAAAACCAGCCTGAAGTGAACCAGCAATACTTGCTGTAATGGCACCAAAGACAAAAGCGATAATCTTGATCTTTGTAGTGTTTACACCAACGGACTCCGCAGCAATCTCATCCTCACGAACAGATAGAGTAGAGCGTCCGATTGGACTGCGTAAGAAGTTGAGAGTTGCAATAGTTGTGATCACCACAAATAGATAAACCATTTGCCAGTTGGTAAAGTTTGGAATACCCAAGATACCAGCGGCACCATTGGTCAAACTGCCACCATTAATGATAAAGATACGGATGATTTCTGAAACACCTAGTGTTGCAACAGCCAGATAGTCCCCCTTCAAGCGTAGAGTTGGAATCCCAACAAGCAAAGCTACTGCACCAGAAATCAAGGCACCCAAGACCATTGCTCCAAAGAAGGCACCATAGGTTGGTGATTTTGAGCCAATAATCGCTGCTGCATAAGCCCCAATCGCCATAAAACCTGCATGACCGAGTGAGAATTGTCCTGAAAAACCAACGATTAGGTTCAAACCTACAGCAAGGATGATATTAATCCCAATTTGTTCTAAAATTTGGACATGAAATAGATTGAGAACACCAGCAGAAACCAGTACACTGATCAGCCCATAACCTGCTAACAGAAGGAATAACCAGAGAATATTTACTTTAAGATTTGTCTTCATTTGTTTACACCTTCTCTTTCACATTCTTGCCAAGGATACCTGCAGGACGAACAATCAGAATCAGAAGTAAGATTCCATATACGATGGCATCACGGAAATCAGACATACCAAAGGCAGTTGCAAAAGTTTCCAACAAGCCAATCACAAATCCTCCTAGAGCTGCACCAGGAATAATCCCGATACCACCAAGAACGGCCGCAACGAATGATTTTAGACCTGGAGTCACACCCATCAAAGGTTCAAGAGAGTTGTAGTAAAGGGCGATTAGGACACCTGCTGCTCCAGCAAGGGCTGAACCCAAAGCAAAAGTAAAACTGATTGTACGATTTACATTAATTCCCATCAATTGCGCCGCGTCACTATCAACTGATACAGCACGCATGGCTTTCCCCATTTTTGTTTTTTGAACAATCACTTGCAATAAAATCATCAGGAGTAAGGAAACTGCTAAAATCATTAACTGAACATTTGTCAAGCTGATTGGCCCCAAATCATAGCGAACTGTTTGAATGGCTTGAGGAAAGGCGCGAGTATTGGCACCGACCAAGTAAACCATCCCGTATTCCAGTAGGAAAGACACTCCGATGGCAGTAATCAATACAGCAATACGTGTAGAGTGTCGCAAAGGACGGTAGGCAAGAAACTCAATCACAACACCAAGCAGTGCGGTTCCTACCATTGAAATAATCAAAGCTAAAAAGAAATTCATTTGGAAAGAATTAATCAAAAAGTAACCAATAAAGGCTCCCATCATATAAATATCACCGTGGGCGAAGTTGATGAGTTTGATAATTCCATAAACCATGGTATAACCCAGGGCCAAAAGTGCATAAACACTACCCAGAATTAAACCATTCACAAGTTGTTGGAGCATAGCATTCACTCTTTTCTATTGTTATTTTTTAGAAAATTTCTCAATTTTCACAAGTTCATAAACACCGAAACAGGGAGTGAGTCAAAGGCTCATTCCCTATTTCAGCTACTATTCTAATGTTATGGTTTTACAACTTCTGCTGCTTCCACTTTACCATTGTTCATGGTCATCATGTAAGCCGTCTTCACTGTGTTGTGATCTGCATCAAAGCTCGTTTGACCAGTTACACCATCAAAGTCTTTGGTTTTAGCAAGGTTGTCCTTGATTTCACCTGAGTTTTTAGCACCTTTTGCAGCATTAGCTACTAGGTAAACTGAGTCATAGGCCAAAGCTGAGAATGTTGAAGGTTCTTCGTTGTATTTAGCACGGTAGGCTTCAAGGAAAGCTTTAGCTTTTGCAGAAACATCAACTGTAGTTGAGAATCCTGAGATGAAGTAAATGTTTGATGCTCTTTCAGCAGTTGCTTGTTGAACAAATTCTTCACCGTTAAAGCCGTCACCACCAACGATTGGTTTATCAATTCCCATACCACGTGCTTGGTTTACGATTTTACCTGCTTCTGTGTAGTAACCTGGAACAACGATAGCGTCAAACTCTTTCCCTTTCATTTTAGTAAGGGCTGCTTGGAAGTCTGTATCACCTGCTACAAACGTTTCGTCTGCAACAATTTCACCTTTGTAGGCTTCACGGAAAGATTTAGCAATACCTTTAGCATAGTCACTTGCATTGTCCGTATAAAGAACAACCTTCTTAGCGTTCAATTTGTTTGTCACATAGTTTGAAATAATCTTCCCTTGGAAGCTATCTTGGAAAGTTCCGATAAATAGATATTCTTGACCTTTGGTCAATCCATCTTGAGTCGCACTTGGTGAAATCAATGGAACTCCTGCTTGAGTAGCGTTTGCTACAGCTGCAGCAGTTGCACCAGATGTCGCAGGTCCTACGATAGCTGTAACTTTTGATTGGGTCACTAGGTTAGTTGTAACAGAGGCAGCCTCAGCAGTTTCAGATTTGTTATCTTTATCCACAACTTCGATTTGTTTTCCATCGATACCACCTGCAGCATTGATTTCATCAACAGCAAGTTGAGCACCTTTTTGTTCAGAAGTACCATAGGCAGCTACAGCACCTGTTTCTTCAAAGTTAAAACCGATTTTGATCGTCTTTTCGTCTACTGGGTTACCAGTTGTATTTGACGCTCCTGACTTGACCTCTCCACAAGCAGCGAGAAGAGCTACGCTAGCAAGAGCCACAAAAGATAGGGCAAATTTTTTCTTCATTTTTAATCTCCTTATAGTTGTTTCAAAAATAGTATGTTAAGAATATACCGAATTATCAGAAAATTGTCAACACATTTATCTCATTTTTTAAATGATAACGTTTTCCTCAGTGCGATAGAGATTGCCAACAAAGGGAGTTTCTAACTCTTGAATGTGGCAACGTCTTATTTTTTTGATAAATCTTTCCTTACCTAATCTCTCAACTAAGTCATCTAGCTCCTCAGTTGGAACATAAAGTTGCAGGTAGCGATGTTTTTTGGAATGGTAACAGATATCACCGTATTCCTGAAGTTTTTTTGCATCTCGATTATAGTAAAGATAGATGATTAATCCTGATCGATTTGTTTTTTCAAACATGAGGGATCCTCTTTCTAAGAAATCTTCCCCTATTATACCAAAAAAAGCAAACTCCGTCGAGTTTGCTTTCTAGGTTGCTTAGCTCAAAGAATTGTTAGCCATGATTTCATCAATGAAGCCATATTCGAGCGTTTCTTGGGCACTCATCCAGTAATCACGTTCAGCATCCGCGTGAATTTGCTCAACTGATTTACCTGAGTTATCTGCAAGGATTTGCTCCAAAGTCTTACGAGTTTTGAGCAAGTGTTCTGCAGCGATTGCCATATCTGTTTGTTGAGTACCACCACCTGTACCACCCATTGGTTGGTGAATCATGTACTCTGCATTTGGAAGCATGAAGCGTTTGCCTTTTGCTCCACTTGATGCAATGACAGTCCCCATAGATGCTGCCATTCCCATAACGATGGTTTGAACATCTGCCTTAATAAAGTTCATGGTATCAACGATTGCCAAACCAGCTGAAACAGAACCTCCAGGTGTGTTGACATAAAGGTAAATATCTTTTGTACTATCTTGGGCATCCAAGAAGAGCAACTGGGCAATAACTGAGTTGGCCATATTATCTTCGACTGGCCCAGTTAGCATGATGATGCGGTCTTTCAGAAGACGAGAGTAAATGTCATAGGAACGTTCTCCACGGCTTGTTTGTTCAATAACTACAGGAATCATTCATTTCTCCTTTTAATGTTGAATTTTCTTAGTCATGCGACTCAATACAGAACTATTATATCTTTTTGGTCAAAAAAGGTCAAATTTTTGCTCTATACTATCGACAGAATCAAAAATTCAACCTCCTCGCGAAATTAGAAACATCCTCCAATTTCATCTTTAAGACTCTATCTGAGTCTTATTTCGTACCGAACAAGCGGTCTCCAGCATCTCCGAGACCTGGAACAATATAGCCATGTTCATTCAAGTGTTCGTCCAGAGCTGCTGTAAAGATCTCTACATCTGGGTGTGCTTCTTGAAGAGCTTTCACTCCTTCTGGAGCAGATACTAGGCAGACAAACTTGATATTTGAAGCGCCACGTTTTTTAAGTGAATCTACTGCCAAGATTGCTGAGCCACCTGTTGCCAACATTGGATCAACGACAAAGATTTGACGTTGGTCAATATCCTCAGGCAATTTCACCAAGTATTCAACTGGTTGAAGGGTTTCTTCATCACGGTACATACCAATGTGCCCAACTTTTGCTGCTGGAACCAAGCTCAAGAGTCCATCTACCATCCCGATACCTGCACGCAAGATTGGGACAATCGCCAATTTTTTACCAGCCAATTGTTTTTGAACGGTCTTTGTGATAGGTGTTTCGATTTCCACGTCTTCAAGTGGAAGATCACGAAGTACTTCATATCCCATCAACATTGCAATCTCATCTACTAGCTCACGAAAAGCTTTTGTAGAAGTGTCTGTACGTCGCAAGATTGACAATTTGTGTTGAATGAGTGGATGATTAATGACTTCAATTTTTCCCATTTTCTGAGTTCCTTCTTTCAATTTATTCTTCTTATTATATCAAAAAACGGTTTAAAAAGCTTTCTAAACCATTTATTTTTATTAAATTCTAAATCAAATCTGCCTCTTGGAGAGCTGTCTGAACAGTCTCTAATGGTAAATGGGTCAACTCGGTGCCTTTTTCGTGATAAAGGTACTGGGCATAGTCATCCATTCGGTACTGGTTGATATAAACCACGCGCTTGCAACCAACTTGTAGCAGTTGTTTGGTACAGTTGAGACAAGGAAAATGGGTCACATAGGCTGTAAAACCTCTTGGAACACCTCGTTCAGCCCCTTGTAAGATGGCATTGACCTCAGCGTGAAGGGTTCGGACACAGTGACCTTCAATGACCAGACATTCGTGATCGATACAGTGCTCCGTTCCTGATACAGAACCATTGTAGCCTGTTGAAATGACTTTATTGTCCTTAACGAGGACAGCTCCCACCTTGGCACGTTTGCAGGTCGAACGATTGGCAATCAGTAAGGCCTGGGCTGCAAAGTACTCATCCCAAGCCAGTCTTTTTTCTGTCATAATTCTTCTCCTTATCCCCTATTTTTTGAAAAATGGCAAGCGTAAATCTGCAATCTTTTCAGCTGGAACCTTCATTCCATCCTTGATCCATTTGAGCAGAACCGATACGATGGCAGAGCTCCAAAAGGAATGAAGGTAGCTGCTAACGCCTTTTGACTTTCCGTGGTATTTTTCCAAAAATTCCTGCATGGCTTGGACAAAAATCTTTTCTAAGTGGTAGTCCAGAGCAAGTTGGATAACCTTGGCTTCTTTCTTGGCTGCTCGAAAAAGATGCACCCAGACCAGATAAAGATCGGTTTTGACATCGTAGTGGCTCAACTGTTCCATAATGTTATGGACACTGCGTTTAAAGACACTTTCTAAAATCGCTTCCTTGGAGTCATAATTGCGATAAAAGGCAGCGCGTGAGACACCGGCCCGCTTGACCAACTCTGAGATACTAATCTTAGCCAAGTCTTTTTTCTCCAGAAGTTGCAAAAGAGCCGTCTCGATTGCTTCTCTGGTTAAAAAATTGGATTCTTGATTTGATTTTCTGAGATTTTCAAGAGATTTTTCAGATATTTTACGTTCAGACATAACAATTTCTTTCTACTTGTGACAACAGAGAGGTGGTACTTTTGTTTCAAGGGCTTTCATGATATAATTGTAAAAAAAGACAGAACCTTTGTCAATGTATAAGTGACAAAGATGGAGAATTTCTATGACTTGGAAGATTGTAGCTGACTCTGGTTGTGATTATCGTCAACTAGCAACTCCTGCTATTGATACTGAATTCATCAGTGTACCATTAACCATTCAAGTAGCTGATCAGGTCTTTATCGATGATGCCAATCTCGACATTGATCGTATGATGGAAACCATGTATGCGACTTCTGAGGCTTCAAAATCAGCTTGCCCTAGCCCTGATGATTACTTGCGTGCATTTGAAGGTGCCAAACATATTTTTGTCGTTACTATCACTGGTACTCTTTCAGGTAGTCATAATAGTGCACAACTCGCTAAAAATATCTACCTTGAAGAACACCCTGACACTCAGATTCATGTGATTGATAGTTTATCTGCAGGTGGGGAAGTTGACTTGATTGTCGAAAAAATCAATGACTTGATTGACCAAGGACTTTCTCATGAGGAAGTTGTTGAAGCTATTACAGCCTACCAAGAAAAAACGAAGTTGCTCTTTGTTCTTGCTAAAGTTGATAACTTGGTCAAAAATGGTCGTTTGAGTAAGCTTATCGGTGCAGTTGTTGGCCTTCTCAACATCCGTATGGTTGGGGAAGCAAGTGAAACTGGAACCTTAGAGCTTCTTCAAAAGGCTCGTGGTGCTAAAAAGTCTCTTCAAGCAGCCTATGAAGAACTCATCAAGGCTGGCTATGCTGGTGGTCGTATCGTCATGGCTCATCGCAGCAATGAAAAATTCTGTCAGCAATTGTCAGACCGCTTGCTGGAAACATTCCCACAAGCCAATATCAAAATCCTCCCAACGTCTGGTCTCTGCAGTTTCTATGCAGAAGATGGCGGTTTGTTGATGGGATATGAAATTAACTAAGATTATTGAGCAACAAGAGATGCCAAGCATCTCTTGTTTTTTGTGGTACAATAGAGCTATGAAACATTTTGATACTATTGTCATCGGTGGTGGACCTGCTGGCATGATGGCTACGATTTCCAGTAGCTTTTATGGTCAGAAAACTCTTCTCATCGAAAAAAATCGGAAACTGAGTAAAAAATTGGCCGGTACAGGCGGCGGTCGCTGCAATGTGACCAACAATGGAACTTTAGATGACCTATTAGCTGGCATCCCTGGAAATGGGCGCTTTCTATATAGTGTCTTCTCTCAGTTTGATAACCATGATATCATCAACTTTTTTACGGAAAATGGAGTTAAACTCAAGGTTGAGGACCACGGACGCGTCTTTCCTGCTAGCGACAAGTCTCGAACCATTATTGAAGCTTTGGAGAAGAAAATCACTGAACTCGGTGGTCAAGTCGTTACTCAAACAGAAATTGTTTCGGTTAAAAAGATAGACGACCAGTTTGTCCTCAAGTCCGCAGACCAAACCTTCACTTGTGAAAAACTCATTGTCACAACTGGCGGAAAATCCTATCCTTCTACAGGCTCGACTGGTTTTGGTCATGAGATTGCCCGTCATTTTAAACATACCATTACCGAGCTTGAAGCTGCTGAAAGTCCATTGTTGACAGATTTCCCTCACAAAGCGCTTCAGGGCATTTCACTAGACGATGTGACCCTAAGCTATGGCAAGCATGTCATCACTCATGATTTGCTCTTTACCCACTTTGGTTTATCTGGCCCTGCTGCCCTACGCATGTCCAGCTTTGTCAAGGGTGGTGAGATCCTCTCACTGGATGTCTTGCCTCAACTTTCTGAGAAGGACTTAGCTGCATTTCTAGAAGAAAATCGGGAAAAATCCTTGAAAAATTCTTTAAAAACTTTACTTCCAGAACGCTTAGCAGAATTTTTGGTTCAAGGCTATCCTGAAAAAGTCAAACAACTGACTGAAAAGGAACGGGAACAACTTCTCCAGTCCATCAAAGCACTCAAAATCCCTGTGATTGGAAAAATGTCCCTTGCCAAGTCCTTTGTTACTAAAGGTGGCGTCAGTCTCAAAGAAATCAATCCTAAAACTCTGGAAAGCAAACTCGTTCCCGGCCTCCACTTTGCTGGCGAGGTACTGGATATCAATGCCCACACGGGTGGGTTTAACATCACTTCTGCCCTCTGTACCGGCTGGGTGGCAGGCTCAAATCCAATAAATACCAAATAAGAAAGGAAGTCCTTTGGAACATATTATTTTACTAAGAGGCGTTACTCCCAATGGAAAAAATGCTATCCCAAAAATGTCTTATTTGGTAAATATTTTGACAGAAGCTGGTTTTCAACACGTTCGAACCTATATTCAAAGTGGGAATATCATTCTTGAAAGTGAGTTGGACTTGGAAGAAATACGAGAACGCATTCATACTCTGATAAAGGAAAAAATTGGAGCTGACTTAAAAATGGTTATCAAGAATAAGGACGATTTTGAAAAGATTGTTCAAGAGAACCCATTTAGAGAAGACTATCTTCCTGATCGTGTGCATGTGATCCTTTATCAAGGACTTATCCAAAGTCTGCCATTAGAAAATTTGAAAGCTGACTATGGTGAGGAAGAAATTTGTGTAGGCGATCACTGTCTCTACCTCTATCTCCCTAGAACTGCAAAACGAAAAAAGCTCAATACCAACTATCTTGAAAAACTTTTTGGCGTGGATCTGACCATGAGAAAGCTAAATGTAGTAGAAAAGTTACTAACAAAATAGGAGAACAAGATGAACAGACGCGAAACAGTCGAATTTGTCAACATGTGCATGATTAAAAACGGAAACAAAGTTCTAGTTCAAGATCGAGTTAGTCCCGACTGGCCCGGCATCACTTTTCCTGGTGGTCATGTAGAGCGTGGGGAATCTTTTACCGATGCAGTTATCAGAGAAGTCAAGGAAGAAACTGGACTAACCATATCCAAACCTCAACTTTGTGGTATCAAAAACTGGTACGATGACGAGGATTACCGCTATGTCGTCCTCTTTTACAAGACAGAACACTTTACTGGTGAACTCCAGTCTTCAGACGAAGGTACTGTTTGGTGGGAAGAATATGAAAATCTTTCTCGTCTAAAACTTGCAAC
This sequence comes from Streptococcus sp. KHUD_018, assembly GCF_054861215.1. The sequence continues at coordinate 1,563,149 of NZ_CM142176.1, forward strand.
TGAGGATATGTCAGACATGCTGCGTGTTTTTTTAGAAGACGATTTAAGTGAATTCTTTTACTACAAAGACGGTGACGACTGGCTTTATGAGTTAAAATAAAAGAGCAGAAAAAAATGACCTGAGCTTCAAAAGTTAACTTTTGAAGCTCAGGTCATTTCTTAGTTCTTTTTAATCTGATAATAAATAAGGTCCGCAACGTAGTCTTTTCTCTCCACACCATTGGTAATGGTTTTTAGATAAGACATTCCCGCTTTTTCCATCACACGGCCTGAAGCTGGGTTGAGACTGGCATATCGTGCTCTGACCTTTTGAAAACCTGCTTGAGTAAAACAAAAGTCTAACACAGCTTTTAAGGCCTCTGTCATCATACCACGGCCCCAGTATTCCTTGCCTAGCACATAGCCAATTTCACAACTTAAATCTTCCTCGTGTATTTCAACGATGCTGATATCTCCTATCACTTGCTCAGGGTTTTCTTTGAGACAAATGGCCCATTTGTAATAGTTAGGATTGGTATAGGATGCACCCCAATTTCGAATCGAGTTTCGAGTCACCTCAACATCAGGATGAGGATCCCAGATGACATAGGTCAGACTCTCAGCAGACGAAGCCCAATTTTGAAACATGGCTTCCGCATCACTCTCCACAAATCTTCTCAAAATCAAACGGTCTGTCTGTAATATTTGCGTACCGATTGCTTTCATAATGTTACCTCGCTTTCTCAGCTTAAGGCAAGGAGCTAAAAAAGTCCACTGGACCTTCTTCGCTTTCTCATTTCTAGGCTCAGGGTAAAAACCTCCACTGGAGGTTTTTACTCCCAGAAGTCATCAAATACGGTGATTGGTAGGTGGCGTTTGTGTTGTCCTTTATGCCACCAGTTTTCAATAATCGCTTGAGCTTCTGAGCTGATTGTTTTGCCTTCTAGGTAGTCGTCAATCTCTTCATAAGTGACTCCCAAGGCTACTTCATCAGCTATCCCTGGTTTTTCTTCTTCTAGGTCTGCTGTTGGGATTTTTTCATAAAGGGCTGGGTCCGCACCAAGTTCCTTCAAGAGTTGTTTTCCTTGGCGTTTATTGAGGCGGTAAAGAGGAAGAATATCCGCACCACCGTCACCAAACTTGGTAAAAAAGCCTGTGATATTTTCCGCAGCATGATCTGTTCCAATGACCGCTCCGCTATGGGCACCCGCAAGGGCATATTGGGCAATCATACGGCTACGCGCTTTAATATTGCCCTTATTAAAGTCTGAAACAGAGCTTCCTGTCGCTTCAACTGCTACTGTCATAGCGTCAGCTGATTCCTTGATATTCACAACCAAGCTGACATCTGGCTGGATGAAAGCGAGGGCTTTTTGAGCGTCTGCTTCATCAGCTTGCACTCCGTATGGCAGGCGGACAGCGATAAATTGGTAGCTGTCATCTCCTGTCTCTGCCCGCATTTCTTCCATAGCTAATTGCGCCAAGCGCCCTGCCAAGGTTGAGTCCTGACCCCCAGAAATCCCTAGTACAAAAGTTTTAAGGAAGGGATGTTTTTTTAGGTATTTTTTTAAGAAGTCAATTGAACGACGGATTTCTTCCTGGGCATCGATTACTGGTTTGACACCCAATTGCTGGATAATGGTCTCTTGCAAACTCATTCTTCCTCTCCTTCACCAAGGGCTTCCTTGCGCATCTTATCAATCAAGTCCATCTTGTCTTGCCAAATATCACGCGCCAAGTCCACTGGATAATGTTGCGGATTGAGTACCCGTTTATACTCATCCCAAAGCTTGTCAAATTCCTTACGTGCATAGGCCTGAATCTCAGTCAAACTAGGCAAGCTATAAACTAATGTTCCTTCTTTGAAAATATCCACCAAGAGAGGAACGGCATCAAAATTACGAACGGTTTTTTTGATGTAAGTATAAGTTGGATGGAACATCTTGATTTCTGTCATGCCACTCACATCCACACCATCATAAGTAATGTAGTCACCTTCTGACTTGCCTTTTTCACGACTGGTAATGCGCCATACCTGCTTCTTACCTGGCGTAGACACTTTTTCCGCATTATTAGACAGTTTGATAGTATTGCGCATCTGACCATTTTCATCTTCGATCGCAACAATCTTATAAACTGCCCCAAGAGCTGGCTGATCATAGGCTGTAATCAGCTTGGTTCCCACACCCCAGACATCAATCTTGGCTTTTTGCATCTTGAGGTTGAGGATAGTATTTTCATCTAGGTCATTTGAAGCATAAATCTTAGCCTCTGTAAATCCAGCCTCGTCCAATTGTTGACGGACTTTCTTAGAAATGTAGGCAATATCCCCAGAGTCAATCCGCACACCCATAAAGTTAATCTGATCACCCAGTTCACGCGCCACTTGAATAGCAGCTGGCACACCGATGCGAAGCGTATCATAGGTATCTACTAAAAAGACACAGTCACGATGAGTCGCCGCATAAGCCTTGAAGGCTTCATAGTCGTTTCCATAAACCTGTACCAAGGCATGAGCATGGGTCCCCAATACTGGAATACCAAAGAGCTTCCCTGCACGCACGTTGCTGGTTCCATTAGCGCCACCAATCACGGCTGCGCGTGTTCCCCAAATAGCCGCATCCATTTCTTGCGCACGACGTGTCCCGAACTCCATCAAGGGTTCATCCTCAATGACCGAACGAATACGTGCTGCTTTGGTCGCTATCAAAGTTTGAAAGTTAACGATGTTCAAGAGAGCCGTTTCGACCAATTGACATTGGGCTAGGGGTCCTTCAACCTGCACAATCGGCTCATTAGCAAAAACCAAGTCCCCTTCCTGAGCGGAACGAACCGTCAACTCCAACTTGAAATTGCGGAGGTAATCTAAGAACGCCCCATGATAGCCAAGCGACTCCAAGTAGGCAATATCGCTATCTGAAAAGCGCAAGTCTTCAAGATAGTTCACAATTCTTTCCAAACCAGCAAAAACTGCATAGCCGTTCTGAAAAGGTTGCTGGCGGAAGTAAACCTCAAAAACCGCCTTCTTATTGTGAATTCCTTGGTCAAAGTAAACTTGCATCATGTTAATCTGGTACAAGTCCGTGTGCAATGTCAAACTATCATCTGGATACATCTGTTTTCCTTCTTCCTACTTTACAAAGGTATGAACGTATTCTACCACTTTCACACCGTCCGATAAATTAGTACTATTATAACACATTTTACCGAGATTGATAAAAAGATAACAAGCTATTCTCCGTTCTCCAGTTCATCCATATCTTGCTCAAACTTTTTTTGAGCCCATTCTCCAAAATTTCTTAAAGTAAGGTTTCCAATAAAAACCCATGGAAGATAGAGAAGATAAGTAAGGATCCAAGCAGACAGATATTTAAAATTCAAAGGATTATGCTGATAAATCTCAATATTGAACTGGTAGTTCTGTAGCATCAAGATGGCTGTAATTGCAAGAGTCACTACTAAGCATCCCAAAATCGTAAAATGAAAACGACTGTAGTAGGTCACTCCAAGTTTTCGTGCACGATTGAAAAAGAAGAAAATTCCTAAAAGAAGGGTAACCAGAAGAATATTAGAATTAAAAAGAGCAGGTGCTAATACTGCCACCAAATAACTTAGCAGAATGAGCCCGATAAACACATGAAAAGACTCTGTCCCACTTTGTTGATCAGTTGCTCTTCTCTTTCGTCTAGTAATTGATAATAAAAAAATCTATTCTTCATCTTCTTCCTCCCAAACTTGCTGATTTCTGCGATTCAAGTATAGGATAACTCTATCCATAGAATAACTCCCAACGAGATAGATGATAACTGCTAGAACCACTTTTAGGGAGTACTTCCAAGTCAATAGACTGACCAGTTCCTCGCGATTTCCTATGATATCAATCAATAAAACCACTATAGAAAATCCCAAAGCAGATAAAATTCTTTCTTTTCCAGTATTCTCAACAATATCTCGAATGTCAATTCCAACATACATGCGGCGAATAATGGCATACAAACCGACTCCAATCAATAAAAGTAATTCTGGTAAATAGGACAGAAGTGTTAAATTGAAAATATAAAGTTTGGCAAAAATTCCCAGTGCCAAAAATAGGCACATTCCCAAGAGAATTTCTCCTGAAATCTTTTCATCCAATTTTTCCGTACGTTCATCTTTGATCACAAGTTTTTTTCTATTTTTCATCTTCGTCCTCCCAAAATAATTGATCTAAAGTTTTTCCTAAGCATCTGCAAATAGACTGGCAAAGGGAAAGACTAGGATTGTATTTCCCAGCTTCAATCAGACCAATAGTCTGCCTAGTAACACCTACAGCCTCTGCCAAATCGCCTTGTGTTAAATCAAGCTCCACCCGAGCTAATTTTAATTTTAAATTTTTAGCCACTAGCATCCTCCTTCAAGTTTTTAAAAAGTTGCGCTTCTTTTAAAAAATATTATACCATATATCTAACTTAATGCAATATATAAATGTCATTTTGTAAGATTTTATTAACAAAAAACTCTCTACCACAAAAAATAGAGAGTGTTACCTTTAAATATAGGATTTCAAAATATCGACGACGTCACTTCTTTTCTTGACCTGATAGGCCTTGATGCCCAATTTCTCAGCTGCGATTGTATTGTCCTCAATATCGTCTAGAAAGACACAGTGTGTAGGATCTAACTGATATTTATCGAGAATCTCCTTAAACATTGCCAAATCAGGCTTTATAGCTTTTATATCACAGGATAGGACAAAACCATCTAAAAGCTCCTTTAAGGGAGATAATTGCTCCTCCAGCAAGTCATAAAATACCTTTGAGGTATTGGACAAGACAAAGATGCGATGCCCCTTTTTCTTTAGTTCTGACAAGACAGGAAAGACTTCTGTATAGATATCAATGTAGCTAGGCCAATTCCAGATAACCTCTTCGACCTTCTTTTGATAGGTATTTCCAATCATCGACACAACTTTAAGCACTAATTCTTGTCTCGTCATGGTACCAAGATCTAATCTTTCCCAAAGCCCCGACTGAAAGATAGTCTTATCTAACATCAGATAATCTTTCTTCGTATCCGAAACACCTTGTAGAATCTTATCCTTGTTCCATTCTAACAAGACGTTGCCCATATCTAGTATGATGTCCATTAGCCCACCTCCATAATTATGTGAAGATTTCCTCTCTGCTTTATGCCTTCATGTTTACCTTACAAATCCTTTTGGTAATAAAATCTTTGCCTTGTGTAGGGATAGTCTTGCAAGGTAAAGACTTCCTTGTAGCCATGCCTTTTATAAAAATCTGGCGCTTGAAACTGGTAAGTATTCACGAAAGCAAACTGACAGTTTCGTTTCTTAGCTTCACTTTCAACTTCCTGCAATAGTTTTGAACCGATTCCCTGTCCTCGCGATTCCTCTTTCACAAACAAATACTCGATTTCCAACCAATTTCCAAAAGTCTCTGCTACTAAACCTGCCATAAGATTGCCCTTTTCATCTTCGACATAAAGATTCAGTGGCTCGCTTTCAGCCTCTTCTCTTTTGGAGCGATTATAAGCACGAATCAAATTCCCTATTTCTTGCGCTTTCTGGGACGCTTTATTTTCCAATCTAAAGTGCATCCAAACCTCCTTCGAACTGTTACAGCTTGATTATAATCTTATTTCAATAGACTGTCAAACTAAAAAGAACTCACCAAGCAAAGTTGATGAGTTCATGATTTATTTCCTAAATTTCCACTGGCTATAAATTCCGAAACCGATAATCCAGATAGCAGAACCAACTGCCCCCATGAAGGTAGACTCTTGTAAAAAGAGGGTTACAAAGACAAAGATAAAGAAGAGCATGGTTAAAGGATTTAAGAAACGATACTGAGGCATGAGGTAGCCATCCGCCATGAAGTCTTGTGACTTGCGGTATTTGAGATGGGCCACCATGATCAAGATATAAATCGCGATGTAAACACCTGATGAAGACGCCGTAATCAAAGCAAAGGCATCGGAAACACCTGGCAAAACATTGATAAAGGCAGCTAGAGCAATCAAGATTGCTGAGGCAATAATGGCATTTTGCGGAACATTATGACGAGAAAGAGTATCTGCCTTAATAGCTTTTAAGAAGCGATTGGGCGAATCATGGGCAATCTGGTAGAGGTGTCGCCCTGTTGAATAGAGGGTTGAGTTAAGAGCAGACGCTGCCGACGTCAAAACGACAAAGTTAATCAGAGCCGCTGCCCACTTGATACCTGCTAGTTCAAAAACCGTTACAAATGGTGAATCTGAAGAAGCAAGTTCTCTCCATGGAATGATAGACATAATGGCCAATAGGGCTCCACCATAGAAGAAGACAATTCGAAGAGGAATTTCCTTAACTGCTTTTGGCAAAACCTGACGAGGATTCTTTGTTTCAGAAGTTGTCACTCCGATAAACTCAATCATCAGATATGCAAAAAATACCATTTGAAAGGCCATGACAAAGTTCATAACACCGTTTGGAAAAAGAGAGAACTGATTGCTGATATTTGCCAAACTTGCAGCACCATGCGGTGTCTCAAATCCAGTTAAAACCATAAAGGCTCCCGTTGCAATCATAGCTAAAATAGCCACAATCTTAACCATAGCAAACCAAAACTCGACTTCTCCAAAGAGCTTAACCGCAATCAGATTGACCAAGGCCAAAATCGTTAAAAAGACAATCTGAATCAGCCAACTAGGCCAGCTAGGAAACCAAAACTGAACATAATGCGAAATCGCAGTGATTTCTGCCATACCGATAAAGACGACAGACAACCAATAAGACCAAACTGAGAAATAACCCCAGCCTTTCCCCAAATGACGGGTGATAAAGTTGATAAAAGTATGTTGTTCTGGATCCTGGTAGAGCATCTCTCCAACAGCCCTCATCATCAAAAACATAAAGGCTCCTGTAATCATGTAAATCAGGATGATAGAAGGTCCAGTAAGGCTGATAGAACGACCAGCACCTAGGAAAAGACCTGTTCCGATTGTTCCCGCAATAGCCATCACCTGAACATGGCGATTGGTTAATCCACGATCCATCTTATTTTTTTTCTTATTTTCACTCATATAGTCTCCTATTTTATTCAAAAAACCAAAAAGGAGTTGAGCAAGGCAAAGCCTCTACTACTCCTTTTTCATTCTATTTAGGCTGTTTTTTCAACCTTTAAGATTTTGACATCATAGCTACCAACTGGTGTTTCAATGGTCGCTGTATCACCAGTCTTCTTGCCAATCAAAGCACGGCCAATCGGACTTTCATTTGATACTTTACCAGCAAAAGCATCTGCACCTGCGGAACCGACGATGATGTAGACCTCTTCTTCGTCTTCACCAACTTCTTGGATTGTTACTGTCTTACCGATAGCTACCTCATCTTGGGCAACTGCATCGCTATTAACGATTTCAGCATAGCGAATTTTTGTTTCTAAACTTGAAATTTGTCCTTCAACAAAAGCTTGCTCATCCTTAGCTGCTTCATACTCACTGTTTTCTGAAAGATCGCCATATGAACGAGCGATTTTGATACGTTCTACCACTTCAGGACGACGAACGAGTTTCAACTCCTCTAATTCTTTTTCTAGTTTTTCCTTCTCTTCAAGGGTCATTGGGTAAGTTTTTTCTGCCATTTTTCTCAACTTTCTTTTCTTAATTTGTTTTTAAAACAAAATTATGTGGAAAACCACATAATTTTAGTTTGAACTACTTGATTGGGTTAGTTTGCTATTGATATGTTCTGCAACGTTTTGATCATGTTCTTCTTTGGTCGTTGCAAAGTACACTTTACCATCTTCGACATTGGCTACAAAGTATAAGTAGTCACTCTTTGTCTGATTTACACTTGCTTCGATGGCATCCAGACTTGGACTGTCTACCGGTCCAGGCATGAGGCCAAGGTGTGTATAAACATTGTAAGGTGAATCAATCGTTGTATCAATTCCAGCATCATCCGCTAGGCTAATCTTTTGACCAAGCTTGCCTTGAGCATACAGGATAGCGATATTACTTTGAAGTGGCATACCGACATTCAAGCGGTTATAGAAGACACCTGCGATTTTCTTGCGGTCTTCTGTCTTAGCACCTTCTTTTTCAACAAGAGAAGCGATACTGAGCAATTCATTGACTGTCAGGTTCTTTTCTTTGATCGTAGCGTAATATGGTGACATAGCCTTATCCATAGCAGCTAACATCTCATCAATCAAACTTTCAACTGTAGTGCTTTCTTTGATGGTATAAGTTGCTGGGAAAAGGTAACCTTCTAGGCGATAACGAACGCCACTGTCTTTTGTTGGGAGACTTCCAAGAAGGTTTGGATACTTGGCTACTAATTGTGAGATAAAGGTCTCATCTTGAGCTTTTGCTAAGAAGGCATCCGCTGTAAGCGGCTCTTTAAAGTCACCTTGAAGTTGACCTACCGTTTGAGCAATTTGCTCCAAAGTATATCCTTCTGGAATTGTCAAGCTTGCAAGAGCTGGTTCTTGTGGTTCAGGAGTTCCACCTTTCTGCAATTCTTGGATCAATTCATCTGTACTCATGCTCTTCTTCAAGTTGTAATAACCTGATTTTAAGTCTGCACTCTTATATTTAGCATATAAACTAAAGATAAGTCCATGTTTTACCAAACCAGATTTTTCCAAAGTGCTCCCAATTTCTTGAACATTTGAACCTTCTGGGATTTGAACCGTTACGTAGTCCTTAGAGCTCGCATCAACTGGTTTTAAGGATTCTTGAACGTATCCATAACCAAAGAATCCACCAATACCTACGAGCACTAGGAGAACTAGGAAAGTTAGCAAGCAACCTTTGGCTTTTGATTTCTTCTTTTTCTTAGCTGGTTTTACTCCTTCACGGCGACTACGACTTGGAGAATCTGTTAGGTTATCAACTTTCTCAACTGGAGCAGGGACTACATTCTCCACAACAGGAGGGACTGATTCTTCTTTATTGTCATCCATTTTATAGGAAACAGCCACTTTAGTTGGAGTAGTATTAAACTCTTTCTCTTCCTTTTTAGGCTCTACAGCATCAATCTTGGCTGGTGCAGGCTCTTCTAGTTTTGACTCTTCTGGTTCTGGTGCTGGTGCTGTCACTTCGCTTGATTCAAAACTTGGGCGTGGTGGCACACTTGGGGCATTTTTAAGGATTTCATCGACAGTTGACAGAGAGTCTACCATTAAATCTTCTGTGGCAAGATTTGATTCTTGTTCAGAAGGGGCAGGTGGAGTTACTTGAGAAGATGGAGTTGGTGGGGTAGTTGGACTTTCATCCTCTTTTCCTCTTCTTTCTCTCTCTCTGACTCTCTCTAAATCGCGTAAAATCTGTTCTTTAAAGCTTAATGTTTCTTCTTCTCTTGATTTCTCGCTCAAAAGCTTTACCTCCTTGTTGGCAATCCATAACATTATATCTTAAAAGTCGCAGAAAAGCAACAAAATATACCTTTCTCTAACTATATTTCTTGTTTTCAAGGCTTCCAAACCATGTTATACCAAGTCTCACCTGCATAAGTAGATTGGGATAGTCCTTCATTGACAAAACCATGTTTCTCATAATATGAGATAAGATAATCATGACAAGTCAGGTTAATGCCTTCTCGTTCATGTTCTAAAGCGACTTCTTTTAGAGCCGTCAGTAGTTTTTTCCCCACTCCCAAAGCTTGCGCTTCCTTGGCTACCGACAGACTCGTTACTGAGATATAACCACCAGACCGATGACTATGGTCTTCTACTTTTTCAGTAAAGGACTGATCTTGTAGATGACGATGTGGGACGACCGGACCTTCAATGTAGCCAAGGATACGTCCCTCTTTTTCAGCGACGAGAAAGCTGGTCTGAATTTCACGTAAATGCGCCTCAAAGACGGAACGAGGAATGGCTTCCTCAAGGGAGAAATTCTCAAGCTCTATCTCTAAAATACGATCTAAATCCGAAAATCTTGCTTGTCTGATTTTCATATTTCCTCCTGATAAAAAGGATTAGCCCAAGTCAGATACCAACAAGAACCACTGTCATATTGGCTCTCTGTCACTTCTTCCTCAACAAAGCCATTCATTTCAAAATATGATAGTAACTCATCAGGACTTTGCAAAAGAATACCTTGATAATCTAGCTCGACAGTCACCTGTTTCAAGGCTGCAAGAAGAAGAGTTCCCAGCCCTTGTCCCCAATGATTCGGATGAATAGTCAATGATTTTATTTCTATCCATTTGGAATGAATAGACTGAGCTTCTCCTAAAACATAGCCCAGAAGCTGATTTTCATCCCCAGCTACAAGAAAGGTATCCGCAGTCTTGCGGATACTCTCTTCTAAGGATTGGTGGCTAAGTGTCTCTTCTGATGAAGGATTGGCTTCTTCAATCGCCAACACTTCTTCTAAATCTGATAAAGTAGCTTGCCTTATAGTGATTGGAATTTCCATTGGAATTTCCATCTGTTTTCCTTATTGGACGTTGCTTGTCAAGTTAGACAAAAGACGTTCAAATGAATATTCATAGGTTTGGATGTCTCCTGCGCCCATAAAGACGTAAACAGCATTATCATGGTCTAGGAGTGGAGATACATTCTCAACTGTGATAACCTGGTGTTTCTTGTTGATTTTATTGGCTAGGTCTTCTACTTTGACATCTCCGTGATCTACCTCACGTGCTGATCCATAGATTTGCGCTAGGTAGACGGCGTCTGCTTGATTCAAAGCGTGAGCAAAGTCATCCAACAAGGCGATGGTTCTAGTAAAGGTATGCGGTTGGAAGATTGCCACAATTTCCTTGCTTGGGTATTTTTGACGAGCCGCATCCAAGGTTGCAATGATTTCTGTTGGATGGTGGGCAAAGTCATCAATGATTACTGTATCATTGACATTTTTTTCAGTGAAACGACGCTTAACACCTGCAAAAGTTTTCAAGTGTTCACGGACCAAGTTCAAATCAAATCCAGCTGTGTAAAGAAGACCAATAACAGCTGTCGCATTCATAATATTGTGACGACCAAAGGTTGGAATGTGGAATTGTCCCAATTCTTGACCACGGAAATGCACTGTAAAGGTCGAACCAGTTGTTGAACGAAGGAGATCACTAGCTACAAAGTCATTGCCCTCTGCTTCAAACCCATAGTAATAGATTGGCGCATTGGCTGTGATCTTACGCAACTCAGCATCCTCACCGTATACAAACAAACCTTTAGTAATTTGTTTGGCATAGTCGTTAAAGGCATTGAAAACATCCTCTAGACTTGTGAAGTAGTCTGGATGGTCAAAGTCAATGTTGGTGATGATAGAATATTCTGGGTGGTAAGGCATGAAATGGCGCTCATATTCGTCTGATTCAAAGACAAAATATTTGGCATTGGCTGAACCACGACCTGTCCCGTCACCAATCAAGAAGCTGGTGTCTGTGATGTGAGACAAGACATGTGACAACATACCTGTTGTTGAAGTTTTCCCATGTGCTCCTGCCACTCCCATGCTGACAAAGTCACGCATAAAGCTACCTAGGAATTCATGGTAACGTTTGTAGCTGATACCATTTTGGTCTGCATAGGCGATTTCAACGTTGTTATCTGGACGGAAGGCATTTCCAGCGATAATCTCCACATCACCTTGTAGGTTCTTTTCATCAAAAGGAAGAATCGCAATCCCTGCCTGTTCTAGTCCACGTTGAGTAAAGTAGTATTTTTCAACGTCTGAACCTTGAACCTTGTGTCCCATTTGGTGCAACATCAAGGCTAGGGCACTCATACCTGATCCCTTGATTCCAATAAAATGATATGTTTTTGACATGCTTTTCTCCCCTACTCAGTAATTCTTGTCAGATTCAACTCTTGGGCAACCTGACGTTCCTGTTCTGTTTGCTTATTCTTTTTATTATAGATTTGACTCTTCTTTAGAAAATCATAGTTGTTCTTTTTATTTTTTCCCGTTTGGGTTTTAGGAGTTGGATTCGCCACTTGGCCAACCTCCTCAGCTAAGATATAGTGGGACTGGCTCAAGTTTTTACTAAATTTGGCAAACTCACCTGGATTTTCCTTTTGAAATGGTGCTGTTGGTTGATTTCCTTGACGAACAAGTGTTGAACCATTGTGTCGTCTGGTATGACTAACATCCTGAGTCAAATACTTGGCTGAACGTTTCTTCTTCAAATCCGCACGCGCCTCTTCTCGAGCCAATTCAGCATACGTTTTTTCAACTTTTTTAGGTTCTGGAGCTGATTCTGGCTTTTTGCTAACCACTGGAGAAACTACGGTTTCTTCTTCATTGATAGGAGACCATTCCAAATAGTTCTTATCGCGGTAATCACCTTTGATATTGCTAATAAAGTCTGACTCATCGTACAAGTCCATGACTGGCATTTCGGTCAGCATGATCTCATCATCTGACACCAATGGAAATCGATCTTGTTTCATTTTGTATTTCCTTTCAACACTTCATTATAGCGTATTGTCTTGATTTTTCAAGTGCTGGCTTCAGAAATCCCTAAAATTTCTCGAATTTCTGCCAAACTGAGACTCGCACGCGATTCTGTCCCATCCAAAACTTGGGAAACCAGGTGTTTCTTCTGTTCTTGGAGTTCTTGGATTTTTTCTTCAATAGTCCCCTTGGTAATCAAACGATAAACCTCGACCATCTGCTCCTGCCCCATGCGGTGGGCTCTTCCGATAGCCTGGGCTTCGACAGCGGGATTCCACCAAAGGTCAACCAAAATAACCGTATCAGCTCCCGTTAGATTGAGACCAACACCACCCGCCTTAAGGGAGATGAGAAAGGCATCTCTCTCCCCTTGGTTAAAGGCCTTGGTCATCTCCTGTCTGTCATGAGCAGGAGTTGAACCTGTGATTTTGAAGGAAGTCAAGCCCAAATCTGGGAGTTCTTGCTCGATTTTTTCCAACATTCCTTTGAATTGAGAGAAAATCAAGACCCGATGCCCACCATCAGCCACTTGTAGCAATAAATCTCGGAGGCTATCCAATTTACCACTAGCTCCTTGGTAATCGTCCATAAAGAGAGCTGGCGTATCGCAGATCTGGCGCAATCGCATGAGACCAGATAAGATTTCTACCCGACTTCTCTGGAATTCTTGATCTGTCACTTGCGCTAGGCGGTCTCGCATCTGTTGCAACTGGGCGAGATAGATGGCCTTCTGCTGGTCTTCCAGTTCATTTTTATAGACGACTTCGATCAGATCAGGCAGTTCTGTAAGAACTTCTTCTTTCTTACGCCTCATGACGAAGGGCTTGATAAACTGCGCGACTCGGTCAGCCGGTAATTTCATAAACTCCTTTTTACTTGGCAAGAGCCCCGGAAGTACAATTTGAAAGATAGACCACAACTCTCCTAAATGATTTTCAATGGGCGTACCTGACAAAGCAAAGACTGCTGGCACCACAAACTGGCGCAAACTCTGAGCAATCTTGGTTTGGGCATTTTTCATGACCTGGGCTTCATCTAAGAAGAGAAAATCAAAAGCCATCTCTTGATAAAGCTCGTTGTCTTGACGAAAGGTGGCATAGCTAGTCACATAGATTTGGTGATTTTCAGAAAGAATTGCTTCTCGATTCGCTTTCAAACCATGAACGACAGCCAAATCCAACTGTGGGGCAAATTTTCTAAATTCATCTGCCCAGTTGTAAATCAAACCTGACGGTGCTAAAATCAAGACCCGACTATCTTCTGTCACCTGACTAGTCAAAAAAGCGATAGTTTGCAATGTTTTTCCCAGTCCCATATCATCTGCCAGAATGCCACCAAAACCATAGTGATGAAGCATCTGGAGCCAACGAACACCCTTTTCCTGATAGTCTCTCAAACTCGCCTGAACCCGTATATCTCCCAAAGAAAAATCCTCTGGATGAGTCAAATCATGAGCTAAATGCTGAAATTCTTCCGAGAAAGAGATCCTGTTTCGACCTTCAAAAAGCTGAGAAAGGCTATAAGCCAGAGATTTTCGCGCTTGGAAAGAACCATCTTTTAGCTCAACCCCCAGTTCCTGCAAATTTTGACGAATCTGCTTGGTTTCCTCATCAAAAAAGTACACTTGATCAGAAGAACTGATATAGAAATCCTGATTACTGGTCAGGGCTTTAAGAGCTTGATCAATCTCTTCTTGGGCAATCCCTTGGAAATCAAATTGGATTTCCAACAATCCTCCCTTGGACTCAATCTGAACCTGAGGAGCTTGGATACTGTAGAGCTGATTCATCTCATCAGACAAGAAAACCTGACCCAACTCCTCAAAAGCAGGAATCGTATGATGAAAGAAAGAATAAACCGATTCTGGCTTCAAAGCCTGTCTCCAAGACTGAAAATCAGCTTCAAAACCAGCCCCTAAACAGACTTGAAATAGCTGGTTTTCCAAGACGGCATCACTTGAAAATGGTAATTGTTCCAGCTGTTGACGACTAGTCACCTTAACATCTCCATAGTCAAACTGTATATCCAAGCGGATGCGGCCGTCATCCTCCCTATCAAAGTAAAAGATTGGTGAAAAGGGTCTGATTTGTAAGCTCTCAGGAGCAGAAACTGTTCCTAGCTGTCCAAACAAAGGCAGACAGGCGGCTAGGCGATCACGATCACTGTTGTCAAACTGGAGGCATTTTCTCCCTCTCTCCTCCTGAGGAAGCTCCTTGATTTCCTTTAGTAAGCTGATTTGTTTAGGATTTAAGAGATAAAGATTCCCCTTACGAAAGAGAACCGCTCCCCCATAGAATACGTTGACTCGCTCACTTTCAGAAATCTCCATCTCAAAATAATCGGGATACTCCCGCACTGAAAAAGAGAACAGTTCTGCATCTGGATCTAAATCATGAAAGAGAAGATTTTCATAACTTGTAATCTGGTGTTCAAAATGAAAATCCTCCAAGTTCATCAGCAACTCCACTCCCTGCTCAAAAAAGGTCAGAGGGAAAAAGAGGTGACGACCTTGATTAGGGAAAAAGAGGTCTTGACTCAGTCCCTCCTCAATCAAGCCCCGTAAAAAAGTAAGAACATCTTGACTAGCTGTATCAAAAGCATCCCAAGACAAGTCATTTTCATAGTATTTCCCAATCATATAGGGTTTTCGATGGACTAAAACCTTCAAAAAGAGAGGGATATCACGAATGACATAATATTTTTGACTATCAACTAAACCGATTCGGAGAGTCCAAAGGAGGCGATTGGTTCCAGCTTCCACCTGACCTTGAGCCGACAAAGCGTAGATTTTCTCTCTCTTCTGAGGTTGGATACGCTCCAAAAAACTACCACCAAAACTAACCTTGGTTTCGACCTCTTCTTGCTCTTCATGTCCTTTTTCTAAGGCTTGTAAAATCACTTGGCCTTCTTCATCATTCTTCAGATAATGCTCGAGCGCTGCGAGGTGAACACAGTAACCTCTTTTTTGGAAAAAATCGCAAGCACAAAAAACAAGATCATCCTCTAAACTGTAGCGCAAGTCTTCTCCCGCCACACGAGTATAGAGGCGATTCCCTTTTTCCTTGATAATCTCAATGTTGCCCGTTTCATAGAGAATAACACCCTCCATGCGCAACTTTCCCGGAATCAATTTAGCCATAGTTACCCCTTTATCTTATCTTTTCATTATACCACATTTTCCCCTACGAAAATAGCCTTCTAGGAAGACTTTTCTCCTAGAAGGCTCGATTTTTAAAGTGTAGCAAAAGTGGTCACGATACGTTGGCAAACTTCTTCTAGTACTGACTTCGGCATGGCTACATTGAGGCGGGCATGAAGAGTTCCCTCCTCCCCAAAGTCCAAACCTCGGTTCAAGATAACCTTGGCTTCATTCTTCAAAAGCTCTTGCAAGCGATCATCCGTTAGGTCATAGGCTGAAAAATCAAGCCAGATCAAGTAGGTTCCTTGCGGTTTCATGACCTTGATTTTAGTCTCTTTTCCAAATAGATCCACCACATAATTGATGTGGTCTTCAAAGACTTGCTTGAGTTCTTCTAGCCAATCCTTTCCATATCGATAGGCAGCTTCTGTCGTCAAATAACCCAAACCTGAGATCTCATGCTGGTTATTGGCCAACTGACGTTTCTGAAAGGCCACTCGAAGTTTAGGATTTTCAATCACTGCATAAGAATTTTTCGTTCCAGCAATATTAAAGGTCTTAGTGGCACTGCTCAAGATAAGGGCAAAGTCTTTAAAAGCTGGATCAATGGTGTTGAAAGACTGGTGTTTGTGACCAAAGAGGGCCAAATCTTGGTGAATCTCATCTGAAACCAACAAAACACCATGTTTTTGGCAGAGATGCCCAATCTTTTCTAACACTTCCTTTTCCCAAACACGTCCACCAGGATTGTGAGGATTGCAAAGGATATAAAGCTTCACATCCTCTTCCACCAATTCCTTCTCCAGCTGGTCAAAGTCAATCTCAAACAGACCATTCTTTTCCACCAAAGAATTGGTAATCAATCTGCGATTGTTCAGTTTGACACTGCGAGCAAAAGGTGGATAGACTGGTGTGTTAATCAGAACAGCCTCTCCTTCTTTTGTAAAGGCTTGAATGGCTGTTGAAATAGCTGGTACCACTCCCTCGATAAAGACGAGGGCATCCTTGTCAAAGTGATAGCCATGTTGACTGGCTTCCCAGTCCTGAACCGACTGTATCAAAGCATCGCTAGCATAGGTATAGCCATAGACCAACTGATCTGCGTAGGCTTGCACAGCTTGTTGAACTTCAGGCAAAACCACAAAGTCCATATCCGCTATCCAGGCTGGTAGAACTTCTCGATCAGCTTCCGCTTCTTTCCATTTATAGGTATGGTGCCCAAAACGATTGGGCAGGCTTGTAAAATCATATTTTCCCATATCTGTCTTATCCTTCCAAGGCTTGGCGCAAGTCCGTAATCAAATCTCTAGCATCCTCAATCCCAATGGACAAACGCAAAAGATCATCTGTCAATCCATAGGAATGACGCACTTCTGCTGGAATATCCGCATGGGTTTGCGTCGTCGGATAGGTGATGAGACTCTCTACCCCACCCAAACTTTCTGCAAATGAGAACACCTTCAAGCTGTTTAGAATATGAGGAATTCGTTTTTCATCCACTACTTTAAAGGAAATCATGCCTCCACGTCCTGTATAGAGCACTTCCTTGACAGCAGGTGAATCCTTCAAAAAAGCAACCACTTCTTGGGCATTGGCTGTAGAACGCTCCATACGAAGAGGTAGGGTTTTAAGTCCACGAATCAACTGATAACTATCAAATGGTGACAAGACCGCACCAGTCGTATTCAAATTGTAGAAAAGTTGTTCATATAGTTCTAAACTATTAGTCACAACCACCCCAGCCAAAACATCATTGTGCCCTGCCAAGTACTTGGTTGCTGAATGAAGAACGATATCCGCACCGTCTTCAATCGGACGTTGGTAAATCGGACTGTAGAAGGTATTGTCCACCACTACCTTGGCACCCTTGGCATGAGCTAGTTTGGCTAGTTTTGCAATATCAAATTCCAACATCAAGGGATTAGTCGGCGTTTCGATGTAGAGAACATCCACATCATTTTCCAGCTCAGCAATCAACTCTGCTTCCGTATTGGCATAGGTAAAATGGAAACGGCCTTCTTGCTCCACTTGGTTGAACCATCGGAAAGAACCCCCATAAAGATCTCGCACAGCCAAGACTTTACTTCCTACTGGAAAAACACTAAAAGCCAGTACAATCGCAGCCATACCTGAGCTCGTCGCTAGGGCATAGTCTGCTGACTCAATAGCTGCCAAGACTTCCTCCACCTTACTGCGAGTTGGGTTTTTAGTGCGCGTATAGTCAAAACCAGTAGACTGACCGAATTCTGGATGCTGATAAGTTGTTGAAAAATGAAGCGGCGTCACCAAGGCACCTGTCGTCTTATCTGACTTGATACCCGCCTGGGCCAAAATTGTGTTGATGTGTAGTTCTTTGCTCATACAATACCTCCAAATCTATAGTAACTATTGTACCACTTATTTTCACTAACTCATTTTCTTGTTTTCAAGAGCTAGTTATAGTTTCAAACTATATAAAAACGATAGTTCTTTTAGAAACTATCGTTTTTCCTGTTGAATAGACTGGTTATTTAACGTGTTTTGCCAATTCTTCTTGGGCTTTTTTATTGGATTCTTCTTTTTCTTTCAGCCATTTTTCTTTAGCTTTTTCATACTCATCAGCCGTTACAGTCTTATCTTGCAACTTGAGATACTTGTATGACTCTACCCCCTTATTTCCAGCTTGTGAGAATGGTGCTGAGAATGGAACTGTCTTTCTCAGGCTAGGTGTTCCACCAAGGGAAACGTTTGGAATTGCAAGGGCGCTATCAACGAGCCAAGCTTGAATTTCAGCATACTTTTCATAACGTTTTGCTGGATCTTGCTCTTTATTGGCTTCTTCCAACATTTGAGTATAGGTATCAAGTCCAACTGCCTTAGCCTTGTCATTGACCTCACCTGGTTCTAAACCAAAGTTTTGCAACATACCTCCGCTATTAACATTAAAAATATCAAGATAGCTTGACGGATCTAAGTAGTCAGCACTCCAACCACCATTGTAAAGGTCAAAATCCTTCTGGGCTGCTGTCTGAGCTAAATAACCAGAGCTATCATAATCCTCTGTTGACAGTTGTTGGATATCGATAACCACGTTCTCAGTTCCAAGAATAGATTCGATGGATTGTTTCATTGAACTAATCCCTTGAATTTCTGTCTTATTGGTCATTTCAACAGTCTTATCCAAGTGAATTGGGAACTGAACACCCTTGGCTTCTAGTTCTTTCTTAGCTTCCGCAAACTTAGCTTTAGCCTTGTCAGGATTGTAGTAAGGATCCTGAGCATCAGCAAAGTTGATTCCTTGCCATTCTTGGCCATAGTTGACCATCTTTTCGGAAACAACATCACCAAAGTCTTTTCCGTTGATACTTACAAATGTAGGAGGTACAACTAGGTTACGAATAATCTTCGTTGCTCCGTCTTCCCCTTGAGATTGTGCCCCATAGGCCGTACGGTTATAGGCAAAATTGATAGCTTGGCGGAAGTTTTTATTCAGAACTGCTTCTTGTGTTGATTTCTTTTCGATATCTGAGGACTTAGAAGTGAAGTTATAAGATTTTCTGTCCAAGTTGAAGTTCAAGTAATAAGAAGTTGCGGTTTGCATACTATAGATGATGTTATCCTTGTTCTTCTCTTTAATTCCTTCAAAGCTTGAGCTATTTGGATAGAGACGCGCGTAGCTGTAGACTCCTTCTACAAAGTTACGAGCTAGGGCATCTTGGTCACTACCATCATAGTAAGTCAATTTCACATCGTCCACAAAGACATTTTTAGCATCCCAGTAGTTCGGATTTTTCTTGTATTCGATAACAGATTTTGAAACAAATGATTTCATCAAGAAAGGTCCATTGTACAAAATGCTAGAAGGGTCTACTTTACCAAAATCATCCCCTTTTGATTTCAAGAAATCAGCATTGACAGGGAAGAGAATAGTGGACGTAGTTTTTGAATTCCAGTAAGGTTCTGGTCGAGTCAAAGTATACTGAACTGTTTGGTCATCAATCGCCTTAACACCGACAGTTGAAAAGTCTGTTGTTTTACCGTTTATATAGTCATCCAAACCTGCTACAGAATCTTGAACCAAGTACAAGGCTTCAGATTTTTTATCTGCCGCATATTTCAAACCTGTCACAAAGTCTTGGGCCGTTACAGGGGCGTATTCTTCACCTTCGTATGTATACCACTTGGCATCTTTACGAAGTTTGTAGGTATAAGTCAAACCGTCCTTGGAAACGGTCCAATCCTCCGCTAAAGATGGAACATAGTTTCCGTATTGGTCATTTTCCATCAAACCATCAACCAAATTGGTAACAATATCATTGGTTGTTGCACGGTTCTCTGCTAGATAGTTCAAACTAGATGGATCACTAGAATAGACATAGTTATATGTTTTAGATGAACTTGCTGAGTTCCCACATGCGCTTAATAGGATACCTGCGCTTAACACGACACCTGCCAGTGTCAGATACTTGGCCTTAGACTTTTTCATTTCCAGAACCTCCTGTTTTAGATATTTGCCTTATTATACAGCTTTAGTTTTATTTAGTCAAGCAATTCCTGTAACAAAAGGTCGGAATTATATTATTTTCTCTACAAATTTTAGATTTTTATCTATTTCGTTAGGGATATGCCATGCGTAGTGTAATATTCTTACCCCTTATTCCTGAGTGCTTTAAAAGCTGTCTTGTGATTCGGATATTCTCTTTGGCGGTGATTAATAACTAGCGAGACATCATTAAGTTCTTTAGAGCGTTTAGAAATGGAAGTCCATCCCTTTTGATTCCGATATCAAGTTGGAGACAATCAGCAAGGATATAAGATGCATAGTATTTGATTTTTAAAATTTCAAAAATTTTAGAATGACGATTCTCGTCACTTTGAATGTTACAAAAGAGAGAGAAGCAATCTGCTTCTCTCTCATGCTTAATTAGATGTCACTCTCCACAGTTGACAAAGAGGCAAAAACCCCAGATAGCCTTGAGCCATCCGGGGTTCTTGTTTTCGTCACTAAAATGATATCAACAATTTCATTTTAGTCGATTTTGGGGACTTAGTCTTCTAAATCCATTTCAGAAGCTGCTGATTTCTTCTTCTTGCCAAGAAGAGAGGCAGTTGCCAAGGCAGCTACTCCTAATCCAAGACCAGCAAATTGGTTACTTGCAGTTCCTGTATTTGGAAGTTTTCTACCGTTTGAACGTCCTGGTCCAGCAGGTTGTTGTGCAGGAGCTTGTGAGTGGTTCAATGCACTTGAGATTGAAGCACTGTCAGACAAGCTAGCTGAGGTACTTGCGCTGTTGCTCAAGCTTGTGCTTGTTGAAACTGATTCACTTGTGCTGATTGAAGCACTTACGCTGTTGCTCAAGCTTACTGAAGTACTTGCTGAAGTTGAGGCATCACCTGAACCATTGCTTGTGCTTGTTGAACCTGAACCGCTACCTGAGTTGTTGCTTGCACTGATTGAAGCTGAAGCTGATTGACTTGCAGATACTGACGCTGAAGCGCTTTGGCTTGCTGATACAGATGCTGATTGACTAGCTGAGCCATTGCTTGTGCTTGTTGAACCTGAACCACTACCTGAGTTGTTGCTTGCACTGATTGAGGCAGACACGCTGTCACTCAAGCTTGCGCTTGTTGAGACTGACTCACTTGTGCTGATTGATGCTGAAGTACTATCGCTCAATGATACACTTACTGATTTGCTGAGTGAAACTGACTCACTTGCACTTACAGATTCAAGGTAGCTAGGAAGGTTAAACTCTGGTTTAGATTCGCTTGTTGGCTCACCCTTACTATAGCTGAATGAGTTAGATTGTTGTGACGCACTTGTACTCAAACTGCTTGAAATGCTATTGCTAAGTGATGTAGATGTGCTTACGCTGTTGCTCATGCTTATGCTTGCTAATTGGCTTGTGCTTGCTAATTGGCTCGCACTGATTGATGCAGACACGCTGTTACTCAAGCTTGTGCTTGCTGATACTGAAGCACTAATTGAAGCAGATACGCTGTTGCTCAAGCTTGTGCTTGCTGATTGGCTAGCACTAATTGAGGCTGATACGCTGTTGCTCATGCTTGTGCTTGCTGATTCAGATGCACTAATTGAAGCTGACACGCTGTTGCTCATGCTTGTGCTTGCTGATTGACTTGCACTGATTGATGCGGACACGCTGTTGCTCATGCTTGTGCTTGCTGATTGGCTAGCACTAATTGAAGCTGACACGCTGTTGCTCAAACTTGTGCTTGCTGATTCAGATGCACTAATTGAAGCTGACACGCTGTTGCTCATGCTTGTGCTTGCTGATACTGAAGCACTGATTGAAGCTGATACGCTGTTGCTCATGCTTGTGCTTGCTGATACTGAAGTACTGATTGAAGCTGATACGCTGTTGCTCAAGCTTGTGCTTGCTGATTGGCTCGCACTGATTGATGCAGACACGCTGTTGCTCATGCTTGTGCTTGCTGATTCAGATGCACTGATTGACGCTGATACGCTGTTGCTCATGCTTGTGCTTGCTGATACTGAAGCACTGATTGATGCAGACACGCTGTTACTCAAGCTTGTGCTTGCTGATTGGCTCGCACTGATTGATGCGGACACGCTGTTACTCAAGCTTGTGCTTGCTGATTGGCTCGCACTGATTGATGCGGACACGCTGTTGCTCAAGCTTGCGCTTGCTGAGTGGCTCGCACTGATTGAAGCAGATACGCTGTTGCTCAAGCTTGTGCTTGCTGATTCAGATGCACTGATTGAAGCAGATACGCTGTTACTCAAGCTTGTGCTTGCTGATTGGCTAGCACTGATTGAGGCAGACACGCTGTTGCTCAAGCTTGTGCTTGCTGATACTGAAGCACTGATTGAAGCGGATACGCTGTTGCTCATGCTTGTGCTTGCTGATTCAGAAGCACTGATTGAAGCGGACACGCTGTTGCTCAAGCTTGTGCTTGCTGATTCAGATGCACTGATTGAAGCAGATACGCTGTTACTCAAGCTTGTGCTTGCTGATTCAGATGCACTGATTGAAGCTGATACGCTGTTGCTCATGCTTGTGCTTGCTGATACTGAAGCACTGATTGAAGCGGATACGCTGTTGCTCAAGCTTGTGCTTGCTGATTCAGAAGCACTGATTGAAGCGGACACGCTGTTGCTCAAGCTTGTGCTTGCTGATTCAGATGCACTGATTGAAGCAGATACGCTGTTACTCAAGCTTGTGCTTGCTGATTCAGATGCACTGATTGAAGCTGATACGCTGTTGCTCATGCTTGTGCTTGCTGATACTGAAGCACTGATTGAGGCGGATACGCTGTTGCTCAAGCTTGTGCTTGCTGATTCAGATGCACTGATTGAAGCTGATACGCTGTTGCTCATGCTTGTGCTTGCTGATTCAGATGCACTGATTGAAGCAGATACGCTGTTACTCAAGCTTGTGCTTGCTGATTCGCTTGCACTGATTGAAGCTGATACGCTGTTGCTCATGCTTGTGCTTGCTGATTCGCTTGCACTGATTGAAGCTGACACGCTGTTGCTCAAGCTTGTGCTTGCTGATACTGAAGCACTGATTGAAGCGGATACGCTGTTGCTCATGCTTGTGCTTGCTGATTGGCTAGCACTGATTGAGGCAGACACGCTGTTGCTCATGCTTGTGCTTGCTGATACTGAAGCACTGATTGAAGCGGATACGCTGTTGCTCAAGCTTGTGCTTGCTGATACTGAAGCACTGATTGAAGCGGATACGCTGTTGCTCAAGCTTGTGCTTGCTGATTCGCTTGCACTGATTGAAGCGGATACGCTGTTGCTCAAGCTTGTGCTTGCTGATTGGCTCGCACTGATTGATGCAGATACGCTGTTACTCAAGCTTGTGCTTGCTGATTGGCTCGCACTCATTGAAGCTGACACGCTGTTGCTCATGCTTGTGCTTGCTGATTGGCTCGCACTGATTGAAGCTGACACGCTGTTGCTCAAGCTTGTGCTTGCTGATTCAGATGCACTGATTGATGCAGACACGCTGTTGCTCAAGCTTGTGCTTGCTGATTGGCTCGCACTGTTTGATGCTGATACGCTGTTGCTCAAGCTTGTGCTTGCTGATTGGCTCGCACTCATTGAAGCTGACACGCTGTTGCTCAAGCTTGTGCTTGCTGATTCACTTGCTGATACTGATGCTGAAGCTGATTCACTTGCTGATACTGATGCTGAAGCTGATTCACTTGCTGATACTGATGCTGAAGCTGATTCGCTTGAGCTTACTGATGCGCTAGCTGATTGACTTGCTGATACTGATGCTGAAGCTGATTCGCTTGCAGATACAGACGCTGAAGCTGATTCGCTTGCAGATACTGATGCTGAAGCTGATTGGCTAGCTGATACTGATGCTGAAGCTGATTGGCTTGCACTTACAGACGCTGAAGCTGATTCGCTTGAGCTTACTGATGCGCTAGTTGATTGGCTAGCTGATACTGATGCTGAAGCTGATTGGCTTGCAGATACAGACGCTGAAGTTGATTCGCTTGAGCTTACTGATGCGCTAGCTGATTCACTTGCTGATACTGATGCTGAAGCTGATTCGCTTGCACTTACTGATGCTGAAGCTGATTGACTTGCACTTACTGATGCTGAAGCTGATTCGCTTGCAGATACAGACGCTGAAGTTGATTCGCTTGAGCTTACTGATGCGCTAGCTGATTGGCTAGCTGATACTGATGCTGAAGCTGATTCGCTTGCAGATACAGACGCTGAAGCTGATTCACTTGCAGATACTGATGCTGAAGTTGATTCGCTTGAGCTTACTGATGCGCTAGCTGATTGACTTGCTGATACTGATGCTGAAGCTGATTCGCTTGCAGATACAGACGCTGAAGCTGATTCGCTTGCAGATACAGACGCTGAAGCTGATTCACTTGCAGATACTGATGCTGAAGTTGATTCGCTTGAGCTTACTGATGCGCTAGCTGATTCACTTGCACTTACTGATGCTGAAGCTGATTGACTTGCACTTACTGATGCTGAAGCTGATTGGCTTGCAGATACAGACGCTGAAGTTGATTCGCTTGAGCTTACTGATGCGCTAGCTGATTCACTTGCTGATACTGATGCTGAAGCTGATTCGCTTGCACTTACTGATGCTGAAGCTGATTGACTTGCACTTACTGATGCTGAAGCTGATTCGCTTGCAGATACAGACGCTGAAGTTGATTCGCTTGCACTTACTGATGCTGAAGTTGATTCGCTTGCACTTACTGATGCTGAAGCTGATTGGCTAGCTGATACTGATGCTGAAGCTGATTCGCTTGCACTTACTGATGCTGAAGCTGATTGACTTGCACTTACTGATGCTGAAGCTGATTGGCTTGCAGATACAGACGCTGAAGTTGATTCGCTTGCACTTACTGATGCTGAAGTTGATTCGCTTGCACTTACTGATGCTGAAGCTGATTGACTTGCACTTACTGATGCTGAAGCTGATTCACTTGCAGATACAGACGCTGAAGTTGATTCGCTTGCACTTACTGATGCTGAAGCTGATTGGCTTGCAGATACAGACGCTGAAGCTGATTCACTTGCAGATACTGATGCTGAAGTTGATTCGCTTGAGCTTACTGATGCGCTAGCTGATTCACTTGCAGATACTGATGCTGAAGCTGATTCACTTGCAGATACTGATGCTGAAGTTGATTCGCTTGAGCTTACTGATGCGCTAGCTGATTCACTTGCACTTACTGATGCTGAAGCTGATTGACTTGCACTTACTGATGCTGAAGCTGATTGGCTTGCAGATACAGACGCTGAAGTTGATTCGCTTGAGCTTACTGATGCGCTAGCTGATTCACTTGCTGATACTGATGCTGAAGCTGATTCGCTTGCACTTACTGATGCTGAAGCTGATTGACTTGCACTTACTGATGCTGAAGCTGATTCGCTTGCAGATACAGACGCTGAAGTTGATTCGCTTGAGCTTACTGATGCGCTAGCTGATTGGCTAGCTGATACTGATGCTGAAGCTGATTCGCTTGCAGATACAGACGCTGAAGCTGATTCACTTGCAGATACTGATGCTGAAGTTGATTCGCTTGAGCTTACTGATGCGCTAGCTGATTGACTTGCTGATACTGATGCTGAAGCTGATTCGCTTGCAGATACAGACGCTGAAGCTGATTCGCTTGCAGATACAGACGCTGAAGCTGATTCACTTGCAGATACTGATGCTGAAGTTGATTCGCTTGAGCTTACTGATGCGCTAGCTGATTCACTTGCACTTACTGATGCTGAAGCTGATTGACTTGCACTTACTGATGCTGAAGCTGATTGGCTTGCAGATACAGACGCTGAAGTTGATTCGCTTGAGCTTACTGATGCGCTAGCTGATTCACTTGCTGATACTGATGCTGAAGCTGATTCGCTTGCACTTACTGATGCTGAAGCTGATTGACTTGCACTTACTGATGCTGAAGCTGATTCGCTTGCAGATACAGACGCTGAAGTTGATTCGCTTGCACTTACTGATGCTGAAGTTGATTCGCTTGCACTTACTGATGCTGAAGCTGATTGGCTAGCTGATACTGATGCTGAAGCTGATTCGCTTGCACTTACTGATGCTGAAGCTGATTGACTTGCACTTACTGATGCTGAAGCTGATTGGCTTGCAGATACAGACGCTGAAGTTGATTCGCTTGCACTTACTGATGCTGAAGTTGATTCGCTTGCACTTACTGATGCTGAAGCTGATTGACTTGCACTTACTGATGCTGAAGCTGATTCACTTGCAGATACAGACGCTGAAGTTGATTCGCTTGCACTTACTGATGCTGAAGCTGATTGGCTTGCAGATACAGACGCTGAAGCTGATTCACTTGCAGATACTGATGCTGAAGTTGATTCGCTTGAGCTTACTGATGCGCTAGCTGATTCACTTGCAGATACTGATGCTGAAGCTGATTCACTTGCAGATACTGATGCTGAAGTTGATTCGCTTGAGCTTACTGATGCGCTAGCTGATTGACTTGCTGATACTGATGCTGAAGCTGATTCACTTGCAGATACAGACGCTGAAGCTGATTCGCTTGCAGATACAGACGCTGAAGCTGATTGGCTTGCACTTACAGAC
Source organism: Streptococcus sp. KHUD_018 (assembly GCF_054861215.1). The sequence goes on from NZ_CM142176.1 coordinate 1,589,723, forward strand.
GCTGAAGCTGATTGGCTAGCTGATACTGATGCTGAAGCTGATTCGCTTGCAGATACAGACGCTGAAGCTGATTCACTTGCAGATACTGATGCTGAAGTTGATTCGCTTGAGCTTACTGATGCGCTAGCTGATTGACTTGCTGATACTGATGCTGAAGCTGATTCGCTTGCAGATACAGACGCTGAAGCTGATTCGCTTGCAGATACAGACGCTGAAGCTGATTCACTTGCAGATACTGATGCTGAAGTTGATTCGCTTGAGCTTACTGATGCGCTAGCTGATTCACTTGCACTTACTGATGCTGAAGCTGATTGACTTGCACTTACTGATGCTGAAGCTGATTGGCTTGCAGATACAGACGCTGAAGTTGATTCGCTTGAGCTTACTGATGCGCTAGCTGATTCACTTGCTGATACTGATGCTGAAGCTGATTCGCTTGCACTTACTGATGCTGAAGCTGATTGACTTGCACTTACTGATGCTGAAGCTGATTGGCTTGCAGATACAGACGCTGAAGTTGATTCGCTTGCACTTACTGATGCTGAAGTTGATTCGCTTGCACTTACTGATGCTGAAGCTGATTGGCTAGCTGATACTGATGCTGAAGCTGATTCGCTTGCACTTACTGATGCTGAAGCTGATTGACTTGCACTTACTGATGCTGAAGCTGATTGACTTGCACTTACTGATGCTGAAGCTGATTGGCTTGCAGATACAGACGCTGAAGTTGATTCGCTTGCACTTACTGATGCTGAAGTTGATTCGCTTGCACTTACTGATGCTGAAGCTGATTCACTTGCTGATACTGATGCTGAAGCTGATTGACTTGCGCTTACTGATGTTGAAGCACTTTGACTTGCACTTACAGAAGCTGAAGCGGATTGACTAGCTGATACAGACGCTGAGTCGCTTGCACTTACAGATGCTGAAGCGGATTGACTAGCTGATACAGATGCTGATTGGCTTGCACTTACAGATGCGCTTGCTGATTGACTAGCTGATACAGACGCTGAGTCGCTTGCACTTACAGATGCTGAAGCGGATTGACTAGCTGATACAGATGCTGATTGGCTTGCACTGATGCTTGCACTTACAGATGCTGATGCGCTTTGGCTCGCACTAATTGACGCAGACTGGCTCGCGCTTGCTGAGATAGAAGCTGAGTTCTGGTTGTTAGATGCTGAAGCTGAAGCACTTTGGCTTGAGCTTGCAGATGCTGATGCGCTTTGGCTTGCACTTACAGATGCGCTTGCTGATTGGCTAGCTGATACAGACGCTGAGTCGCTTGCACTTACAGATGCTGAAGCGGATTGACTAGCTGATACAGATGCTGATTGGCTTGCACTGATGCTTGCACTTACAGATGCTGATGCGCTTTGGCTCGCACTAATTGACGCAGACTGGCTCGCGCTTGCTGAGATAGAAGCTGAGTTCTGGTTGTTAGATGCTGAAGCTGAAGCACTTTGGCTTGAGCTTGCAGATGCTGATGCGCTTTGGCTTGCACTTACAGATGCGCTTGCTGATTGGCTAGCTGATACAGACGCTGAGTCGCTTGCACTTACAGATGCTGAAGCGGATTGACTAGCTGATACAGATGCTGATTGGCTTGCACTGATGCTTGCACTTACAGATGCTGATGCGCTTTGGCTCGCACTAATTGACGCAGACTGGCTCGCGCTTGCTGAGATAGAAGCTGAGTTCTGGTTGTTAGATGCTGAAGCTGAGGCACTTTGGCTTGCGCTTACTGATGTTGAAGCACTTTGACTTGCACTTACAGAAGCTGAAGCGGATTGACTAGCTGATACAGACGCTGAGTCGCTTGCACTTACAGATGCTGAAGCGGATTGACTAGCTGATACAGATGCTGATTGGCTTGCACTGATGCTTGCACTTACAGATGCTGATGCGCTTTGGCTCGCACTAATTGACGCAGACTGGCTCGCGCTTGCTGAGATAGAAGCTGAGTTCTGGTTGTTAGATGCTGAAGCTGAAGCACTTTGGCTTGAGCTTGCAGATGCTGATGCGCTTTGGTTTGCACTTACAGATGCGCTTGCTGATTGGCTAGCTGATACAGACGCTGAGTCGCTTGCACTTACAGATGCTGAAGCGGATTGGCTAGCTGATACAGATGCTGATTGGCTTGCACTGATGCTTGCACTTACAGATGCTGATGCGCTTTGGCTCGCACTAATTGACGCAGACTGGCTCGCGCTTGCTGAGATAGAAGCTGAGTTCTGGTTGTTAGATGCTGAAGCTGAGGCACTTTGGCTAGCACTTACAGATGCTGAAGTACTTTGACTTGCTGATACTGATGCGCTTGCTGATTGACTTGCACTTACAGATGCTGAGTGGCTTGCGCTTGCTGAAGCACTTTGGCTAGCATTTGCTGAGCTTGATGCTGATTGGCTAGCACTGATACTTGCTGATACAGATGCTGATGCGCTTTGGCTTGCACTAATTGACGCAGACTGGCTCGCGCTTGCTGAGATAGAAGCTGAGTTCTGGTTGTTAGATGCTGAAGCTGAGGCACTTTGGCTAGCACTTACAGATGCTGAAGTACTTTGACTTGCTGATACTGATGCGCTTGCTGATTGACTTGCACTTACAGATGCTGAGTGGCTTGCGCTTGCTGAAGCACTTTGGCTAGCATTTGCTGAGCTTGATGCTGATTGGCTAGCACTGATACTTGCTGATACAGATGCTGATGCGCTTTGGCTCGCACTAATTGACGCAGACTGGCTCGCGCTTGCTGAGATAGAAGCTGAGTTCTGGTTGTTAGATGCTGAAGCTGAGGCACTTTGGCTAGCACTTACAGATGCTGAAGTACTTTGACTTGCTGATACTGATGCGCTTGCTGATTGACTTGCACTTACAGATGCTGAGTGGCTTGCGCTTGCTGAAGCACTTTGGCTAGCATTTGCTGAGCTTGATGCTGATTGGCTAGCACTGATACTTGCTGATACAGATGCTGATGCGCTTTGGCTCGCACTAATTGACGCAGAGTGGCTCGCGCTTGCTGAGATAGAAGCTGAGTTCTGGTTGTTAGATGCTGAAGCTGAAGCTGATTGGCTTGAGCTTACAGATGCTGAAGCTGATTGACTTGCAGATACTGAGGCTGAAGCTGATTGGCTTGCTGATACAGATGCTGAGTGACTTGCACTTACTGATGCTGAAGCCGATTGACTTGCGCTTACTGATGCACTTACGCTTGCACTTGCTGAAGCACTTTGGCTTGCTGTTGCTGAGCTTGATGCTGATTGGCTTGAGCTTACTGATGCTGAAGCTGAGCGACTTGAGCTTACGCTCGCTGATGCTGAACGACTTGAGCTTACACTTGCTGAAGCTGAACGGCTTGCACTAAGCGATGCACTCGCTGAAGCACTCGCTGAACGGCTTGAACTTACAGAAGCTGACGCTGAGCGACTTGCGCTAAGTGAGGCACTCGCTGAAGCACTTGCTGAACGGCTTGAACTTACAGAAGCTGACGCTGAGCGACTTGCGCTAAGTGAGGCACTCGCTGAAGCACTTGCTGAACGGCTTGAGCTTACTGATGCTGAAGCTGAGCGACTTGCGCTAAGTGAGGCACTCGCTGAAGCACTTGCTGAACGGCTTGAGCTTACAGAAGCTGATGCTGAGCGACTTGCGCTAAGTGATGCGCTGGCTGAAGCACTGGCCGAACGGCTTGAACTTACGCTCGCTGAGGCTGAGCGACTCGCACTAGTTGATGCACTCGCTGAACGGCTTGAACTTGCAGAAGCTGATGCTGAACGACTTGCGCTAAGTGAGGCACTCGCTGAGGCTGAAGCTGATTGGTTTGCACTTACTGATGCTGAAGCACTTTGACTTGCACTTACTGATGCACTTACGCTCGCACTCGCTGAACTTGATACTGATTGGCTAGCACTGATGCTTGCTGAGTGGGATTGATATGCGCTAAGTGAGGCACTCGCTGAAGCACTGGCCGACAGTGACTGTTGCTTACTTGTTGAAACAGACTTGCTACCAGCATCACTGATGTTCAGGCTAAAGTTTCTCAAAGGTTGATAATCCCCAACAGAACCGTATTCTCTACGAGCAAGGTAAAACGGAAGCTCAGTTTTCGCATTCGGTCCAGGCGTTTGGACAGTACCAGTAATACGAGCTATAACCCTATTAGGTCCAGATTGCGTAAACGTAGTCGTTATCCCCAATGCATGAGTAGGTCTCATATCATTGGTTACCAGTGCTAAGTACTGCGGATGGATAGGTGCCCCTTCAATCACTACTGAGTAATCAATTCTTTGACCTGGTTCAACTGTAACATGTCCTGGTCCACTTATGATTGTAGCACCGCGCGAATAAGTGATATTTCCTTGTCGGTTTAGATTTCCTGCTTGACGGAAACCTGAGTAACCTTCTTTTGGTGCAGTAGTTACTTGCTTATCTGCTGCTTGGTCTTTCTCAGCTTGCTTGGTTGTATCCTTACCTTGGGCTTGGTTCTTATCCGCTACAACACCAGCTGCGATATTATTGCTTGTTGTTGTTGCTTGACTTGTGCTAAGAGCTGCACTTACCAAACTTTGGTTAGCACTGCCTGATACAAGACTTGCCGCAGGGTTGACCTTATGGTTGAGCGATGCAGAAGCTGAGGTAGACACAGAAGCCTGCGCTGATGGTTCGCTAACAGCTGATGTACTCTCAACTACAGATGCAGGCGCTTGAGCGCTCGCTGACTCTGATGGTGTAGAGCTTGCTGAGGCAGATGCTTTTGCACTTGCTGAGGCTGATACAGGAGCTGATGTTAATTGACTCGCTGACTCAGATGCTGGAGCAGTTGACTGACCTGCTGATGTTGAAGCACTTGCAGATGCTGACTGACTTGCTGAAACTGACTGACTTGCTGAGGTAGATTGACTGACTGAAGCTGACTGACTCGCACTCGCTTGAGCCTCAACAGATTGACTGACTGATACAGAAGCTGAGGCAGATGTTTGTTCTGCTTGAGCTTTCTTTACTTCTGCTTGCGCTTGAGCAATGATTGAGTTAGTACTTGTTTCAGTTGTTTCAGCTGCTTTTGGTTCAGCAGCGATGACTGTTTTATCCTTTTCTGCATACTCAGATGTTTCATCCGCATAAACAGTTTGCTCTTGAGTCATCACAAATCCTGCAGCCCCCGCGGCCAGGATTCCCCCTATACCCGCTAGCGTGTTAAAACTAAGGTGTGCGTGATCAAGTTCTTCAGTGTCTGACAGGGTACTAGAGACAACTTCACCCATCCCACCGATACGGAAGAGATCCAATTGAGAGTTCGAGGCTTTTACCCAGTTTTTACCCGACTTGTAAAGCTTATAACGCTTTTTCTCATCTACGATCTCGAAATCTTTGTTAAATTTTTTACTTCGAAACATTTGATTCCTTTCTTTTATCCAAATGCGACCCTTTGTTAACCTCATGATCATTAACAAAGTGTAGTTGCGCTGCCCTCTCAAAACCAAAGCTAATAAAAGCCGCAGTCAGTCTCAGTTTTTATCCCTTTGACTCAGAAAAAGCAGATTCCATCTGGGATATACCAGTTGCTTTTATCTAGTATATACCATTTATCATTTTACCAAAACGGCTCCTCCTTTTCAAGCATTTATGCTCGAAATGACCAATGAAAACGCCTAATTTTTATCTAAAATTCGCTTTTAAGTTTCAAATTATTGAAAACGTTTTATTAACTTTCGAAATCCCTCCCCCCTTTCACACTAGTTCAATTAGAGAGAGACAAAAAACCTTGACGAGCAAATCGTCAAGGTTCGTCTGTTCTAGAGACCTCCTCCATCCAGAAAAAATCCTAGAAAAAGCGTCCCAACTGCATGAGTAGCGTGACCAAAAGGGTGACGAGAAAGAGAACTCCGCCCAACACAGCAATCATGCTAAAATCTTGCTTCTCCCTTTTTAGGGGTTTCTTTCGATTATCTAGCTGTTCTCGTATATGTTCTTGTAAAATTCCATTGTCCTTGTTAGACATGTGCTCCTCCTTTTCTGTTGATAGAAAGGAACTTGCTTTCATCGAAAGCAAGCCCTTGTCTTATTAGCTTATAAAATTGCCTTGTAGGCTTCCAGATCAGCCTGATTCGCCGCCTGTTTTTGCTTAGCAAGAGCTGCCTCCATCTCAGACGGAAGAGAGAGAACTCCCTGAATCTTGCCTACCATGGCTGATACATTTTCCACCGGATAAATGTGGCTTTCTGCAACGAAACGATGATTGTGACAAGTCGTCTCAAAACTGAGAATCAGCATATTATTCTCAAAAGCTGTTCGACTACCATTGAGAATTTCATCACTGATATTGATATCCAGATACAAGTCACACCGAGCAAAAAGTTCATTCACCTTAGCTGGACGAATATTAGGGTAGAGGGAAATATTCGGATAGCGATTTAATTCCATCAAACGACTTGACATCTCAGTAATCGCTCCAATATGGAAATGAACATTTGGTAATTGAGTCAAAAGTGACTCAATTTGCTCGATTTGGTCACTATTCGTCAGGATCAAGGCTTCTGGATTCATATTATTGAGGCGATGGTATTGATAGAGATAACCGACATTGCGGAAGTAAGTTTTCTCTTTTGGTGTCGCAAGCTTGAGGATTTTATCATAAACTTGCTTATCCTGTACTGCAATACGGATGTTGCGATGAGGCAACTGCATCGCTGCTTTCATATTACCCGGCAACTCCTCTCCAATCGGCTCCTGCCAGAAGAGAATATCCTCTGCTCGTCCTTCTTTTGGAGTCAGACCAACGGCTACTAAAAATGGTGTTGCTAGAGAATTGTAGATAATGCGATCTGTATCATATCCACGATATCGCAAGTAAAAGATTACAAACTCTTGCTTAGAATTGAAAATATGGCGTTTTCCATCAAGAGTTAAGACAATATTCTCTGTTAGATGATTTTCCATAATCACCGTTACGTTATCTTGATTAAAGTAACGTGTATGAGTTGGACGTTGGGCATCATCATAGGTAATCTGCGCAAAGAGACGTCCCTTGCGATTGTAAATGTCCGCAGCACGTACACGGCCTTGATCATCCAACCACTCGACTGCACGCACGCGACGTTCGTGTGTTGGCTGACGGTAAAAGATATTGGCACGTTTCTTACCCATATCTAAGATTTCGCCATTAACATTACTCGAGCGGATTTCCCACAAATGAGGCTTTGGAACAAGGTTAAAATAAAGAGGTAGATCGTCCTCTGAAGCCACATCTCCAGTAAAGTAACTGTAAGGCGACTCAACATCAGGTGCCAGGTAGCCATCGTCTCGGATCACGACAACAGGGCAGTCTAGCCCAGCTGTCTTAAGTGAACGTAACAAATCAAAACTCGCTTGATCATAGCGTTCAAATAAACAAATCATAGTGTTTATGCCTTTCTTTTCGAATCCCTACTGATGCTGTGCAGATTGAACAAGATCATACCAACGCTGGGCGATATGTTCATCAAGATATGGTTCTGCCACCTCGTAGGACACACGGGATAAATCTTCTTGGGAATGTTGAGTAAATAGCTGGACAATCTTTTTTGCATATTCCGTTGTCATTGCATCCAAATCATCTGGACGCGCCTCAGGAATCAAGTAGCCATTTTCTCCATCACGGATAAAGGTTGGATTTCCATAACGTACATCAAAACCAATAATTGGCAGACCAGAGCCAACCGCTTCTAACAAGGTCAAACCAAATCCTTCACTTGTGGAGGCAGAGAGGTAAGCAGAGTAATTTCGATAAACATCTGCCATGTGGTGATGCCCCATCAGACGGATATACTCTTCTGCATTTAACTCACGAATCAACTGCTCCAACATAGCTCTTTCACCACCTGTACCATAGATATCAAAAGTGATTTCAGGTAATTGCTCATGTGCCTTCACCACAGAGTGAATCAGCCAATCAATATGCTTTTCACTTGCCAAGCGCGAAGCTGTAATCAATCCAAACGGCTTACGCTCTCCTTCTGGATGACGCAATTGATCCAAACTTCCCACCGGAATAGTCAAGATTTCCTTTGGTTTGATGGTTGTATATTGAGCAAATTGTTCTTTGAGTAGGTTCGTTTGCGCATCGGTCGAGTTAATGATATAGTCCACTTCGTCAGCATATTCGAACTGATACTCATAATAGTTATTCCATAAAATATAGTCTTTCTCAGCAGGATTTTCACTAAAGTGGTCTGCATGAACGATTACGACTAGCTTTGCATCGCCCTTGTTAGCAAAGATAGCTTGACCGATATCTGTCTCTCGGTCTAAGATCAATAAATCTTTGTCCGTCAGAGACAAACTTCTTATAAAATGTGCGACAAATTCTTGCTTAGAATAGAAAACATGATTTGGGAAACGATAGACTTGCGTCTCCTGTCTACCATCGACTTCATTGATGATTTCCTCATAAGCCACACTGCCATCTTCATTGAGCCAGGTACGTTGATATAATTGCGCATGACCATTCATCGGACTAAAATACTCGATAAAATTCTTCGTATAAGTATAGTACTCTTTTTGAATCAAACAACCACGCGAAACAATTTCAGCGCGCTCAATCAACTCTTTGTCCATATCACAGGCATAGCAAGTCACAAAATCACCATCACCAAATACAAGTCGAATCGTCTTCATATTGGTGTCTCGGATAATTTCGAGGGGCTCTTTATCGAAACTCGCTAAGACCTGTGCTAGCGTATAAGTCGTCGGTGCAATTTTAACATCTGTAAAATACTGATAAAGCCAGATAACCTCAGAATCTTCAAAGCCAATATTCTTTGTCAAATGTTCAATGTTATCAGCAGATATAAAATCCATAAAGATGAACTTCGCTTCTAAACCAACACTACGAAGCAATTTTGCACGGTAGATCTGTGCATATTCTACACCGCTACTCGCCCAACCAATCCCCAAATTGATGTTATAAATTGTCATATTTGATTATCCTCTTACAAAAAGTTATCTCGTTTAATTCTCGAAAGACGTTTGATTCTCTTGCCCTTATCATCATCTAACTTATCTTCGTCTTTCTTTTTAGTTTTTGCGCGACGTGAAGTGATATAACTGACAGAGATGGTACTATCTGTTCCTGTTTTTGCAAGGGGTTGTTCGAGATGGGCTTTCTCTCTCTCAGGCACCACCTCTTCTTTCTCCTTAGCAACTTCTTCTGGTCTATCAAGTTCTTTACGTAATTCTTGAATTTTTTTGATATCTTTTGGTTTGCCATCGATATCATCCAGTTCTAGAAAATCATCAATTCGACTAATAATATTTTTAATTTTTTCTTTTTGTAAATTATATAATCTCTCTGCCTCTGCCCGTTTTTTTGTCAGAGTATCGATTTCTTCGAGAATAGATTCTCTCGTATCCAGGTAGTCTTTTTGTGCCTTTTCTAAAACTTCTTTAGCTTCTTTTTCAGCCTTATCATGAGCTTCAATAACAAGAGATTTGGCATAAATGACTGCTTCACCGATCTCTTTTTCTTGATTCTTCATAGAGTCGATTTTTTTACGTAGGGACTCGATTTTTTCATTCTTCTTTTGAATTTCACGATCGAACCCTTCCTCTAATGCTTCGATACAATCTTCGACTTCCTTAGCACGGTAGTTACCGAACAATGTTTTCTTAAGTCTCATTTTGCTCCCTCTATTCCTTACTTATTCTGATTTACACCACTACCCCTCATTGTAGCATAAAATAGCGTAAATTGCTATTCTTTTCTAAGCTCCAAATAAGGAAAATATCCTGAAGCGCTATCAAGCAAAACCCGAACTTAGCTTAAAGCTCATCCAATTCTAAAAAATGTCTGATCTATCAATCAGACATTTTCAAAAGTAAAAACATGAACGCTACTTTTAAACCAGAAAGAATTCGAGTTAGGACTTCCTATTTTAAAAATTTAGTTCCGTAAAAGTAAGTGGTGTATAGCCAAGTAATTCCACACCATCATACTCGACTGTTTTCACGATCTCTTGGATGTTCGTTTTCAGCTCTTCAGTTGCTACGCTATTTGAATCATCCAAGACCACATCATCTTCCACGACGAAGAGTGGTTTTTGGTAACGATCGTAAAGATTATTCATCACGAGACGAAGTCCCACAGAATCAATGCGATTTTGATTTTGGCCATTACTTGCATATTTGTTGATAAAAACTTCTTGGGAATTGCTTGATGCATAATAACTGAAGCTGACAAAGTCAATTTTCCCATCTCTTAGGACAAAGAGGTCGTCATTTTCAATATCCAAGGCGATTTGATCACGTTCCAAACGACGCAAAAAGTGATTTGGGTAGTATCCACGAACTTGCACGTCTGTAAACAAATAATTTTCCCTATCTTTGACTTCTGCTTCCATTACATCAATAGCATTTTCGGTTTGCTGACTGTAATTTTTACTAACAACCATCATCCCACCAAACTGAAACTCTGGGTTGATTGTTTTTCCGAGCTTGATTGCACGTGCAGAAGCAACTAATTGATAATGAGCTGCTTGCCAAATCACCTGTTCTTGATTGTCATCTGCTCCAAAAGACAATCCCCCACCAAGAAACGGTAAATGGTGCAAAACGTTGAACTCATTGAAGGTAATCCAATACTTCACTTTGTCCTTAAAGTACTGAAAGACAGCTTCTGCGTAACGTTCAAAGAGTTCGATCATCTTGCGACTTCTCCAAGCTCCATATTTTTCGTATAGATTCAGCGGAAGGTCAAAGTGACTCAAGGTCACAATCGGTTCGATATCTTTTTCTAATACGTCATCAATGATTGCTTCATAATACTTCAACCCCTCTTCACTCGGCTGCAACTCTTCACCACTTGGAAAGATACGTGCCCAAGAGATCGAGATTCTATAGGCATTAAAACCCATTGATTGAATCAAATTCAGCTCTTCCATATAATCTCTCTGACCTGCTGAAGCAAATCTCCCTAGGATATCATAGGATCCTAAAGGTACATTTTTGTAGTCAACTGTTCCATTCAAAACTTCTATCCGAGATTGGTTAACTGGTAGTACATCTGTAGTACCCAAACCTTTGTTACTATTTAACATCATATTTCTAATCATAGTGACTCCTTTTGATTTTTATTATTTCTATTTAATGATTGCAAGTTCCATTTAGGATGATTTCTCATCTTCCTTTTTTTGAGTAATAGCAGCCAAACCAGACAATTCACTTGCAACATTTCTTAAGTCACGTGCTAGGGGCTGCGAACCTGGTTTGAGTAGGTGGTAGAGTTGGCGTTCTGTCATCCTTAAATTTGTACCATTTGATTCTGAATAGTGAGACAGATGTTTCAGAGAGGCTTGCAAATCTACATTCTTTATTGATTCTTCTCTATTTTCAGACTCCTGTTGCTCCTCAACAATATGTGCTTGAGACGATCCTTCTTCAGAAATTTCAGGTGTCATCACTTCTTGCACTTTTTGCTGGTGAGTTAGAGGACTCATATCTAGTTCAGAGAGGCTCTTATACAGACGCTCCGAAGTATGCAAGTCATGCGCGAATACTTCTGTCTCCGCCGCACTCTGTCTATAGGAGCCGAATTCTGATTCTAGCATACTATAGGATTGAGATAGAGATGCTTTCCTGAAACTCACCGAATCAGCTACACTCTGACTTTGACTTAAGGATTCAGATATTTGTTGGCTTTGACTTAAGGATTCAGACTCACTGAGATAGAGGATTTCGCTAAGACTTATCGACTCGGACTCTGAAAGTAGATGAGAAATCATCTCACTCAAGGAAAGAGACTCAGAAAGGGATTCCCACTCGCTCTGGCTCAGACTATAGAACTCGGACTCGGAGATACTCCGACTCGCTTGCTCTGATTCGGAATAACTCCACCACTCTGCTTCTGAAACGCTTTGGGATTCGGATACGGATTCCCACTCGCTCTGGCTCAGGCTATAGAACTCGGACTCGGAGACACTCTGACTCGCTTGCTCGGATTCGGAATAACTCCACCACTCTGCTTCTGAAACGCTTTGGGATTCGGATATGGATTCCCACTCGCTCTGGCTCAGACTATAGAACTCGGACTCGGAGATACTCTGACTCGCTTGTTCTGATTCGGAATAACTCCACCACTCTGCTTCTGAAACGCTTTGGGATTCGGATATGGATTCCCACTCGCTCTGGCTCAGACTATAGAACTCGGACTCGGAGATACTCTGACTCGCTTGTTCTGATTCGGAATAACTCCACCACTCTGCTTCTGAAACGCTTTGGGATTCGGATATGGATTCCCACTCGCTCTGGCTCAGACTATAGAACTCGGACTCGAAGATACTCTGACTCGCTTGTTCTGATTCGGAATAACTCCACCACTCTGCTTCTGAAACGCTTTGGGATTCGGATACGGATTCCCACTCACTCTGGCTCAGGCTATAGAACTCGGACTCGGAGATACTCTGACTCGCTTGCTCTGATTCGGAATAACTCCACCACTCTGCTTCTGAAACGCTTTGGGATTCGGATATGGATTCCCACTCGCTCTGGCTCAGACTATAGAACTCGGACTCGGAGATACTCTGACTCGCTTGCTCTGATTCACTAAAGGAAAGGGACTCTGAGTATGCAATATTTTCACTCAAAGAGAATGTGTCCGTTGTCAAATGCTCAGAAATAGAGAGGCTATCAGCCAAGGAAAGGGATTCAGATTCTGATTCTGAAGAAGAGACCGCTAATGAGTAGTTCTCAGACATGGACTCTCGAAGCGAGAATCCTTTTGCTGATATACTCTGGCTAAACGACTCACTGTACGAATCTGCGACAGAAAGACTGAGGGAAGCTAAAGCGCTCGTTGACAAACTCTGACTAACATTCCTTATCAAGTCAGCTACCCCCAAACTGTTCCTTTCCTGAAAGTCTTCTAGGGCTTCCATGACAGAAACTGATTCTGTTGGCAACTCGAGATCTTCACTAGCACTCAGAATAATTTCCTTTTGCTCTTTGAATTTTCGACTAACGGGCTTTGATTTAGCTGCATCCAGGCTACGGTAATCACTATCTTCCCTACCCTTTTGCTTAAACTTTGATATCAAACGTTTAAATCCCCTTAGCTCTTTGTTATTATTTTTACTCATAATATGATTTTCTCCAAAAATACAGTTATATCATCATTATAAAGTCTACAACAGAATCTGTCAAAGTATTAGCCAAAGAAAACTTCTAACTTCCCAGAAGGCTTAATATTAATATAACTCAATGCCATATTTTTTATAATGTTTAGATTTATATCTGCATTCATTCTTTTGTATGATTTAAAAGCTTCTTTATGAAACTCAAAGACAGGATTTTTTTGGGCATACCCTTGACTAGACACCAAACCTTGAAATTGCTGTAAATAGTCAACCTGCTCAACCCAACAGTCATCTATCGCTCTCAAAACCACAGTTCGTTGAAATTGATTGAACAACTCTGCATCCTTGATTTTATCTTTTTTCTGCTGGTACTCTGAAACAAGGAGGTCTGATAGAAACTTTTTAACTTGCCGTAAATCCGTAACATCTAGATCATCTGGAATATCCTCGCAGTAATAACTAATGTTATCCAAAACAAAGCGAAACAAATCCGCCCGCTCTTTAAACGGTGTTTTACTTGTATAAATGTCCACTGCATCCGATAGAGTAGACAAGAAATAGGTCAAATCAAAGTCTGGATGGGAGATGAGCTTATTCCGCTTATTGTAGATAATCTGTCGCTGAATACGGATGCTTTCATCATATTGTTCCGTTGAACGTCTGGAAGCTGCTGACGCGTTATCACTATTCTTCTGAGCTTCTTCAACCGCATGTCTAATACGACGAGAGGTCAAATGAATCTTTTGCTTTTCCTCTGGTTTTGCAATTTCTTTATGATAGTACTCACTAATCCATTTGCTACCAGACTTGGAAATAAGATCATCCTCAAGAGAAATAAAGAATTTGCTCAATCCTGGAGCGCCTTGTCGTCCGGCACGACCGCGAAGCTGCAAATCCACTCGCTCACTGGACATTCTCTCTGTTCCAACAACAGCGAGCCCGCCTAACTCAGCAACACCTTCTTCCAAGATAATATCTGTTCCACGACCTGCCATTGATGTTGCTACCGTCACTGCAGAACGTCTACCAGCCAGTGCGATCATCTCAGCCTCTTTCGCTACATTATGGGCGTTCAACACATTATGGGCGATTCCCTCTTGGAGTAAGAGCATAGAATAAATCTCAGACATTCCAACCGAGCCTGTCGCAATTAAAACTGGCTGGCCTTTTTTATGTAATTTTTTGATATACTCCAACGAAGCATATAATTTTTGAGGAATCGTGAGATAGATTTCATCTGGATAATCAATTCGTAAATTGGGTTTTCGTGTAGGAACAACTACGACTCCCAAGTCGTAAACGTCTCTGAACTCCTCCTCACAAACTTTACCAGTACCCGTCATTCCTGCTAATTTTGGAAACATTCTAAATAAATTTTGATAGGTAATAGAGGCCATCGAACGCGTTTCCAATGTGATTTTCACACGTTCTCTGGCTTCTAGCGCTTGGTGCAATCCTGATTGGAGTTTATTTCCTTCCAAGAGACGTCCTGTCGCCTCATCCATCAGTTTAACTTCGCCATTATCCACCGTGTACTGACGATCTTTTTCAAATAAGTGGTTGGCTCTCAAAGCTAGGTTAATTTGGCGAATGAGCTGGTAATTATCTGGATCATAGGCATTCTGAACGCGGAAATAAACCTCTGCTTCCTTTACTCCTTTTCTCGTCAACCATACAGACGTCCGAGTGGAGTCTAAATTAAAATCTTCCCCTTCCTTTAGAGTTTTCACAAACTCATCACACGAAAGAAAGAGATTGGATTGAACTCGAGGAGAACCTGAAATGATTAGGGGCATCTGAGCACTATCTAGCAAGGCTGCATCTACTTCATCGACCAAACAAAAATAAAATTTTGGCAAAAACTTCTTTGATTGAGATGTCGCCAAGTTTTCTTCTAGGTAATCAAACCCTAACGCACTATGTGTTGTATAGACGATATCACTCTTATAGATTTGTTGTTTTTGAGGAATTTTAAGTTTTTTTGCCGGATCGTCCGAGACACCCACTCCAACTGTCATTCCTAAAAATCGAAAAACAGGTGCCATTTGTTTAGCATCACGCGCCGCCAAATATTCATTGGCCGTGACTAAGATCGTACTTTTTCCTGTCAAGGCATTTAGGTATAAAGGAAGGATAGCTGTCAAGGTTTTTCCTTCCCCTGTTCTCATTTCTGCAATCTGATTGTCTTGCATAACCAAGGCCCCTAAAACCTGAACATCATAAGGATATAATCCTAATACACGCTTGGCTGCCTCACGAATGGTTGCATATGCTTCTGGCAAAATGGACTGCAAACTTTCTCCTCCAGAAAGGCGTTCTTTAAACCATTTTGTCTGAGCTTGCAGTTTCTCATTTGACATAGCTGCATAACTATCAGATAGTTTATTAACCTTCTCCAAAATCTTTTTGTAACGCATTAGTTTATAGGAGTTGGTCAAATTGAATCGTTTAGTTTTCATTCTCTCTCATCCACTCTTCAATCTTTTCCAAGTCAATCGCTTGAAGTAGGAATGACTTATCTAATAAATATTCAATGTTTGCTAGTTCACGTGGTCTAGTCTTCAAGTTCGCATATTCCTTAACTTTTGTCGGATTAAATTGCTGCAGCAATAATTCTTTAAAAATAGGCGGATTTACTCGATTACGGTAACGTTCCAGCAAGCGTTGATAATCTAGTTCACTTAAAAACTCATCCGTCACAAGAGCGTATGAATTTCCAAATTGTTTGGAGTAATGTAGGGCCGCAATATTAGAAATCGCTCCGTAACCAACAAAAGCCACTTTTTCAAAAAGATGCTCTTGCGCTAATTCTTCAATCGTTTCAAGCAAGGTTTCGTAAAAACGTTCCTCCATATACAGGAGTGCTTCTCTATAAGACGAATTAACAATCAGTACATTTGAGAAATGCTCACGAACATGTTCTGGGATAAAACCTGTTCGATTGAGTTCGGGTTCAGTAAAGCAGACATACATCGTCTCTTTTTCGGAATCCTGATGAAGCAAATCAGATATCCAGTAGCGATCCACTGTATAATCCGCTAACTGCTCCTCAGCAACATAAATCCCTTCAAACAGGAAGCGATGACAACCCGAGCTGACTAACTGCACCTTATAATATTGTGTATTATCTGGAACGCATACGCTCACATTCTCTCCCTGTTTAATAATTTGATTCGAAATTTCTTCATCTCGAGCATCCATAAATTCAACTTTTAAGTATGTTGAATTTTCTGGGACGGTTTCTATATGACTGCCAAAGATATAGTTTTGTCCACGTTTCAATTCAGGAAGCTGACTCGTATTGCGTAAAGCCTGATAGTTTGCCCGTGAGTGCCATTCATGAATAACTGTCCCCGAAGGCATGAACTGGTTTTCATACAAAACATGACCACCGTCTAACAGTCTGACAGATGAACCGTATAGATACTGAGATACGCTTTGGATATCCCAATAAGCAAAATAGACTTCTTCCTTGTATCTCACGATTTAAACTCCCTTTCAAAACTATTCATTAATAGCGTTTTATATTGATTAAAGAACCATTCAACAATACCTTGTGTATCATCGTTGTGTCGTCCAGTCAACCCTTTACTAATAACGCTGACGCGGTAATCTCGCTGTCCTAACTCATCCAGCATATCAGGGTAGGCAGACATATCATAGTCATCTTGATACATAAAGGAGATAATGAATTTTGTTTTTGAGAAATCAGCTGACTCAAAAGCCGTCCAAAAACGTTCGTTAAGATGAGCTGTAGCTTCACTTGATAACTCCCCTATTGTACGATACACCAAATCCAGTGACGTTGGAAATCCTCCCGGACGAATAGTTGACTCATTTTCTGCCATATCTCCTAAGTTAACAAGAGGTTTTCCGACAATGACGGCATGAGGTTCCAACTTAGAACTATAGTAAAGGGCTCCAAAAGTTCCCATTGATAAACCTGACAAGGTCAGTTGTTCCTTCGTAAAACCAAGTTCATCTAAGCAGTTATGAACCACTTGGAGAAGTTTTTGTTCTAGCTCCTCCGACCCAAGATAGAAAGCACCCCCCTCTGAACGCGGATCCCCTACCAGTAAGAATGGCGATCCCAAATTATTCATCATCCAGTATCCCTCAAATCCCTCTGCGGGACGATACCCTGAAAAATAGATGTTCAACGGTGGTTTCAAATCTCCTGGATGGAAAAAATAAATCAGCTCTTCTCGATTCTTGTCGCTAATTCTTTTTCCTCCGACTAACAAGTCTCCATAACCTAGATGGGAGTCTCGATAGTGGCAGGGACCAAGTTTTACAATCCCTTGTCCCTTTGCTTGAATGCTGATACTCAAATAATAAGAATCATTTACATCTAACGTCAGAGACCGATCAAAACTCGTTTCATCATAAATCCATTCTTGCATGGGAGAATTTCCAGCAGGAAAACCTTTAACAACGTAGCGGATCGAACAACCTTCTGAAACTCTGAACTCAGGCCACAAATCTAAGGGCATCTCCCCACTCAGAAAAATATTATGTTGATAGGTCGCAATGGTCTGGTAATCCTCACCATATTGGCCACACAAACGAAGGTAGTTTGTCCCTTCATAACTGATTTGACCCTCAAAAGATGGTGCAGCGACTAGATGATTAACACTTAGTTTCGTTCCATTTTGTTTAGAGAAAAAACCACGTGAAAATATATGTAGCATCTGCTCTGGATTTTCAAAATTTGTTTTCACAGCCTTTTTCCGCAAAAGAAATCGTTCCAATGTTTTCGTAGTGATTCGACAACGCTCATGATAGAACAGACGGTAAACCTGAATTTTCTGATCCAAGATAGTGACATACTCTAAATATTCAGCGGTATCTACCAACACGACATCAAACGGTTTATCTACTTTTTTCTTCTTTTTTTTCCCGTTTTCCGCCTCAGCCTCTCTATTTAAGATCCCGATATCTTCTGGCAATAAAGAAACGATGTCTTCTGGTTTGACAAATGTCCATTTTATATTACTAGGAATTTCATATTGCTCCTGCCAATTTTCATCAGCAATTTGCAAAACACTAATTTTTTTCATTTCCTTTTAATTCCTTTATGGTATTTTTCCACATATCGACAATCTCACCCCTTGTGTACTGTTCAATCTTCTTGACTGAGTGAACTAGAGATTGATTCCAATGTTCTAAGTTTGTGAGGTAGTATAAGAGTGCCTCTTTAAAATCTGAAATATCCTCTAGAATCCAACCATTTTCTCCATGCTTCACATAAGAAGAACTATACAAGTTAACCTGAGGGATCCCTCCACTAATGCCAGCGATTTGAGTCAACACATCAGCTGGAGTCCCCAAATCTAGTATAATACGAACGTACTTCAGAACTTTAATCAAATCGATGTCGCTATGAATAGTCTCAATATCAATCCGTTCGCGAGCAATCCCCTCTTCATCATCAAGAACTCGGTTCTCACCTCTCGCTCTTTTCTCTTTATCAACAAAAATCAATTCTTGTTCATATTCTGGCTTAAGTGATAGATAGCTTTCTAGCACCTGTTTTATATAGGCCTCTCGACCAAAATCCTGACTTTGTGTTCCGACCAGTAAGTCAATCCATTCATTTTTTAACATCATTTCAAACAAAGTCGTAAACACATATTGAATTTGATCTGCTGGTAGATTGTCGTAATTGACGTAAACAATTAACTCTTTTTTCCTTTGACTATGCCCTAGGTTTAGATGAGTATCATAAGGTGGAATCTCATAAAAGTCCGGCAACTGTTCTAAATCCACATTAGCTGCTATCGTTTCAATTTTATTTAAACTATCCACAACGAAGAACGGCGTGTCTGTCAAATCCGTTAACAGCTGCTCTTGGTTTGTGATTGGATAGCGATCTCCAAAAAAAGACAAAATAACATGATGATTTTCCTTAATCTTTTGGAAAAAGTGATTGTGCTGCACATCTGACGAAATCACAATCGTATCATCCTTCGTTAGCGCAGAAGTTAGATATTGATCTAATTTTTCATTGATCAATTCTTCAATATCTTGGTAAACTTCTTTTGCAAATGTAGCCTGTGCCTCAGGGTTGATAAGTACTTGATGATTTTCTGTACCCAAAAATTCCCTAAACTGCCATGTACCTTGTAAATTTAAATAATCTTGGTAGTAAGGCTGATCATTTTCAAAATAGATGATACTTGAAACAAATCCACGATCATCAAAAATTAACTGATGATTTGTCTGCCCACCCTCAAAATAAGTAATATCAAAGAAATTACCTGTTTGTGAAAAGTTAATTTTAGCATAGTGCTCTTGATTTAAATATACCTCAATCATAAAAGGAGTATAGAAGAATTCTACTCCTTGAGGCCATTTAATATCTTCCAGACGAATTTTACGTACAGATACATCCGTCAGACCTTGTATGGTATCAAATAGATTCCATACAGTTTCTGGCGATATTCTTTGCTGATAAAGAAAGGTTCGAATATGTGGTGAATAGTTCAAAATCAGAGTGGTATTTGCCTCTCCTGATTGCTGAAACATTCGCAGCAAATTCACCGCATCATCAAACATCATATTTTTAGACACGTAATAGAAAGGCAGAGTGGTAGAATACCATTTCCGATCTTGTCTATACCAAGATGGTACAAAGTAAAACATATCCCTCTATTCTCCTTTAAATTCTAATTCTTTGTGGTAGTAAGTCCCAATTCTCAAGATACGTATTTCTTCATGCAAAGGTAAGAGCATACTAACTAAAATGATCAATGTACTCGGTATAGTCAAAAGCAAATTTGGAAGAGGTAGGAAGAAATTAATGAAATAGGGTAAACCAATAAAAACGATCAGGTAGAGTGCTCCTACGTTAGACTGTAAGGAAATATAATGTTTCAAAACTTTTAAAGTTGCTTTCCCAGGCTGGATATAATCTAGGTATTCTCCTTGACGTTGTAAACGTTTCGCTGTTTCTTCTGGTTCTAAGTTGATATAGGCAAATAAAATTGCAAGTAGATAAATAGCCAGCAGATAAAAGGCCAAACTTAAGGGTTTTGTAAAGTCAAATAAACTACCAAAATTTTTCGTAAAACCATGTCCAAACCAGTCTAATAACAACTGAAGCAACATAATAACACTCGAGGCATACATAATAGGCATTCCTCCTGAGGGAAGAAATTTGATAGGGAGGTAAGATTTGCCATAATAACGACTACTTAACATGACTCGATTTAGAGGCAAACGAATCTCAGCTCTCTCGCAGACCACGGCAATATAGCCCAAAATCAAAAATGAGATTGCTGCACCTACTAGAAAGACCGGTCCTCCTTTAGACAAAACAGATTGTCCTATCAATACCACTAATTGGTTAGCAAATTGTAGCAGAATTCCTGAAATAATAATAATTGTCTGCCCGCCTACTCCCTTGCTAGCATTCAAACCAGCCATCCAGATAATAACAAAGCTTCCTGCTACAACAGTTGCTAGTACAGCCATATTATAAATCCAATCATCTACTAGAAGCAAAAAGCGTCCATTTCCCGAACGAGCTGTGTACATAACAGCTATCCCCTGTAACACGGAAAAAATCAAAGTGAGAATTTTTTGGACAAAATCCGCTTTTTTCAATGACCAAGACTGGATATTCCAACTTTTATTTAAACTGATAACCTGCCAGACAATCATCGTCGTAATCCACGGACCTAATCCCAGTGAAAACATGGAAATCTGAGAGACATCTACTCCTGCTAAGGAATACAAATAGGCCAAGGGGTTTTGCTCACTTATTTGTGAAAAACCTGTATTGCCATTGTATCCTGGAAGTAAAATATGGCGACCAAGTAAATAGATCGCAATGATCAAAATTGTAAAAATTGCTCTTCGGAAAAAAATACTTGTTCGTTTTTGTTTCTTAAGACCGAAATGTTTCATCTGTCATCCTTTATTCTTTATATTTAGCAAGTCTTGCAATCGTTTTCTAGCAATGCTCATGCACTATCGTAACAGTAAGATAACCCAAGAAAACAGGTTCATCCCACTGATAAACAAGATAGGATTAACTGGCTTACCATGCTATTTCGCCTACGAAATATAGGAGCACCTCATGAGTGTAAATCTACTTGGAGCTTCTCTTCTATCCTTGAATATTTTCATGTGAGAACACCTGTTCTTCCATTTCTTCTATTTGAACACTATCAAATGCATAAACGGATTTACTTAATCCTTAAAATTTTTATAAGTATATCAACTCTGTCACCATGATTAACATCTAAAAAAACCATTCCCATACCAAATCTCTGAAAGGTAAGGAATTTTACGCTTTCTCATCTGATCATGATCCTTCGAAAGTTGAATGGATTTTATCCGATTTTTCTCATTAAAAAATCATTTATAAAAATTACCAGTGCCTACTATTGTAGCATATTTATCAATTATTTTCAAACACGACCTCTCTTTTTATAAGCGTGAAGGGTACCTTATGAAATTTGGGCAAAATCCATTTGGAATGGGATTGACTATTCTAAACATTTGTTTACTATTACAACTCAGACGAAAAAGACCAGAGCGTCACTCTGGCCTTTTCCTGTTCAGTTTAGCTTGTAACTAAACTTAATCTTCTTTTTTGCGAGTAGTAGCTGCAAGGCCTGTACCTAAGCCCAAGAGAGCCAAGCCCGCTGCTAAAGCTGACATCTGAGACTCACTTCCTGTATTTGGAAGGTGATCTTTTTCAGTTTGTGTTGCTTTTTCTTCTTGAGAGCGTCCTCCCGCTTGAGCCGGTTGGTGCGTATCTGGCTTGACAGGAACTTGCGGATTTGGTTCTCCTTGCGCTACAGCAGTTCCAACTTCCACGATACGATCTTGAGCGACTATCTTATCAAAGGTTTCTTTCAATGTACGCTTACCGTTTTCGACTTCTACTAGGTGGACACGAACGCCTTTTTGACCTTCTTGGATTACACGAATTTGCCCTGCTGGAAGTTTATCATTCTTACGTTCTTTAACTTGGAAATCAACCTTCTCTTCTTCTACTAGTAGTTCTGGTTTGTGATGAACTAAATCTCTGACACCATCAAGTGGTTGGGCTGTACCTCGCTTAGTTCCTACTTCCACGATACGATCTTGCGCAACTATCTTATCAAAGGTTTCTTTCGATGTACGCTTACCGTTTTCGACTTCTACTAGGTGGACACGAACGCCTTTTTGACCTTCTTGAAGAACACGACTTTCACCCACATAAAGTTTGTCAGTCTTACGTTCTTGAACTTGGAAATCAACCTCCTCTTCTTCTACTCGTAGTTCTGGTTTGTGATGAACTAAATCTCTGACACCATCAAGTGGTTGGGCTGTACCTCGCTTAGTTCCAACGAGAAGAACCCGGTTAACAGGAGTCTGAAGCACTTCACGGAGTTTCTCTTCACGAGTTCCGTCTGGACTTACAGATGTAAGAATGCGTTCCTTACCAACTTGTCCTTCTTGTTCTACACGACTTTCACCTACATATAGACTTGGATCTTCTTTTTCAACAGTTTGGAAGGCAAGTTCCTTTTCGACAACCTCAAGACTTGGATTCTCTTCTTGAATAGCAGGGGCTGTTTTCTCAGAAACTGGTTTTTCCTTGATCAACTGGATACGGTATTCCTTAACTTGTTTTCCACTTTCTGAAACGAGGCGAACAAGTACTGGAAGGTTATCGTCTCTGCTATCAACAACTGTTGAAGCTACTTGATTGCTTTCCTCGACTGAGACTTTTGGACGTTGACCTTTATAGGTGATTTGATAGTCTTGACGATTTTCAGCGAAATCAGGAAGTTCTTTCCCATCTACTAGAATCTTAGATGCAGTGCTTTCTTGAGGCAGTTCGCTTGGTGCAAGGAAGGTCATCTCAATCATCGCAACACCGCTCTTGTCTGCTTTACGCTCCATACGCCATCTCATAGCTTTGGCTTTCACAGCTTTAAATGTTACGTTGATTTCATCACCAGCTTCAATGTCTTTATCCGCACGATAAGGAACAGCTTCCCAGTTATCTGGATTGTTGAATGGATGGGCTGCATCGTAGGCTTGATAGTTTGAATAGTAGGTAGGCACTTCAAACTCTGGGCCAATATAACGTTCCAAAACGAGTTTAGATGGTGCATCTGTACCACTATCTGCAAAAAAATGAAGTTTGGCTTGCGCAACAGTCCGTTCTACAATCTTACCATTTTCACGGAAGATCACACCTGCTGATACTTCTGAATTAGAAGATGGTGTTGGAGACCAGTTTGTCCAACGACGATTTTCTGAATGATTTCCGTCATTGAGATAGTCCACACGGTCATGGGAGTTTCTATCAATGTCGTTAGTGGCTGAAGCAAAGGCGCGGTTACTATTTTCATTATACTCTGGGTTATTTGAAAGAGCTTCACCAAGTTTGTCTGTCACTCGTACAGTGAACTCAGCAACAAGATCACTACCAAGGACACGACCTCGAACGGTAAATTGACCTGCTTTTGTCAGATTTTCTGCTGGAACTTCTTCCCATTCAACTGCCAAGTCTTTTGTTTCGTAACCGTCTTTACCTGTGAAGTAAACAGGAACCTTAGTTGGCAATTCAAGCGGTTGCCCTACTTGTAGCAAGCGAGCTTGTTTGACCGCAGCAACTGGTTTACGAGAGAGCAAGTCTTTATTGCTTGTAAAGTGTAGACGGTATTCTCCTAGGATGTCACCATTTTCAGCCTTCGCGATAACACGAACTGGCTCACCTTCACGAACACTTGGAACGACGGTGGCGAGACCATTATTGCTAACACTTGCTGTTACTGCAGGAACTTTTCCATCTACTGATTCAAGATAGTAGTCAGTCAAATCAGGGTTAAAGTTTGCTAAGTCTTTACCGTCAACTTGGATTCTTGTTTGTCCTTGTTTAGCTGCCGCAACTTGTTTCGCAAAAATTTGTACTTCTGTGATAGACGTTCCTTTCTTGCTATCAAGTCGAACCATACGAATGCGAACCGCATAGGTCTCAACTTTATCAAAGCTGAAATGATTCATTTCTCCAGCTTTTAATTGAGCTGGTGCTTTGAGATTGCTTACCTCTTTCCAGTTTGCAGGATCGTTAAAGTCATGGTTTTCCTCACCTACAAAGCTAGGGTTTTTAGGGGCTGTTGGAACGGTCTTACCGACATAATATTCAATCACATAAGACTTCGGTACACCAACTCCGTGGTCTTCGTGGAATCCGACACTTAGATTATCAACTGAACGTTTGCTCAAAATACCTGAATCTCCGAATAGGACACCAACTGAAGCTTCTGGATTAGTACGGTTCCAGTTTGTCCAACGGTTAGCTGGGCGGTCATTAAAGGAAATCAATTTATCGTTGACGTTTGAAACAGGATCAGTTGGATTTGAGTCTGAAGCAAAGGCCAGTGGCAATTCTGAACCGGTCCATTGGTCAGAAATATTTGCCCCCTTCTCAGTTTGAGCAGATACGCGAACATGAAGTTTAGTTGTTAATTGCGTAGCTTCTAGGCGACCATTAACTGTAAAGACACCTTCCTTGGCGTATTGGTCTGGACGAATCGCATCCCAAATAACCTTAGCTGATGAAACGTGACCATTTGAATCATAGGTACGAACGCTTTCTGGTAATTGTGGTGCTTCTGCGATTGGGGTTGTCACACTAACTTCTTCAACTGAAACGATACCTTCTACAGAGACTTTAGCACGCGCCTCAAGATCAAGACCTTCAACTTTACCTAGAACTTCAAAGGTTTGATAGTGGTCGAGTTTTTCTTTTGGAATGGCTTGCCAAGTGACTTTGTGGGCTTTAGGGAAACCTTTGTCATACTCAACTGTTACTGTTGATGGAAGACTTGGTTCCTGATGCAAATCTGTGACTACATTTACTGGACGGATAGATTGCGCAACCTTCTTCTCAGTATTGGCCTGGATCGTAAGATCGATTTGACCTGTAGCCCCCTCATATTCTGCTTTGAGAGTGACTGTTCCTGGCTTATGCAGCTCAAGCATTCCTTTACGAACTGCGACTTCCCCTTCACCGCTTGTAGAGAAGGTCACTTTATCTGCTGGTAAAACTGCTTGTGTTCCGTCTTGATAGTGTGCAAGGACAGACAATTTGACTGTTTGGTCTTCTTTGAGAGCATCAGCTTTCTCCACTTGTAGGCTCAAATGGTCAATTTTTGGTGCTTCTTCAAGGAATTGAATTGCATAGGTTTGAAGCGGACCACCATCTTTTGGTTGAACATAGATGCTTGCACGCATACCGTTTGCTGCACTTGTTTGAAGGACTGTAACATCAGCATTTTCAGCACTTGCTGCGACTTCTGGCAATTGGGCACCATAAGCAAGAGTGCGGTATTGCATTGGATGTTGACTAGTGAGGCCTGTAACGGCTTCACCACCAACAGTTACAGTTGGCACTACAGGTGCTGCAGGATTGCCTTCTTCTACCACAAGGGTAGCATGAACGGTTTCGCCTCCTAGTTGGCCAGTCATTTGAATACGTGATCCTGCAACTGAAAGTTTGGCTTTATCTGCTTCCGCAATCTCCCACTTATCCACTTCGTATTCTTGAACGCTTCCATCTGTTACAGCGATAGAAACGTATTTATCAACAGCATTCAAATCTGTTCCTGGGGCAACACGTTTAACTGTTGGTAGTTCTTTCGCAATTGCTAGAACCTCAACACGAGCCTCTACTTCACGTCCGTCTGCCATGCCTTTAACTGTCACAACTCCAGCTCGGCTCACATCAACAGAAGACCATGTTACTGGACGTTTTTCACGACTGCCATCACTATAGACAAAAGCGACGGTCTTCGGCATTTTTGGTTCTTTCTCGATAACAGTACGTACTTTTGGTACCTCTGTTCCTAGAACTGTCTTTTCTTGTCCTTCTTTCTTACCAGTAAAGACTGTTACTTGACCAGATTTCAAGAGATCTGAATGAGCTGTTAGTGTGAATTTACCTGCTTGTTCAGTTGATTTGACAATGGCAACCCCTTTACCGTTAAAGGCTCTACGAATCCAAGAACCATCTGCTTGTGCCTTGTAGCGTTCACGGCTGGCTTGTTCCCCATTATCAACACCGACCAGTTGACCTTGTCCATGCAATTGGAAGCGAACCAGATTATTGGCAGTTGGTACTACATTTCCTTGACTGTCAACGATTTCGTAGTAGATGTATGTCAAGTCTTTTCCATCTGCTGCGATTGCATGTTCTTCCTTGATGAGTCGAACACCTGCTGGTTGACCTGCAGTGGTAATCTTATCACGTGCAATTTCTTTTCCAGCTT
Source organism: Streptococcus sp. KHUD_018 (assembly GCF_054861215.1). Next base: position 1,616,100 of record NZ_CM142176.1, read on the forward strand.
CATCGCGAGCTACAGCTTCCAAAGTACCTGGTTGGTAAGCAACCTTCCACTCAAGATAGAGTTCCTTAGCATTGGCACCTTCTTGGTAGGTACGGCCATCACTAGTTTGTTTTTTGTTGAACTTCTTAACTCCGAGAGATTGACCGTTCAAGAACAATTCTACGCTTGCAGCGTTTGAGTATGCTCGAACTGGGATTTTTCCGTCTGAATCTTCAACTTTCGATGCCAATTCTCTATTTTCCCAGTTCCAGTGAGGAAGAAGGTGTACCATTGGTTTCTTCTTGGCAGAAACCCATTGGCTTTGGTAGAGATAGAAGTCATGTTTTGGAATACCAGCTGTATCTACGATTCCAAAGTAAGAACTCTTAACTGGTGTATGGTTTTGGTTGTGCCATGGTGTTGGCTCACCGATATAGTCCGTACCTGTCCAGATAAACTGTCCAGCATAGCCAGCATTGTCGCGGTCAAAAGTCCATGAATCTGTTGCAGTTTTACCCCAACCAACACGGTCATTACCATAGTCAGACTGTTCGTAGTTACGCTCAGGTCCGTTACTATGTTTCAATTCCTGTTCAGGGCGATAGTAACTTCCACGTGTACGGGTTGCTGAAGATGTCTCAGAGCCGTAAATCAACCAGTTTGGATGTTTCGCACGAAGTTTCTTGTAGTTATCTTCTGAGTAGTTAAAACCAACTGCATCCAGTTCTTCGGCAATCTTCTCATGACCACCACTACCATCACCAAAGCGAAACTTATCTGCTCCCATGGTAACGTAACGAGTCTTATCAACATCCTTGATAACTTTGACCAAACGTTTTACAGTTGCTAGAGAATGAGCATCACCGTTGGCTTCACCGATTTCATTACCGATTGACCACATGAAGACAGCTGGGTTATTTTTATCTCTTTCGACCATAGTACGAAGATCGTAGTCTGACCATTTTTCACCTTTTCTAGCTTCTGGGTGAGTGGCATCTTTTTCAAAGAAACGACCATAGTCATAAGGTTTCTTGCCATTATACCACGTATCAAAGGCCTCTTCCTGAACGAGCAAACCAAGTTCTGCTGCGATTTGCAAGGTTTGAGGACTTGCAGGGTTATGAGTTGTACGGATGGCGTTAACCCCCATCTCCTTCATTTGTTTGAGACGGCGATATTCTGCTTTATAGTTTTCTTCTGCTCCAAGCGCTCCGTGGTCATGGTGCAAGGAAACGCCATGGAATTTAATGCGTTCACCATTTAAAGAGAAACCATCATTTGGAGTCCAGTGATAGTAACGGTAACCAAACAAATCCTTCTTAGCATCAACCAATTGACCATCACGATATACACGCGTAATCAATTCATACAAGGCAGGTTTGTCATTTAAAACTGTCCAGAGTTTTGGTTTTTCAACTTCTAAAATAGCATCTAGGCTTGTTGACTCATGTGCTTTCAAGGTACGACTTGCTGTACGAACCACGCCTGTTACAGCCTGACCACCACGTTCAACGATTTGATACTCTGCCACAAGTTCATGGTCTTTATCGTCTGTATTGACGATTTTGCTGGTCACATGAGTTTCAACCTTGCCGTGTTGCTGTTCTTCCAGTTTCGGAGTTAAGATAGTTGTACCATTTTTCTCAACATGAACCTTATCTGTCACTTGCAAGGTCACATCACGGTAAATACCACTTCCTGAGTACCAACGGCTACTTGGTTGTTTGTTAACAGCATGGACAGCAATCACATTCTCACGACCATCTTTGTGAAGGTATTTGGTGATATCGTATGAGAACTGGTTATAACCATTTGGATAATGTCCCACTAACTGGCCGTTGACATAGACTTGAGAATCCATGTAGACACCGTCAAAAGTCAAACGAACATTCTTCTTGAGGTCTTTTTCATCAAGTTTAAAGGTCTTACGATACCAAGCTTCACCACCATTTAGCTGTCCACCTTCGTTTTGAGCAGGTGATTGATGGTCAAAATCGTTAAAGATACTCCAGTCGTGTGGAAGGTCCAATTTTTGCCATGTTGATACATCGGCATCTGATTTCACAGCTTCTTTAGGATTCGCATTGAGTTTAAAGTGCCAATTTTGATTAAAATTCACTTTTCTATCTTCAATCATTTGATTCACTTCTTCATTTGTCGCAGCTTTCAAATCTTCCTTGACAGGCTTTTCTTGACTTGAAACTTGAGATTCTACCTTTGGAGCAGTTTCTTCAGGTTTTAGAGATGCTTTCTCCTCTTTTGGAGCTACAGGTTCCTCTTCTTTCACCTCTGGTTTGCTTGCTTCAATTGGAGCAGCTTGACTCTGGTCGACACTTGCAGTATCCTTGTGCTCTGCTACGGCTTGATCTTCTTTTTCCTCCACTGCCGGACTTTCCTCTTTTGCTTGTTCCACAGTGTGGGCGATAGGAGTTTCATCCGCGAAAACTGGTGATTCTCCAATGACACTTCCTCCAAATAGAACCGCACAGGTTCCAATCATAACAGAGCAAGCGCCTACGGCAAACTTACGAATGCTGTAGACTCTTTTACGATTCCAATGGCCTTTTTCCATAAAATCCTCCTTTAGTAACCGCTTCCATTTCATTGTAAGCGTATTACTTTTTCATAGTCTTTTACTCTTATTTTATAAAATAATATAGGGAATTTCAATGCTCTAAATACAAAAAATCATAATTTTGATTGTTTTTTCTAAAATTTGTAGAGGATTTTAAAAATATGAATGTAGTTTTAAAACAAAATCAAACAATTTTTGACACTCAGTTAAATATTATAAAAAAGTTCCTTTTGTAAGGAACTTTTTTACTTATAATTAAAGATTCCCCCTGCCAACTTATCAGCTAGCTTGGGAAAGAGGGTATAAAACTTATGGGCTAGGTTCAACAAAACTGGGAGATTGAGTTCCCGTTTGTTTTTTCCTATGGTTTTGACAATCTTTCTAGCGACTGCATCTGGTTCTAAGAGAAAACGGTCAACCGACTTGAGGTAGCTGCCATCTGGGTCTGCCTGGTCAAAAAAGGCAGTACGAATCGGTCCTGGATTGACCGTCGTTAGATAGACACCATAGGGCATCAGTTCGAGGCGCAGAGCGTTTGAAAATCCAATCGCTGCAAACTTTGTCGCTGAGTAGAGACTGGACTTGCTAGTCGCTATCAAACCTGCCATGCTGACGATATTGATGATATGCCCTTTTCCCCTCTCCTTCATACGAGCCGCAAGACGACGAGACAGATTCATCAGAGCAAAGGTATTGACCTCAAACATCTGGTTAATGTCTTGATTAGAAATCTGATCAAAGTCTTCAAAAATTCCATAGCCAGCATTGTTGATTAAGACATCAATTTTACCATAACGGAGATAGAGGTCAGCTACCAGAGATTCTAGAACCGAGTCATCAGTAATATCGATTTCAATCAATTCTACATGGGGATGATTTCCATATAGCTCCGACAGTTTTTCCTTGTTTCTACCTAGTAAGATGAGTTGGTCATCTGGCAAGAGTTTGACCATTTCTTGGGCTAGGCCACCGCTAGCTCCTGTAATGAGAATAGTAGACATGCTTCGTCCTTTCAATAACTGCTAGATTTCCACTTCTTCCAAGTCTTTGACCACATGGACATTTTCAAAAACAGTAGTCGCATCTTTCTTGAGCTGGCTGATATCTTTTGAGAGGAAGCGGGCGCTGATATGATTGAGCAAGAGGCGCTTGGCACCGGCTTCTGCTGCTACTTGTGCTGCCTGCATATTGGTTGAGTGACCGTGATTGCGAGCAATTTTTTCATCTCCCTTGCCATAAGTCGACTCGTGAACCAAGACATCGGCGTTGACAGCTAGACGCACACTGGCATTGGTTTTTCGGGTGTCACCCAGAATAGTAATAATCTTACCAGGTCGAGGTGCTGAGATATAGTCTGCTGCCTTGATTGCAGTTCCGTCTTCGAGAACAACGTCCTGACCGTTTTTTATTTTTCCAAAAAGCGGGCCAAACGGAACACCAGCAGCCTTAAGTTTTTCAGCATCCAAGGTTCCTTCTAAGTCCTTTTGCATGACACGATAACCAACGCAGAAAATAGTGTGGTCCAGCTCCTCTGCATACACAGTGAATTTATCGGTCTCAAGGATTTTCCCTAGAGAATCTTGGTCAAACTCATGAAAATGAATGCGGTAAGGCAAGCGAGAACCTGACACACGAAGACTGGTTAAGACAAATGACTTGATCCCTTGAGGTCCATAGATGTCCAAATCTGTCTGCTCTTCATTAGCTTGAAAGGCACGGCTAGAGAGAAAACCTGGCAAGCCAAAGATGTGGTCTCCATGCAAGTGAGTGATAAAGATTTTGCTGACCTTCCGTGGTCGAATCGTGGTTTCCAGAATGCGATTTTGCGTTCCTTCTCCACAGTCAAAGAGCCAGACTTCGTTAATCTCGTCCAAGAGTTTCAGGGCGAGACTAGAGACGTTGCGGGCTTTAGAGGGCTGACCAGCCCCTGTTCCTAAAAATTGAATATCCATTCGATACTTTCTAATTAATCAATATATAACATGGCTGTGCGATTTTCCGATCGGAAATAAGGCTTGCCAGAAAAAGAAACAGCTTCTTGTAGTAAATCCTCTTGGCTATAACCTTTGAGACGTGTGCGACCATCTGCTAAACTTTCCAAGTCTGTCAAGGCTGTGAGACTTTCTACACTAACAACTTCTTCATCTCCGACAGCTTTCATGTAAATCTTTCCAGACTCTTCAAAGACGAGTTGATGGGGGAAAATTTGCGCAATTTCAAAGAGCAAGTCAGCAGTGATTGCTTCCTCAGCTTCTGAGAAAATCCGACCAAGACCTTCTTCCTCATAGCAAAAGCCAAAGGATTTGCCAGATAGATTAAGACGAATAAAAGGCTTATTTTCAAAGGTGAAACTTGGCTCAGCATTGTAGAGGTTCAGTTCATGACTGAGTTCTGCAAAATAATCCGTCGCAGCTTCAGGACTCTTTTTCTGGTAGAGTTCAGCAAAGTAAGCATTGACTACACTCGGAGGAGGAGTAATAAGTGCCAATTGCTCCTGCTCTGTTTTACCAGCTAGAAGCTGATCCAGATAGACCTTGTCTAGACTCGTATAGCCCCCATATTTTAGAGCCAAGGTTTTAATATCAGTCATAAAATTCTTCTAACCTCCATTTATTTTTCTCCGAAATGTAGCCTGTGATCACTTCTCCATCCTCTTGATAATCACGTTCTTCAATAATCGCTACACTTTCCAAATCATGAATCTTGTAAGACTTAGAAAAGGGCACGCGCAGAGTAAATGCTTCAAAAATTTCCTTAATCTTATCTAGCAATAATGCTTGCAAGTTTTCACGACTATCCTCAGACTTGGCAGAAATGAGGGCATAAGGCGTTTGGGTAGGCGTGAAATCCTCCACCAAATCCGCTTTATTATAAAGGGTCAAGCGAGGAATATCCTCCATACCCAAGTCTTTCATAATAGACAGAACCGTTTTTTCATGTTCCTCGTGATAAGTATTGCTGGCATCAATGACATGAACTAGAAGGTCAACATGCTTGCTTTCTTCCAAGGTTGACTTAAAACTGGACACCAATTCAGTCGGTAGGTCTTGGATAAATCCAACGGTATCAGTCAAGGTTACCTGTAGATTCCCACCAAGATGGATGCTCTTTGTTGTCGCATCCAGAGTCGCAAACAGCTCGTCTGCTTCATACTGGGTCTTGCTGGTCAAGGTGTTCATAATGGTCGATTTCCCAGCATTGGTGTAACCAATCAGACCAATCTTAAAGGTGCCTGACTCCAAACGTTTTTCTCTGACTGTCGCCCGATTTTTCTCAACCACTTTGAGCTGGCGCTCGATATCTGTGATTTGATTGCGAACACTTCGACGGTTCAATTCCAGCTGACTTTCACCAGGTCCACGGGAACCAATTCCACCAGCCTGACGGCTGAGCATAATCCCCTGACCAACCAAGCGAGGCAAGAGATACTTGAGCTGAGCAAGATGAACTTGGAGCTTCCCTTCATGGCTTCGAGCCCGCATGGCAAAGATATCCAGAATCAACTGCATACGGTCAATAACTTTAACACCCAGAACTTCCTCTAAATTGACATTTTGCCGTGGTGTCAGACGGTTGTTGACAATGACAGTGGTAATTTCTTCTGCATCCACCATTCGCGCAATCTCTTCCAACTTACCAGAACCGACGAAAGTCTTGGAGTCATACTTTTCCCGTTTTTGCCTGTAGCTATCTACAACGACTGCCCCAGCTGTCTTAGCCAGACTAGCCAATTCTTCCATAGAGAGGTCAAAATTGTCCATGCCCTGCAATTCCACACCAATGAGTAGGACGCGTTCCTCTTTTTTCTCCGTTTCAATCATCTAAAAACTCCTCTATCTGGCTTAAAATGCGGTCCTGCACGCCAGGCTCTCCTATCTGATAAAAGGTGACCTGCATGCGATTACGGAACCAGGTCAGCTGACGCTTGGCAAAACGACGCGTCGCCCGCTTGAGACTATCGCTCGCTTCTTCAAGAGTTTGCTCCCCACGGAAATAAGGAAAGAGTTCCTTGTAGCCAATGCCTTTAGCAGCCTGCACATCCGGGTAATGATCAAAGAGCCACTTGGCCTCATCCAAAAGACCAGCCTCAAACATCAGATCCACTCGGTGGTTGATACGGTCATAAAGCTGACTGCGTTCATCATCCAAGCAGATAATCAATGGTTCATAAGGACTTTCCTGATTTTCCAAATCCTGACCAAAATGAGCAATTTCCAAGGCGCGCATAGCACGACGACGGTTAAACTGGGGAATTTCAAGGCCTACTTGCTCCACAAGATGGGCTAATTCATCATTTGTAAAAGCATCCAAACTAGCTCGATAGGCTAAAATATCCTCATGAGGTGTTTCCCCACCTAGATGATAGCCTTCCAACAAGCTCTGGATATAAAGCCCTGTACCACCCGCGATAATCACTAGCTTACCACGGCTTTGAATATCCTCAATAGCCTTCTTAGCTTCTGAAACAAAATCAAAAGCCGAGTAAGACTCGGTCACCTCTCTGACATCAATCAAATGATGAGGAACAGCAGCTTGCTCCTCTGGGCTAGCCTTGGCCGTCCCAATATCCAACCCTCTGTATACTTGCTGACTGTCGCCACTGACCACCTCTCCACCAAAGCGCTTGGCCACTTCAATAGCAAGGGCTGTCTTTCCAACAGCAGTCGGTCCAACAATCACAATTATTTTTGTTTTCATCTTTTTTCCTTGAAAAATTCCCATTTTTTCGTTACTATTATTATATCACAAAAAGGTCAGTCAGAAAAATGCTACCTCTTGAGGAGCCTGACTGTTCGGGAAGATAAAGGAGGAAGACTCATGGCTAAAGGATTCGCTAAAGGTCTTGTAACAGGTGTCGCAGGCACTGTCGCTGCCGTTGCAGGTGCAGTATACGCAATTAAAAAGAAAGTGATTGAGCCAGAAGAGCAAAAAGCAGCTTTCATCGAAGAAAACCGCAAAAAAGCAGCTCGCCGCCGCGTATCACATTAAGCAACAAAAGAAGTTGAGATTTCTCAACTTCTTTTTATTTTTTTAAATAGCCAAATCAAACCTCAGTTGCGGCTTGACTGGATCATAGTCGACCAACTCAAAGTCTTCGGCTTTGATATCAAAGAAATTAGTCTTATCTGGCACATTCAAGACCAAACGAGGTTGGCAGTTTGACGGCTCACGGCGGAGCAATTCCTCTGCTTGTTCAAACTGATTATCATAGATATGAAGGTTGTTGATAAAATAGAAAAACTTCCCAACCTTCCAACCGAAATGCTTGGCAATCATCATCTGAAGAGCTACGTACTGCATAGCGTTAATGTGGTGGGCCACCAACATATCATTAGAACGCTGAGTCAAGGTCGCATCTAGATAGATTTCCCCATCAACGCGACGGACATCAAACATGGTCTGAAAGGCGCATGGAAGGAGGCCGTCTGTCTCCTCAAATGCTTGGTAATCCCAGAGTGAGATGATATTGCGACGGTTCCAGGGATTGGCTTCCAACTGCTTGAGAATCTTATTAATGATATCGTGTTTCTTAACGACCGCACCGTAGCGTTCACCAATGGTTCCCGTATCTCCCACTTCCCAGTCATTCCAGTAGTGAACATTGTACTTGCTATTCAGCACTTCTAGGCTATTCGACTGATCCTGGTAAATCCAGAGTACTTCCTTGATGGCAGATTTGATTGCAATGGGACGCAAGGTTGTGATGGGAAATTCCCCTTTGGCCAAATCATACTCCGCAAAGGCACCCGTTACGTACTTAGAATTGGCAACTGTCCCATCCTTATACTTAGGACGTGCCTGCTCAGAAAAGACACCTTCCTTAAGAATTCGTTCTATATTTTCTTTAAAAATCGTATCTGCTTTTGTCATTTACTCTCACCTCATTTATTTCCTAACTAGTATAGCATAAAAAAAGAAAGGAGGAAAATCACTGGCTTTAAAGTAGTATTTTCCCCTTTTTATTATCTTATTGCAATACAAGTGATGCTGCTCCGATAACTCCAGCGTCATTTCCTAGAGTTGCAAGAGCCAATTTTGTGGATGTGCGTACTTGTGGGAAGGTGTTTTCGTCATAAACCTTTTGAACGCCTTGAAGAAGGAATTCTCCCGCAGCTGACACCCCACCACCGATAACGATTGTTGAAGGGTTGAGGATGGAGCCGATATTAGCACAAGCAATTCCCAAGTAACGTGAGAAGTTACGGTAAACGATCAAGGCAAGGTCGTCCCCTTCTTTAGCCAAGTCAAAAACAGTTTTAGCAGTTACTTCTTCACCGTCATCAATCAAGCGTTTCAAGGCAGCATCGCCTTCGTATTCATCTGCATAACGACGAGTCAAGTTGACAATCCCTGTTGCAGAAGCAACTGTCTCAAGACAACCTTTCTTACCGCAAGTACATGCGATTGGTTGGTCAAAGTCAACAGTGATGTGGCCAAGCTCACCTGCTGCACCAGCCACACCGTGAAGCAGTTTCCCTTCTGCAACGATACCGCCACCAACACCGGTACCAAGTGTCATAAAGACAACGTCCGGTTGGTTGTCACCAGCACCCATCCAGCGCTCACCAAGAGCAGCTACGTTGGCATCATTGTCGATGAAGAATGGAATACCCAAGGCTTTTTCAATCTTTTCTTTAATCGGTTGAAGGGTTTTCCAGTTTAGGTTGTAGGCACCGATAACAGTCCCTTTTTCACGGTCAACCACACCAGGTGATCCCATCCCAATGCCTCGGAAGTCTGTAGCTGACAATCCAAGCAAGTCCAAACGATGCTGAATAGACTCAATCATATCATCTACAATATGGCTTCCTTCATCCAAAATATTAGTCTTGATAGACCATTTTTCTTGGATTTCTCCCTCTTGAGTTAAAATTGCAAACTTGATAGATGTTCCACCAAGGTCAATCCCAATAATCTTTTGACTCATCGTCTTCTCCTTTTTAATTGAAAATGCTTACAGATATAGTATAACAAAATCATCTGTTTTGTGCAAAGGTTTGCGTACTACAAAGTCAACATTAAATATTTCAAAATTGTTCACTAATCAAAATGATTAATCATCAAGATGTTGAATGGCATATCTTGCTTCTTCTTCAGTAAATTCACCAGTAAAATATGAGGATGAGAGTAGTCTCTCATGAATTTCTGTTTTTGAGAGGTTAGTATATTTACGATAATCCCTTGCTCTAGCTAAGGCATTTGCCTTATAATCTGCATACAAATGATCGATAGTGTATTGTGCAACATCACTATTAAACCCAAAAAGAATTAATAACTTATAAATTCTTTTTTTTGAATAATGATTCCTATTATAACTTTTTGCTTCATTTAAAGCTGCTGAGTATGGATTCCCATCTGTTGACTTTGGTAGCCATAGACCATTCGGATCAACATAATAACGGCCACCATCTACCCACTGACTTTTAGCCATCCTACCATCTGATTTGAGATAATAATTGCCTTCCCATTTGTTACGAGCATAGCTACCTTCTGCTGTTAGATAATAGTAAGAGAGGGAATTTGTGTCATAAATCCATTCATTCTTAGCCATCTTACCGTTTGATTTTAGATAGTAATTACCTACCCATTTGTTACGTACGTAGCTACCTTCTGCGGTTAGATAATAATAGGATCCATAGTTTTTGTCGTAAATCCACTCTGCTTTAGCCATCTTACCATCTGATTTAAGATAATAATTGCCGACCCATGTGTTTCGAGCGTAGCTACCTTCTGTTGTTAGATAATAATAGGATCCATAGTTTTTATCATAAATCCATTCACTCTTAGCCATTTTACCATCTGATTTAAGATAGTAATTGCCTTCCCAAGTGTTACGAGCAGAACTTCCTTCTGATGTTAGATAAAAATATGAACTCGATTTCGTATCATAAATCCATTCATTTTTAGCTCTCTTCCCGTCTGATTTGAGATAGTAATTACCTACCCATGTATTACGAGCGTAGCTACCTTCTCCTGTTAAATAATAATGTGCAGAGTATTTTTTATCATAAATCCATTCGTTCTTAGCCATTTTACCATCTGATTTAAGATAGTAATTGCCGACCCAGGCATTTTGGACATAATTTCCCGATGCATTTAGATAGAAATAAGAATTAGCTTTTTTATCAAAAATCCACTTATTAGTAACTTTAGTACCATTTTGATAGTATGATGAGCCTACCCAACCAGACTGAGCTGTAGATTTGGACTTATCCTCTTTAGGAGTTATATTTTTTGCCTGCTCAGGAGATTTTTGTGCTGATGTTTTCGGTTTCTCAGCAGGATTTTGTGCTGGTGTTTTCGGTTTCTCAGCGGGTTTCGGCGCTGGTGTTTTTGGTTTCTCAGCAGGGTTTTGCGCTGGTGTTTTTGGTTTCTCAGCAGGCTTTTGCGCTGGTGTTTTCGATTTCTCAGCAGGCTTTTGCGCTGGTGTTTTCGATTTCTCAGCTTGATTTGGCGCCGAAGTTGTATTCTCTTTTACAACCTTACCATTTTTAGATACATCCTTTTCTTGAGCAGAAACATGCTGAGCAGAAAAAGGAAAGGCTCCAGTTGTATCTGTAAGTGAAATGAGTCCCAGTGTTGCAGTTGCTAAGCTGGTTACTAAAATTTTTTTTGATTTTTTCATAAAAATCTCCATTATCTTAATGATTTATACCTATAGTATACCATATACTTTATTTTACTTTCAAATCAAATATTAAATATTCAGAAATAAATCTAAAACTTAATTGAAAAATCCATAGTTATATCACTTCCAACTCATATAAGCCTCTGACCGCATTACAACCATAGATAGTTTCCGCTTGGTTCAAGTCTGCCAAAGTCAAGACTTTTTCCTCTACCTGTCCTGTTTCTAGCAAATGCTGGCGGTAGATTCCTGGCAAAATTCCTAGTCTGATAGGCGGTGTATAGAATTTTCCGGCAATTTTCAGAACCAGATTTCCAATGGAGGTCTCAAGCAGTTCTCCTGACTTATTGTGGTAAATCTTCTCTTGCTCCCCTAGGCTCAAATGCGGTCTATGAGTTGTTTTAAAGTAGGTAAAGGATTGATTCAAATCTGCTTCTTGCAGACAAAGTTTGGCTTTGCAGAAGGTCGGACTAAGGGGGGTTAATACTTGGCGACTGAGTTCCAGCTCTCCAGACTTGTTAAGAGTAATTCGCAAACGATAGTCTTGGTGGGAATCGCAAGCTTGGCACTCTTCCTCTATCCTTTGTCTCAGGTCTTCCGGATCAAAAGGATAGGCAAAATACCTACTCGCCTTTGTCAGTCTTTCCAGATGTTGATCTTCAAACAGCAGTTGTTTTTGGCTGATTTTACCAGTTGAAATCAGTTGGAAACGAGCTTGTTTACGATAGAGTACAGCCGCCTTTTGATGAACCTCTCGGTATTCAGATTCCCAAGTACTATCCCAAGTAATCCCTCCGCCAACTCCATAGATGGCTTTCCCTTGATGCAGTTGGATAGTCCGAATAGCGACATTGAAAATTCGTCGCCCATTTGGAAGCAAGATACCAATCGTTCCGCAGTAAACTCCTCTGGGGTGTGGCTCCAAGTCCTTGATGATTTCCATGGTCGCAATTTTGGGCGCTCCTGTTATGGAACCACAAGGAAAGAGAGAACGAAAAATAGCAACCAAGTCCACATCCTCTCGCAACTGACTCTTGATGGTCGAAGTCATCTGCCAAACGGTTGAATACTGCTCCACTTGACAAAGACGTTCTACACGCTCACTGCCCACTTCAGAAATACGATTCATGTCATTGCGCAAGAGATCCACAATCATCATATTTTCAGAGCAATTTTTAGGATCTTGCTCCAACCAAGCTGCCTCTTTCAAATCTTCATCGTCAGTCACTCCCCGCTGGGTTGTTCCCTTCATCGGGCGAGTCGTTAATTCCCGGTCATTTTGCTCAAAAAAGAGCTCTGGACTCATGGAAATCACTGCCATCTCATCGTGTTCAATATAGGCATTGTAGCCCGCCTCCTGTTCTACCACCATGCGATTGTAAATGTCAAAAGGATTAGCACTTAAGTCTTGCTTGAGTTGGACAGTGTAGTTGACCTGATAGGTGTCACCCTGCCGCAAATGATGGTGAATCAGGGCAATAGCCTTTTCATAGTCCTCTGCTGACGTTACTTCCTGCCAATTTGAAGGCAGATCTACTTCCTCATAAGTCAGAGGAATAGGCGATGTTTCTACCCCATCATGAACGGTAAAGTAAAGCAAGTACTCGCCCAGTAGAGGAGCCTTGTGAACTGCTAATTTCTCCTCAAATGCAGGTGCAGCCTCGTAACTGACATAGCCCACGACATAATAGCCTTGCTCTTGGTAGCGTTCCACTTGTGCCAGCAAGTCCGCCACTTCTGCTAAATCTCTCGTTTTTAACTCTTTGATCGGCTGGGTAAAGGTGTATCTCTCCCCCAAAGCCCTAAAATCAATCACTGTTTTTCTATGCATATCTTAAGTATAGCACAAAAAGGCAGATGCAGCTTAAGCTGATCCACCTTTTTAGTCATTTCGACTTTATAACGATGTTTTGGCGAATAAATCTCCAGAGAATCCATCTGATTTTTGAAGGAGCTGTTTGTAAACCTTCCATTTAAGGTCTTCAGTATTTTTATAATGATTCTTTATATTTGGATTTTCCATGCTATCTAGGTCTTTTTGAACAGCTTCATCAAATAAGGACTTCAACTCAGCATAAGTAGAGATAGATCTGCCATTGATTTCGATTGTAGTGAAGCCGTTTTGAGCTTTGTCATAGACTTCCTTATACCAATGTTTCTTCCATGCTTCAAGAGTATCAAATTGGCCATTAGAGACTTTCTTGATAATGAAGTCATCACCCAACAACCCTTTGTTTTCCTTGCTAGCTTCCGCCTTATATTTGTTTGAAACGTAACCAATAAATCCGTTAAGATAACCATAGTATCCCCACATACGGAAAGCATTATGTTTGAATGAAATCGAACCAACTGTACTCTTGCTAGTATTACCACCAAAGATACCCGACATCATATTTACGGTTTGGTAAGCACTGTCAAAACCTTCCGAACGATAACGTCCATTCCCTGGCATACCATGTTTTGTAACGAAGTTATGATCAACCAATTGATCGATGTTCGTAATCGTCAATTTCTTCTCATTATCCGTTAAATCACGTAACTTATCCCATTGATGTGGCTCGCCTTTCAGATTGTTTCGGTCAGCGTTCGTACGCCATTCTCGGTCCATCTTCTTGAACCACTTACTGTTGTCGTCCAAGTGTTTTCCAATAACTGCATCTGCTTCTAGATGGTCCAGCATCATCAGAGCCTCGTTATAGTTCTTCATATAGTGATCAATTTCTTCACGGTTTTTTAACTTATTTGGATCATAATTGTAGATTTGATTGCCATCATTTTGACGTTCATAAGCCATGTTCAAACCTAAGGCACCGTATTCACCATTTGGATTTGTCAACGATGGTGACTGGAGCATACCTTGCGCAAAGGACTCTAAGTCCGTCCCTTCACGATGATACCAACCGCCATAGTAAGCCATACGATCATTCACATGAGTCGTTTCATGCGTAAAGGCCGATGTACCAAAATCACTTATCAACTCTGTCATAACAAAGTAGACAGCATCTTGCTGATTTGGAGCGGCAAAGATATAAGCGTAAGCACCATATCCATACTGATAGCCATGATATTTATGAATCCGTCCAAAGAACTCTCGAATCGGAGCATAATCTGGTTTCCCATCCTTGTGACCATATCGGTTTGCCCAACCGATGCCCGGCGCATCATGATTGTCCCAAACAGGTGTTGGAACACTATTTTCACTCTTGAGGAGCTTATTACGTACATTATCAGCAGCTAATTTTGACCAAAAGTCTAAGTAGTTCACCTGCTCTTTTGCTCTCTTATTGATCTCACTCTTGAAGGCTTCACGAGCCTCCTCAGTATTTTTACCATATTTTTCAAAAGCACTGAAAGAAATGGTATTATAGGTCGAAATCATGAAGAGATGCGAGTTCTTCAGGTTTAATAAAGGCAGAATCATCCGACCATGCACGCCATTATTAATCCCTTCATATAGACGATACTTCTTATGAGCAAAATCGGGGTTCAATGATGGCTGTTCTACCACATAAGCATTCTTTTCAATTGCCTTTTTAAACCAAACATTCATATCGGTTTCATTTGTAAACAATTTCATGTTATATGTTAGAAACTCATGAAGGCTTCCTTTACCTGTAGCATCTGCAATCACTCGATTATACGCATCTTGGGATTGGTCGCCCTTAAGATTGTTCTCTTTTGAGCCGATGGTGATTAAGCGCTCTAAGACATTCACGTTCTTACCATAGAAATCTGGTTTAAACATCATAATATCTTTGATCGACAATCCATCATATTTAATGCCATAGTATTGGTTCAAATAAGCAAGCCCCATCATAATGTTGGCCTTATTGTCTTCAACTTTCTTAATAAAAGCACGTTGAGCTGCTTCATCATCATTTAGTTGATGATCTTCATTTTCAACAATTTGTTTCACCAAGTTTCCAAGATTTTGTTTTACTTCAGCAAAACTTTCTTCTAAGAACAAATCACGAATGTAGCCATTTTTTCGTTCATCCGTGTTTTCTTGCGGTTTGTTCCGCTTGTCCATAAGAGCGCGCACTTCAGGAGAAATCAATTCTACACTGGATAATATTTCTTTTGCCTTTGCAATCAAACCAGAACGATCTTTCACTAGCATATTTGGCGTATAAACGATATTCTGATTGGTCACTTCGTACTCTTTGACTTGTTTTACATTAGAGTCAGCTTTGGCAGTAACGGCCAATTCTTCTTTGGTCCCATCAGCATAGTGAATCATGATCTGATCAATAGCTGACAAGTCTGTTACAAACTGCCCATTTTTCAAACCAGTAACAGAAAGGACTTCTTTGGTCACCAAGTTTGAGCTAGCATCTAGTTTATTAGCCTGATTGACAATCCACTCCTTATTATAGAATGGTTGTAATTTTTCAATATTGCGATAGGCAAGTTCGCGGTCAGCTCTGTAGTCTTGAATGGCCTTGTACTCGTCTTCACGGTGTGTCAAACGGTTTAATTTATCTACAACAGGATCATTGATTTCATACTCATGCGCTGTGATTCCCAGAGCAGCAATTTTCTTGTCAGCTTCTTCTTGCGAAATAGGCTTAATACGATGCTGTTGTTTAGAATATCTATATGAAGATTTTCCTTCACTCACACCAGTAACAACAAAGTTTCGATTTAAGCGGTCACCTGTCCAATAAGGATCATCATCAATATCAGATGAGCCATAGAAAATCTCACCGTTCTTAACTTTCATCATTGAAACAGTATCTTCAACGGAGCCCAAGGCATTTGTACTCCCTACAACACCACCCGCGCTAATCGGTTCTCTCACATCGATAGTACCTTTGGCTACAGATTTTTTAATGGCTCCGTCCCGATAAACTGCATGGTTGTCCCCACCATTTTGTGACCAATAGGCGATGCCTGCAACTTTCGCTTTATTACCCGTTATTTGTGCATCAACATAGGCCTTCTCAACAGAACCTTTCCAATTTTCTCCAACAATTCCAGCAAGAAAGGCGCCTTGATTCCCACCAGCATGAAGCTTACCAATGAATGCCACATTTGTTAATCTGCCGTTATTATCAATTTTATTGATCAAACCTGATACGTCATTATTTCCAACAACTGTACCCGTTACTTTCACATTATTGATCGTTGTGTTTTTTACAACAGCAGCCAAGGGAGCAACTCTATTTGCCCATGGCATATGAATGTTTACCTTACCAAGGTTAAGGTCATGGATATGGGCGCCTTCAGTATCGCCTAATAGTGGACGTTCCAAGTTATGAATCGTGTATCGTTGACCGTCTACACTTGATAGCTTGCCTCGGAACTTCGTCGTTACATATGATTTACCAGCTGCAGGAACATTGACCGCATTCAAGTCTGCACCAATTTTAAATTCACCAGATGGATTGGCCTGCATAGCTTTTACAAGTTCATTGAAATCGTAGTAGACATTCCCCTCATGAGTTTTCGGTTTGGCAAAGTAATGGATGTACTCTTCACTGAGCTGGTGGTCATCCGTATGCTGAACGAGGTCAGGCGCTTTGGCAGTGACCTTATAAAGCGTTTTCCCATCGACTATCACTTCTTCAATTTTGTCAATCGCAAGACGCGTCATCTTATTATCACGTGTAGCAATCTTTAGATAGTAAGGCCTTACATCACCTGGAACAGAAGTTAAGAAGCTACTATCCGTTTCCACGCCATTGTCGTCAACACTTATGAGGCTTGTTTCTTTTATATTTTTAACTTCGACCTTTTTTAAATCAATTCTCAGTGGTTCTTCTTTGAGAATTGCTTCCTCGTTTCCTTCACCACGATCATAAACCATTTTTGTTTCGAGTTTATAATCCTTGTAATATTGCAAATCTGTTAGAGTTGCAGTCAAGTTATTTGGTGAAACCGTCATGGTTTTGACGACTTCGTCGCCTTTTCTCAGAGTTAAAGTGATCGATTTAATCGCTGCCTTACTTGGATTTTCCAGATTATAGTAAATCTGAGATGAGCGTTTCAAATCCTGAATATCAACCCTTGAAAAAGTCAACACTGGCTTTTCGAAATTTTTGGTACCTAGTTTAACAATACGGTCTTGGGCTAACTCGATGACCTGTTCAAGAATTTCAGGCGCTTCCTGCGTCTTGATTCCTTTGATGGTCTTGTAGGTTCTGATAACCTTTTTCTGACCGTCTTTTCCTTCTTGGACCGTAAATTTATCGCCCTTTTTCAGTTGCGTGTCTTCTTCGACTATCTCCTTAAACGGAATTTTTTCAAGACTTTCTTCTACAAGAGTTCCTTCTATTGGTTTCGTACCACGACTTATTTTTTTAGTGACTGGTTTTTTGATGACAGTGGTTGTTGTATTTAAAACTTGGTCAGTCTCAACACCTTCGACAGTTTTATAAGTCGTTTTGGTAACTTGGATCCCTTTTTCACCGTTTTGAACCACTGTTTCTTCGTCAGTGTATTTTGTAGGATCATCAATGATTTCCGTCTGGTAGTCAATCTCTGCGATTGTGTCTTTAGTAATTATTCCTTCAGTTACTGTATATTCTGGAAGGTCCTCTTGAACAAGGGAGTCACCTTCCTTACCAGTTTCCTGAGTGCCCTTGCTTTCAAGTTTTTCAGTATACGTTGGCAAACTATCTTGAACAAGGGAGTCGCCTTCTTTACCAGACTCTTGAGTGCCCTTGCTCTCAAGCTTTTCAGTATAGGCTGGCAAACTATCTTGAACAAGGGAGTCACCTTCTTGACCAGACTCTTGAGTGCCTTTTACCTCAACCTTTCCAGTATATTCTGCCTGAGGCTCTTGAACCAAGGATTCACCTTCTTTTCCAGCTTCCTGAGTACCTTTGGCTTCTATCTTTCCAGTATATTCTGAATGAGGCTCTTGAACAAGGGACTCGCCTTCCTCGCCGGGTTCTTGTGTACCTTTGCTTTCAAGCTTTTCAGTATAGGCTGGCAAACTATCTTGAACTAAGGATTCACCCTCTTTGCCGGATTCCTGAGTCCCCTTACTTTCAAGCTTTTCAGTATACGCTGGCAAACTATCTTGGACAAGGGACTCGCCTTCCTTGCCGGGTTCTTGGATACCTTTACTTTCAAGCTTTTCAGTATACGCTGGCAAACTATCTTGAACAAGGGACTCGCCTTCTTTACCAGACTCCTGAGTACCCTTGCTTTCAAGCTTGCCAGTATACGCTGGCAAACTATCTTGGATAAGGGAGTCGCCTTCTTTTCTAGATTCCTGAGTACCTTTGCTTTCAAGTTTCTCAGTATAGGCTGGTAAACTATCTTGAACGAGGGATTCGCCTTCCTTACCAGATTCCTGAGTACCCTTGCTCTCAAGTTTCCCAGTATACGTTGGGGAATTGCCTTGAACGAGGGATTCGCCTTCTTTACCTACTTCTTGAGTGCCCTTGCTCTCAAGTTTCTCAGTATACGCTGGCAAACTATCTTGGACAAGGGACTCGCCTTCTTTACCTACTTCTTGAGTACCCTTGCTTTCAAGTTTTTCAGTATAGGCTGGTAAACTATCTTGAACAAGGGACTCGCCTTCTTGACCAGCTTCCTGAGTGCCTTTGCTTGCAAGTTTTCCAGTATACGCTGGGGAATTGTCTTGAACAAGGGAATCACCTTCTTTACCAGACTCTTGAGTGCCTTTGCTTGCAAGTTTTCCAGTATACGCTGGGGAATTGTCTTGAACGAGGGAGTCACCTTCTTTACCAGACTCTTGAGTGCCTTTACTTTCAAGCTTTTCAGTATACGCTGATAAACTATCTTGATCGAGGAGCTTCCCTTTTTTAGAAAAACTAGCTACTTTTATGTCAGTTCCTTTAAAATAACCAATATACTCATATCCTCCAATATCGATCACACCTTTCGTTAGTTCTTCATTTGAGGGGGCCGAGATCGTTTGATTGTAAGAAAGTAATTCTTTATTCTCAAAGGCAAAAGTAGCAAAAGGAATGAAGTTGCTGACACCAAGAGAACCAATCAAAAGAACTCCAAGAACTTTCTGACGCTGTTTTTTAGACACCAAAAAAACAGCAAAAGATGCTGTTGCAAGACCAAGACCTGCTAAAGCAAATTCTTTACTTCCTGTATAGGGAAGTTGTTGACTGTTAGTTGCTTTCTTACGATAAACAACATAAATAATATCTTCATCTTGAAATTCTGTAGGAACTTCATGATGAATCAAAGCTTTTTCAGATTCGGTTAATTCTTGCTCCGCCAAATATCGATAATGGACTGAATTCACTTCAGCTAATTCATTTGCTTGGACTCTACCAGCTGATAACAAACTGGCACCAACAAGAAAGGCCCCGATTGCTACAGGACCAACTCCAACAGTCAATTTACGAATAGAATACTTTAGGTTTTTTTGAAACTGTTCTTTTCTTTTTTTCATTCTCATATCTTTCTAATAGAATCTTCTGGATACTGCGCACGCGCACCACCGATGAGTTTTGGACGACTAGCGAGAGCCGTTACATGGGCATAACCAATCTCACGCAAAACTGGTCGAATCGGAACCTGCACATGCTTGACATGCATACCAATTGCGGTATCTCCGATATCCAATCCCGCATGAGCCGTGATGAACTCCACCTCAACAGGGTCCTTCATAAACTTAAAGGCAGCTAGCTGACCCGAACCGCCTGCATGAAGAGTCGGAAGGACGCTGACGATTTCCAGACCAAATTGCTCCGCCACTTGACGTTCAACGACGAGGGCACGATTGACGTGTTCACAGCCTTGAACAGCTAGGTGAATCCCTCTTTCCTCCAGGATATCCAGAATCGTCTTCACAATAATTTCGCCAATTTCTTGGCTGGAATCCTTGCCGATTTGCCCACCTAAAACCTCACTAGACGAGAGTCCAAGGACAAAGAGAGCCCCCTCACGCAATCCAGCCTTATCCAAAACATCCTCAAGCACCTGCTGTGTCTCTGTTCCAATTCTATTTTTATCCATCACTCTTGACCTCATTTTTCTCCTACTATCATATCTTTTTTTACTGATTTTATCAAGGCGAACTAATCACTCAGAGTTGACAATGCAAAAACTTTAAAAATGAATTTCCCTTTAGCAACAAAGTAAAGAGTCTGGGGCCAGAATGCTTTCCAAAAAGATAACAACTAAAATGACCTGCTCCCTAAAAAGTTAAACAGAAGATTTAGCTTTTTTAGCGGAGCAGGACAAATCTCCAGCGATGCTTATGTTATCTGAGTTTGGACATAGTGGGCAATAACATCTGATGCGTATTGAGCTGTTCCAGGTCCAAATTTGTCAATATTTTCCTTAAATTCTGGGTTGTAGACGTATCCTTTACCGATATGACCAAAGACTTCAATAGAGCAGTCAAATCCATAAGTACGAATAGCTTGCAAGAGTTTGGCTGCCTCTTCTTGGTTTTCAGCTGCTGTTGCAGGCAGACCAGCTTGAAGATTTTGAGCCAAGGCTTGAAAGACTTGGTTAAAGGCGGCCGTAGACTCGTCTTCGCGACCTTTTTGACGCTCAAGAGCCTGGTCCATGACTTCTTGTCCATATTTCTCTACCGCCTCTTGGTGGTATTTTTGATTGTCTTGATAGCTAAATCCAGTGAATTTTTCCTCAATAGACATTTTTCTTTCTCCTTTTTGTTCTTGAATGGTTTTTTGCAAGGTAGAAATCAAGGTATCCAGATGTTGCCTTTCTCGAGTCAAATAGTCCAACTGCCTGGTCAAATGGGGCAATAAATCTGTCCTTTCTTCCTTTAATAGCTCTGCTATTTTTTCTAAAGAAAAGCCTAGATATTTGTAGTAAAGAATAACCTGAAGTCGTTCCAAATCCTCCTGACTGTAGGTTCGATAGCCGTTTTCCGACTTTAACGGAACCAAGAGTCCTATCTTATCGTAGTGGTGCAGGGTCTTGACAGAGACACCTGAAAGCTGCGCAGCTTCTTTTATATGGTACATGATTTCCTCCTTACAAGGATAGTATAACCCCTCCCCTTAGGTCAGAGTCAAGCGTTTTTGCGAAAACTTTTTAACTTTTTGAGAACGGTGTGAAAACTTGAAAATGGTTTTCTTGACAGACATTAGAAAACATGATAGGATAGTCAAGTCTATCAATCAAACAGAAGGCTCATAGAGAGCAATTGAGAGAAGGCTATTTGACAACTCATGAGAGAAGGCTATTTGACAACTCAAGTAGCCTTTTCTTATTAAAAAAAACGAGATTGGAGTTTCAACTATGTCAGAAAAATCGCAATGGGGCTCGAAACTAGGCTTTATTCTAGCATCTGCTGGTTCAGCCATCGGACTTGGAGCCGTTTGGAAGTTTCCCTACATGACTGCTGCTAACGGTGGGGGAGGCTTTTTATTGGTCTTTCTCATTTCCACTATTTTAATTGGTTTCCCGCTCCTGCTGGCTGAATTTGCCCTTGGCCGTAGCGCTGGCGTTTCCGCTATCAAAACCTTTGGAAAACTTGGCAACAATAACAAGTACAACTTTATCGGTTGGATTGGTGCCTTTGCCCTCTTTATCCTTCTCTCCTTTTACAGTGTTATTGGAGGTTGGATTTTAGTCTATCTGGGTATTGAGCTTGGGAAATTGTTCCAACTTGGCGGTACGGGTGATTATGCTCAGTTATTTACTTCAATTATTTCAAACCCAGCTATTGCCCTCGGCGCACAAGCTGCCTTTATCTTGTTGAATATCTTTATTGTATCACGTGGGGTTCAAAAAGGGATTGAAAGAGCCTCGAAAGTCATGATGCCCCTGCTCTTTATCATCTTTGTCGTGATCATTGGGCGCTCTCTCAGCTTGCCAAATGCCATGGAAGGCGTTCTTTATTTCCTCAAACCAGACTTTTCAAAACTGACAAGTGCTGGTCTCCTCTATGCCCTTGGCCAATCTTTCTTTGCCCTCTCACTAGGGGTTACAGCCATGCTGACCTATGCTTCCTACTTGGACAAGAAAACCAATCTGGTCCAATCAGGGATTTCCATCGTAGCCATGAACATCTCAGTATCCATCATGGCGGGACTAGCCATTTTCCCAGCCATGTCAGCCTTCAATATCCAGTCTGAAGGGGGACCAAGCCTGCTCTTTATCGTCTTGCCTCAACTCTTTGACAAGATGCCCTTTGGAACCATTTTCTACATCCTTTTCCTCTTGCTCTTCCTATTTGCGACGGTTACTTCTTCTGTCGTGATGCTGGAAATCAATGTGGGAAATATCACCAATCAGGACAACAGCAAGCGGGCTAAATGGAGTGTCATTTTAGGAATCTTGACCTTCGTCTTTGGCATTCCTTCAGCCCTATCTTACGGAGTTATGGCGGATGTTCACATTTTTGGTAAAACCTTCTTTGACGCCATGGACTTCTTGGTTTCCAATCTTCTCATGCCATTTGGAGCTCTCTGCCTTTCACTTTTTACAGGCTATATCTTTAAAAAGGCTCTTGCTAAGGAGGAACTCCATCTCGATGAAAGAGCATGGAAACAGGGACTTTTCCAAGTCTGGCTCTTCCTTCTTCGTTTTATCATTCCAATCATCATCATCGTGGTTTTTATCGCCCAATTTATGTAATCAAAAAGGACTTGAGTAGTAAACTCAGGCCCTTTCTTTTTATGGATGGCTAACAATCAATTCCAAACCTTGCCCTTCCAAGGTCCAAGCTTCAACATCACTTGGTAGGATAAAGTGGCTACCTTTTTGGATTGGATAGTTTTTCCCGTCAACTGTTAACTGACCTTCCCCATCCAAGACACTCAATAAGCTGTAGTCAGCTGTCTTTTCGAAGTCAACTTTTCCAGTAATTTCCCACTTGTAAACTGCGAAGAAATCATTGGACACAAGGAGAGTGGAACGTAGATCATCTGCTTTGACAGTGGCAGGTCGGCTATTGGCAGGTTCTCCAATGTTTAAAACATCGATGGATTTTTCAAGGTGAAGTTCACGCAGGTTGCCCTTGTCATCCTTACGGTCAAAGTCATAGACACGGTAGGTGGTATCGCTAGACTGCTGGGTTTCAAGAATCAAGATACCTGCGCCGATAGCGTGCATGGTGCCACTTGGTACATAGAAGAAATCTCCAGCCTTCACTGGTACTTTTGTCAGCAAAGCATCCCAGTTCTTGTCTTCGATTTGCTGACGGAGTTCTTCTTTTGACTTGGCATTGTGACCATAGATAATCTCTGAACCTTCATCTGCTGCGATGATGTACCAGCACTCTGTTTTTCCGAGCTCGCCTTCATGTTCTAATCCATAGGCATCGTCTGGGTGAACTTGGACGCTGAGCCAGTCATTGGCATCGAGAATCTTGGTCAAAAGCGGAAATACAGGCTCTGGACGGTTGCCAAACAATTCACGGTGCTCCGCATACAAAGTAGCGAGGTCTGTTCCCTCAAAGCGCCCATTAGCGACCTTTGAAACACCATTTGGGTGGGCTGAGATAGCCCAGTATTCTCCTATTTTTTCACTTGGGATGTCGTAGCCAAACTCATCACGTAGCTTGGTTCCACCCCAGATTTTTTCTTGCATAACTGATTGTAAAAATAATGGTTCTGACATCTTATTCTCCTGTCTATTTTTCTCCCCTCATTATAGCAAAAAGCTAGGTCTTATTGAACTCTTTTTCCTATTATATAAAGTAGGGAGAAGATTTTATAAAAATAGTGAACAAATGTGCTCTACTCAATACTTGCACCATTGCTGTCAATGACATCCTTGTACCAGTAAAAGGATTTCTTCTTGCTCCGTTTGAGACTTCCTTGACCTGCATTATCACGATCCACATAGATAAAGCCATAGCGCTTGTTCATTTCGCCTGTTCCAGCTGAAACCAGATCGATACAACCCCAAGTCGTATAACCAAGCAATTCAACGCCATCTTGGTAAATAGCATCTCGCATAGCCTTGATGTGGGCATCTAAGTAAGCAATCCGATAGTCATCTGCTACATAGCCATTTTCATCTGGAGTGTCTATAGCGCCGAGTCCATTTTCTACAATGAACATAGGCTTTTGATAACGATCCCAGATGGCATTGAGGGTGATTCGAAGTCCCAGTGGGTCAATCTGCCACCCCCATTCTGAGGATTCCAGATAGGGATTTTTGATAGAGGCAAAGACATTTCCAGCTGTCAGATTCGTCATTTCTGGATCGCCTGAAGCCACTCGGCTCGCATAATAAGAGAAGGAAACAAAGTCAACAGTGTGATTCTTTAACAAGTCTAAATCTTCTGTCGTCATTTCAATTTCTATCCCCTCACGCTCCCACTGCTTCTTGGCATAGTTTGGGTATTCCCCACGCGCTTGAACATCAATGAAAAAGTAACTCTTACGGTCTTCTTCCATGGCTGCCCAGTAGTCTCTCGGATGGGCAGTGTTAGGATAATATTGCCCTGCTGCCAACATACATCCCACCTTATTTTCTGGGTCAATTTCGTGGGCAATTTTAGTCGCCATAGCCGAGGCTACCAGCTCATGGTGAGCTGCTTGGTATTTGACTTGCTCTTGATTTTCCCCCTCTTCAAAACAGATCCCAGCTCCTAAAAAGGGGGCATGCAGAATCATATTGATTTCGTTGAAGGTGAGCCAGTACTTGACCAAGCCCTTGTAACGGGTAAAGAGGCTACGACAGAGATTTGCGTAAAAGTCCAACATGCGACGATTGCGCCAACCACCGTACTCCCTGATTAAGTGCATGGGGCAGTCAAAATGCGTGATGGTCACCAGAGGTTCAATCCCATACTTGTGGCATTCCTTAAATAAATCCTCATAAAAGGCTAGACCAGCTTCATTTGGCTCTGCTTCGTCACCTTGAGGAAAAATCCGAGTCCAAGCAATGGAAAGTCGATAGGTTTTAAATCCCATTTCTGCAAAAAGAGCGATATCTTCCTTGTAATGATGGTACATATCAATAGCTTCTTTTGCTGGGTAAAAATAGCCCTCCTCAAAAGAAAACATCTTTTTCTGACCTGTGATAATGGCTTCACGGTCTGGACCAATCGGTACCACATCCACATTAGCAAGACCACGGCCGTCCTGATTATAAGCACCCTCACATTGATTAGCCGCCGTAGCACCACCCCAGAGGAATCCTTCTGGAAAAGTTAGTTTTTCAGTCATATCTCTATCCACTTTCTTATTTTACTGCTTCATTTACTTATATTATACCCCAATATCCAGACCTTTACTTGTGAAATACTGCGGAATAATGATACTATTATATGATTCCATTTAATCCGACAAATTTTCAGGGTTCGATTTTTTAAAGAAATCCTCTTCAAAGATTTCTTCAGCAAAAAACGATTCTATGTATAAACATAGAACCGTATGATGGAAAGTTGAGCTTTGGAACAAAATAATCAACTTCTATTTGACAAGATTTGGAAGGACAAACATGATGTAAACAGCTGAAACAAGCATCATTAGAATAAGAAGATAGACTGATAATTTAGTCAGCCATAAAAATCGACCTAGCTTTAACGGTCTTTCCACGTAAGAAAGTTTAGGTTTGTTCGGATCATAGTAAACAGTAACCTTTCCGCCGATTGGGAAGCGCTCCATAAGTGGTGATTTTGTTACAGAAATGAAACTATTTCGCCGTACCTGATACCTTAACACTTGTGGAATTTCTCCATTATCGAAACCTTCCAACTTTACTTCAGAAACGATAGAATTAAGTGGTGTTGCAACTGTTTTTGATACGCTAGAAAGAAATTTTGGTCCCACTACCTTATACTGATTCCCGTCAACAGTGTATTCTACAACTGGGAGACTAACATCGTTATAAAGAAATGCAGAATATCTTGTGATTTTTCCTTCAGTTTTTTCAGTACATTTTTTATCATCTAAATAACTACTAAAAATCAACTCATTGAACATAAAATACGTAAAGGCAGCAAACGCTAATATCATACAGCCAAATAATAAAAAGAAACTCGTCGACATCTTGATTCACTCCTAAACTTTCGTTAGGCTTCTATTTTAACAGAATATAAAAAAGGATACAAGAATACTAACTATTTTAAACTTTTTAAATCAAAGCTGTGATAGCCGTTACCAGACCAAAAATGATACCTGGCGCATTAGCAGCCGCAAGGGGAATATCTCTTTCTTTCTTGAAAAGACCGTAGTAAACCCAGAGACTACAGTTGATGGCTGCAACCAAGGGCTGGATAAAGTTCCCTTTTTGACCAGCCAGGTTGTTCATAATTTGCGGGAAGTAAGAGACGTACATCATAACAGACATGAAGGTCGCTACCCAACCCAAAACTTTCATTTGTTTTTCAGACATTTTCAAAACCTCTTTCATTTTTATGAATCATATTTTATAATCTTTTTTCAAAACAATCAAGTCTTTAAAACTTTTGTTATAAAGATATAAACTATCACAATCTTGTTATAAGAAAGAGGGAACAGAAAAAAGACCGAATTGCTCCGTTCTGTTTACTCAATCAAATATTAGAAAATGAATACTCCTTTTCAATGAATCGATTGATTGATGGTAAATAAGCCGTTAGAAATTATTGACAGTATCGAAATTTTCTAGTAAAATGAATTTTGTTAATACCTAAATGGTGTGTAGTTTTCTATCAACATAGTCAGGAGAAAAGGAACTTATGCTAAAAAAATTTAATGAATTGTCACTGAAAGATAAGGCTTATCTAATTGGCGGTTTGAGCTTATTAGTCATTGTGATCTCATTTGGTCTACTCAATCGTCAAACAGTAACTGTCAGTCTTGTCTTTACACAACTATCTGCTCCCTTGATTTTGGTGATTTTTACTTGTCTAGTAATCGGGATCATTGCTGGTAGTGCTATTGGTATTAGCTATCACCATAACAAGACTCAAGATCTGAGAAGCCGCATTGCTGAAGCAGAAGCGACTATCAATATAAAAGACAGGGAGCTTGTCCAGTACGAGGAACAGGTGCAACAATTAAAACAGGAAGCCAAACAATAAGTGTAGAAATCATAACCACCCGTGAAAACGGGTGGTTTTTTGTCTCGCACCTAACGGAGCGAGACGGACTGAAAGTCGCATAAATACAAAAAAGATCGAATTGCTCCGATCTTTTTAAGTTTCACTCCAAGAATGTTTAGATAAAAAATTTGATAATAGAATTACCTACTTCATACGATAAAAATCAATCACTAGACCAGCAGGCCCTTTAACTAATAAGGACTCTGTTCCCCAATCGGTTACAGTTGGTCCGTTTAAAACCTGGATACCAAGTTCTTTCAACCGTTGGTAATTCTGGTCTACATCCTCAACCTCGATATGAAGAATGATTCCTGACTGAAAATCTTCCAAAGGAATCAAATGATTTTGGGACAACATCAGACAGTGACTGCCAATCGTAAACTGAGCAAAACTGTCATCAACATAATCGGGCTTTTTATCCAAAATACGCTCCAAGTCAGCACAGACTTGGGGAACATCTGAAACGATAATATCTAATTGATTTAAATTCATTTACTATCCTCCAGAAAAAGACCGGATTGCTCCGATCTTTTTAAGTTCCACGAAGGAATTATTTAATTGCGCGTGATTGCAATCCTTCTTCTTCCAAGAAGAGGCGGAATGGTACGAGTTCTTCTGCTTCGTATTTTTCCTTGAAGGCTTTGATGGCTTCTTCTGAGTGAAGTTTTGGATCCAATTCAAGTACTTCTACTGGAAGTGGACGGTGTGGAGTGATGCGAGCATCGATCACAACAGTTTTACCTTCTTTGTTGAGTTTAACAGCTTCTGCAACAACTGCATCGATGTCTTCGATACGGTCAACTGTAAATCCTACAGCACCTTGAGCTTCAGCGATTTTCGCATAGTCAGCATTAGGGAAGTCACAACCAAACAAGTGTTTGTTTGTGTCTTCGTATTTGTCCTTGATGAAGGCATATTTACCATTTGAGAAGACAACGTTGATAACTGGAAGGTCGTATTGAACGTTTGTGATAACGTCTGGGTAGCACATGTTGAATGCACCGTCACCCATGATGTTCCATACTTGGCGATCTGGATTGTCTTTCTTAGCAGCGATACCACCAGGAAGGGCAATACCCATTGTCGCAAAGAGTGGAGATGTACGCCACATGTTCTTAGGTGTCATGTGAAGGTGACGAGTAGATGTTTGAGTAGTGTCACCTACGTCGATTGAGTAGATAGCGTCTTGATCAGCATGTTTGTTGATTGCATTGTAAACTTGATACAATTGCAATTCACCCTCAGTTTTACCTTCGATTTTGTTCATGTAATCACGCCAGTTTTGGTTGTTCTTAACGTTTGCACGCCACCATGGAGTAGATTCAACTGGGTTCACTTTGTCAAGGATAGCTTTAGCTGCTTGACCTGCATCACCAAGGATTGAAGCGTCTAGGGCATGACGTTTACCAAGTTTGTAAGGGTCGATATCCACTTGGATGAATTTTTCAGTATTCTTGAATGCTTGGTAAACTTCAGCAAATGGGAAGTTTGAACCAAGGAAAAGAACTGTGTCTGCTTCAAAGACCACTTCGTTGGCTGGCTTCCAACCAACACGGTAAGCAGAACCTGTCAAACCTTCATAGTTCCATTCAAAGGCTTCAAAGTTTTTACCAGTTGTGATGATTGGTGCTTTGATTTTACGTGACAATTCAGTAATCACTTCACCAGCTTTAACACCACCGTAACCAGCATAGATAACTGGACGTTCAGCATTGTTCAAGATTTCAACAGCTTTGTCGATTTCAACTTCGTTCAAGGCAGGAGCGATGAATGAACGTTCGTACGAACCTGAACCGTAGTATGAGTTTTCATCGATTTCTTGGAAACCGAAGTTTACTGGGATTTCAACAACAGCTGGACCTTTTTTAGAAACTGCAGCACGGCAAGCTTCGTCGATTACTTTTGGCAATTGCTCAGCGTAAGCTACACGTTTGTTGTAGACAGCGATACCGTTGTACATTGGGTTTTGGTTCAATTCTTGGAAGGCATCCATGTTAAGTTCGTTAACAGGACGTGATCCAAGGATAGCAAGGAATGGAGTGTTATCCATAGCTGCATCGTAAACACCGTTAATCAAGTGAGTCGCACCTGGACCACCTGAACCAACTGCAACTCCGATTGAGCCACCGAATTTAGCTTGCATAACCGCTGCAAGAGCACCTGTTTCTTCGTGGCGAACTTGCAAGAAGCGGATATCTTTGTCTTCAGCCAAAGCGTCCATCAATGAGCTGAGTGTTCCTGATGGGATACCGTAGATTGTGTCTACTCCCCATGTTTTCAATACGTTAAGCATTGCTGCAGATGCAGTAATTTTCCCTTGAGTCATAATGATAACTCTCCTTCAAATATTTTTAAAACTTGATAAATCCGTTTTCATATACTAATTGGAAACGTTTCAGCAAATTTTTACTCTACTACTTTACCACATTTGTTTTGGGTCTCCTAAGAATGTGCTCAGAAGTTTTTATTCTCTATTACAGTACAGTTTGAAAACGTTTTATATAACTGTTTTATAATAATACTCAATGAAAATCAAAGAGCAAACTAGGAAGCTAGCCGCAGGTTGCTCAAAACACTGTTTTGAGGTTGCAGATAGAGCTGAAGTGGTTTGAAGAGATTTTCGAAGAGTATAAAAAGCGAGCAAGCCCGCTTTTAGTCTATCTTAGTAACATTTAGCATGAGTGAACTGATCAAAACAGATACAGAACTAAAGGCCATGGCTAGACCAGCCAGTTCTGGATTGAGAACGAGACCAATTCCTGAAAAGACTCCTGCTGCAATCGGAATTCCGGCGACATTGTAGATAAAGGCCCAGAAAAGATTGAGCAGAATTCGATTAAAGGTTTTCTTACTCATGTCAAAGGCACGAACCACTCCTAGGAGGTTATTAGTTGTCAACACCAAATCTGCTGACTCGATGGCAATATCTGTTCCAGCTCCCATAGCAATCCCCACATCTGCTACACTGAGGGCAGGAGCGTCATTGATACCATCACCAACAAAGGCTACTTTTCCAGCTGATTGTAGTTTATGTATTTCATGGGCTTTTTCTTCTGGCAAGACACCTGCAATGACCTCTTCGATGCCAATCTGGTCTGCAATGGCACGCGCCACGCCAGCATTATCCCCTGTCAGCATGACTGTTCTAAGACCACGTTTTTTCAGCTGATTGATGGCGAGCTTGGCATTTTCCTTGGGAATATCTTGCAGGGCAAGCAAGCCTTTGATTTCATTGTCAACAGCCAAGTAGACAACTGTCTTAGCTTCTTTTTCCAATTCTTCTAGTTTTTCTTGATAAGTGCTAGAAATGTTCATGCCATCCAGCATTTTAGCATTTCCAAGAAGAACTTGTTTCCCATTGATTTGTCCTGAAACACCTTTTCCATGCAAGGCTTGGAAGTTTTCCACTGGGTAAAGGCTAATTCCTAGTTCAGATGCACGATTAACAATAGCTTGAGCTAGCGGGTGTTGAGATACATCTTCCAGTGAAGCAGCCAAACTTAGCACTTCTCTTTCATCACCGATAACATCTGTCACTACTGGCTTCCCTTCGGTCAAGGTTCCTGTCTTATCAAAAACAACCGTTTGGACTTTTTGGATTTCCTGTAAAACTGTACCATTTTTGAGAAGAATCCCCATCTTGGCACTTCGTCCTGTTCCTACCATGAGTGCTGTCGGTGTCGCGAGTCCTAGTGCACAAGGACAGGCAATAATCAAAACTGCTACTCCATAAAGAAGAGAAGTCACAAAGCTATCTCCAAGTAAAACAAACCAGACCCAAAAAGTAAGAAGTCCTAAAATGACAACTGCTGGTACAAAAATCCCTGAAATCTTGTCGGTCAAATCTTGAATAGGAGCACGACTCGTTTGCGCTTTTTTCACAAAGTCCACAATCTGAGCCAGCATAGTCTCAGAACCAACTTTTTCAGCTCTAAAGATGATCGTACCACTATTATTGATGGTTGAACCAATGACAGCATCTCCAACTGATTTATCGACTGGAATACTTTCCCCAGTCACCATTGATTCATCAATACTCGTTTCACCTTCTAAGACAGTCCCATCAACGGCAATTTTTTCACCTGGTCGAACGCGAATGAGATCCCCAACTTTGACTTGTTCTAGAGGTATTTGAACATAAACATCATCACGCAAAACCTCTGCTGTTTTAGCTTGCAAATCAAGTAATTTCTCCACAGCTTGGGAAGTGTTTTTTCGCATTTTCTCCTCAAAAACTGCCCCTAAAAGAACGAAGAAGAGGATAAATCCAGCACTTTCAAAGTAAACAGGGAGCCCAGCAAAGAGAGCAACCAGACTATAAAGATAGGCTACCAGAGTTCCCAGTGCCACTAAGGTATCCATGTTGGCATTGTGTTTTTTAAAGCTGGCCCAAGCACTCTGAATATAAGGACCACCTGCTACCAGCATAATAGGCGTTGTGGCTAAAAAGGTGCCCCAATGCATGACTGGATGACTAATAGTCCCTGTCAACATCCCGATCATGAGGAAAACAAGAGGCAGGGTAAAGATACTAGTAATCCAAAAACGCTGTAAAAGGGATAGAGATTTTCGCGTCTTCTCAACTACGGTATAGCTCCCCTTTTGCATCTTCATGCCACATGAAAATTCATGTTGACCTAATTCTTGAGGTGTAAAACGAATTGTCTTCTCCTCGTCTACACCGATTGGTTCTAGAATCCCTTCTTCTTCAAAAAGAATTTCCTTATAACAGTTTGAAGGAGTTGCTCGATGAAAGGTAATCTCAGCTGGAATCCCTTTTTGAAGCTGGATATGGGCTGGATGATAGCCTTTGTCTGCCGTGATACGGATTTTTTGAACGCCATTTTCAAGACTTGCTTTTACAATTTCAGTCATATCATTCTCCTATTCTACAATCATCTTGCCGTGCATCATATTCATGCCACAAGAGAAACCATACTCTCCAGCCTGCACAGGCGTGATTTCCACTACATACTCTTCACCCATTGGCAGGTCCGCATGTACACCAAAATCTGGAAAGACAATCTGATCTAGACAGGGTGAAGGGTCCTTGCGGTCAAAGACAATGCGGGCTGGCACTGATTTTTTAAGAATAATCAACTCAGGCGTATAGCCCCCCATGACTTCCACTCGGATCTCTTGGTAACCCTTTTTTTGCTGGGCCTTTTGTCCAGATTTTTCAGACTTTTTGAAAAACCAAAACAAGATAAACGCGATAAGGGCAATACAAATAATGGTTACAATACTATTTAACATGACGTCTCCTTTACATACAATTACATCTTACTTCTGTTACAGCGCTTGATTTCTTCTTAGAAATCACAGCTTCTAAGTCTTCCAAGTCAGCCAAAGTGAAATCACATTCCACAATCAAATCAGCCAACAAGTTCTTAATCCTACGAGAACAAACCTTGTCTTTGATATCTTGGACAAGCAAGTCTCGACTCTGGTCCAGAGTTAAAAGGGCTGAATAGACAAAGAACTTGCCTTCTTTTTTCCTTGTCAGACACTCTTTCTCAACCAAACGAGCCAAAAGAGTTTGAATGGTCGACTTGGACCAGTCGAACCGCTCCGCCAGAACCCTGATCAAATCCGTACTGGTCTGCTCTCCTTGCATCCAAATAATCTTCATGACCTGCCATTCTGCATCTGAAATCTGCATTAGCACACCTCCAAAATCTACATTTGTCAATTATAAATCCTAGTATACTCTCAAAATCTACATTTGTCAATTATTAAATGAATCTTTTCTTTGAAAAATAGAATTTTAAGCATTTGATAAAGAATTTACAGTCAAATTTCACTATATAAACTATAAAAATATGCTATACTGTAGAAAAAAGAAAACAACCACTAGGGGTGCGTAAAGCTGAGATTAACGACTGTTAGATCCCTTTGACTCAATCTAAGTAATGCTAGCTGATGGAAGTGGAAATGAGTATGAGGGCTAGCTGGTCTTCTATTACTTTCCTCAAACAGACTAGCTTGTTCTTAAGAATACAAACTTCAGTTGGTTGGGAGGTTTTAGATGACTTATTTACCCGTTGCTTTGACCATCGCAGGGACTGACCCTAGTGGCGGCGCTGGCATTATGGCTGATTTAAAGTCTTTCCAAGCTAGAGATGTCTATGGAATGGCCGTTGTAACAAGCCTTGTCGCTCAAAATACCCGAGGCGTTCAGCTAATCGAGCACGTTTCTCCTCAAATGTTGAAAGCCCAATTGGAGAGTGTCTTTTCGGATATCCCACCTCAGGCTGTAAAAACTGGGATGTTGGCAACTACTGAGATTATGGAAATCATCCAGCCCTATCTTAAAAAGCTGGATTGTCCCTACGTCCTTGACCCTGTTATGGTCGCTACGAGCGGTGATACCCTGATTGATACCAGCGCGAGAACCTACCTAAAAACAAACCTGCTTCCCCTTGCTACCATTATCACTCCCAATCTTCCTGAAGCCGAAGAGATTGTTGGTTTTTCAATCCATGACCCCGAAGACATGCAGCGTGCGGGTCGCCTGATTTTAAAAGAATTTGGTCCTCAGTCCGTTGTAATCAAAGGTGGCCATCTCGAAGGTGGTGCCAAGGATTTCCTCTTTACCAAGGATGAACAATTTGTCTGGGAAAGCCCACGAATTCAAACCTGTCACACCCATGGTACTGGATGTACCTTTGCTGCAGTGATCACGGCTGAACTAGCCAAGGGGAAGACCCTCTATCAGGCAGTAGATAAGGCCAAGGCCTTTATTACAAAAGCCATCCAAGACGCCCCTCAACTCGGTCATGGTTCTGGCCCAGTCAACCATACAAGTTTTAAAGATTAAAAAACTCTCTAGTTCCCGCTTTAAGGGAATTAGAGAGTTTTTGATTAGGAAATAATGTCATCCAACTTTGTTAAAAAGGCTTGGGTTTTTGCCTCAATGTCTTCTGCCTGCATCAAATCACGGACAACGGCTACTCCAGCTATTCCAGTGCCAATAAGCTGGTCAATATTCTCTGATGTCAAGCCTCCAATAGCAACTACTGGAATGGAGACCGTTTGGCAAATTGTTTTCAAGGTTGAAATCAGGGTGATAGGTGCATTCTCCTTGGTGGTGGTTGGGAAAATGGCTCCTGTTCCCAAGTAATCCGCACCCGATGTTTCTGCTTCGAGGGCTCTTTTAACTGTTTTAGCTGTAACACCGAGGATTTTGTCAGGTCCCAAGACTTGGCGGGCAACCGAAACTGGTAGCTCATCATCTCCAATATGCAGACCAGCAGCATCAACCGCAAGACAAACATCCAAACGATCATCGATAATCAAGGGAACTTGATATGTATCTGTTATTTCCTTGACTTGTTTGGCCAGTTGATAGTATTGATTGGTAGTGAGATTTTTTTCTCGTAGTTGGATGATGGTAACACCTGAACGGCAGGCCGTCTCCACTTTTTCAAGAAAGCTTTCCAAGGAATCTTGGTAGCGATTGGTAACCAGATATAGTCTAAGTGCTTCTCTATTCATAAATATCTCCTTTGATTTCATCTAGCCAATTTTCGTCTCTTTTTAGGAGAGAGAGCTGATTGAGAACTTGATAACGAAATTCTTCCAATCCCATTCCTTGGACAACTATTCTCTCAGCAGAGATATTGAGATAAGAAACCGCTAAGCACGAAGCTTCAAAGGCAGTCTTTCCTTGGCTGAGAAAAACGGCTGTCAAGGCTCCAACTAAGTCTCCTGTCCCTGTTATCCAGTCCAATTCTGCACAGCCATTCCTCAATACAGCAACTTGATTTTCTGAAACGATGAGGTCCTTGGGTCCAGTGACTAAGAATGATATACCAGGATAAATCCGACACCAGTCTTTCAAGACTTGAAGCAAATCCTCAGTTTCTTGATCTTTGGCACTAGCATCGACCCCAACTCCGTGGTGTTTTAAACCAACAAGACTGCGGATTTCCGACATATTTCCTTTAAGTACCGTGGGCTTGTATTCTAAAAGATCTCTAACTAGATTCTTACGAATGGCTGAAGCCGTTACACCAACCGCATCTACTACCATTGGGATAGAAGCTTGGTTTGCATAAGAAGCTGCCATACGGATTGCTTTCTCCTTCTCAGCTGACAAATGCCCCAGATTGATAAAGAGAGCTTGGCTTTGTTTGGTAAAATCAAGAACCTCACGAGGGTCATCTGCCATGACAGGTTTAGATCCCAGAGCCAAAATGCCATTGGCCAGCATCTCACAGGAAATCTCATTGGTGATGCAGTGAATTAAGGAGCTGGAGGTTAGAGGAAAGGGATTTGTAAATTCCTGCATCAATCTATCCTTTCACCAAAGAAATATCCTTGTACTTTTTTAAAGAATTCCTGCTTGATTAAAAATCGAAAGGCAAGAAAAGCTATGGCTGTACCGATCAAGGTTGCTCCAAAAAATCGAGGAGTGTAGATAAACCAGCTAAGCTTGGCCGCAGATCCTGTAAAGAGAACCATAACAGGATAGGAAACAATAGAACCGATTAGGCCTGTTCCCAAGATTTCTCCTAGGGCAGAAAAGTGAAATTTCCGACCGTACTTATAAAAGAGACCTGCAAGGAGGGCTCCAAAAGTCGCTCCTGTAAGAGCTAAAGGCGGAATCCCTTGAGTCGTCATACGGATAAAGGCTGTGACTGTAGCCATAGCTAAAGCATAAACAGGTCCCATCAATATCCCTGCAAGAATGTTGACTACACTAGACATTGGTGCCATTCCTTCAATTCGAAAAATGGGTGTAAGAACTATGTCAAGGGCAATCATCATGGATAAAATGGTTATTTTGTGAACTTGTAGTTGGTGGTTTCTCATTTTCTATTTCTTCTCTTTTTCTAAGGACTGCAAATCACTCGTCCAGGTTTGATGTTGGTAAGCCATCTCCCAAAACTTAGCTTCCATGTGGACACTTCGGTGGAAGGCCTCTAGCATTTTTTGTTTGTCTGTCTCGTTGCTTTCGCGATAGAGCTGATTAACTAGGGCTTTTTCCTCTTTAATCTGCTGTTCTAACTCATCGGTGATATAGGTTTCAATCCACTGTTGATAAAGAGGATTCGGGGATGGTTTTCGATTAAGTTCCTTGCCCAAATCATGGTATAACCAAGGGCAAGGGAGCAAACTAGCAAAAGCAATCCCCAGGTTTGGCTCTGAGAACTGTCGATAAATATGCGAAATGTAATGATAACAGGTTGGAGCAATCGGTTGCTCATCCATTTCCTGGTCACTGATTCCTAATTCCTTGAAAAATTGTTGGCGGATAAATAACTCACCCTCCACAAGACTCTGGGCATTTTGTTTCAAGAGTCTTTTCATCTTTTCGTTTGAAGTCTTATCAGCCAAGAGGTGATAGGCTTCTGAAAAAGACTTCAGATAATAAGCATCCTGAATTAGGTAATAGCGGAAAATAGAAGGTTCTAAATTCCCATCTTGTAACTGTAAAACAAAGGGGTGATGAAAGGAAGCCTGCCAAGCTTCCTTGGATAATTCCATAGCAATATCTGTAAATTCCATAATAACTCCTTTATAGAAATAAACTGGTTTGAAGCAATAAAAAGAAAAGTAGGTAGGTCAATTTTGTCCTCTGAGAAATATAAAAAGTCCGATAGCTATTCTCCACCTGTGCATGTTCGTCATATCCATGCGCAGATAGAGCTCTCAGGTAAAGATGGCGCCATCTAAAGACCGTCATCAGAACCTTACTGTAAATCAAGGTCGACCAAACATGCAATTTTTGACCACGCAATAAGCAAGCTTCTTTTAGAGACCTGATTTCTTGCTGAATGAGGGGAAAGGAATTGAATACTACAATTAAGGCATAGGCCCAAGAACGCGATAACCCCTTTTGAGCCAAGTACAAGAGAAGCTCTTTTAGGGAAATACTAGAAACAAAGACAAGACCGATACAAACTGTCACAAAGGCCCTCGTTCCAAGCATGACTGCCTGCGAAGCATCCCCATGTAACTGAACTGCCCAGTAGTTGGCCAATGATGGTAAAATGGCGAGCATAAGCATCCAAGCCAACATCTTAAATCGACGGTTGTAGAGCATGAAGAGAATGCAAAATACGACTACTGAAAGATTAAGAGCAATCGAAGGAATGAAAGATGTCTCTAAGGATAAAATCAGCAAGAAAAGACTGATAATCGGTGTCTGAGTTGCTACTTTGACCATACTACTTCACCTCCCCTTGAGCATTGATACTCCGAGATGTGAGGGGGTTAGTGATTGTCACTTCTTTTACATGAATGAGACCCTCACTAGTCATCTCGATCCAATAATCAACCACAGAGATTAAGGGATCTAAACGATGACTAACGATCAAAAAACTTCTTCCTTGATTGCTCTCCTCCAAAATCCACTGGCAAAAATAATGACAAGCTCTATCATCCAAACCTGCAAAAGGTTCATCTAGCAAAATCACAGACGCCTTGCTGGTCAAGATAGTCAATAGCTGAAGAATCTTTTGCTGACCACCACTTAATTGATAAGGACTCTTATCGAATGCCTGCTCCAAATTAAAATATCGTAAAGCTTGGAGAATCTGCTGATTTCTTTCCGAGTCTGGACTATCTAGTTGCAGTTCCTCTCTCAGACTGACTCGGATAAACTGCTTCTCAGCTTCCTGAACTACACCGGTCAGATCACGATACAAACTCTTTTTCTTTTTCAGAACTGTCCCCTTCCAGGTAATGCGCCCCTTATACTTTTGAAATTGAAGAATGGAGCGAAAGAGGGTTGATTTCCCGACACCATTGTCACCCAGGATACAGGAAATCCCTTGGTAAAATGTAAAATCAGAAATGGAAAAGAGGAGGCGATTACCCAACTCACAAGTCACACGATCCATATGGAATAGTTTTGAACTAGAAGCAACTTCCTTTGAAGCAACCTGTGTCATCTCAGAGCAAGGGATTTGAAACACTTCTCTTAGTTGTCCGTCTCTCAGCTCCACCATATGGTCGATGTAGGCTCCATAGTCCGTTAAATCATGGTCACACAAAATAACTGTCTTCCCATTAGAGGCCAACTCTTTTAGAATCTCCAATATCTCCAGCCTACTCTTTCGATCAATGGAAGCGAAGGGCTCATCCAAGAGATAGACCCTAGGATTCATGGCAAAGAGAACAGCCAAAGCAGCTTTTTGCTTTTCCCCACCTGATAAGTGATGGATGGAACGGTTCAAGATTGCCTTACAGCGACATTGCTGGACCACCTCAGCTATTTTAGCATCAATCTCTTGGAGGGGATGCCCGATATTCTCCAAGGTAAAAATCAGCTCCTCAAATAAGTTCTCCATGGTAAATTGGTGATTGGGATTTTGAAAGAGAATGCCAACCGTCTGGACACGTTCGACGATAGAAAGCTGACTGACCTGGTTTCCATCTATCAGGACTTGACCACTATAGGGCAAGGAAGTGACCTGGGCAATGATTTGAAAGAGACTGGATTTTCCTGAACCACTGCTCCCAACTAACAAGGTAAAAGCTTGCGCGTGAAAAGTAAAATCAATCGGCTCCGAAAAGATTGGGGACTGAATCTCCCGTAGTTCCAGCCCCATCTACGCCTTTCCTCCAGCCGCAAACTGATGATAGAGTTTGACAATGGCACGAACCAAGATGGCACAGAAGAAAAAGACGGAAATAAAACGCACCACAAGCAAGGAAAGGACAAAAGGAAGGGAAAAGGCGTAGTAACCTAACTTAATGTATTCATAGACAAAGCTAAAAAGCGTAATCCCAATACTATTAGCAGTTAGAGAGAGCCAACTTTCATAGCGATTCTTGGTTACGAGAAAACCAAATTCACTTCCCAAGCCTTGAACCAAGCCAGACAAAAGAGCGCCTAGGCCGAATTGGCTACCATAAAGGACTTCAGCAAGCGCAGCGAGCACTTCTCCAATCGTTGCACTTCCGATTCTTGGAACAAAGATAGCCGCAATGGGCGCAGCCATACACCAGAGACCAAAGAGGATTTCATTGGCAAAGGCCTGCAAACCAAGAGGGGCCAAGATTAGGGTGAGGATATCAAATAGATAACCCGAACCCACAAAAACGCCACCAAAAAAGATAGACAAGAAAGCAAGCAAGATAACATCTTTTAACTGCCATTTTTTCAACATAAAAAACTCCTTTTTTAAAGAAAAGTGGGGCATTCAAGGAGAGCTACCGAAAAGCTCGTCGTCAGGCCTATCCTCTTTTGATAAACAAAAAAACTCCAATTACAAACGAGAATTAGAGTTTAGCTTACAAGATTAGACAGTTCTTTTCGACATACGAAAAAAACCTTTTCACATTTCCCTTCGCCAGTATTAACTGTATCAGGTTCAATGGGTATCATCTCAGCCTAAAGCACCCCAAATGTCTTTATTATTTAATTACTGGACCAGTATAGCAAAAAATGAAAGCCCTAGCAAGATATTTGACTGGAAAATATATTTATATAGTTTGTTTGTTCATTCTTTTAATCTACATAAAAGTATTGGATCTGTCCTATAATTCATAACCAATATCAAAAAATGCTAATTCTAAAGCAACTGCTTGATTCCAGCGTTGCTGAAGTTCTGTCAAATCTTCTCTACCTTTCCCGACACGATTGAGTTCGTCAACCAGAAATTGAACCCACTCTGCAAAGAAAGGACCTCTGTGGAGATTGATCCATTCCAAATGAATATAGGCTTCAGGTAGAGCCAAATCTTTAGAACCCCAGTCTAAATAGAGACCTTCTGCAATGACCAACATGACCAAAAGATGAGCATAGTCTGATGAAGCCACCGCCGAATACATTAGCTCCTGAAAGGCTTTTGTGACAGGGTGCAAGGTCACTTCTAGATAGTCATTCTCTGCTACTTCTAACTCTTTGAAAGCCTTTTGGAAATAACCATCTTCATCTGCTTCAAGAAAGCCTAGTTGCTTGGCAAAACGAAGTTTGGATTCAAGCTGGTCTGCGTGAGCTACACAGGCACCTAGCATGGATAAGAAGGCATCAAAGAAGTGATAATCTTGAATCAGGTAGTCTTTTAAGACCTTATTCTCAATCGTCCCCGCAAAAAGTTCCTTAACAAAAGGATGATTGATTGCAGCCTGCCAATCCTTCTGACTGCTTTTTAATAATTCTCCAACAGTCAAACCTGGCTGAAATGCATAGTTTTGTGTTCCCATATTTATTTTCCTTTCTTTACTCCTTAGTAATTAATAAAACACCAAGAGATACCAAGCAAAATCGTAATTCCACTTGATACTTTTAAAGAACATCGAGGACATTTGCAGAGAGCTACCTAAACAAGCCTATCCTCTGTTGATAAACAAAAAAACTCCAATTACAAACGAGAATTAGAGTTTACCTTACAAGATTAGACAGTTTCTTTCGACATACGAAAAAACCTTTTCACATTTCCCTTCGCCAGTCTTAACTGTATCAGGTTCAATGGGTATCATCTCAGCCTAAAGCACCCCAAATGTCTTTATTATTTAATTACTGGACCAGTATAACAGAAAATGAAAGCCCTAGCAAGATATTTGACCGGAAAATATATTTATATAGTTTCTGATGACGATTTAATCTTTCTATACACGAATAAAAACCTCCACATTATGCGGAGGCAATCTGTTTTGTCAATACAATTTTAAGTCACGTGGATCAACTGGGAAGGTTGGATTGTAAGGATTGTGACGAAGTTTGAAGTGTTTGACATCTTCAATAGTCTGAGTTCCAGACAACTGCATGACTGTCTTCAATTCTGCATTCAAGTGCTCAAAGACCTGACGCACACCAACACTACCACCAAGTGCCAAGCCATAGATAACAGGGCGGCCAATAGCTACCAAGTCTGCTCCTGAAGCCAAGGCTTTAAAGACGTGTTGACCACGACGAACACCTGAGTCAAAGACAATAGGCACGCGCTTGTCAACTGCTTCTGCTACTTCTTGAAGTGAGTCAAAGGCAGCTGGTCCACCGTCGATTTGACGACCACCGTGGTTGGTTACCCAGATACCTGAAGCTCCCGCAGCAAGCGAACGTTCAACGTCCTCACGGCATTGTGGTCCCTTGACATAAACAGGAAGTCCTGAGTATTCAGCGATGAACTCTACATCACGTGGAGACAAACGTTGTTTAGCTGATTTGTAGACAAAGTCCATTGATTTTCCAGCGCCTTCTGGCAGATATTCCTCAACAATCGGCATGCCAACTGGGAAGACAAAACCATTGCGCTTATCAACCTCACGATTGCCCCCCACAGTTGCATCTGCCGTCAAGACAATCGCTTTATAACCTTCTGCCTTCACACGGTCCATGATGTGGCGGTTGATTCCGTCATCTTTACTAAAGTAAAATTGGAACCAATGAGGTGTCCCTTGAAGGGCTTCCGAAATTTCTGGAAGGTCCACAGTAGAGTAAGAGCTGGTTGTATAGAGGGAACCAAACTCATGTACACCACGCGCAGTAGCTACTTCCCCCTGTTCATTTGCCAATTTATGAGCTGCAACAGGCGCCATAATAATTGGTGAAGACAATTTTTCACCTGCAAATTCAATCTCTGTACTTGGATTTTCAACATCACAAAGAGTGTGCGGAACGATGAGCTTGTGGTTAAAGGCGCGGATATTCTCCCGTAAAGTAAAAGTATCTTCCGCACCACTGGCGATATAGCCAAATGCTGCTTTAGGAATAACTTGTTGCGCCATTGGCTCCAAATCATAGGTATTAATAAAATCTACAGGTCCTTCTGCATTGCTTGTTTTATATGACATAAAGTGTCCTCCTTATTAAGTAAGCGTTTACTTCTTCTTACATAAACTATCTTAACTCTTTTTCAGATTCCTTTCAAAAATTTTGTCTGGAAATTTCAACTCATAGCCATGATAAATTTTTTCTATCATTGTGATAAAAAATTCATATTATCCAAACATGCCCTTTAGTGCTACAATAACTATATTATTCCTAGATGGGAGGTTCTATTTTGGATTGGTCCATTGTTGAACAATATTTACCACTCTATCAAAAGGCATTCTTTCTGACCTTGCATATTGCAGTTTGGGGAATTTTGGGTTCTTTTCTTGTTGGCTTAATCGTTAGTATCATCCGACATTATCGCGTTCCTATCTTTTCACAGTTAGCAACAGCCTATATAGAATTGTCACGAAATACGCCCCTTTTGATTCAGCTCTTCTTCCTCTATTTCGGACTTCCCCGAATAGGGATTGTCCTGTCTTCGGAAGTCTGTGCCACTATGGGGCTGGTCTTTTTAGGGGGTTCCTATATGGCAGAATCTTTCCGAAGTGGACTGGAGTCCGTCAGTCAAACCCAGCACGAGATTGGTCTAGCTATCGGTCTGACACCTGTACAGGTCTTTCGCTATGTAGTTCTTCCGCAAGCAACAGCGGTTGCTCTACCGTCTTTTAGCGCCAATGTCATTTTCCTCATCAAGGAAACCTCTGTTTTCTCAGCAGTGGCTTTGGCTGACCTCATGTACGTCGCCAAGGACTTGATTGGACTATATTATGAGACAGACATTGCACTGGCCATGTTAGTAGTTGCTTACCTTATCATGCTTCTACCCATCTCTCTACTCTTTAGCTGGATAGAAAGGAGGCTCCGCCATGCAGGATTCGGGAATGCAAGTACTCTTTCAGGGAAATAATCTCCTGCGGATCTTACAAGGGCTGGGTGTCACGATTGGAATTTCCATTCTCTCCGTCCTTCTATCTATGATTTTCGGAACAGTCATGGGAATCATCATGACCTCCCATTCTAGAGTTATTCGTTTTTTAACACGTTTTTATCTGGAATTTATTCGTATCATGCCCCAACTGGTACTACTTTTTATCGTATACTTTGGATTGGCTCGAAACTTTAATATCAATATCTCAGGTGAGACTTCGGCTATTATCGTTTTTACCCTCTGGGGTACAGCTGAAATGGGAGACTTGGTACGTGGAGCCATCACTTCCCTCCCTAAACATCAGTTTGAAAGCGGACAGGCGCTAGGCTTGACGAACTTCCAACTTTACTATCACATCATCATCCCACAGGTCTTGAGAAGACTACTACCACAAGCCATCAATCTTGTCACTCGGATGATCAAAACGACTTCCTTGGTTGTCTTGATTGGGGTTGTTGAAGTTACCAAGGTTGGGCAACAAATCATTGATAGCAATCGCCTGACCATCCCAACTGCTTCCTTTTGGATTTATGGAACCATTCTGATCTTGTATTTTGCAGTCTGCTTTCCTATTTCCAAACTATCTAGTCACTTAGAAAAACATTGGAGGAATTAAATGTCTGAAACTATTTTAGAAATAAAGGAACTAAAAAAATCCTTTGGAGACAATCCTATCCTCCGAGGACTCTCTCTAAATATCAAAAAGGGGGAAGTTGTTGTCATCCTAGGACCCTCTGGATGCGGGAAAAGTACCCTCCTCCGTTGCCTCAATGGCCTAGAAACAATACAGGGGGGAGATATTCTTCTGGACGGACAATCTATTATTGGCAATCAGAAAAACTTTCACCTGGTCCGCCAAAAAATCGGTATGGTCTTTCAAAGTTATGAACTCTTTCCCCATCTGGATGTCCTACAAAACCTCATCCTAGGTCCTATCAAGGCTCAGGGACGAGACAAAAATGAAGTCACTGAAGAGGCTTTGCAACTACTGGAACGTGTCGGCCTTTTAGATAAAAAACACAGCTTCGCTCGCCAATTATCTGGTGGACAAAAGCAACGGGTTGCGATTGTCCGCGCCCTTCTCATGCATCCAGAAATTATCCTTTTTGACGAAGTGACTGCTTCACTGGATCCAGAAATGGTACGTGAGGTTCTGGAACTCATCAATGACTTGGCACAAGAAGGACGCACCATGATTCTGGTAACCCACGAAATGCAGTTTGCCCAAGCCATTGCGGATCGGATAATTTTTCTCGACCAAGGGAAAATCGCTGAAGAAGGAACTGCTCAAGACTTCTTTACCAACCCACAAACCAAACGAGCACAGGAATTTTTAAACGTCTTTGACTTTAGCCAGTTTGGCTCATATCTATAATAAATAAAGGAGATTATTATGAAAATACTCAAACCAATCCTAGCTGTTTTTGCACTTGCCTTTGCCCTTATCTTTGTCACAGCTTGTAGCTCAGGTGGAAGCTCTGATGCTTCATCAGGAAAAGCAACCGCCAAGGCCCGCACTATCGACGAAATCAAAAAAAGTGGTGAGCTTCGAATCGCCGTATTTGGAGACAAGAAACCTTTTGGTTATGTTGACAACGACGGTTCTTACCAAGGTTACGATATCGAATTGGGGAACCAATTAGCTCAAGACTTGGGCGTGAAGGTCAAATACGTCTCAGTTGATGCTGCCAACCGTGCTGAATACTTGATTTCAAACAAGGTGGATATCACACTCGCTAACTTCACAGTCACTGACGAACGTAAGAAACAAGTAGACTTTGCCCTTCCTTACATGAAAGTATCACTCGGTGTCGTATCACCTAAGGATAAGCTGATTAAGGACGTTAAAGAATTAGAAGGCAAAACCTTGATTGTCACAAAAGGAACGACTGCTGAAACATATTTTGAGAAAAATCACCCAGAAGTCAAACTTCAAAAATACGACCAATACAGTGATGCCTACCAGGCTCTTCTTGACGGACGTGGAGATGCCTTCTCAACTGACAATACTGAGGTTTTAGCTTGGGCCCTCGAAA
Source organism: Streptococcus sp. KHUD_018 (assembly GCF_054861215.1). Next base: position 1,660,939 of record NZ_CM142176.1, read on the forward strand.
ATAAAGGATTTGAAGTAGGAATTACTTCCCTCGGTGACCCAGATACTATTGCGGCAGCAGTTCAAAAGGGTAATCAAGAACTTCTTGACTACATCAACCAAGAAATTGAAAAACTTGGTAAAGAAAACTTCTTCCACAAAGCCTATGAAAAGACACTTCACCCAACCTACGGTGACGCTGCTAAAGCAGATGATCTAGTTGTTGAAGGCGGAAAAGTAGACTAAGATCCAATGAAATCACAAAAAGAAATCAGGTAATCCTAGTGACTACCTGATTTTCTATGTCTTAGGCACTTTGCCAATTTTCTTGGTCTTCCTTAAAGCGTTTTAAGAGATCTAATCCCTCTGGTGTGATATAACCTTCTTCTTGAGCTAGGTGAATGAGCTCACTGTAGTTTGAGAGAGTCACCAGTTTCACACCTGCGTTTGCGAAGTTCTTATCTGCTTTTGCTAGTTGATAGCTAAAAATGGCTACTACACCGAGAACATCTGCTCCTTCACGCTTGGCAGCTGCTACTGCTTCGAGAACTGAACCACCAGTTGAGATCAGGTCTTCTACAATCACCATTTTTTGCCCCTGAGCTACACGGCCTTCGATTTGGTTGCCTGCTCCGTGGTCTTTTGGTTTGCTACGGATGTAGGCAAAAGGCAAGTTCATCTTGTCAGCAATGATAGCCCCGTGAGGAATCCCCGCTGTTGCAGTTCCTGCAATCACCTCAACTTCTGGAAAGGCTGCTTTGATAGCATTCACAAAACCATTTTCAATCAAAGTTCTAGTCTCTGGGTAAGCTAGGGTCACACGATTATCCGTATAAATAGGTGACTTGATACCAGATGCCCAAGTGAAAGGCTCTTCTGGTTTGAGATAAACCGCTTGAATTTTCAATAGATGGCTAGCAATGTCTCTAGCAAGTGTCATGGTATACTCCTTCTTATCCTTAAATCTATAATCAAATACGCTTTAGACCCAGTCGCGTGTCCATTCTTCCTTGATAGCATGGTAGGCTGCTACAGGGTCTGCTGCCTGTGTGATTGGACGACCTATTACAATGTAGTCACTACCGATTTGATAAGCTTGACCAGGGGTCACTACGCGTTTTTGATCCGCTGCTTCAGCACCTGCTGGTCGAATACCTGGTGTCAAGCAGATAAAATCTTCGTTTGTAGCTTCCTTGATGAGTTGGGCTTCTTGGGCTGAGCAAACCACTCCATCCAATCCAGCTTCAGCTGTTTTCTTCGCATAGTGGATGACCGACTCTTGCAGGCTAGTCTGGATATTTTGACAGTCTTGCATCTGTTCCTCAGATGTTGAGGTCAATTGGGTCACCGCGATAAGAATTCCTTGATCACCAAGACCTTCACGCGCAGCCTGCATCATTTCAAGCCCACCTGCAGCCTGAACATTGGTCATATCAACCCCAAGACTAGACAAGATTTTCATAGTTGACTTGACCGTATTTGGAATATCATGCAACTTGAGATCCAAAAAAACACTATGTCCCAATGATTTCAAATAGCGAACAACCTCTGGACCTACTGCATAATAGATTTCCATTCCTACCTTGACATAGAGTTTTTCCTCTGCTGGAAAAAGGGCTAAAAATTCTTTGGCTTCCTCGAAACTTGGAAAATCCAGAGCAATGACCGGGCGACTCTCACGCATTCTTTTCTCCTATTCTTTGCTAACAGTCCATTGCTCAAAAAAGGAACCTGCTAGCAGCTAGGTTCCACGAAAAACGGGTAGTCTCCACCCTTTCACTGTCTAACCTTAGCTGCCTCTCTGGACTGCTTTAAAAGTTTTCTACTATTCTATTATTTATAACGACACTTGTCAAGTAAAAACTGAAGATTCTTATTCTTGTTTCTTTTCTTCAGCTTTTTTTTCTTCCTGTTTTTTCTTCTCCGCTTCCTTAGCCTCTTGTTTGGCCTTTTCCTCAGCTTCTTCTAAGCGTTTATCAGCCAGACTAGTGCTATAAATTCCTGCCTCCATATCAATAAAGCTCGGTTCTGCTAACTGTGGCTTGATTTTGCTGTAATAAGGCAATTTCTTACTCAATTCTGATAAGGGAACCAAGATTTCATCTGTATCCAGCATGGTGATTTTTAGAAGATCTGCAGTTGCCTTACTTGGGGCTAGTTCGATCTTCTGGATTTGACTCTTTATGTCCTCACTGATGCTAGAAAGACCCGTAATCAGGTCCTTCACCTGCTGCTCATCGTTAAAGGTAACTGTTAGGTAGGTCTCAGGCAGATTCAAAAGGTTGACAGGGCTTGGATCAATTGTTCCACTAGACAAGATTGGATAGTGGTCTTCACCTGTCACATAGTAGCCAACAATCTCAAACTCTTTGACTTCAATCGTAAAGTTTGTCGGAAATTTGTAGTCAATCTTTGCTGACTCTATCCAGTGGTTAGACTTGATCTGCTCAGCGTGCTTCTCCTTGTTCAACAACAAAGACAAGGTATAGTCACTATCCTGAATGCCAGAAACTTGTTTAATGTCATCCGCTTGGGTCTGGATATTTCCCTTAACCTCGATATGCTTGAGAGTCGAAAGAGGGGTCAAGAGATAGATAGAAAGGAGGAGAACCAGAACACTCGGTACCAAGATACTAACTGCCCGCCAAATATGAACAGGCGCAATTTTCGGCTTGGCAGGTTTTTCTGGTTTTTCTTTTTTCTTCTTCTCTTTTTCCTCTTTGACTTTATGATCATCCTTTTGTGATTTTTCTTCTTTTTCGGATGGTTCTTCGTCTGGAACAGTTTCGTTCTGGTCGGAATCACTTGATGACTTCTTACTTTCCTCTAACAACTTAGAGTTTTTCCCCATTCGGGCTTGTTTTTCCTTTTCCTTCTCTTCAGCTAGAGCAGCTTCCTCCTCAGCCTTCTTTTTCAGGTATTCTTGGTTCCGCTTCTGCCATTCAGACAATTCTTGTTTCTGGTTTGATTCTTTTTTCTTATCCTTTGACATTGGTTTTCCTTATGATAGGTCTTTTCTTAGTAGGGCATAAAAATCATCAAGAGATTTCAATTCAGTTGAAGCTTTCATGCTAGCTTGGTACTGATCCTTGTGACTAAGCAAGTGACTGAGTTTCTCCTCCAATCTTTCCAAGGTCAAGTCACTTTCTTGCAGTTCTTCTGCATAGCCTTTCTTAACAAAGTAGGCTGCATTTTCAATCTGGTCTCCTCGACTTGCTTCACGACCCAATGGTACGATGAGATGGAGTTTCACCATGGCCAAGAGCTCAAATATCGTATTGGCACCGCCACGCGTCACCACCACATCTGCCATCTCCATCAAGGGTTGATAGAGATCCGTCACATAGTCAACTCGAAAGAGATTTTGACTTAACTCATTGAGGCTTGAATCTCCAGTGAGATTGATAATATTGTAGCGCTCTGTCAGTTCTTGCTTATGATCTGTCACCAATTGGTTAAAGACACGAGCTCCTGCAGAACCACCGACAAATAATACAGTTGACAATTTAGGATTAAAGTGGGTTTGGACATTCACCAACTCGTCTGGTTCTGAAGCATCTTGGCCTGTTACCTTAGTCACTGCCCCCACATGTTCGACTTTTGCAAGACTAGCAGGCTGCTCAAAGGTTGAGTACATCTTGGTCGCAAATTTATAGGCAATTTTATTGGCTAAGCCCATAGACAGATCCGATTCGTGAATAAAGACAGGTACCCCTGACACACGCGCTGCGATAACCGGCGGTACTGAGACAAAGCCCCCCTTAGAAAAAAGAGCCTGTGGACGCAGTCGTAACATGATAAAGAGGGATTGGACAATTCCCCAGGCAACTTTAAAGACATCCAGCATATTTTGCCAAGAAAAATAGCGACGCAACTTCCCAGTCGCAATGGAGTGGAAGGTCACATTCAAACCTGACTTGAGGATTTCTTGGTGTTCGATTCCGTGTTTATCACCAATGTAGTGAACTTCCCAGCCGTCTTCGATGAACTTGGGCATTAACAAAAGATTGAGGGTGACATGTCCAACCGTCCCCCCACCTGTAAAGACAATTTTTTTCATATTATTCCTTTAACTCCGCTACTGTGTCGATAAAGAGGTCGCCACGTACTTCAAAGTTAGCATACATATCCCAGCTAGCATTGGCAGGACTGAGGAGAACCACATCTCCTTGAGTCGCTAACTCATAAGCTTTGCGGGTCGCATCAGCAATATCGGTCGCATCCACATAAGCCACACCAGCCTTATCCGCTGCCCGTTTGACACGTTCTGCAGACTGACCGAGGAGGACCATCTTCTTGAGCCCAGTAATATCTGGCACCAGCTTGTCAAATTCATTTCCACGATCCAAACCACCTGCAATCAAAATGACCTTGCTGTTGTCAAATCCTGACAAGGCTTTTTGAGTTGCCAAGATATTGGTTGATTTACTGTCGTTATAAAATTTCACACCCTTAATCTCATCCACAAATTGGAGACGGTGTTTTACACCACCAAAGGCTGAAAGAGTTTCCTTGATGGTTTGGTTGTCTACACCACGAAGCTTAGCTACTGCAATGGTCGCAAGGGCATTTTCTACATTGTGGCTACCTGGAACACCGATTTCACTCGCTGCCATGACCACTTCCCCACGGAAGTAAAGTTGACCATTTGCTAGATAGGCTCCATCAACTTTTTCCTGTGTTGAGAATGGTACAACGGTAGCTTGTGTTTTAGTAGCCAATTCTTTTGCCAAATCTTGGTTAAAGTTCAAGACAAGGAAATCAGCTGCTGTCATCTTGTTCTGGATATTCCACTTAGCTGCTACATAGGCCTCAAAAGAACCATGGTAGTCGATATGAGTGGGCATGAGGTTTGTAATAACCGCAATCTCAGGATGGAATTCTTGGACACCCATCAGTTGGAAAGAAGAAAGTTCCATGACAAGCGTGTCCTTGGCTGTCGCAGTTTGAGCCACTTGACTGGCTGGATAGCCGATATTTCCTGACAAAAGACCATGTTGACCAGCAGCAGACAAAACTTCCCCAATCATGGTCGTTGTGGTTGTTTTCCCATTTGAACCAGTGATGCCGATAATTGGCGCTTCCGAAATCAAGTAAGCCAATTCCACCTCAGTTAAGACTGGAATCCCCTTCGCCAAAGCCTTTTCAATCATGGGATTGCTATAAGGAATCCCTGGATTTTTCACCATCAGAGCAAACTCTTCATCCAACAATTCCAAAGGATGGCCACCAGTGATAACCTTGATCCCTTCTTCCAGTAAACTTTGCGCAGCAGGATTTTCCTCAAAAGGCTTGCCGTCATTTACTGTCACAATGGCACCTAGCTTGTCCAACAAACGAGCCGCAGACTCACCAGACTTGGCCAAACCTAAAACAAGGACTTTCTTATTTTTAAATTGATCGATTACTTTCATGTCTCAAACTCCATTTCTACTCCTACTATTTTACCATTTTTACGGAAATAAAAAAGCCACAAAGTGTATTTGTGACTCTTTCTTCTAACTTAATGTTCTCTTATCATCGATGAGAGAAATCGGTAACTCGAATCGCTTGATCTACTTGCTCCCAGATAAGAGGATTGTGGGTCGCAATAATAATCGTTCGATTCGGATTTTTTAGAGATTCTAATATAGAAAGTAGCTCCTCAGAATTTTTGGGGTCTAGTGAAGCAGTTGGTTCATCTACGAGAATCAAAACTAACCTGCACTCCAAAAGTTCGACAAAAAATATCTAACCCTTAGAGTGCAGGTCAACTCTCAGTACTTTATATCCTTACCTGTCTTTCTGCTGACCGCTGGCCTGTGACAAACATGGTAAAGGTGGCTTTGCAGACATTTCTGCCTTCTTGATTGGTAATATCGACATCCACTACACAAGTGGTACGTCCTTGGTGGACGCATTCTCCTTTAATGGTCAGTACATCGTCGAGTTTTCCTGCTTTGAGGTAGTTGATAGAAGATTGGAGCGTCACTCCATCAAGCCCCAGTGAGATAACCACTAGACCACTGATTTGGTCACAAAGGGTAAAGAGATAGCCGCCATGGGCATTGCCATAGTAGTTGAGCGACGAGTCCACCACTTTCGTCGTCACCACAACATGACCGTCTCTCATTTTATCTATTTCGTAATTTTCAAAGGCAGATATAGCATCAAAATGAAAATCTTTCATCGTTTCCTCCTGATATTTCAAACGACACTATGATACTACTTTTTATAGGACTGTGCAAGGAGAAAGCTCCTAGTCTGGTAAAATTCCAACCTGCTCAACAAAGCGCATAAAGGCTGCCTGTCCCTGCTCCGTTTGCTTGTAAACTCCTGCGTCCTCCAGAACACGCGCAAAAATAGCACCCACAGAGTCCTTGACGATTTCAAGGGCTTTTTCTTTATCCGTTAGATCTGGATATTGGGCTTTGAGCTGGTCTGCCCATTCCTGATGATAAGCAACAACTGCTTCATCATCTCCTACAAGATAGCTTGCAACTTGCTCCACTTCCGCTTTCAGACGTGGTGGCAGGATAGCCAAGCCCATGACCTCAATCAAGCCGATATTTTCCTTCTTGATATGTTGGACATCCTTGTGGGGATGATAGATGCCATCAGGATGTTCTAGAGAGGTTTGATTGTCCCGTAAAACCAAGTCCAACTCAAACTGACCGTCACGTTTACGAGCAATGGGGGTAATGGTATGGTGTGGTGTCCCGTCTGTTTCTGACAAAATCTGCACTGCAGGATCTGAATACTGGCGCCATTCCTGTAAAATCTTGTCAGCCAAGTTGATCAAATCCTCTTTGGAATCCGAGGTCAAACGTAGCACTGACATGGGCCACTTGACAATCCCAGCCTTGACCTGCCCAAAACCAGCAAATCGGAAGGTCTTTTGCAGAGGAGCCAATTCCATAGGAAATACGTGACGACCTCCCTGATAGTGGTCATGAGTTAGAATAGACCCCCCCACAATCGGCAAGTCGGCATTTGAGCCCGCAAAATATCCCGGAAATTGCTCAACGATAGCCAGCAGACGCTCAAAGCTCTGACAGCTAATAGCCATGGGACGATGCTGACCGTCTAAGAAGATACAGTGCTCATTAAAATAAGCATAGGGCGAATACTGGAAACCCCACTCCTGACCAGCCATTTCAAAACGGATAATGCGGTGATTGCTACGAGCTGGGTGGTTAACCCGACCATGGTAGCCCTCGTTCTCTATACAAAGCTGACACTGGGGATAATTGCTAGCTTGCACCAACTTAGCCGCCGCAATCTCTTTTGGATCCTTTTCAGGCTTAGAGAGGTTGATGGTAATCTCAAGTTCTCCGTAATCTGATGGAACACGATAAGCAATATTTTTAGCAATAGCCTTGAGCTTGATGTAGTCGTTTTTCTGACTAAGTTGGTAGAAGTCCGCAATTGCCTGTTCGGGAGATTGGGCGTAGGTTCCCCAAAAGTCACGATTGACCTGACTTGGACAAGGGGTTACCAAATCCATTAGTTCAGCACCGAGGATTTCACGCGCAGTCTGACTGTCCTCAATCATCTCTAATCGAACCGCCTCCTCAACCAGCTGGTCCTTGAGGTCAATCAAATCCTCCAGATTCGTCTCAACTTCCAAAACACCTTCTCCCACTCGTGCTAAGACACGATTGGTTAGGTAGATTCGATCAATCTCCTCAAATGAACTTCCAGCAATGACTTCCGTGATAAATGCATCTAGAACTCCCTGACTCATTGATTCTCCCTCTTACTTTCTAAATAGTCTCTGACAGCATCTAAATCCTGAAAAACTTGTTCTGTTTTATTTAAGAAAGACTGTGCTGGCATTTTCAAGTCTGGAATACAAATAACTGGTATCCCAGCTCTATACGCTGCTTCAATCCCTGCTTCACTATCCTCTAATACTAAGCAATTCTCTGGTAAAACATTCAAATCACTACAGGCTTTTAAAAATATATCAGGGTAAGGTTTGCTTCGCTTTACATCTTTTGCAAAAACTAGATGGTCAAATAGGGACCGTATACCATTACTATCCAAAATCATTCTAGCTCTAGATTCAACACTTGAAGTTGCTAGAGCGATTGGAATACCTTCTCTTTGCAAAAAAGCAAGCAAATTTTTAGCACCTTTTTTTAAATTTACACCTTTGACCAATATTCGAGCTTCCAGTTCATAAACTTTTTCCAAGGTTTAGTCAAAGTTCCAAGGTAAATCATAGGTATCTAAAAATCGTTGAACATTCTCCTCTTCCCTATGTCCACTGTATTCTCTAGAATATGTTTCTTCTGTGAAAGGAATTCCAAAATCTTTAAGCAATTCTTGATAAACTTTTAGAGAAATGATCTCAGTATCAGCTAATAAGCCATCGAAATCAAATATTACAGCGTCCATTTACTTCTCTCCTAGTCTAAAACGCGAGTGCCACCTGCAACTTCAGCGATATAGAAGCTTGGAGCATATCCAACGACTTCCTCGTAGTGCTTGCCTACAGCTTCCTTAAAGGCCTCAACAGCATCTTTTTGCACCAAGGCAATGGCACAGCCACCAAATCCTGCCCCTGTCATACGAGCACCAAGAACACCTTCCTGAGCCCAAGCAGTATGAACGAGGGTATCCAATTCCAAGCCAGTTACTTCATAGTCATGTTCTAGAGAAACGTGAGAAGCATTCATCAAGCGACCAAATGTTTCCAAATCACCTGCCTGAAGGGCTGCTTGAGCTTTAAGAGTACGTTGGTTTTCAAGCACAGCATGGCGAGCACGTTTTAAGCGATTTTCGTCTTTAATCAGATAGCTGTATTGGTCAAAGGCCCACTCATCCAATTCACCCAGGGTCTGGATATCCAAGGCAACTTGAAGTTCTTCTACTGCTTTTTCACACTCAGCACGGCGTTCATTGTATTTAGAATCTGCTAGTTCACGGCGTTTGTTGGTATTCATGATAACAACAACATTGTCCTTCAAATCAAGAGGAACCAAGTCATATTCTAGAGTATTAGTATCTAGGTAAATAGCACGTTGGTCAGCACCCATACCGATGGCAAATTGGTCCATAATCCCAGAGTTAACACCGATAAAGTTGTTTTCTGTTAGTTTTCCGATTTTAACTAAGTCTAGACGGTCCAATTTTAGGTCAAAGAGGTATTCTGCTACGACACCTGTCAAAAGCTCCAAGGATGCTGATGAAGACAAGCCAGCACCATTTGGGATATTCCCATAAACATAAAAATCAAACCCTTTGTCAATCACATGTCCAGCTTCTTGCAAGAAATGAAGAACCCCTTTTGGATAGTTGGTCCAGCTGTGCTCTTTTTCAAACTTGAGGTCAGCAAGAGGAACTTCGATGATACCCTTGTCCTCAAAGTTAGCTGAGTAGAAACGCAAGACTTGGTCATCACGCTTGCGAGCCGCTCCATAGGTTCCCAAGGAAATAGCCGCTGGAAAAACGTGCCCACCGTTGTAGTCTGTGTGTTCACCAATCAGATTGATACGACCTGGTGAAAAGAAAGTTTGGTCTGCTTCTTGACCAAAAACGGCAAGAAAGTCTTTGCGAAGGGCTTCAGTAGTAAGATCTTGTGTCATATGAATTCTCCTTTGACTGTTCGTTAAGTCGCCTTAACGTGTAATCGTTTTCTTCTATTGTATCCAAGGCTTTTGCCAAGGTCAATCCTTTTTACTAAAGTTTTACTAAACAACAGGTAAAAAGAAGAAAAATATGATATACTAACCTAAAAGAAGGAGGATTTATGGCTACCTTAAAAGACATCGCACAGCTAGCCTCTGTCTCTATCGCGACCGTATCTCGTGTCCTCAATCGCGACCAGAGTCTATCTGTTACAGAAGAAACTAGACACCGTATTTTAACCGTCGCTGAAGAGCTGGGCTATACTAAGCACCTCAAGACAGGCGAATCCCACAAACCCAAGCAAAAGATTGCCATTATCCAATGGGTCAGCGAACAAGGGGAGTTGGACGACCTCTACTACTATCAGATTCGTCTCGGTATTGAAAAAAGAGCCCAAGAGTTGGACTATGATATCTTGCGCTATTTTAATGACCATCCTTTTACATTAAGCGAGGAAGTGATTGGGATTCTCTGCATCGGAAAGTTCAGTCGAGCTCAGATTTCTGCCTTTGAAGAATACCAAAAACCTTTAGTCTTTATAGATAGTGACACCCTCTCACTAGGTCATACCTGTATTATCACTGACTTTTACACTGCTGTGAAACAAGTTGTAGACCATTTCCTCAGCCAAGGGATGAACCGTATCGGAATTCTCACAGGTCTTGAGGAAACAACCGACCAAGAAGAAATTATCCAGGATAAGCGGCTAGAAAATTTCAAAGACTATACCCAAGCAAATGGTATCTACCATGAAGAACTAGTCTTTCAGGGGAGTTTTACGGCCCAGTCTGGTTATGACTTGATGAAGGAGGCCATTCTCAAGCTAGGTGATAAACTCCCACCAGCCTTTTTTGGCGCCAGCGATAGTTTAGCCATCGGCGCCCTCCGTGCCCTTCAAGAAGCTGGAATTAGCCTACCAGACCGTGTCAGCCTCATTTCTTTTAACGACACTAGCCTGACCAAGCAAGTCTATCCTCCCCTTTCTAGCATTACCGTCTATACCGAAGAAATGGGCCGAGCAGGTATGGATATTCTTAACAAGGAAGTCCTCCACGGTCGGAAAATTCCTAGCCTGACTATGCTGGGAACCAGACTGACTTTGAGAGAGAGTACGCTGCCATAACTCAACAAATATACCAACGCAAAAAATCCTAATAGAAATTCTCAAATCTCCATTAGGATTTTCTTTGTTAATCCATCACAATCATAGACTTAATCGTCTTACGTTCATCCATATCTTTATAGGCTTGGTCAATCTCTTCTAATTTATAACTTGAAGTAAAGACACGGCCTGGGTTGATATCGCCATCAAGGACTGCCTTCAGTAAGAACTGTTTGTTGTAAGTCGTTACAGAGGCTGCTCCGCCTGCTACCGTAATATTTTGAGCAAAAGTTGAACCAAGAGCTCGATTGCTATAGTGAGGAACTCCAACAAAACCCAAACGACCACCATTGTGAAGGACACCAAGAGCCTGATCAACCGCTGCCTCAGTACCGACACACTCAAGAGCTGCATCTGCTCCTCCACCAAGAATTTCTCGAACCTTGGCAATTCCTTCTTCGCCACGTTCAGCCACAACAGCCGTCGCACCTGATTCCAAGGCCATCTTTGGTCGGTCTTCGTGACGGCTCATGAGAACGATTTGGGAAGCACCACGCATCTTAGCAGCAATGACAGCACATTGACCAACAGCCCCATCACCAATCACCACAACCTTATCCCCTTTTTGTACATTAGCAACACGCGCTGCATGATAGCCAGTCGGCATGACATCAGCCAGTGTCAAGAGGGATTTGAGCATGCCTTCTGTATAATCAGAGGGCTGACCCGGAATTTTGACAAGAGCCCAGTTGGCATATTCGAAGCGAATGTACTCCGCTTGCACCCCATTAGACCAATTGGTGCCAATATGGCGGTCACAAGTCCCATCATAGCCAGCGCGACAGGCATCACACTCCCCACAGCCATGGGTGAAAGGTGCAATAACAAAATCGCCAGGTTTAACGGTCGTCACTGCATCACCAATCGCTTCAACGATACCAATCGCTTCGTGCCCGCTATTCTGATGGCCTGTTTCAATATCTGGATTGCGATAGCTCCACAGATCAGAGCCACAAACACAGGTTCGAACAATCCGAATAATGGCATCATCTGCCTCAATGATTTGCGGATGCTCCACTTCAATAAGACCAACCTGACCAGCTTTTGTATAAACTGTTTTCTTCATAGAACCACTCCTTTTCTATTGGTTTCTTACTTTCATTATACACTTTTTGTCAAGCTTTCGCTCGTATCAATCATTATTAACGGCGATAAGGCACTGGTTTAGTCCAATATAGTCTTTTCTTCTCGAAATTTAAGTTTTATAAGGAGAGATTTTTCGATTACGTTTTTAATAGTTTCCAGCCAATAGAAAAAGGTGAATAAAGAAGTAGGCTTTTATCCACCTTTTTGCGGTTTAGTTGTTATTCGCTACGAAGCGATTCGACTGGGTCTTTCTTGGCGGCGATGCGTGAAGGGATTAGACCGGCTAACATGGTAAGGACAATCGAAATACCGATAAGGATTAGAGCTACTTCTATTGGTAATTGCGCTACATTTCCCACATTTGTCATTTTAGCAACAATCGCATTGATTGGAAATGTCGCAAGGAGAGTAACCGCGATACCGAGCACCCCAGAGACAAATCCTTCGATGGCTGTTTCAGCAGTGAAGATACGACGAATATCTTTCTTCGAAGCCCCCATTGCACGTAGGATTCCGATTTCTTTTGTACGTTCGAGAACTGAAATGTACGTGATAATCGAAATCATTATAGAAGATACAATGAGTGAGATGGCCACAAAGCCAACGAGCACAGTTGTCACTACGCCAACCAATGTCGTAATTGAAGACATGATAGTTTGGATATCATCTGAATAAGCGAGTACCTTATCGTCTTCTCCAGCTTCTTTTTTCGCCGTGTTATAGGCGTTTATGAATTCTTTTAAGTCTTGTTTTTGTTGGAACGAAGAGGTGTAGAGCTCAATGGCAGCTGGTTTGGATTTGTTGATGACGCCCATTTTTGCGAGGTTTTCCTCGTAAGTTGAAGCCAAGTTGTCGTTATATTGTTGGACATACTGCGCCTGTTCTTCAGGCGTCATTTTAGCCAACTGAATTTTTTCTTCTTCGGTTAAATTCTCCGAACTGAATGGTTTAGGATCTTTGGCAAAGTCTTTACCCGTAAATACATTTAGATTTTGATTGGCTTCCTGTTCCTTAACGATATCACTATTTTGAATGTATTCGGAAGTGTAATCAATAAGGGCGCTTGTGTAGGCGATTCCTCCTGAAGGAGTATTCACGCCTGAGCTTGTGCCGTCTTTTTGGCGAAGGACACCCACAATTTTAAGTTGGAGCCCATTCTCGATTTGAGTTTTCATATAAGAAGCATTATCAATCTTATTGAGCCATAAGTTATTTTCTTTCACAAAACGGTTTGTATTGACAACTGCTTTGAAAGTTTTTCCGATAAAATCACTATATTGATACGTTTGAGAAGAGAGTTCGTCGAGCTTCTTCGTATCGTTCAATTCACTGGGATCTTTGAAATGCAAACTATAGAGCAACAAATCGCTAATTTGATTGTTTTCATCTACGATAAGGACGATTTCGGACTTATCTTGTGGGAAGCGTCCTTCCAACACGTCGTACTTGCTTTCTAGCATTGAAGAATCACTAGAAAGTTCACTCCAGTAGTTGAGGTTTTGTAAGTATCCCTTCATCGTTTGGTTCGCTGTTTCTACTTCATCAGCTAAGGTTGAAGGCAGAATACTTTTGGGTCCGTTGGAAGTATCACTTGCATAGATAAACGGTTGTAAATTGTATCGGTAACGAATGTCTTTTGTGAGAGATTCGACCTTCGAAGCGTGTTCCTCCAAGTAAGTCTTGAAGGAAGCTAGGTCGTTCTTTCCGATTTGTTTTTTCAATAAATTCGTTAAAACCGTATTGATACCGAGCTCATGATTATCCTTGTAAGGCTTCTCGCTCAAATCTGGAGAGGTCGCCAACAAGTTGCTCTGGTTCTGCTCGCTAATCGTCAGTGGGAGAGAGACGAGAGTATCCTCCTGCACCTTTTTAACGTAGTCACTCACACCATTGGAAAGGGCTAAAATAAGAGCAATCCCGATAATCCCGATAGAACCCGCAAAAGCTGTTAGTAAGGTACGACCTTTCTTTGTCAATAGGTTATTAAAGGAAAGTACAAGGGCGGTTATAAAGCTCATCTTCGTCTTCGTGAACTGGATGTCGACTTGCTTTGTCTCCTCTGTTGGTTCGCATGGGTTTGAGTCGCTCAAGATGTTTCCATCTAATACTTGTACGATACGTGTGGAGTACTTCTGCGCCAGCTCTGGGTTATGCGTCACCATGATAACCAAACGTTCCTTGGCGATGTCTTTTAATAAATCCATGATTTGAACAGAAGTCTCAGAATCGAGCGCTCCTGTCGGTTCGTCGGCTAAAACGACTTTTGGATCATTAACAAGAGCACGCGCAATCGCGATTCGTTGCATTTGTCCCCCAGACATTTGACTTGGTTTCTTATATAAATGGTCTTTTAGGCCTACGCGTTCGAGCACTTCGATAGCACGTTTCTTACGTTCTGCTTTTGAAACACCCGAAAGAGTCATTGCAATTTCTACGTTAGAGAGTGCAGTTTGGTGCCCGATGAGATTATAAGACTGAAAGACGAAACCGATGGTGTGGTTTCTGTAGCTATCCCAATCGCGGTCTTTAAATTGCTTTGTTGATTTTCCTTGGATGAGTAAATCACCAGATGTGTATTGGTCGAGTCCCCCGATGATATTTAATAGGGTGGTTTTCCCAGAACCCGATTGCCCGAGAATGGAGACAAACTCACTCTCACGGAAGCGAATCGAGATATCCTTTAACGCGTGGAACTCTTGATTGCCCGTATGATAGACTTTTGAAATGTGTTGTAGCTGTAACATTGTCTATCTCCTTTCAGTGATATATGTAGTCTATCACAATTTCATAATGGAGTAAATATGTTACATTTACAATTCATCAAAAATAATCAACAAATAGAAAATCAACTTCTTATGAATGATGATGTCCATGACTTTGACCTACTTCCAACTCCTCAATTTTTCGCTTATGAGTTTGGTGACTTGCTAGGTTTGCATCAACTTCAACGGTGACATTTTGAAAGCCATAATCTTTGAGTAAATTACGAATAGATTCTTTACAATACTCTATATGTTCAATCTCTTCTAGGCAAACATGAACAATGGCATTTTTTTCCAAACCATCCATAGTCCAGAGATTGAGCTGATTAACACTGGCCACATGGTCTAATTGCTCCAAGTCTTTCTTCACTTGTTTGATATCTACTCCTTCTGGCACAGCATCCAAGAAAATCTTGAGTGCGCTCCAAAAGCGAGGAATGGCTTTTGTTAGAATGAAGATGGAAATGACAAGCGATAAGAGCGGATCAAGAATATACCAATCTGTAAATCGGAGGATAATCGCCATTAGAATGACAGCCAACCAACCAAGAGTATCTTCCAAAAAATGCAGACTGAGAATTGACTCGTTCTTTGTCTTGCCCTTACGAACTACTAGACTAGCTAGCACATTGATACCTACTGCAATGATTCCTAGCCAGAGGACGCCTTCCTCATTGACAGGTTGAGGGTCAACTATCTTTGTGATATTTTCCAATATCACTAGGACAGACCCTATCATAAGAATCACAGCCGTTAGGATGGCCCCTAAAAGACTGAAACGCTTGTAACCCAAGGTGTACTGCCCATCTTCTTCTCGGTTTGAGATTGTTTCTAAAAGGGCTGATATGCCAATGGCTATAGCATCTCCCAAGTCATGAACAGAATCAGCAAGAACAGCACTCGAACCAAAGATTCCTCCTGCGATAAACTCAACAATAGCATAGCTTAAATTTAAGAAAAAAGCTAACCAGATTGATGTTTTAGAGCTCATTTCTCTCCCTCCTTTGGTATAATAGATATATACTTCTTTCATTTGTATTATCTAATAAAATCCAAAGAAAGGATAGAAGCAAACTGTCAGCCTTATTCAGTTCTGAACAGTTTGTCTCAAGTGTCTGTATGCTAAAAAGAGACCGTCGAGTCAACAAGACAAAAAAAGCCATTTATCAAGCTTTTTTACAACTTTTGAACGTCAAAGGCTATGATGCTACTACTGTCCAAGATATCATTGACTTGGCAGATGTTGGCCGCTCGACCTTTTACTGTCACTACGAGAGCAAGGAACTGCTTTTAGATGAGCTCTGTCGCTATCTCTTTCATCATCTCTTTGAAAGGGAAGAACACTTGACTACCGAAGACTACCTCGCACATATCTTTTTACATTTTCAAAAAAACCAGGACCATGTCACCAGTCTTCTTTTTTCAAAAAATGACTACTTTCTCCGCCAACTACACAGGGAACTTGAACACCATGTTTACCCCATGGTAGCGGAGGATTTGCAAGAGTCCTATCCGAACATACCAGCCTCCTACCTCAAACATTTTGTAGTAACTAATTTTATCGAAACACTGACCTGGTGGCTAAAAAAAGGAAAATCTTATACAGAATACCAAGTAGTGAGATTTTACTTAGATGTGATTGAGATGACTTCTACAAAATCACTTGAGATTTAATCCTGTTACGAAGAAAGGAATCAACCATGTTAAATTCTATTATCCTAGGAATACTGACGATCGTACTAGCTCTCGGTTTTTCACTTCTCCATCTCGCAGCTGCTTTCGCAGCCATGAAAGAAAAAAACTACTGTTGGGGAAATATGTGTATCTTGGTGGGAAGCTGTCTCACCTCACTAGCTCTTGCTATCTTTTTCTTTGTCCCGCTTGCAACGGTCGTTTTATGGATAGTAGGCTCTAGCATAATCTGCTACGGTGCTTACTGGAATGGACGACAGCAAGAAAGTCAACATATATCGCACCACATTATAAGGGGCACACTAGCGGCTTTGATCACGCTCTTGCTTATCTTACTCTAACATTAAAATCCCATCTCGAATTATAGACGAGATGGGATTTTGTCTACGGAAGAAAGTGGCTACCCCTGACTTTCCTCTCCTTTTATTTCTTCAACAAGCCTTGTTCTTGTAGAAATTCCTTGGCTACTTGTTCTGCTGGCTTGCCTTCGACACCGACTTGATAGTTTAGCTGGCTCATCTGGCTTTCTGTAATTTTACCAGCCAGTTTATTAAGCACCGCTTCCAACTCTGGATGTTTCTTGAGAAGAGCTTCTTTCATCAGAGGAGCTCCTTGATAAGGTGGGAAGAGTTGCTTGTCATCTTCCAAAACCTGTAAATCATAACGCGCCAACTCCGCATCGGTCGAATAAGCGTCCGTGATTTGAATATCCCCTGACTGAATAGCCTGATAGCGAAGGGCTGGCTCCATGGTTACTACATTGAGATTGAGACCATACATTGATTGCAAGCCCTTATTTCCATCTTCACGGTCGTTAAACTCGAGTGTAAAGCCTGCCTTCAGTCGCCCTTCCACTTTTTTCAAGTCTGAAATGGTCTTCAAGCCATATTCTTGAGCAATCTTCTTCGGAACAGCCACAGCGTAGGTATTTTGATAAGACATAGGTTTGAGATAGGCTAGATGATCCTGTTTGGCAATGCCATCGCGCGCCACTTGATAAACCTGATCTGGCTCATGACTCACCTTGGGTGATGGTTGAAGCAAACTTTCAGTCACCGTACCAGTAAATTCAGGATAAATATCAATATCGCCTTTTTTCAGAGCTTCATAGAGGAAGCTTGTCTTCCCAAAATTCGGTTTAACAGTCGCAGTCATACTGGTATTTTCTTCGATTAGCAGTTTATACATATTAGCCAAGATTTCTGGTTCAGGCCCCAATTTCCCCGCAATAATCAAGTTTTCCTTCTCTTTTTGAGCCAAAAAGGCTGGACTATAAGACAGACCCAGCAATACCGTCACCAAGGCAAAACCAGCAAAAATCGTCCGCAATTTCGCTTTTTCCATTACTTTTAGTAGGAAGTTAAAGGCAATGGCTAGCACTGCAGAAGAAAGGGCCCCAATCAAAATCAGACTGGCATTATTACGGTCAATTCCCAAAAGGATAAAGGAACCCAGTCCCCCTGCACCAATCAAGGCCGCCAAGGTTGCCGTACCTATAATCAAGACTGCTGCCGTCCGAATCCCTGACATGATAACAGGCATAGCAAGTGGAATTTCAAACTTCTTGAGACGCTCCCATCTGGTCATCCCAAAGGCAATCCCAGCCTCTTGCAGACTAGGGTCGATTCCCTTCAGTCCAGTGATGGTATTTTGCAAAATCGGAAAAATCGCATAAATCACTAGTGCTGTCAAAGCAGGCAAGGTTCCAATTCCCATCAAGGGAATAAAGAGTCCCAACAAGGCCAAAGAAGGGATAGTCTGGAAAATTCCAGCAATCTGCAAGACCCAGTCCGCCAACTTCTCATGATAACGGAGAAATACGGCTAAGGGTAGGGCTAGTAAAATTGCTAAGATCAAGGTTAAAAGAGACAATTGTAAATGTTGAGATAGGGCTGTCAACCAATCACCAAAACGCTCTTGAAAAGTTGAGATTAAATTAGTCATGAACACTACCTCCAAACAAGTCTGCTACAAAGTCTGTAGCAGGAGCTTTTAAAATGGTCTCGGGATTCGCCACCTGACGAATCTCTCCATCCTGCAAAACAGCAATACGATCACCTAATTTCAAAGCTTCATCCGTATCATGGGTCACAAAAATCGTTGTCATCCCAAACTCTTTATGCAATTCTTTCGTCAGAACCTGTAGCTGTTTTCTCGAAATAGCATCCAAGGCCGAAAAGGGCTCATCCATGAGGAGAATCTTAGGCTGACCAATCATAGCACGAACAATACCAACCCGTTGCTGTTCCCCACCAGATAATTCACTTGGAAGTCGATGTCCATACTCAGCTACTGGTAAACCAACCTTATCCAAAAGCTCTTCTGTTTTCTTCGCAATTTCTTCCTTAGTCCAGCCCTTCATCTCAGGAATGAGAGCAATATTTTCCGCAACCGTTAGATTGGGAAACAGAGCAATGGCCTGTAAAACATAGCCTGTGGAAAGGCGCAGCTCACGCTCATCATAGTCTTTGATGCGCTTGCCATCCATATAAATATCGCCATCCGTAGGTTCCAAGAGGCGATTGATCATCTTGAGCATGGTTGTCTTACCGGACCCAGAAGGCCCAACTAAAACCATAAACTCCCCATTCTCAATCCGCAAATTGACATCTCTCAAAACATCTTTTTCTGTGTAGCGTAGCGCTACATTTTTATATTCAATCATTCTGTGTCCTCAATTTAAAACTTCCCTCGGTTGGTCAAGTCTTCTACCTTAGGCATGACTTCTTTATTGTCCCAATGCTCAACAATCAAGCCATTCTCCAAACGGAAGATGTCATACTGAGCATAGGCAACGCCATCAATCTGAGTCTGGCCATAGCTGACCACATAGTTTCCTTGTCCCAAAAGCTGGAAAACAAAGTCGAAAGTAACCCCGTGCTCAGCCACATAGTTTTTATAAGCATCACTTCCTTGTCCAATCTCATGATTATGCTGAATCAAATCTTCTGCCACAAAGTCACTCCACTGCTCCAGTTCCCCATTTTGGAAAATTTCTGTCAAGAAACGGCGAACCAACTTTTTATTTTCTGCTGTCTTATCCAAATCCTTGATCTTAAAATCTCCAAAAATCTGGTCTAATTGGTCGTTTTCAGGTGTTCGATAGTAGTCAATAACATCCCAATGCTCCACGATACGACCATTCTCATCCGCACGGAAAGTATCTGTCGTCACCCATTGAGCTTCCCCACCATTGAGATATTGATGAACATGGACGAAGACTAGATTTCCGTCTTCAATAGTGCGAACAATTTTCATCTCACGCTCGGGATGGCGCTCAAAGAAATTTGCAAAGAATGCCGCAAACCCTTCTTTCCCATCTGGTACACCTGTCGAGTGTTGAATGTAGGTATCCCCTACAGACTGGGCTTGAGCCTCAGCAACACACCCGTCTTGAATGGCATGAATATATAAATTTTGCGCATTTTCAACTTGTTTTGACATATTTTATTCCTCATTTGCTTTCTCTTTCAGATTGTCTAAAATGCGTTCCTGATAACTTTCAAACTGGCGAATTTCTTCCTCTGAGAAACCTTTATAAAAAATAGCATCCAACTTTTGACTAACACGATGACCAACTTCTTTCTGGAACCAACCCTGCTCTGTCAACTTGACATACTTCTTTCTCTTATCTATTCCACATGGGCTAATGATAACTAGGTTTTGCTCCTCAAGTTTCTTAATCATGGTTGTTAGCGTATTGTTAGCAAGACCAGTCGCTAGCGCAATATCTGTTGCTGTAGCGCAGCCTGTCTCACTATTCCATAAAACCGCTAAAATCTTTCCCTGTTCACTCCGATAAAGGGCCTCAGAATCCTGACTTAATAACTTTTGAAAAATCCGCCCATTCAACAAACGAATATGATGGGCTACTAAATGACTATCTTTCATGATCTCTCCATTTTATTTCTATATCGAATTGTTTTTATTGTAACACCTCTCATTCCATCTGTCAACTATTTCGACTTAGAAATAATTTTCACCAACAAAAAAGACCTCCTACCTAGAGTAGAAGATCCTCACTATTTATTAACTTAATCTGTCATTTCGGACACCAGTGTTCGATGTTCCAGTGGTAAACTGCACATAACCAGCAAGAAGATAAATCCTGACTGTACCCAGAAGAGAGCCAAGTCAAAAATTCCATGTACAGCGACTACTGTAAGGAAGGAGAGATAAAGACCGATAATTGGTCGTTTACCAGACTCCTGACTCATATCCATCATCATGTGAACCGGGATCACCGAAGAGATGGATAGGAGAATGGTTCCAATCAAACCATAACTCAAAATAGTATCGATATAAAGACTATGCGCGTGTTCATGATAAGGAGCATTTATCCGAGGATAAGAGTGCATATAGGTCAATGGCCCCTCCCCCCAAAAAGGATTTTGCTTAAACAAGGCCATCCCAGCATCCCAGATAGAAATGCGTTCTTCCATAGAGGAATCTAAAGTCCCCATCCGAACTCCCAAATCACTAGAAAAAAGGAAACTCAAGCCAATCGCAAAGACCCCGATACTAAGCCAAAAGGCCTTCCAGTTTTTAATGGTTGTAAAGAGATAAATGATGGCTCCAGCGATAATAGCAGGAAAGGCAGTTCGATTTTGAGTAAAGTTCAATCCAAAGAGATTAACAAAGCCTGCAATCACACAGAATACCTTCAACCAATTCAACTTGGTCGTTGTAAAGAGATAGAAGGCAATCATGATACAGAAACAACAAATAATTCCATAGTAATTAGGATTAAAAAAGGTCACTTCTGCCCGATTCTGATGCCATACCTGCATATTGGGCGAAAGAAAGGCATAGTTAAATTTCTTTACAATTTGGAAATGCTCCAAAGTAGCAAAAGCCGCAGAGAGCACACTACCAAACAAGATTGTCTGCAGTATCAGTCGAAAGAAAGCATGTGTCAGACGTTTCTGGTAGAAACTAAAGAAAATGAGGAAGAGAAACATCAGTAAAGATGCAACCAATCCAAGCCAGTTCTTAGCGACGATAGAGATGATACTACTGTAGGCAATAAAAAAGAGAAGTACAGGATGTTTGGCTAATCCTTTGATAATTCCCTTCATCTCCCCAGTAACAAGTAAACCTATCAAATATAAAGCAAAGAGGGCTAAGAACAAATAAAAAGGTAAAAAGATACTTATGATCATCAAATACAAAAAGAAATCTTTTTTCGAAAGCCCTCTTATCTTATCCAGTAATCCAATTGATTTCAAAACGGATCCTTTCTGTTCTGGATTTCTCCAGAAGATAAATGCTAAACTATCTTTATATTCTACCATTTTTTCCGTCATTTGGGAACAATGAACACGTTTTCACAACAAAAAAACTCTTTCATTAATATAGCACTAGAACTGAATTTTTCTGCCGTTTTCCACTACTTGATAGGTCTGACTTTGTAAATCAATTTCTGCTACTGCTGTTACGGACTTGTCTTTATTTTGACGTTTGATTACAATGCTGTGAGCTGTTGGTGTTTCTATCTCAATAGTCCCTTCTAGGTCAAAGGCCTCTGACCGATTACGGAAAGAAAATAGATTGAGAAGGGCCTTCACCACAGGACGTTGAACTTCTTCTGCTATTTCCTCATTGCTATAGTAATGACGATTAATATTTCGACCTTCTTTGGTTTCTTCTAACAATTTCAAGTCATTTTTTCCTGCTAATAGACCCACATAGTAAACCTGAGGAATGCCTGGAGCAAAAGCTTGAATCAGACGAGCTAGGAAATACTTGACATCATCATCTCCAAGCGCAGAATAGTAGGTTGAATTGATTTGGTAGATATCTAAATTGTTATACTCGGCACTAGAGTACTTCCGTTTGACATTCGCTCCAACCTTATAGAGCTCATTTGAAGCATAGTCAATTTCCTCATCGGTCAGGATATCTTTGACATCCACCACTCCAATTCCATCATGGGTATCTAGTGTCGTAAATTGCTTCATCGGGCTCATCTTCAACCACTTGGCCAAGCGCTCTGTTCTGGAACTGTAAAGAGTATAAAGAGTCACCATTGAAAGGGCAAAATCGTAAACATAGTAATCATGGTCCGCTATTTTAAACTGAATCGAATAGTGTTCATGAATCTCAGGTAAGAGCTCTGTCCCATACTCAGCAGCGATATCTCGAACTTTGTCCAATAAATCCCAAATATCTGGTTCCACAAAGAAATCATTGGTATCCAATTTCTTCACTGCATAAGCAAAGGCATCTAGACGAATCAAGTCACACCCGTTACTTGCTAGATGTTGAATCGTCTTACGGATGAATCTCATCGTTACTTCTTTGGTCACATCAAGATCAATCTGCTCCTCACCAAAGGTATTCCACAAATGTTCTACTGAACCATCTGCAAATACAATCTCTTGCTTTGGTGCACGATCCTTACGCTTGTAGATTAAATCTACGTCAGACTGTGTCGGACGGTTCTCTGGCCAAAACTTATCCCAGTTTAAAAAGAGATCTTTAAATTCACTGGCTTCATGTTTTTCTTGATAGTCCCTATAATACTTAGATTGACGAGAAATATGATTAATCATAAAGTCAAACATAAGATAATATTTCTCACCTAAACGCTTAACGTCCTCCCAATCACCAAAAGCTGAATCCACTTCATCATAGTCAACTGGCGCAAATCCACGATCACCTGTTGATGGGAAAAATGGTAGAAGGTGAACTCCCCCAATAGCATCGCCAAAATGTTCTTCCAAATTCTCATATAAGTCTTTAAGGTTATTTCCAAGACTATCTGAATAAGTAATCAACATAGTTTTATTTTGAATGGTCATAGATGTTCTCCTTTTTCTGATGAAAGCCAAGTCTTATATGACCTGGCTTCGTAAATGAAAGATATTTTTAGATTTTTGTTCACATTGAACTCGTACTAATATAGACTGTGACAAACTAAGTACTACTTTATTTTTCTCTTGAATTATCAATAAGCTGAACCGTTCGTCTATGTATGGAATTATAGATTCCCTAAGCACTTTCTTACTTCACTGCCCCGTTGCTCATTCCTGAAATGATATGTTTTTGGAAGATGAGGTAGACAATGGTTATCGTTACAATTCCCACAATATAAGATGCAAAGCTTGGGCCATAGTCATTGAAGTACTGACCTTGATAGTTGTATTGGAAGAGAGGCAAAGTCCACATCTTGGAATCCTTATTCAGAATCAAAAGTGGCAACATAAAGTCATTCCAGAACCAGAGGGCATTGATAATCAAAGTTGTCGCATGCATGGGCTTCAACATTGGAAAAATGATTCGACGATAAGTTGTAAAACGATCAGCCCCATCAATTTCTGCAGCTTCATCTAAACTATCTGGTATACTGATTTTAATATAACCAACATACAAGAAGAGAGTCTGTGGAATAGCATAAGTTAAGTAGAGTATTACTAGCCCCCACATATTCGCTAGACCGAGTTTACTCATCATAACTGTGATGGGAATCATAATCACCTGAAATGGAACAAATATCCCTAAGATCAAGAGCGAATACATAATTGCAAAGGCTTTTTTCTTGGACATATTTCGAGCAATGGAATAAGCTGCAGCTGGTATAAAGAAAGCCACTACAATCAATGATAACACCGTAATAACTGCTGAATTCCAGAAATAGCCTCCAATTCCATCCGAAATCAATCGTTCATAATTACTCAACGTAAAAGGATTGGGCAAACTAAAGAAATGATTCATGATATCCTTAGTTGTCTTGAAAGAACTAAATACTGTTACCAACAAAGGAACAAGTATAAGAATACCACCGACTATCAAGAGGACGTATTTCCAAAACTGATTCAATTTTTCTTCTTTTTTCATGTGTAGGACTCCTCTATTAGATTTCAAATTTCTTTGATAGCTTGATTTGGATAAGAGAAACAATTCCAATAATTAAGAATAAAATCAAGGCAATTGCATTCGCATATCCATATTGATTACTCTTGAAAGCATAGTTGTAGACTAAAAGTCCAAGAGACGTTGTAGCATTATTTGGACCACCACTCGTCAACGCAAAAATTTGGTCAAAGGCTGTCAAACCAGACTTAAGAGCCAAGATAAAAACCATTGAGATCGTTGGCAGTAAATAGGGCAATTCAATCTTCCAAAAAGTTTGTTTACTGGTTGCACCATCAATTGATGCTGCCTCTAAAATATCAGTTGGAATACTCTGAAGACCAGCAAGAAAGAGAATGATTGGCATAGCTACTCCTTGCCATAGAAGAACAAAAATAGTTGCCACTACCGCTCCGACAGGTGTCCCTAATAGACTCTCTTGTAAAAAACTAATTCCTAAAATTTTTCCAATCGTTGGAAGCCCATAGTTGAAGAATTGTTTAAAAATCAAGGAAACTGTCAAACCAGATAAAACAGCCGGGAAAAAGAACCAAGCTCTAAAGAAGGTCCGCCCCTTCATCTTAGAATTTTAAGGCTCGTGCCACAACCATCCCAATCGTAATCTCTCCAATAATCAATGCCAGAGTTAAAATCAAAGTAAAGGATATGGCTGTGAAGAATTTCCCATCAATCATCAGTAATTTGTAGTTATTTAAACCAACAAATTTATAATTATAGGTCAATCCAGTCCAGTTAGTCAAACTATAGAAAGCACCTTGTACCATTGGAAAGTAAAAGAAGATAGCTTGTAAAGCAAGCGGGATGAGCAAAAATGTCCAACCCCAGTATTTATTTAAAAATTTTCGAATAGCCATATCATCTTAACTCCTATTCTAGTCCAAATCTGCCTTCATTGGATTAAAGAAAGCATTGAGATTGTTTGCCATATTTTTCAGATTTTTATCCATCAGGTAACCTGCACTTAGATTAAAAAAGTCTTCTTCAGAGTTCCAGCGTTGGCCCAACCAAACATAATGTTTGTCCGTAAAAGCCAGTTTAGAAATAGCTGCAAGCGCTGAATCTTCTTTTTCCTGTATACCTTTCACCGCAACTGGTGATCCATCTATATCATAGTATGACTGCATAGCTTTTGGACTAGTCATATAGCTGATAAATTCTTCGGTTTCCTTAGGGTGTTTGGTAGTAGCTGAAGTTGATAATGCCATATCCCCTGCACCAACAGTGACTTCTTTTCCTACTTCTTCTCCAGGAAAGGCAAACATCCCCACCTCAAATTTTGGATCCTGTTGATTAATTGCGGCTAATGCCCATGATCCTTGTGGCATCATCAAGGCTTTTTCACTCGAAAATGCTACCACCGCATCATTATAAGAGGCACCACGCCAACCATCTTGAGCATTATCTGCTAATAAATCGAGTCGTTCTGCATCTGCTTTTAAAATAGCATCATCTGCAGAGATTGCGTTTGGTTTTGAAAAGCGAAGGTAGTTATTAGCCGCGTCTCCACTACCTGTAAGAGTAATGAGAGAAAGTTGGTGGTAACCATTTAGTGTCCAGCCTTCATTGCCTGCAACTGCAAACGGAGAATGCCCACTATCTTTTATCTTTTTAACAATCTCTTGAAACTCTTTAAAAGTCTTCGGTTCCTCAAGTCCTAATTCTTTAAACTTTGTTTTATTGTAATAAATTCCATAAAGGTTAGCCGTTAAAGGCACACTATAAACCTTGTTATTGATTGCATACTTTTCGGCATAGTCATTCTTGATGTTCTCAAGATAGGATTTTCCTGTCATATCTGCAAAATAACCTGCTTTTGCCCACTCCTGAAAATCCATATTTTGAGGATAGATATTAATAATATCTGGAACATCTCCTGATAAAATCCGAGTCTTCAGAACAATTCCAGCTGCGGGTACTGTAGTCAGCTTCACATCAATATTAGGGTGTTCCTTTTCAAAATCATCCACTATCCTTTGCAAGGTATCTGCCATCTCGGTCTTCTGGTTAAAAAACTCAATCGTTACCTTACCATCAGCTGGTTGATTGCTCTGACCACAAGCCACTAGACCTAGTAAACTTACCCCAGCTACTAAAAGAAAACCTGCTTTCTTATACCATTTCATTGGAATGCCTCCTTAATAAATTTATACGCTTTTAGTATAGTCTTTTGAATTTATACTGTCTACTCAAAAAATCTCCTGGCGATAAGGTAACAGTTAAACCTGCATACATGAGCTCTGCACCCGAGTAAACAATGTTTGTCCCTTCCAGCTCATAAAGCCCTTCCACCTCTAAGTCTTTCAGTTTCAAGGTGGTTTCCATTGTTTCCACAACTGATAGGACTCGGACGTAGGTTACAATCGTTTGATTTCCATAGTTAAATTGTACAGCTACTTCATTGGATGCAGCATCGGGATTAATTAACCTATACTGATTTCCCAACTGGACTACTGGTCGCAATTCTTTATACAAGTTCACCTGATTAGCGATCTCAGCTTTCTCCTCATCTGATAAACTTGTCAAATCAAGCTCATAACCCAGATTTCCCATCATGGCTACATGGCCACGTGTTTCTAACGGTGTCTTTCGTCCCATCTGGTGATTCGGTACTGCTGACACATGAGCCCCCATAGAAATGGTTGGATAGAGATAGGATGAACCGTATTGAATTGGTAAACGTGCAATGGCATCTGTATTATCACTAGCCCAGACTTGTGGGAAATAGCGCATCATACCAAGATCATTTCGTCCACCACCACCAGAGCAGGACTCAAAGAGAATATGGCTGTGCTTCTCTGTCAGATAAGAAACGAGTTCATAAAGTCCCAGCATGTACTGATGAGATTGCATCTGTGTCTCTAGATAAGTTAAGCCATTTCCTAGGTTAGTGATATTGCGGTTCATGTCCCATTTGATGTAGTCAATCTCATGATAAGATAGGAGTTCATCTAAGACATTTTTCAAGTATTCTACTACCTGAGGATTGGCAAGATTAAGTACTAATTGATTTCTAGAATAGGTATGCTCATAGCCAGGAACCTGAATGGCCCAGTCAGGATGTTTGCGATACAAATCGCTATCAACAGAAATCATCTCAGGTTCTAACCAAAGGCCAAACTGCAAACCTCTGTCATGGATAGCTGAAATCAAACTTTCTAGGCTTCCACCCAGTTTTTCCTCATTAACAACCCAATCACCTAAAGCACGATTATCATCAAAGCGATTTCCAAACCACCCATCATCTAATACAAAAAGTTCTATTCCAACTTTCTTAGCTTCATCAGCTAATTCTAACAGTTTTTCTCTCTGAAAGTCAAAGTAAGTAGCTTCCCAGTTATTGATTAGAATTGGACGTTCTTTTTTAGAAAATTTACTTGGCATAATGTGCTTAAGTACAAAATTCTGACTTTCATGACTGATACCGGTTAATCCCTTATCTGAATAGGTCACTAAAGCTACCGGTGTTTCAAAGTTTTCCTCAGGATCTAACTTCCAAGAAAAGTTTTCTGGATTAATGCCAATAGCCACCCGAACTTCATTCAGTTGATTTTTTTGGACAAAAGCTTCGAAGTTTCCACTGTACAGTAGTTGCAAAGCAAACACATTCCCAGCATCCTCTGTGGCTCCTTGATCACATAGTAGAAGAGCTGGTGTTTGAGCATGCCCAGAAGCTCCACGGTTCGAACTAATCGAAAAGATTCCTTGTTCTACCTGTTGACGTCGAACAGTCTTTTCACGAGCATAAGCTCCCTGTAAAGTCACTATTTCGTAAGCTGCAGCAGGAAAATCAGCCATGAGAGAAAAGTCCTTATGAATGACAACTTCCTGATTGCTATTATTCTCCAATTTGCTGTAACTAGCAATTGTCGCATCATTATCAAAAGCAGTATAATACAAAGTCAGACTAAGTTGAGCCTTAGAATCTTCTAAAATCAAGGCAAGAGTCTCTGTATCATCCATGCTGTGTGGAGAAGGTAAACCCTGTGGACCATTCTGACCTTTTAAAATCTTTGCTTCTACAAATCGAAAGTCTGTTACTTCAGTTGCATCATGTTGAATCTGTAAAGTTGGTTTTCTAAAGTCACCCAAACCATGTTGTCCCAAAATCTGACGTTGCGTATCCAAACTAAAGGTGCGATTAGTAGCTATGGGATTACCAGAAAAAGCATGATCGCGTTCGTAAACACTATTAGCCCCTCTATAGTTCTTAATAGTCTTTCCTAAATGTTTTAATAATAAGAATCCATCCCTATTTTCAATAATCAAACTTAAACCTTTACTCTCAACGTAAAATAGATTATTCTCTATCCAAATTCCCATAAATTGTACCTCATCTATTTCTTGATAAAATTTTAGCACATAAAAGCGCTTTCTAAAATAGAGAAATGTATACAAAGTATGGTAAAATGTTAGGTAGGAGGTGGCCCATGCTCGTTTTTTCAGAATACCAGACTGGAACAATTGATCTTTCTCTTAGCTTCTACGGTTATGAAGAATGCACGCCTAATTACTCTTTTGGCCCAGCTATTCGAGATACCTATGTACTACATTACATTACTAAAGGAAAAGGTCAATTCCATTATAAGGGGAAAATTGTTGATTTAAAGGCAGGAGATTTCTTTTTACTAAAACCAGATGAATTAACATTCTATAAAGCAGATAACCAGGATCCTTGGGCTTACTACTGGTTGGGGATCACTGGAGGGAGGGCACCTGACTACTTTGCTCTATCTCAAATTTCTGACCAATCCTACCTCATCCAGTCAAATAACTGTCATACACAAACAACTGCAAAACTCATCTCAGATATTGTCCGCTTTGCTCAGATTACAAAATCTAATGAATTGGCTCAACTCCACATCATGGGACAACTCCATGAACTAATGTTTCATCTAGGAACGATTGCTCCCAATCAGAAAAAAGAGAATATTTCATCAACTCACCAGCTCTATCTTGACTGCAAACGATTAATTGATAGTCACTATCCACAATCGCTTACCATTCAAGATTTAGCAAAAGAGCTATCGGTTCATAGAAGTTACTTAACTAGTGTGTTTAAAGAATTTCACCAACTCTCTCCAAAAGAGTATTTACTTTTCGTTCGAATGAAGCGTGCTCAACAGTTACTAGAACACACCAATGAAACGATCAAAGTCATTGCATATTCTGTGGGTTTTTCAGATCCACTACATTTCTCAAAAGCCTACAAGCAGTTTTTTCATAAAACACCTAGTCAAACTCGAAAAGAGTACTCTCATTCCCTCTTAGCTAGAAAGGAAAAGCAATGAAATCACACCAACTAGTCTACCAAATATTAGCTAGAGAAAACGACTATGTTAGCGGAGAAAAAATCGGAGAAGAACTGAATTTAAGCCGTACATCCATATGGAAAGCGATCCAACGTCTTCAACAAGAAGGCCTAGAAATTGACAGTATCAAAAATAGAGGCTACAAGCTTATTCAAGGCGATCTGATATTGCCTGATTTGATTCAGGAGAAAACCAACTTAAGCATTCTCTACAAGCCTGAAACAAAATCTACTCAAACAGATGCAAAAGAAGGTATTGAAGGTGGAAGCCTGGGAAATAGTCTCTATCTTTCCACATGTCAAACAGCAGGTCGTGGCCGCTTTCAGCGCCCTTACTACTCTCCTGCTCAGGGAGGTATTTATATGTCATTACATATTCAGCCAAATCTCACCTATGACCAGCTTCCTGCCTACACATTACTTACAGCAGGTGCCATTTACAAAGCCATTAAAAACCTCACCTTGATTGACGTGGGTATCAAATGGGTAAATGATATCTACTTTAAAAATAAAAAAATAGCAGGTATCCTCACCGAAGCTATGACGTCCGTGGAAACAGGCCTAGTAACAGACGTCATTATCGGCGTTGGAATCAACTTTGCCATCAGCGATTTTCCCAAAGAGATAAAAGAAAAAGCTGGAAGTCTCTTTACACCACCAGCTCCTATCACACGAAACGAACTAATCTCAGAAATTTGGCGTTGTTTCTACCAAACAGCACCCGAAGAACTACTCTATCTTTATAAAGAACACTCTCTTGTTCTAGGAAGAGAGGTCAGTTTTATCCAAGAACAGACTGAAAAAAAAGGAGTCACCAAGGACATCTCCGACAAAGGACAACTCCTTATCCAGCTTGATGACCAGACAGAAATCTGGCTCAATAGTGGTGAAATCTCACTCACTAGCTGGACTTAACAACGGCACTATATGCAACTAGCAACATATAGTGCTTTTTGAATGTAGAAAGCAACAGATATATAAATAGCTGGCTTCCTGTCAACAATTTACAGGTGGATAGCTTTTGAGGCATGCTTTTTATATGCCGTGCTATGTGCCAAAGAAACCCCATAGCAGTGATTTTCGTGTCCAAGCATGACCAATGGAAGTGCAAAAACTTTAACAGCATACAAAAGCAGCCAAAACATAAAGACTTCAGCTTTTATATTCACCAAATTTTTACTAAACATCTCGTACAAGAACCATGCATTTAAAGCCATATTGAAAAGACTCGCCAACGTTGCTGAGACTATATTGGTTTTCAATTTTGGATGATAACATTTAGTCACATATAAGGCCAATATTGAAATATTATAAAGGCAAATCGGCTGATAATTTTCTCTATAAATAACCAGCGTCTTACGATTATAGAACAGGAAACCATGAGGTCCACGATGATATTCATTTATCCAGACATGGCTAAGACCTCTAATCTCATCCCAAGCTATAAATAAATCAATTTTTCTTAGATAAATCCCAGTTTTATGGATTAAACACTTCCATTTGAACATGAAAGATAAAAGAAAAGTAAGGAGCAAAACCGCAACTGTAACAATCTTCAACTCCTCTTGCCCGATAGTCAAAGATAGGTTAAAAAAGCGAATTTGCGCTTTTTTTGCATCTAAGATCATTGAAATCACAGTTAGAAATACTACAAAGATAAATAGTATAAATCTATAAAAAATACTACGAAATTTTACTCCATTTTTCATCTCGATTATCCCCAGCCACTTAAAGTCCCTAACCTTAGTATACCACTAAATCTAGTCTATTTATGATTTTTTCTAGTATGAAAGTTACTGAAACAGCATTAGATAATAAAGCTCTATAATTCTGTAGTGAGTAAAACCACCATAGAGATTATGTAGCCTAGAAAAAAGTCCCAAAAGATCTATAATGAAAAGCGACCAAACCATCATTGGAAAGAATCTTATGGAACCATTACATTTTATCACAAACCTACTAGACGTTAAAGACCCTAACATCAAGAGTGTGGATATTTTCAATATGGATCCCCACAAGGAAATCACTGAAGAAATATGATTTTCAAAAAAAATCTAAAATCCCTTATCTAGAATGTGCGGGATACAAAATTCTAATTCGTCTAAGGAAACGGCGCTTCCGCTGTAAAGTCTGTAAAAAAATGGCTGTCGCAGAGACTCCCTTAGTCAAGAAAAACCACCAAATCGCTCAAAAATTAATCGAGAAAGTTCCTATGACGGTCATCGCTGAAAGCTTGGCTATCTCCACAGACCTGAAGAAACACTATAATCTCTATCAGCTCTTGCTTTTTAACTTTCAGAACAAGGAGGCAGAGAATTTTTTCGAACTCATTGAAAATAATCTCAAGCAGGTTCATCCTCTTTTTCAGACTGTCTTTAAAACCTTCCTCAAGGATAAAGAGAAGATTGTCAACGCCCTTCAGTTACCTTATTCCAACGCAAAATTGGAAGCGACTAATAATCTCATTAAACTCATCAAACGAAATGCCTTTGGTTTTCGGAACTTTGAAAACTCCAAAAAAAGGATTTTCATCGCTCCCAACATCAAAAAAGAAAGGACGAAATTCGTCCTTTCTCAATCTTAGCTTTTCTTCAACCCACTAGAGTTGATAAAGGTTCTCAAACTGTATCACGGAGAATGGGGGATTCGAACCCCCGCGCCAGTTACCCGACCTAACGATTTAGCAAACCGTCCTCTTCAGCCTCTTGAGTAATTCTCCAAAATATTTAATTAATAGGTATAAGTTGATTTAAGCTCCTACACTCGCTTTATAGCTCTCTGTATACGGAGAATGGGGGATTCGAACCCCCGCGCCAGTTACCCGACCTAACGATTTAGCAAACCGTCCTCTTCAGCCTCTTGAGTAATTCTCCTATTAATGGGCACGAGTGGACTCGAACCACCGACCTCACGCTTATCAGGCGTGCGCTCTAACCACCTGAGCTACGCGCCCAAGTTAAAAACTTGGTAATTTGAACAAAGTTCAAAGCGGGTGACGAGAATCGAACTCGCGACAACAGCTTGGAAGGCTGTAGTTTTACCACTAAACTACACCCGCATAACCATTATAAAATGGCGCGAGACGGAATCGAACCGCCGACACATGGAGCTTCAATCCATTGCTCTACCAACTGAGCTACCGAGCCAAATTGCGGGAGCAGGATTTGAACCTACGACCTTCGGGTTATGAGCCCGACGAGCTACCGAGCTGCTCCATCCCGCGTTAATAATAAAAAGGAGGATGTGGGATTCGAACCCACGCACGCTTTTACACGCCTGACGGTTTTCAAGACCGTTCCCTTCAGCCAGACTTGGGTAATCCTCCAAAATATACAATGGACCTTGTAGGACTTGAACCTACGACCACTCGGTTATGAGCCGAGAGCTCTAACCAGCTGAGCTAAAGGTCCAACAAGATCTTTATAGCGGCGAAGGGGATCGAACCCCCGACCTCCCGGGTATGAACCGGACGCTCTAGCCAGCTGAGCTACACCGCCATCAATCGGGAAGACAGGATTCGAACCTGCGACACCTTGGTCCCAAACCAAGTACTCTACCAAGCTGAGCTACTTCCCGAGTTAAATAGAAAAAATGCACCCTAGAGGATTCGAACCTCTAACCGCCTGATTCGTAGTCAGGTACTCTATCCAGTTGAGCTAAGGGTGCTCATTATTATATGCCGAGGACCGGGATCGAACCGGTACGATCGTTTCCAATCGCAGGATTTTAAGTCCTGTGCGTCTGCCAGTTCCGCCACCCCGGCCTCTCTAAGCGAACGACGGGATTCGAACCCGCGACCCCCACCTTGGCAAGGTGGTGTTCTACCACTGAACTACGTTCGCATCGACCTCTTCTAGTTTTAATGCCGGCTACATGACTTGAACACGCGACCCTCTGATTACAAATCAGATGCTCTACCAACTGAGCTAAGCCGGCAAATTTCTACTATGCGGGTTAAGGGACTTGAACCCCCACGCCGTTAAGCGCCAGATCCTAAATCTGGTGCGTCTGCCAATTCCGCCAAACCCGCAAATATGACCCGTACTGGGCTCGAACCAGTGACCCATTGATTAAAAGTCAATTGCTCTACCAACTGAGCTAACGAGTCTAAAATAACTTCCGTTATCTTACGGTCCCGACGGGAATCGAACCCGCGATCTTCGCCGTGACAGGGCGACGTGATAACCGCTACACTACGGGACCTATGGGAGTTAACGGGATCGAACCGCTGACCCTCTGCTTGTAAGGCAGATGCTCTCCCAGCTGAGCTAAACTCCCAAAAGCTAAGCGACTTCCATATCTCACAGGGGGCAACCCCCAACTACTTCCGGCGTTCTAGGGCTTAACTGCTGTGTTCGGCATGGGTACAGGTGTATCTCCTAGGCTATCGTCACTTAACTCTGAGTAATACCTACTCAAAATTGAATATCTATCAAATAATTAGAAAAACCATACGCTAAGTTTTCTCAGTTACTTTGGATAAGTCCTCGAGCTATTAGTATTAGTCCGCTACATGTGTCACCACACTTCCACTTCTAACCTATCTACCTGATCATCTCTCAGGGCTCTTACTGATATAAAATCATGGGAAATCTCATCTTGAGGTGGGTTTCACACTTAGATGCTTTCAGCGTTTATCCCTTCCCTACATAGCTACCCAGCGATGCCTTTGGCAAGACAACTGGTACACCAGCGGTAAGTCCACTCTGGTCCTCTCGTACTAGGAGCAGATCCTCTCAAATTTCCTACGCCCGCGACGGATAGGGACCGAACTGTCTCACGACGTTCTGAACCCAGCTCGCGTGCCGCTTTAATGGGCGAACAGCCCAACCCTTGGGACCGACTACAGCCCCAGGATGCGACGAGCCGACATCGAGGTGCCAAACCTCCCCGTCGATGTGAACTCTTGGGGGAGATAAGCCTGTTATCCCCAGGGTAGCTTTTATCCGTTGAGCGATGGCCCTTCCATGCGGAACCACCGGATCACTAAGCCCGACTTTCGTCCCTGCTCGAGTTGTAGCTCTCGCAGTCAAGCTCCCTTATACCTTTACACTCTGCGAATGATTTCCAACCATTCTGAGGGAACCTTTGGGCGCCTCCGTTACCTTTTAGGAGGCGACCGCCCCAGTCAAACTGCCCGTCAGACACTGTCTCCGATAGGGATAACCTATCCGGGTTAGAGTGGCCATAACACAAGGGTAGTATCCCAACAACGTCTCCTTCGAAACTGGCGTCCCGATCTCATAGACTCCTACCTATCCTGTACATGTGGTACAGACACTCAATATCAAACTGCAGTAAAGCTCCATGGGGTCTTTCCGTCCTGTCGCGGGTAACCTGCATCTTCACAGGTACTAAAATTTCACCGAGTCTCTCGTTGAGACAGTGCCCAAATCATTACGCCTTTCGTGCGGGTCGGAACTTACCCGACAAGGAATTTCGCTACCTTAGGACCGTTATAGTTACGGCCGCCGTTTACTGGGGCTTCAATTCATACCTTCGAGTTACCTCTAAGCACTCCTCTTAACCTTCCAGCACCGGGCAGGCGTCACCCCCTATACATCATCTTACGATTTAGCAGAGAGCTGTGTTTTTGATAAACAGTTGCTTGGGCCTATTCACTGCGGCTGACTTAAAGTCAGCACCCCTTCTCCCGAAGTTACGGGGTCATTTTGCCGAGTTCCTTAACGAGAGTTCTCTCGCTCACCTGAGGCTACTCGCCTCGACTACCTGTGTCGGTTTGCGGTACGGGTAGAGTATGTTTAACGCTAGAAGCTTTTCTTGGCAGTGTGACGTCACTAACTTCGCTACTAAACTTCGCTCCCCATCACAGCTCAATGTTATAGAACTAAGCATTTGACTCAATTCACACCTCACTGCTTAGACAGACACTTCCATTCGTCTGCTTTAGTTAGCCTACTGCGTCCCTCCATCACTACATACTCTAGTACAGGAATATCAACCTGTTGTCCATCGGATACACCTTTCGGTCTCTCCTTAGGTCCCGACTAACCCAGGGCGGACGAGCCTTCCCCTGGAAACCTTAGTCTTACGGTGGACAGGATTCTCACCTGTCTTTCGCTACTCATACCGGCATTCTCACTTCTATGCGTTCCAGCACTCCTCACGGTATACCTTCATCACACATAGAACGCTCTCCTACCATACCTATAAAGGTATCCACAGCTTCGGTAAATTGTTTTAGCCCCGGTACATTTTCGGCGCAGGGTCACTCGACTAGTGAGCTATTACGCACTCTTTGAATGAATAGCTGCTTCTAAGCTAACATCCTAGTTGTCTGTGCAACCCCACATCCTTTTCCACTTAACAATTATTTTGGGACCTTAGCTGGTGGTCTGGGCTGTTTCCCTTTCGACTACGGATCTTAGCACTCGCAGTCTGACTGCCGACCATAATTCATTGGCATTCGGAGTTTATCTGAGATTGGTAATCCGGGATGGACCCCTCACCCAAACAGTGCTCTACCTCCAAGAATCTTTATGTCGACGCTAGCCCTAAAGCTATTTCGGAGAGAACCAGCTATCTCCAAGTTCGTTTGGAATTTCTCCGCTACCCACAAGTCATCCAAGCACTTTTCAACGTGCCCTGGTTCGGTCCTCCAGTGCGTCTTACCGCACCTTCAACCTGCTCATGGGTAGGTCACATGGTTTCGGGTCTACGACATGATACTAATGCGCCCTATTCAGACTCGGTTTCCCTGTGGCTCCGTCTCTTCAACTTAACCTCGCATCATATCGTAACTCGCCGGTTCATTCTACAAAAGGCACGCTCTCACCCATTAACGGGCTCGAACTTGTTGTAGGCACACGGTTTCAGGTTCTATTTCACTCCCCTCCCGGGGTGCTTTTCACCTTTCCCTCACGGTACTGGTTCACTATCGGTCACTAGGGAGTATTTAGGGTTGGGAGATGGTCCTCCCAGATTCCGACGGGATTTCTCGTGTCCCGCCGTACTCAGGATACTGCTAGGTACAAAGACTATTTTAAATACGAGGCTGTTACTCTCTTTGGCTGATCTTCCCAAATCATTCTTCTATAATCTTTGAGTCCACATTGCAGTCCTACAACCCCGAAGAGTAAACTCTTCGGTTTGCCCTCCTGCCGTTTCGCTCGCCGCTACTAAGGCAATCGCTTTTGCTTTCTCTTCCTGCAGCTACTTAGATGTTTCAGTTCACTGCGTCTTCCTCCTCACACCCTTAACAGATGCGGGTAACAGGTAGTACCTGTTGGGTTCCCCCATTCGGAAATCCCTGGATCATCGCTTACTTACAGCTACCCAAGGCATATCGTCGTTTGTCACGTCCTTCTTCGGCTCCTAGTGCCAAGGCATCCACCGTGCGCCCTTATTAACTTAACCTTATTTTCTGACCTTTCAGTCAGTAACTCTTTTAATACTACAGCGTTTCGGTTTATTTTCTTGTTACTATTTGATATAGATATTCAATTTTCAATGTGCATTACTTGGTGATCTCTCACCAATGGAGCCTAGCGGGATCGAACCGCTGACCTCCTGCGTGCAAAGCAGGCGCTCTCCCAGCTGAGCTAAGGCCCCACAAGACCTCTCAAGACTAAACAAGACCAATGCGCAGTTCCTTATCCTTAGAAAGGAGGTGATCCAGCCGCACCTTCCGATACGGCTACCTTGTTACGACTTCACCCCAATCATCTATCCCACCTTAGGCGGCTGGCTCCTTACGGTTACCTCACCGACTTCGGGTGTTACAAACTCTCGTGGTGTGACGGGCGGTGTGTACAAGGCCCGGGAACGTATTCACCGCGGCGTGCTGATCCGCGATTACTAGCGATTCCGACTTCATGTAGGCGAGTTGCAGCCTACAATCCGAACTGAGACTGGCTTTAAGAGATTAGCTTGCCGTCACCGGCTTGCGACTCGTTGTACCAGCCATTGTAGCACGTGTGTAGCCCAGGTCATAAGGGGCATGATGATTTGACGTCATCCCCACCTTCCTCCGGTTTATTACCGGCAGTCTCGCTAGAGTGCCCAACTGAATGATGGCAACTAACAATAGGGGTTGCGCTCGTTGCGGGACTTAACCCAACATCTCACGACACGAGCTGACGACAACCATGCACCACCTGTCACCTCTGTCCCGAAGGAAAACTCTATCTCTAGAGCGGTCAGAGGGATGTCAAGACCTGGTAAGGTTCTTCGCGTTGCTTCGAATTAAACCACATGCTCCACCGCTTGTGCGGGCCCCCGTCAATTCCTTTGAGTTTCAACCTTGCGGTCGTACTCCCCAGGCGGAGTGCTTAATGCGTTAGCTGCGGCACTAAACCCCGGAAAGGGTCTAACACCTAGCACTCATCGTTTACGGCGTGGACTACCAGGGTATCTAATCCTGTTTGCTCCCCACGCTTTCGAGCCTCAGCGTCAGTTACAAGCCAGAGAGCCGCTTTCGCCACCGGTGTTCCTCCATATATCTACGCATTTCACCGCTACACATGGAATTCCACTCTCCCCTCTTGCACTCAAGTTAAACAGTTTCCAAAGCGTACTATGGTTAAGCCACAGCCTTTAACTTCAGACTTATCTAACCGCCTGCGCTCGCTTTACGCCCAATAAATCCGGACAACGCTCGGGACCTACGTATTACCGCGGCTGCTGGCACGTAGTTAGCCGTCCCTTTCTGGTAAGATACCGTCACAGTGTGAACTTTCCACTCTCACACTCGTTCTTCTCTTACAACAGAGCTTTACGATCCGAAAACCTTCTTCACTCACGCGGCGTTGCTCGGTCAGACTTCCGTCCATTGCCGAAGATTCCCTACTGCTGCCTCCCGTAGGAGTCTGGGCCGTGTCTCAGTCCCAGTGTGGCCGATCACCCTCTCAGGTCGGCTATGTATCGTCGCCTTGGTGAGCCGTTACCTCACCAACTAGCTAATACAACGCAGGTCCATCTGGTAGTGATGCAATTGCACCTTTCAAACAGTTATCATGCAATAACTGCTATTATGCGGTATTAGCTATCGTTTCCAATAGTTATCCCCCGCTACCAGGCAGGTTACCTACGCGTTACTCACCCGTTCGCAACTCATCCAGAGAAGCAAGCTCCTCCTTCAGCGTTCTACTTGCATGTATTAGGCACGCCGCCAGCGTTCGTCCTGAGCCAGGATCAAACTCTCATTAAAAGTTTGAGTTCTCACTCATTTCTGTCACTGACAGATTTATTGTTTTTTTCATTGTTCAGTACTATAACCTCAGTTATAGTGCCCTGCACATTGGTTCGTCTTGTTCAGTTTTCAAAGGTCTTTGTCACTCAATCTCTCAAGCGACAACTATATTAGTATATCACAGCTGTTGACCTATGTCAACACTTTTTTGAAACTTTTTTTACTTTTTTCGTCCCTGCGATACACACATAGTCCGTACGGGATTCGAACCCGTGTTACCGCCGTGAAAAGGCGGTGTCTTAACCCCTTGACCAACGGACCTTGAGTTTTTCAACTCTTTCTATTATACCTACTTTTTCCTCTTTGTCAAGAACTTTTTTCGGTGAATTTAATTTTTCCTTTTCTTCACTAACTTAACCACTGCTTCTGTTCGTGCAGTGTGGGGAAACATATCGACCGACTGGATATACTGGAGGTCATAGACTTTTACTAGTTTAACTAAATCTCGTGCCAAGGTCGAAACATTGCAGGATACATAGACCATCTTTTCTGGAACATAGGTCAGAATGGTATCCAATAGCTTATCATCTAAGCCTGTACGAGGAGGGTCGACTATCAGGGCATCTGCTCGGTAGCCATCTTGATACCAGCGTGGAATAATCTCTTCTGCTGTCCCCGCTTCGTAATGGGTATTGTCAAATCCCATTTTTTTAGCATTTCGCTTGGCATCTTCAATGGCTTCTGGAATAATATCCATCCCTCTGAGACTCTTGACCTTATTTGCGAAGGCAAATCCGATTGTCCCAACACCGCAATAGGCATCAATCAGATGATCCTCTTCGCTGACATCCAGAGCCTTAACTGCTTCACTATAGAGAATTTCTGTCTGCTCGGGATTAAGCTGATAAAAGGCTCGGGGCGATAGTGAAAACTCATAATCAAGTACTCCTTCTTGAATTCTCTCTTGACCCCAGATAATTTCTGTCTTTTCACCATAGATTTCACTTGTTTTTGCTGTATTTGTATTGACTGCAACTGTGACGACTTCTGGAAAATCTTTAACTAAGTCTTTTACTAGCTGGGTTAAATTAAGCTGACGATTCGTAACAATGATTATCTGAACTTGCCCCGTTTTTCTTGCTCTGCGTACCATGATGGTGCGAACACCGAGTGTTTTTCTCTCATCTGTGATTGGAATTTGGTGGTAAGTAAGAAGTTCAGCTAGGCGATTCGCAATCACTTGGGTTTCCTTATCTTGCACCAAACAATCTTTTAACTCTACGAGATAATGAGAGTTTTGCGCATACAAACCTGCCTTGACCTGATTTTTAAATTTCCGAGTCTGGAATTGAAGCTTAGCACGGTAGTACTTTGGTTCCTGCATTCCGATAGTTGGACGGATTTCATAGTTTTCATATCCTGCAGGGGCAAATTTTTTCAGGGCTTGGTGGAGCAGATCCGTTTTGAACTCTAACTGTTTTTCATAGTGGAGGTGCATGATTTGGCAACCACCACATTCATTATAAATCGTACAAGCTGGTACGACTCGAAATTTAGACTTCTTATTAACCTTTAGTAATTTTGCTTCAACAAAGTTGCGTTTAATAGAAGTAATCTGACAATAGATATCTTCTCCTTTGAGGGCACCTGGCACAAAAACGAGGGTTTTCTGGTAGAAACCGATTCCCTCACCATTGATACCCATCCGCTTGATTTTTAAAGGTATTTTTTGTTTGACTTTCAGATTCATACCCCTATCTTATCACATTTTAGGGTATAATAGAACTATGAAAATCACAAAACTTGAAAAGAAAAAACGTCTCTACTTGATGGAGTTAGATGGACAGCAAACATCTTATATCACGGAAGATACCATTGTCCGTTTTATGTTGTCTAAAGATAAGGTGGTTAGCAAGGAAGAATTAATCGAGATACAGGGCTTTGCTCAGTTTTCTTATGGTAAGAATCTCGCCCTCTACCATCTATCATTTAAAGCTCGAACCGAAAAGGAAGTTCGTGAGTATCTGAAAAAGTATGATCTTGATGAAAAAATCACTAGTCAAGTTATCGCTAACCTAAAAGAAGATAACTGGATTAATGACCATCAGTATGCTTATTCCATCATCAATGCCAATCAACTTTCTGGAGATAAGGGACCCTATGTGCTAGCTCAAAAACTGTCTCAAAAAGGGATTGCCAAATCAACTATTGAAGAGGTTTTAAAGGATTTTGATTTTTCAGAGATTGCTCAACGTGTTGCAGAAAAACTGCTTAAAAAATACAATGGAAAGCTTCCCTCTCGTGCCTTGCAAGATAAGATTATCCAAAACTTGACGAACAAAGGCTTCTCCTATTCTGATGCTAAAAGTGCCTTTGATGACTTGGACAGTCAAGTCGACCAAGAAACGACTCAAGAACTCATTTTTAAAGAGCTAGACAAACAATATGCTAAGTATGCTCGAAAGTATAAAGGATACGAACTTAAACAACGTTTAACCCAAGTTTTAGCTCGAAAAGGCTATGATTTTTCGGATATAGCCATCGCTCTCAGAGAATATCTTTAATATTTTCGTGTAAAATTCAAAAAAATTAGACCGATTTATGATATAATAGTAAACGATAAACTTATAAATTGTAGAAAGTTGGTTAGTTATGAAACTTCCAAAAGAAGGCGACTTTATTACAATTCAAAGTTATAAGCATGATGGGAGTCTTCACCGTACTTGGCGAGACACCATGGTACTAAAAACAACAGAGAACGCCATTATCGGCGTCAACGACCACACACTTGTTACCGAAAGTGACGGTCGTCGTTGGGTGACTCGAGAACCGGCTATTGTTTACTTTCACAAAAAATATTGGTTTAATATTATTGCCATGATTCGCGATAATGGGATTTCCTACTATTGCAATATGGCCAGCCCCTACTATCTAGATGAGGAAGCCCTGAAATACATTGATTATGATTTGGATGTCAAGGTCTTCACTGATGGTGAAAAGCGTCTCTTGGACGTTGAAGAGTATGAGCGCCATAAACGCAAAATGAAGTATTCTGATGATTTAGACTATATTTTGAAAGAGCATGTTAAAATCCTTGTTGATTGGATCAACAATGGACGCGGTCCTTTCTCAGAGGCCTATGTCAACATTTGGTACAAACGCTACATAGAACTAAAGAATCGGTAAAGTTGTCAAACCGGGGTGAGAGCCCTGGTTTTTTATTTGAAAAACCCAGCCTGGAAGCTGGGTTAATTTCTATATATCTAATTTAGTAACAGTAAACTTGATGTGGGAATAGTCTTTTTCAACATCCTTATCCAACAAGAAAGCCGTGGCATCCTTCTTAACCTGAACAAGATCAATGTTCTGGGCTTGAGCTGCATAGACACATCCACAATAACATTGACGATAAATATCATACTCCTCGCACATCTCCACCGAACGCTTGTAACCTTGGTTTTTCTTGAAATCACTTGGGAGATAGTGGGTTGTATAAATCTTTTGCACATCAATTCCGATGCTGTTGATGGTTTGAGAATTCTTATGGGGACTGATGGTCAAGGCTGAACCAAAGTAGTCAAATCCCAAATCCATAGCCACTTGCGCTGTTTTGTCCAGACGGTAATCAAAGCACACCTTGCAACGGTCGCCACCTTCGGGTTCTTCTTCAAGTCCTCTGACTAGCTTTCGGTATTCATTTGGTTCGTAGGGAGCTTCAAGATACTGAACCGTATTTCCCGTTCGCTCATTGAAATCACTGACAAATTTTTTGGTGACATAAGCCCGCTTGTGGTATTCTGCCTTAGGATGGATATTGGAATTGGCAAAATAGATGGTCACATCAGCGTATTTGGTCAGGTACTCGAGGGTGTAGGTGCTACAAGGAGCACAGCAAACATGCATGAGAATAGTGGGACGTTGCTCATTTTTTTCCCAAACCTGAACCATTTTCTGCATGACACGGTCATAATTAATCTTCTGATTGGGATTCATCTTGCTCAGAATTTCTTCTACATCAATCATGTTCTACTCCTTTTACTAGTCTTATTTTATCACATAAGTTAGGGGAGCTCAAATCTATTTTATAAAAAGGAAGCGATAAAAGGAGGGATGCTCATTCCCTCCTTTTGTGTTTTTTATGATTTGCTTAGTATTAACAGCTTACATCATTCCACCCATCATGCTTGGATCCATGGCTGGAGCTGGGGTTACTAGTTCTGGTTTATTGGCTACGACTGCTTCTGTTGTTAAAATCAAGCTAGCTACAGAGGCTGCATTTTGAAGGGCAGAACGACTAACCTTAACTGGGTCAATGATTCCTTCTTCAATCATATTAACCCACTCGCCAGTTGCTGCGTTGAAGCCTGTACCAACTTCAGCATTTTTCAAACGGTCAATAACAATAGAACCTTCGAATCCTGCATTGTGGGCGATTTGACGAACAGGTTCTTCCAAGGCGCGGAGAACAATGTTGCGTCCTGTCGCTTCGTCTCCTGTCAATTCCAAATCAGCTACGGCTGGAATGACATTGGCAAGAGCAGTTCCACCACCTGCAACGATGCCTTCTTCAACTGCTGCACGAGTAGCGTTGAGGGCATCTTCAATGCGGAGTTTCATTTCTTTCAACTCCGTTTCAGTTGCAGCTCCGACCTTGATAACTGCGACACCACCTGACAATTTTGCCAAGCGTTCTTGCAATTTTTCACGGTCAAATTCAGAAGTTGTTGTTTCGATTTGAGACTTGATAACCGCAACACGGTGAGAAATAGCTTCAGGATTTCCAGCACCTTCTACGATAACAGTGCTATCTTTGTCCACAGTTACTCTCGCTGCTTGACCTAGCGCCTCAATAGTCGCATCTTTCAACTCAAGACCAAGATCTTCTGTGATGACTGTTCCGCCTGTCAAGATAGCGATGTCTTCTAACATAGCCTTACGACGGTCACCGAAACCAGGAGCCTTAACAGCAACTACATTGAAAGTTCCACGAATCTTGTTCAATACAAGAGTCGGAAGAGCTTCACCATCTACATCATCCGCAATAATCAAGAGTGGACGATTGCTTTGGAGAATGCTTTCTAGAAGTGGCAAGATTTCTTGGATATTTGAAATCTTCTTATCGGTAATCAAAATGTATGGATTTTCAAGGTCAGCCACCATTTTTTCGCTATCTGTCACCATATACTGTGATAGATAACCACGGTCAAACTGCATTCCTTCTACGACTTCAAGTTCTGTTTCCATACCACGTGATTCTTCAATAGTGATGACACCGTCTTTCCCAACTTTTTCCATGGCTTCAGAGATGTATTCGCCGACTTTCTCAGAACGAGAAGATACCGCAGCAACCTGAGCGATGGCTTCTTTATTAGCAACTGGAATGGCATTGTTTTTCAAGGCTTCTACAGCTGCAGCAACCGCTG
This sequence comes from Streptococcus sp. KHUD_018, assembly GCF_054861215.1. The sequence goes on from NZ_CM142176.1 coordinate 1,704,991, forward strand.
CTTCAATCCCACGACGAATGCCGATTGGGTTGGCACCTGCAGTGACGTTTTTGATTCCTTCGCGGACGATGGCTTGAGTCAAGACTGTTGCAGTCGTAGTTCCGTCACCTGCGATATCATTGGTTTTTGAAGCTACTTCTGATACCAATTTGGCACCCATGTTTTCAAAATGGTCTTCTAATTCAATTTCTTTAGCAATAGTAACACCGTCATTGGTAATCAATGGTGAGCCAAATGATTTTTCAAGAACGACATTACGGCCTTTTGGTCCCAAGGTTACTTTAACAGTGTCTGCAAGGATATCGACACCACGAACCATAGCTGAACGAGCATCAGATGAAAATTTAATTTCTTTTGACATACTTACTTTCTCCTTCTATTCTTCAATGATAGCCAAAATATTAGCTTCACCTACGATGATGTACTTTTCATCGCCTTCTTTGACATCAATACCTGCATGGGCTTCAACTAAGACACGGTCTCCAGTTTTTACGCTTGGAGCTACTAAGTCACCGTTCAAAGTACGAACACCTTGTCCAGTAGCTACAACTTGGGCTGTTTTGGTTTTTTCTTGGGCTGAGCCTGCAAGGACAAAGCCTCCAACAGTTTGTTCTTTTTCTTCGATTTTCAAGACAACACGGTCTCCTAATGGTTTCAACATCTGTTTTCCTCCATGATAAACTAGATATTATTAGCACTCTTTGTGACTGAGTGCTAATTTATAGTTCTATTGTATCACTTGGTCAGAAATAGTCAAGAAAAAAGTCTGACTTTCTCAATATAAAAAAGCCTGAGACCAACTCAGACTTTTCAATGCTTATACTCAATGAAAATCAAAGAGCAAACTAGGAAGCTAGCCGCAGGTTGCTCAAAGCACTGCTTTGAGGTTGTAGATAAGATTGACGAAGTCAGTTACCTATACCCACGGCAAGGTGAAGTTGACGTGGTTTGAAAAGATTTTCGAAGAGTATTAAAATGGCAATTCCTCCTCTTCCAAGACCAAATCTGCCAAATCCTGTCCTGCGTTATTTTCACGCATGGCACGTTGGGCACGGCTTTCTAAAAGTTGGAATCCTGTGGCAAGAACTTCAGTCACGTAGTTCATCTGGCCATTTTTCTCAAAGCGACGGGTACGAAGTTCTCCATCCACAGAGATAAGACTACCTTTAGTTGCGTAGCTTGCCAAGGTTTCAGCCAATTTCCCCCAAAGAACCAAATTGACAAAATCAGCTTCACGTTCCCCGTTTTGGTCTTTGTAACGACGGTTCACAGCGATAGTTGCACGCGCTACTGACTTGTCATTGTTGGTTTTGTGCAATTCTGGTGTAGACGTTAAACGTCCAATAAGAATAACTTTATTATACATATTTTCTTCCTCCTACTTATCTATTCGCAAGGAATCAAAAAAAGTTACAGAAATTTGTAACTTTTCGAGAAAATTTTTTATTTTTTATGAACCATGAAACCTGTTGCCTGTTGATTGGCCATAATGGTCATATCTGTAATCTGCACACGACGAGGCTGACTGGTCACATAGATCACTGTATCTGCAATATCCTGAGCTTGCAAGGCCTCAATTCCCTGATAGACGGTGGCAGCACGCTCTTTATCACCATGAAAACGAACTGTAGAGAAATCTGTTTCGACAATCCCTGGTTGAATGGTGGTCACCTTGATGTCCGTTGTGATCGTATCAATTCGCAGTCCATCTGAAAAAGTCTTGACTGCAGCCTTGGTGGCTGAGTAAACCGCTGCCCCAGCATAGGCATAGATTCCTGCGGTCGATCCCATATTGATAATATGACCTTGATTGGCTGCTACCATAGAAGGCAAGAAACAGCGAGTGACTGCCATCAACCCCTTGACATTGGTATCTAACATGGTCAGCATATCCAACTCTTCATAGTCTTGATAGGGAGCCAAGCCAAGAGCTAGTCCAGCGTTATTGACCAAGATATCAATCTGCCCTATCGTTTCTAGAATATCGGAACAAACAGTCTTGACCATGGTCATATCCGTCACATCCAGAGGAAAAGTCCAAACTGTTTGATTTGGAAACGTTTCTGCAAACTCTGACTTGAGGGTCTCTAGTCTGTCTGTCCGTCGCCCTGTTAGAACGACATTCGCCCCCTGCTCCAGATAAGCACGCGCAATCGCTTCACCGATTCCTGAGGTCGCTCCTGTAATCACTACATTTTTCGCCATCTTATCCCCCTCTATCTGATCTATCAAATACCGACAATTTCCTAGGCAGTCCAGTGTTTGACTGGGTCAAATGGAGTTCCGACAACTTGGTCTTCTGATAATTCAATAACCCCACGTTTTTGCGGAGCATTTGGCAAATGCAATTCACGAGGGCTGCACATCATGCCAAAACTCTTTTCACCACGAAGTTCGCCTGGGAAAATGAGATTGCCTTTGGGCATCATCGCTCCAGGAAGAGCTACAATGGTTTTCAACCCAACACGTGCATTGGGAGCTCCTGCAACGATTTGCACTGTCTTGTCACTTGCGACTGCAACTTGGCAGATGTTGAGGTGGTCACTATCTGGGTGAGCTACCATCTCGACAATCTCACCGACAACAAACTTGGGCTCTTTGTTGTTGATAATTTCTTCCACAAAGCCTTCCGCCTGCAATTCTTGGTTCAAACGTGCGACTCGCTCATCTGTCAAAAAGACTTGACCGCGCTCTGCAATTTCAAACAAACTTGAAACTTCGAAAATATTCCAAGCCACTGTTTCCCCATTATCTTTGAGGAAAATACGGGCTACCTTGCCTTTGCGCTCCACGTCTAGTTTGGCATCTCCGCTGTTTTTCACGATGACCATAAGGACATCGCCAACATGTTCTTTGTTATATGTAAAAATCATTCTTTCCTTTTCTCCTATTTCAGTCCTGCTAAAAAGTCGTTAATTTCTTCCTTGCTTTTACGGTCGCGATTGACAAATCGGCCGATTTCCTTGTCCTTTTCTAGCACAACAAGGCTAGGAATCCCGTAAACATCCCAGAGTTTGGCCAGATCCATGTACTGGTCACGGTCCACTCGAATAAAGGTGAACTCTGGATTGGTCTCCTCAATCTCTGGCAAGGCAGGATAGATATAACGACAATCGCCACACCAGTCCGCCACAAAAAGGAAGACCTTCTTGCCATCTTGCTCGACAAAACCTGCTAGTTCTTCTATACTATTGGGAGTAATCATAAGACTTCCTCCTCATAGACTAGGTCTTCATTTTCATAGACAAAGGTATAGTGACGACCATCCTCGAAAATGACTCCTCCGACCAGTCGCTCTAGACTACTTTCGTAGACTTGAACATAGAGAGTCGCAATCTCACCCATATCTGAGAAAAGTTCGCGCACGATAGCGGTCAACTCTTCTTGAGTCTTCATGAGTTTGTGGTTATCTGCTGCTTTTTTAGCCCCTAAAGCAAGGGCACTTAGACCAGCCACAGTCAAGCCAGTCATCCATAATTTCTTAGCTTTCATACCATTCATTGTAACACAAAAAGGGCTCTAGGACAAATAGGGAAGCTGTATAGGAGCAAGGCAATTAAAAAACCTCTGAGATTCTTCTCAAAGGTTCTGATTGTGCTAATTACTGTTCTCGACTGCTGCAGTAACAAAGGCAGTGTAGAGTTCTTCTGGACGGTTCGGACGACTGGAAAGTTCAGGGTGATACTGACAAGCCACAAAGAATTTATTTTCAGGAATTTCCACAATTTCGACCAAACGATTGTCTGGAGAAACACCTGAGAAGACAAAACCTGCTGTCTCAAACTGTTCACGAAAGGCGTTGTTAAACTCATAACGGTGACGGTGACGGCGTTGCACCACTTCTTGATTGTGATAAGCAGCCGCTGCTTTAGAGCCACGTTTCAACTTAGATGGATAAAGTCCCAAACGAAGAGTTCCACCCATATCCTCAACATCAACCTGATCACGCATAATATCAATGATAGGATATTTTGTTTCTGGTGCAAGTTCTGCAGAATTGGCACCTTCAAGCCCTAAAACGTTACGAGCAAACTCGATACAAGTCAACTGCATTCCCAAACAGACTCCCAACATTGGGACATCATTCTCACGCGCATAGCGGATGGCTTGGATTTTCCCTTCCGTACCACGTTGACCAAAACCGCCTGGTACGATGATTCCGTCCGCATCAGACAAGAGTTCTGCTACATTCTCTGCTGTCACATCATTGGCATTGATCCAATTAATCTTCACTTCTGCGTCGTTGGCATACCCAGAGTGTTTCAAGGCTTCGACCACTGAGATGTAGGCATCTTGCAACTCCACATACTTACCGACAAGGGAAATTCTAACTTGTTTCTTGAGGTTCATGACCTTATCCACCATAGCTGACCACTCTGTCATATCCGCTGCTGGTGCATCTAGTTTCAAATGCTCACAGACAATTTGGTCCATGCCTTGTGCCTGCAAGTTCAATGGAATTTGGTAAAGGTGCTCAACATCCAAAGACTCGATAACGGCTTCTGGTGCCACATCACAGAACTGTGCTAGTTTGTTTTTTATTCCTTGACCAGCTGGTTTCTCTGTACGAATAACCAACATATTTGGCTGGATTCCCAAACCACGCAATTCTTTTACAGAATGCTGGGTTGGTTTGGTCTTCATTTCACCAGCAGCCCTGAGGTAAGGAAGCAAGGTTGTATGGATATACATGACATTATCTGCACCCACATCTGCCTTCATCTGGCGAAGAGCCTCTAGAAATGGCAAGGACTCGATATCCCCAACAGTTCCACCAACCTCTGTGATAATGACATCCGAGTCGGTCGTTACAGCGGCACGCTTGATTTTTTCTTTCAAAGCATCTGTGATATGAGGAATGACTTGAACAGTTGCCCCAAGGTATTCTCCACGGCGTTCTTTACGAAGAACTTCACTGTAAATTTTACCAGTTGTCACGTTTGAGTATTTGTTAAGATTGATATCGATGAAACGTTCATAGTGACCCAAGTCCAAATCTGTCTCAGCCCCATCATCTGTCACAAAGACTTCCCCGTGCTGGTAAGGGCTCATGGTTCCCGGATCGATATTGATATAAGGGTCAAACTTCTGAATAGTCACTTTTAGACCACGATTTTTCAAGAGACGGCCCAGACTTGCTGCCACAATCCCTTTCCCAATAGACGACACCACACCACCAGTTACAAAAATATATTTCGTAGACATAGATTCCTCTTTCTAAAATGCTCAAGGTCTTGTTGACTACGAGGGGACATAGAAAACAAGACCCTTATGAATAACGACTTTTCAAGAAAACTTCCTGAAAAACAAAAATAGCTCCCTAGTAACTAGGGAGCCCCGACCTCTAAAAGAGGTGCCCGAACAATATAATACCTTAAAGCAGAACATTTGTCAACCCGAATGGGTAAAACATGAAAAAAAGGAGATTGTTTTCAGAAAACCAGCTAAAGATCCGCATTCAAACGGATGACCTGCTCAAGGAACAAAAAAGGAGATCAGGCAATCTCCTCTGTGAAGTCTTTTACTCTTCTTCACTCGTTTCAGCGTCATCGTCAGAAAACTCGTCGTCTTCTTCGTTGAGATCCACGTCTTCACCCAAGTCATCAGGAGCGATTTCGTTGATTTCTGCATCATAAGCTTCCACTTCATTTTTCTCATCATCTGGATTTTCATCATCGTATGAAAGAGCTGGATCTGCTTCGTATGCATCTTCGTCTTCTGGATCATCCGCATTGTAGTCAATGGCATCTGAATCACCATCCATAAAGGCATTGACGCGTTTTTTCTTAGCTTTTGGTGCTACTTCATCGTCGTCACTTTCTTCAAGAGCGATGATTTCTTCGTCGATTTCGTCCACACCATACCATGAACGAAGACCCCATTTGTTGTCCCCAAGAGAGATGAAGCTACCGTCAAAGTTCAACTCTGTGTAGAACAAAGGCAAAGCTTCGCGGATATCGCTGTTTGATGTTCCAAGGTAGTTTTGAATTTCGTTTACAAGATCGCTAAAATGCATCTCATGATCGCGACCACGAAGTTCCAAGATAGCACGCGCCACCTCAATCATAGATAGTTCACTTTTTTCTTGCCCAGCAAATACTTCTAATTCCAAAGCGTTTCTCCTCATTTTTACTACTATCGCCAGAGCGAACAAACTCTGACCTCATTTTATCATGTACTCTTTATTGTACGATAATTTTGCGGAATAGTCAAAGGTTAAATGGGAGAAAGTGACAGGACTTTTTATTTCTTTGCTACCCAGCCGATGGTATCGATGGGAGCTTGGTACGGGCACGAATTGACTGAATTTTCATGTGGTAAGCTACTTTCTATATTTTTTATTTCTTCTTGCATCATTAGTTTGTAGATTACCATTATTTTCAAATTTTTCAAGATATTTTTTTTTAAATATATTTTTTGTGCCAATCTTATTTTCCATAAGAAAATCATTCAGTGATTCAAATAATTCGCTACTTGTTTTCTCGTGGTCACCTAATGTCTCTAAAACTCTGTCTAATACTTGTTCTTCTTTTTTATTATATACTGATACTTTTTGCTCAATAAATAATAGTCGACATTTTATTCCCATACTTGATAGAACATCATAATGTTGGGATAAATTAACCATCGAAAAGAAAGGAAGTATTTCGCTTGCTTTTTTATCATATCTTTTATCTATTACTCCATATATAACTTCAATCTTGTCATCTGGTTTAAAATAATCTTCTTCAAACAATTCATTGATATTTTTAATAAATAATATCTCATTTTTATATAACTGAGCAGATACAACTCCTTGAGCAAATAAATGACTTAAGTTTGCAGAGGAACCACCTTTTTTTATGTGAATAAATTGTTTATTAATTGTTATAATGTCAGCTGGTTCAATTTTACTATGGCCATAATCTTTCAATTGAAAGTTCTTCTTATCAAATAGTTTAAAGCGATTAGGATCAGATTCTGCAAATTTTTCATTGAATTCTCCCTCATTCCAATTTTCAGCACAGCTAGGAATTGCGGGATCATTGAATTTTTCTATATGATCAATTTTATTTACAATATCTGTATAATAGGTTGATTCTACTTTAAACCAGTCGCCATTATTTATAAAAAATTTTTCATTATTGTGATCAATTTCAATAAATAAAGCATCATAAATACTTGATATTTTCTGTGCAGAGTCGTTTGTCCAACAATATAAGGAACAACTTTTTAATTTATCTATTATTATTTTATCTTCTATATTTTTAGAAAGAAACTCCCAAAACTGTTCTGAAGGGATATCGTCATAAAAATTTTCCTTAATTTTATGACTAATATTCATACCTGATATAAAATATCCTTCTATATCAAGATAAGAGACAATTTTGTTAGGAGCAATAATAGGATTTTCTAATCGTTTATCTGTGATATGATCAAGTAATACTCCATCTAGTTCTGAGATAATTTCCTTTTCTTTAACATACTGAACATGATCAATCCACTCCAACCCTTTTTCTTTGTAGTTTTCACTAGAATACGCATCTAAAATTTCGTTTAACAAATCAGATAAAGTTACATCTGATTTAGCAGAAAATCTAAGATTATCAGCCCCATTTAACGTCGAATAATGACTATCATATGAGGCACGACCTGAAATTGATTTTAAAATATCAGCGTTTGTATCAATATGTAAATCAGAATGAGACCCATAGCTTAAAGCCTGTCTTTGAATATCTAGATAGTTTGTGGATATATTTAATGAATTAAGACTTTTGATATTACTTTCTTCAATAAGATTAACAGCCGTTCTTAATCCAAAATTCCTAACTATAGATTGCTCATTCAACATAGTTCGACCGTATCCAAAAACCAAACTAAAAACATATTCTACTTCATTTTTTACATATTTAAGCATCATAACAGCTTTATTCGATTTGTTTTTATATAAATCACTATCCAATTCACCCTTAGTATAGGACCTAAGAGTATCTAACCACTCTACTGTGTTCTCTTCCGTAGAAGCAATATATATTATTCCTTCTTTGAAATTATTATGTTTTTCTACATCCAAATCATGAGAAGCAATCCCCTCTAAGTCACCTTTCAAGCACTTCTTGAAATCATTGGTATTATGTAATATCAAATTATAATTTTCAGTATTCTTACCCATTAATACTTCCTCAAAAATCTATTTTAGTTCATTATACCAAAAAACACGGCTTCTCACCGTGTTTCTGTGTTTATCTCACCAACTTCTTCATCTCATCAATACGTGCGATGGTCGCATCATATTTAGCTTGGTAGTCGGCTTGTTTGTCGCGTTCTTTTTGGACGACTTCTGGTTTGGCATTGGCTACGAAGCGTTCGTTAGAGAGCTTCTTACCGACCATATCCAGTTCTTTTTGCCATTTATCCAATTCCTTGTCGAGACGAGCCAGTTCTTCTTCGACATTGAGGAGGTCTGCCAGTGGCAAGTAGATTTCTGCTCCTGTGATGACGCTTGACATTGCAAGTTCAGGTGCAGGGATGGTTGATGCGATTTCCAAGTGTTCTGGATTTGTGAAGCGTTTGATATAGTTGACATTGCTGTTAAAGAATGCTTCCAAGTCGCTATCGCTTGTCTTAACAAGGATGGTGATTGGCTTGCTTGGAGCAACGTTTACTTCCGCACGCGCATTACGAACCGCACGGATCAAGTCTTTAAGACTTTCCACACCAGTGTGAGCAGCAAGGTCTTCAAAGGCTGGGTTAACAGTTGGGTATTCCGCTGTGACGATAGATCCTTCTGAGATTTGTCCAAAAATTTCCTCTGTCACGAACGGCATGATAGGGTGAAGGAGACGAAGGATCTTGTCCAAGGTGTAAAGGAGAACAGAACGTGTGATGACTTTCTCTTCTTCATTATCGCTATAAAGGACTTCCTTGGTCAACTCAACGTACCAGTCCGCAAACTCATCCCAGATAAAGTTATAGAGGATGTGTCCAGCAACACCAAACTCAAATTTATCAAAGTTTTCAGTGACTTTGCCGATCGTTTCATTGAGGTTGTGGAGAATCCAGCGGTCTGTGACATTTCCAGCTTCCTTGTTGGCAACTTTTTCTACATTAGCCGTTGCTTGCTCAAGGGTCAATCCTTCATTGTTCATGAGGATGTAGCGAGAGATGTTCCAGATTTTGTTAATGAAGTTCCATGAAGCATCCATTTTCTCGTAAGAGAAGCGCACGTCTTGCCCAGGTGCAGAACCATTTGAAAGGAACCAACGAAGGGCATCGGCACCGTATTTCTCGATGACATCCATTGGGTCAATCCCATTACCCAGAGATTTAGACATCTTGCGTCCTTGCTCGTCACGAATGAGACCGTGGATCAGAACGTTTTGGAATGGTTGACGACCTGTGAATTCCAAGGATTGGAAAATCATACGAGACACCCAGAAGAAGATGATGTCGTAACCTGTTACCAAGGTTGAAGTTGGGAAGTAACGTTTGAAGTCTTCTGAGTTGACATCAGGCCAGCCCATGGTTGAGAATGGCCAAAGGGCAGAACTGAACCAAGTATCCAAGACGTCTTCGTCTTGAGTCCATCCGTCACCTTTTGGAGCTTCCTCACCAACGTACATTTCACCTTCAGCATTGTACCAAGCAGGGATTTGGTGACCCCACCAGAGCTGACGAGAGATAACCCAGTCGTGAACATTTTCCATCCATTGGAGGAAGGTATCATTGAAGCGTGGCGGGTAGAATTCTACCTTGTCGTCTGTATCTTGGTTGGCAATAGCATTTTTGGCCAATTGGTCCATCTTGACGAACCATTGCGTAGACAAGCGTGGCTCAACCACTACACCTGTACGCTCTGAGTGACCAACACTGTGGATACGTTTTTCAATTTTTACAAGGGCACCGATTTCTTCTAATTTAGCAACGACTGCTTTCCGAGCTTCGAAACGGTCCATACCTGCAAATTCGAAGGCCAAGTCGTTCATAGTTCCGTCGTCGTTCATGACGTTGACTTGTGGCAAGTTATGGCGTTGACCAACCAAGAAGTCATTCGGATCGTGGGCAGGCGTGATTTTCACGACACCTGTACCAAACTCAGGATCTGCATGTTCATCCCCAACGATTGGGATGAGTTTATTAGCGATTGGAAGGATGACATTTTTACCGATCAGGTCCTTGTAGCGTGGGTCTTCTGGATTGACCGCAACGGCAACGTCCCCAAACATAGTCTCAGGACGAGTTGTCGCCACTTCAAGGGCGCGTGAGCCGTCTTCTAGCATATAGTTCATGTGGTAGAAGGCACCTTCCACGTCCTTGTGGATAACTTCGATATCAGAAAGGGCTGTGCGAGCTGCTGGGTCCCAGTTGATGATAAACTCACCACGGTAGATCCAGCCTTTTTTGTAAAGGTCCACAAAGACCTTGCGAACGGCTTTTGACAAACCTTCGTCAAGGGTGAATCGCTCACGAGAGTAGTCTACAGAGAGTCCCATCTTGCCCCATTGTTCCTTGATAGTCGTCGCATATTCGTCTTTCCATTCCCAGACTTTCTCTAGGAATTTTTCACGGCCGAGGTCATAGCGGGAAATGCCCTCGCCACGCAAGCGCTCCTCAACCTTAGCCTGAGTGGCAATCCCCGCGTGGTCCATCCCTGGAAGCCAAAGGGTGTCAAAACCTTGCATGCGTTTTTGACGGATGATGATATCCTGTAAAGTCGTGTCCCAAGCGTGACCAAGGTGAAGTTTCCCAGTTACATTTGGTGGTGGAATCACGATAGAATAAGGCTTAGCCTTTTTATCGCCAGAAGGCTTGAAAACATCTTCATCAAGCCATTTTTGGTAACGACCAGCCTCAACCTCGGCTGGATTGTATTTAGGTGAAAGTTCTTTCATTTTAGTTCTCCTTTTTTTGCTTTTACATATAATTTTATAGTACTATTAAACTTGTTTAAACCCATTCTTTTACCTATATTTAGTAAAAATTTGGCTACTCTTCCTTCTTCTTTCTTATGATTCAATAGATAATAATAGCCAAAGAGTATACTAAATAATATTAACACTGATACTACAAGAAATAACATTGAATATACTCTTGTTGCCCCGTTGCTTAAATAATCTTCAAAAGAACATGGACTTTTCTTTTCAAAGAATGACGATATTATAAGTGAAAAGTAAAATAAAAATGTAAAAATATAAATAACAAATTTATTAATTGACCACTTATATTTTAACTCTTTTGGAACATTTTCTATTTTTTTCCACCTCTTAGATACATGAGAAAGTCCTCTGAATTAATAAAATTCCACAATGTTATAAAACCAGTGACTAGAGCCCACCATTTTATATCAAATGCTCCTAGTAATAATAAGATTGGAAGAAAAACTATCATAAGAACTAGGAGAGTTCGTACTTTTATCCCAATCATTATTGCTAAGAGTGAAAAAATTAATGAGTATGCTAACAGAAGAAAGTAAATCTCCTTAAACTGTTCATCTAAATTTACATTAAAAGATGAAAGTAATATTTGTATCCAAACGAGTAGTACAATCCATAAGAATCTAAAGACAATACTCCTTATAGCTAATGCAAGTTTATCTTCATCATTTTTTCTATCCAACTTATAATAATTTGATAAAGCAAAGTATGACATAGATAACATTACCATAACTAAAAGTAATAGATATTTTATAATAGGGTAATTAGCTTCCCGAATACTATAGATTATGAAAATTATTCCAGCAAATGAAAGAATATGGTGCCAAAAAATATTCTTTAATAACTCTGTAAAAAATTTTTTCACTTACTTTTTACCCCACTCACTCTTCAGCAAGCCATATATCAGACTGTCACAGCGGTTGCCTTGGGCATCTTTGCGATTTCGGATGCGAGCTTCAAGGGTAAAGCCTAATTTTTCAGCTACTCGTTGACTTTGGATATTATAGCCAAAACAAGTTAGTTCAATCTTGTGAAGACCTAAATCTTTAAAACCTAGCTCAATCAAGGCACGCGCTGCTTCTGGCACATAGCCTCGCCCCCAATAGTCTGGGTGCAAGGTATAGCCAATCTCCAGCACATCGTCTTCGTGGCGATGGTTGAAGTCAACAGATCCAATAACTTTATCAGTCTCTTTAACGACAATTCCGTAGCCAGCTGGAAGATTTTCCTTTTCATTGCGCTCAGGAAGAACGTGCTCCAGATAATAAATCTCATCTTCCAAGGTCTTGACGGGGTGAAATGCTGCTGGATAGGCGACCTCTGGGAGACTAGCGTAGGCATGGATATCCTCGGCATCAGCCACTGTTCGGACTCGTAAAACGAGACGTTCTGTTTCGATTCGTTCAGGTAATGTTGCTCTTGCCATCCTTCTTCCTCGCTTTCTTGATGAAGTTCCCCATAGGGTCGACACGATCATCTAAGTAACGATAAACGCGCTGGTGGCCGTCCCCCATAAAGTAAGTTGGCGAAAAACGGTCATTTTTAAAATGCCCCTTGTCATCTAGCAAATCAGAATCAGCAAGTCGCTTGAGAATCTTAGCAAAGATATGGCAGATACCATCTTCCTCGATAATCCTATCTACCTGACAGTCCAATACGACTGGACAGGCTTTTAAAATCGGTGCCTGAGTCTGTTCAGAAATTTCATAGTCTAGCCCCAAGTGTCCCAACTTTTCTCGATGGCTAATAAAACCAGCCTGCTCCATTTCGAGCATGAGGTTTTCATCAGGTATGTTCACCGTGAACTGTTGATAATGCTTGATTTGCTCAGCCGCATTTTCCTCAGCGCCGACACCGACGACTAGCCAATCTCCTAGGCTATAAGAGGAACTGCAGGTCGTAATATTGTGACTAAAGTTCTGGTCCTGATAGCCTAAAATAAAGATAGGAAAACCATAGTAGAGCTTACTGGTTTTAAAGGATTGCTTCATGAAAACCTCCTTTGACTAAGACGCAAAAAGCCCTGCCATATCCATGACAGGGACGAATGTGTTTATCCGCGGTACCACCCAATTTCGGGCAAAGCCCGCAACTCTCGTCTTTATAATAAAAAGACAATATTATTTCATTTTTCATCCATCAGCAACCAGTTTTGACACATTTGTGGACTTCTCAGCACCGCCACTTTCTGTAAAATGTGGGATCCAAAACACCTCTAATGGCTCTATTGTAGCAAGTTTTTCTCGGAAAAGCAAGGCTCAAGAAAGATTACTTGAACTTGATGCCGTGTTCTTTTAATTTCTTGATGGTAGCTGGGCCGATTCCTTTCAAGGCAAGGAGTTCTTTCTCCGTCCAGTTTTTAAAATCAGAAGCTGACTTGATGCCTTCATCATAGAAAGTCTTAGCACGATCTACTGAGAGGCCGCCCAAAGTCGCTGCGAAATCTTCTACAGAATTGGCTACTTTTTGAGCTTGTTCCTTGGTCGCTTCTACTGCTTGTTCCACTTTTTTAGAGACAACTTTTCCTGCTTCGCTGGCAGATTTTTCTGCGTGTTTCACGACTTTCTTGGTCTCTTCTACAACCTTGGTCACTGTAGTTGAAAATGCACCTGAACGACGAAGGCTATTTCGCAATTGTTTTTTACGTTGGAGTTTCTTTGACATGATAAAATCCTTTCAATAAAAAATCCCTGCTCTTACAAGGATTTAATAAAGATATTTTATCAAGATTTCGGCGAAAAATCAAGAAAGTATCACTATTTTAATAATTTCGCTCGCCAAACAATCCTTCTGGCAAATCATGAAATCCCTTGCCTGCCTTGAAGTTTTCAAACTTACCAAGCAAGAACTGATAAGCATCCAAGCGACTTTCATATCGAATCATGGCATCTTTGGCACGCTCGTCTTGGTCTTCTTCGTAGACTTTTTGACTTTCCTTGTGCGCCATGTCGTTGATCATGATCTGGGTACTGACCCAGGCTTCAAATTCCTTCATAAATTCCTGTTCGTAACTCATTGATTCTCCTTATTCTAATCCACGGAAATAGTCCGTATCAATCTCACGGTAGGGTTGGATATCCTGAACATACTCTAGCACGCCTTGGAATTCTCCGTTTTCATCGTGTACTGCGGCATAGGTGATGTGGACAAACTTGCCTCGCGACTCTGACTTGAACCACATCTCATACTTGTCCTTGACCCCTTCACGAAGACCTTTCATAACGGCCTTTACCTTGTCTAGGTACTTGGGCGGATGGCAAAGTTCAACATTGCGACCGACTTGGGATGGCGTCCGTTTGAAAATCATCTCATCAGCTGGCGCATTGTCATTGTAGTACTGGAAAATGTCGTCTTTATTGACAAAGGTGATCTCCATAGGGAGGTGATTGAGGATGAGGTTGGCCTGCTCGACGGAGAGATAGCCATTGCCAAAAGGCTGTTGGCTATGGCGGTCCAGCACCGCTTCCTTTTCCTTAGGGGTAAAGGTAATGGTGAACTGGCCTTCAGGCGTATTGATGACTTGCTGAACTTGACCTTCAACCGTGTCTAGCTGCACGGGCTCCTCTCTACTCTTTTCCTCGACAAAACTCTGACGTTCTGGCACCCATTTTTCAGACGGACGGATAATGGCATAGCCGTAGGCATCGCTCTCCTCCGCAATCTGAATCCAGTCATCCTGGGTGAAGGACTCAAGAAGAATCATGAGGAGGATGGACTCTTCCTTGAAAATCATACTTTCAAACTCTGTCGCAAAAGCTTCGAAATCTTCTTTTACAGTGTTAATCGACACTTCTGGTAGTGCCTTAGCCGTCTCTAGAGCTGTCTGAAAGAGTTCTCGGATCTGGTCATCCACTCCCCACATAACTTTTGGAGGTGAATCGTGTCCATAGCGCTCCATGATGGGGAAAAAGAGCTCTTCCTTACGCTGGTAGTGGACATCAAATTGCCCCAACAGCCCCATTTGACGGACCAAGCCCTTGCGCATCTCTACCAGCATTTCCTCATCTTCCATAGACTCATAGGTATCCAACAGTCTCCGAATGCGAATCAAAGCTGCACGGAGAGCCAGATTTTCATCCTTGAAAACGCGAACTGGGTGGCCAGGGTGTTCAGTATCCTCAACTTCGACGCCCTTAACAGCATTTTTAAAAAGATTGGCATGGACATCACAGAGCTCCATGACATCTTCAAAGGTAACACCTGAGTCTGAGTTCATCAGCTCGTGCTCCATGAGGGAAATCTCAATAGCTGAGACACCTGTAAAGGTTGCATCAAAACGCTCCTGAACCGACTCGGGAGAGGCGCCATTGTGCAATTCTAGCAAAATATCCCGTAGGATATGAATCCGTTCATCTGCCATTAGTCTAATCCAATCACTTCATAGCCGTTCGCTTCTAGCGTGCGGACAATCTTGTCCATAGGAGTTCCTTCAAGCTTAGAACCCTGTTTGAGCGATACCTTGCGACCGACTGTGTTACGCATCAAGGGATTAGCAAGAGGTTTAAAACCGAGCTCCACTAGGATTTCCAAGACTTCTGGGTGCTTGTCTACCACTTCTGCAACGGGAATTGACACATCGATGATATTATCCATGACGATCTCCATGTATGTTCTAAAATGATTTTACTGCTTATATTATACCATAAGGACGATTAGCATACACCAAAAAAGAGGGGCAACCCCTCTTTCTTAATTTTTATCCAGATTGCGTAGCATCTCGTCAATCTTGTTTCCATATTCGATGGATTCGTCTTTGACGAAGGTTAAATCTGGGATTTTGTACAATTTCAAATTGCGACCAAGTTCACGTTTGATGGTACCAGTTGCTTTTTCAAGTCCGATTTGAGCTTTTTGGTTATCCGAAGCAAGGTTACTCAAAATGGTGTAGTAAACCTTGGCAACAGACAAGTCACCTAGCATCTGAACATCTGTAATGGTCACACCTTGGACACGCGGATCACGGACTTTCTTTTGCAAAATCTCATTGACTTCACGCTTGATTTCCACGCCCACACGATCCGTACGGAAATGATTTGCCATGATATTCCTTTCTCTACTTTGAACCAAAAGCTAGGCCAGCAGACCTAGCTATTTCTAAACTTTTTGATTTTCAGTTCAAATTGAAACGAAGTGCAATTTGAACTCATTCGCTTCTTTCGCTGTGGTGAAAGTGATGGAACTGATTTATCAGTCCCATCACAGGGGATTTTTGAGACACTAGGCTCAAAAATAAGCAATGAAACCATCGGTTTGCTTGCGTCCCTCACCACCTAAGAAAGGAGCAAAAATCTTAACGTTTGATTTCTTCCATGACATACGCCTCAATCACATCATCCATCTTGATATCATTGTAGCCATCAATCATCAATCCACCTTCACGACCGTTTGTAACTTCTTTGACGTCGTCTTTGTAGTGTTTCAAGCTTGCGAGTTCACCGTCATAGATAACGACACCGTCACGGATGACACGGACTTTAGAATCACGGGTAACCTTACCACTCATAACCATAAATCCACCGATGGTTCCCACTTTAGATACCTTAAAGGTTTCACGGATAACTGCTTCACCGATAACTTTTTCTTCAAATTCTGGGTCAAGCATCCCTTTCATAGCTTCTTCCATCTCTTCGATAACCTTGTAGATAATACTGTGGAGACGGATTTCTACATCGTCAGCTTCCGCTTGTTGACGCGCTTGTGGTGTAGGGCGTACGTTGAAACCAACGATAAAGGCATTGGAAGCTTCCGCAAGAGTGACGTCAGATTCGTTGATAGCACCGACTGCCGAGTGGACAATGGTAACTTTGACACCTTCTACGTCGATCTTTTGAAGTGAGGCAGAAAGGGCTTCAACAGAACCTTGTACGTCGGCCTTGATGATAACGTTAACAGACTTGAGTTCACCGGCTTTAAGCGTATCAAAGAGGTTTTCAAGGCTGACACGTTGGGTAGCTTGGCGTTGTTTCATGAGGGCACGTTTTGCACGCTCTTCACCTGCTGCACGCGCAGATTTTTCATCTTCGTAAACAGCAAAATGGTCACCCGCCATTGGCGCTTCGTTCAAACCTGTGATGGAAACCGGCGTTGATGGGCCTGCAACCTTGACACGACGACCAAGGTCATTGGTCATAGCACGGACACGACCGAAGGTATTTCCGACAACGATTGGGTCTTGGACATTCAAGGTACCTTGTTGAACAAGAAGGGTTGCGACCGCACCTTTTCCTTTATCCAAACGAGCTTCGATAACTGTACCGATCGCACGCACTGTTGGGTCTGCCTTGAGTTCTTGGATTTCAGCCACAAGAAGGACCGTTTCCAAGAGTTCATCGATGTTTTGGTTAAACTTAGCTGAGATTTCGACAAACTCAGAATCCCCACCCCAAGCTGTTGACATAACCCCATGCTCTGCCAATTCACCGATAACGCGTTCTGGGTTGGCACCTGGTTTATCAATCTTGTTAATGGCTACGATGATTGGAACGTTGGCCGCTTTTGAGTGGTTGATGGCTTCGATAGTCTGAGGCATAACCCCGTCGTCGGCTGCAACGACCAAGATGGTAATATCGGTAACAGAAGCACCACGCGCACGCATAGAGGTGAAGGCCGCGTGTCCTGGTGTATCAAGGAAGGTGATCTTCTTGCCATTTTCAACGATTTGGTAGGCACCGATATGCTGAGTGATACCACCTGCTTCACCTGTCGCAACACGGGAGTTACGAAGGGTATCCAAGAGGGTTGTTTTACCATGGTCAACGTGTCCCATGATGGTTACAACTGGTGGACGCTCAACCAATTCATCTTCGTTAAGATAGCCATCTTCGACAAAGAAACGTTCGATGTCGGCATTATCCACTTCAACCTTTTGTTTGGCTTCGATACCATAATCCACCATGAGGAGTTCAATGGTTTCTCCATCCAAGGATTGGTTTTGTGTGGCCATGACACCCATCATAAAGAGTTTCTTAACGATTTCTGCCGGTTCACGTTTGATACGTTTTGCGATTTCCGCAACAGTCATACCATCTGTATACTCAAATTCTGTTGGCAATTCGTGGAACTTACGCTCTGTAACAGGTTTTGGAGTCTGGTTACGGTTGTTTTGCTTGTTCCCTTTTTTATTTTTCTTGTTGTTATTCCAGTTACTATTTCTTTGATTTCTCACTTGATTCTGACTACTTCGATTCTTTTGTTGTTTTCTAGGACCATCTTCTTCGTGATCGTAATCGTCACGTTCTTTGTCTGGTCGAGCTTGTTTTTTACGACGTGTATCCACTGGCGCTTCTTTCGCTACAGGAGCTACTGTTACGGCTGGCTGCGTTTGTTCAGCTAACTTAGCAGCTTCTTCAAAGATTTCCTCTGGTTCCTTGCGTTTGTTAGCTTGAGCCAAGGCTTCTTTGGCAGCTTGCGATTGTTTGAAGCGCTCCTCGCTTGAGCGTGCGTACTCTGCATTTTGCTCTGCTTTTAGAGCCGCTGCACGGGCTTTAAAGTCAACACGTGGTCCAGCTGGTTTGGGCTGGAAGTCTTGTTGCTGACGGCGATCATTGCCACGATTCCCTTGACCTTGTGGTTTTTTCCCTTGATCGTTAAATCGGCGATTGTCGCGGTTTGCTTGACCAGGTTTTCCACCATTACGGCCGTCATTCTTCTGACGGTTGCCGTTTTGTTGTTGGTCACGGTTGTTGCCCTTGTTTTGTTTGCGTCGCTCTGCCTGCTCTTTGGCACGCGCCTCACGCTCCGCCTTGAAATTTCGACTTTGTGGTCTTGCAGCCACTACTTTTTCTTCCTTAGGAACTGCAGGTGTAGCTGGTTTACTTTCTTCCTTAGCGGCAGCTGGTTTAGCTGATGCAGACTTTTCCGCTTTCTTTTCTACACTTGCTTTTGGTGCTGCAGGTTTTGCTTCTGCCTTAGGAGCAGGTGCAGGCTTAAAGCTCGCTGCGATTTGCTCAGCAGCGGCAGCTTCCACGCTCGATGAGTGGCTTTTCACATCCAAGCCCAACTCTTTTGCACGCGCTACAACTTCTTTACTTTCTTTTCCAAGTTCTTTTGCGATTTCGTACAATCTTTTCTTAGACAAATCATGTCCTCCTCTTCTATTCCATAAGAGACCTCATTTTCTTTGTAAATCCAGCATCGATCACAGCCAAAACCTTTCTCGATTTTCCGACTGCTATGCTTAATTCCAGTGTTGAAAACACGGTTATAACTTCTACTTGATAATAGTCACTTTTATCTTGAATCTTCTTGGTCAGATTGGGACCAGCATCATGGGCTAGAAAGACTAGCTTGGCTTTCTGGTCTTGGATGGCTTTAACCACCAATTCCTCTCCCGATATGATCCGTCCTGCTCGCTGAGCAAGTCCCAAGAGATTGCTTATCTTTTGCTTATTCAAGTCCTAACTCTCTTCTTTTCACTTTGTGATCAACATAGGCGATCAACTCGTCATAAAAGCTTTCTTCAACTTCCATGTTAAAGCTGCGGTTAAAGACTTTCTTTTTTTTAGCCTCTAGGGCTTCTGTATTGTCTAGCTTGATATAAGCGCCACGGCCATTGGCCTTGCCTGTCGGATCGATAAAGACTTGTCCTTCTTTGTTCTTGACAATGCGAAGTAAATCACGCTTGTCAATCACTTCGTTGGATACAACAGACTTGCGCAAAGGGATTTTTCTTGTTTTCATCTTTCCCTCCTCTAGCAGCTTTTATTCTTCAATCGATTCATCTACATCTGCGTAATCAACTTGACCTGCTTCTTCCATAGCTTCAAACTCACTAGCAGACTTGATATCGATACGGTAACCTGTCAAGTGAGCTGCCAAGCGAACGTTTTGTCCACGACGACCGATGGCAAGAGAAAGTTTGTTATCAGGTACAACGACCAAGGCACGTTTGCTGTCGTTTTCATCAAAGATAACTTGGTCAACCTCTGCAGGTGCGATGGCATTGTAGATAAACTCAGCTGGATCCGCTACCCACTCGATAACGTCAATGTTCTCTTCTACAGGAACCATACGGTCGCTCTTAGCGTCATAACGAGCTGGGTGGAATTTGCTGGTGATCTTCTTGATATTGGCACCACCACGCCCAACGATTGTCCCGATAGCGTCCACGTTTGGATTGTGGCTACGAACGGCAACCTTGGTTCGGTCACCTGCTTCACGGGCTACACTCATGATTTCGACAGTTCCATCGTAGACTTCTGGAATTTCTTGCTCCATCAAGCGTTTAATCATTTCTGGATGGCTACGACTGACAAAGACGTTGACACCACGAGGATTGTCTTCAACCTTGTAAACATAAACTTCGATACGATCATGAGAAGCAAAGACTTCTCCAGGGATTTGGTCTTGTTTTGATAATTGGGCTTCGATGCTGCCAAGATTGACATAGATGAAACGGTTGTCAAAGCGTTCTACTGTACCAGACATGATTTCTTGTTCATGTTCTTTGTATGTATTATAAGTGATGGCACGTGTTTGCTTGCGCATTTTTTCCATGATGGTTTGTTTAGCAGACTGGGCTGCTACACGACCAAACTCAGCTGGTGCTTCTTCAAACTTAATCTTGTCACCAAGCTCATAGGCTGAATTAATGGCAAGGGCATCTTTCAAGCTGATTTCCAAACGGCTATCAAATACTTCGTCAACAACTTCACGAACAGTATAGACAGTAAAGTCCCCAGTCTTTTCATTGAAGTCAATGGCTACGCTGTCTGATTGACCATAGCGTCTACGATAAGCGGAACGAAGCGACTCTACTACTGCGTCGATGATGTCTTCTTTTTTGATTCCCTTGTCTTCTTCCAAAATGCGGAAGGCCTCTAGCATTTCTTTACTCATGTTCTCTTCACTTTTGAATCCTCAAAAGCTATCCTTTCTTTTTCTATAATTTAACTGCTAAACGTGCTTTTGATACTAAACTGTATGGAATTTGGACAGTTTTCTTGCGCGTCTTGTCCATATATTCCATGGTCAACTCATCCTCTTCAAAGGATAGCAAGGTTCCTTCAAAGACTTTTTGCTTATCGATAGCTTGGTAGAGCCCGACATGGATGTATTTCCCAACCGCTCCAGCGACGGCATCCTTGGTTTTCAAGGGACGCTCCAAGCCTGGACTGGTAATCTCTAGGAAATATTGCTCCGGGAAGGGATCGGGCTTGATGGTGTCTAGGACAGGACTGATAATTTCTGTCAGGTCTGCCGTGTCGTTCAAGGTAATTCCTTCGGGTTTATCTACAAAAATACTGAGAATCATGTCACTGCCAATCTTTCCATACTCGATATCCACGAGCTCGAAAGGCGCTTGGATGACAGGTTCTACAACTTCTCTGACTAATTCTACGATTGTTGCGATTGCGTCCACCTCCTCATAAGCAAGAGGCGAAGATATTTCCCCGCCTCTCTTTCTCATATTCTTACTATCAGTATAGCACGTTTGTCAATTTATGTAAAGTATAAGCACTCAAACGGCTAGTTTTCAAGCTATTTCTTAAAATTCTGCCTCAACTCGGTAGATCACTTGACCTTTGCTGGAGAATTTTTGCTCATATTCCGTCATGACATTGCCTTCAAAATCACTGGCATGCAAGTCCAACCAAACCCCATTGAGCTTCATCCCATACTGAGAAAAACTCACTAGACTGTACTCAAACAAGCCACGATTGTCAGTCTTGAAATGGATTTCCCCATTCTCAGGCAAGATACGCTTGAAGGTATCCAAGAAACTCTTGTAAGTCAAACGACGTTTTTCATGGCGTTTTTTAGGCCAAGGATCTGAAAAGTTTAGGTAGAGACGATCAATCTCGCCGTCTTCAAAGTAGTCAGTCAAATCCGAACCATCTACCCACAACAACTTGATATTGGGCACTCCAACTTCAAGCACCTTATCCAAGGCATAACTTAATACCGACTTTTGGATGTCAATCCCGATGTAGTTGATGTCAGGGTTTTGTTTGGCCATTCCTGATACAAAGGCCCCTTTCCCACTTCCAACTTCTACATGGATAGGATGATCATTTCCAAACAAGTCTCGCCATTTCCCTTTAGCTTCCAAGGGATTGAGGACAACATACTGGGGATTGGCCTCTAGTAACTCTGTCGCCCCTTTACGATTTCTAACTCTCATCTCTTCTTTCCATACTTGTCACGGAAGACACGCAAGGCATAAATCTCCCGGTTTACATTATCTAAATCTTGATTTACAAAGTATTTGGCAATCTGGTTCAAGTAAGAATACTGACCATACCAATACAATTTATCTAACACTGTCTGATTGTACTTATAGCCGTAGTCTCTCAACCATTGACGCCACTGATGATCTGGAATATAATGACACAACATATGCGCCACATCAAACATACGATCCGTCAGGCGAACCGAATCCCAATCCACTAGATAAACAAGCCCACTCTCTGTCTCAATCCAATTACTATGGCGAAGATCACCATGCACAATCGTTGCATGATCTTCCCTAAAGCCTGGAACTGTCCTGCGCAAATCATCAATCACCGAATTTAAGTACTGATGTCGTTTCAAGACTTCAGGTGCTTCTTGCCTCCAAGACTTCAACAAGTCTACTGGCGTCTCCATGCTATATCCCAAACGGCTCAACTGCTTCATCAAGGGACGTGAGCGGTGGAGACGCGTCAAGATATTGATGATCTGCTTGCGATTCATGTCGTGCGGGGTCAAGATTTTGCCCGTCAACCATTCTTGGGCACACATATCACGACCGTCCGCTAAACGACGAGTCCATAGTAATTGAGGAGCGATTTGTTCTCTGGCTAGCCCAGGTAGGATTGGAGAGGTGTTCATTTTTACAAAGACGCGCTTCCCATCAGGGTAGCTTCCCATATAAGCCTTGCCACTCTTCCCAGGTATCGGAGTCAGCGTTAGCTCATTATCACCCAAGTCCATTTCTTTCCTCCGTATAAAGTTTCCTTACTATTCTACTAGTTTTTGGTCTATTCGTCAACCAATCTTTTCAGTTGGTAAGGTAAATAAAACAATTGTAGGAAGAGACTAGCTCCTACAAGAGCCAACAAGGCTATTTTTTCTTGAAAAACCACTGCTCCCACCAGCAATTCTAACAAAAGAACTGCACTTCCCACACCAACTACAATCTGTTTCAATCCCTTCTCTTTCTCCCCTTTTTCTAATGGAAAGAGCTGGGTCAAGTATTGGTAATCAAAGGCGTGATAAAGGGCTAGCAACTGGAAGAGCAATAGGTAGTTAAATAGAACCACTACTGCCGTCGCAATCCAAGCTTGCTCGATAAAGACCTGCGCTAACAAAGAAAGCAAGAGCAGACGTAGACTGAGGGCAAAGAGGTCTCCATTTCGCAGGTAAGAGCGGAGATAGAGGTTTTGCCAAATCTTTCCAGGCGCTTTCTGAACTGCTTTAAGGATGAAATCCAGATAAGCGCGACGTTTGACACTATTTGAAACGCCCTTGACCTGAGTAAAGAGAGCAAAGAAACGAAGCAAGACTTGCTTGCGCTTGCTTTCTTGGGCAATGACATAGTCCCAGTCAATTCCGTTCCCAGTAAAAAATTTACTAACTTTTTGACGAAAAATCAGGTATTTCCCAGTTCCCAATAAAAGCACATAGATGAGAAAGACTGGCAAGCCATAACCCATGGCTAAAAACAAGGGCGCAAATAAGAGTAAAAAGAGGGTTTGCACAATTGTCCAGAAAACCAATGAACGTGACGTCTGCCCTTTGAGGTGGGACTTGACCTCCTCTTCACTGACTAAGAGAAAGAGCTTGTCAGGTACTTCCATGTAGGTCGCGATTCCTCCCCAAGCCAAAAGCAAGATAGATACTATTACTAAAAACAAGAGAATGGGCCAATGATTTTCAGGAAAATCTTGCAAGAGTTGACTGTACTGGTAGGCTATAAAACCGATGAGAACCAGCAGGAACAAGACAAAGTGGTCATTGAGAACATAACGGAGATAACCGACACATTCCTTACGAAAAGCCTGCTTTCTCTTTAAAAACAAGTCTTTCATAGCTCCTCCTCTTTGGTCAGAGCCAAGTAAATATCATTCAAACTAGCATCAGGCATATCAAAGGCCTCGCGGAGTTGCTGAAGGTTCCCCTGAGCCCTCACTTCCCCCTTATGGAGGATGACAAAGGCATCGCACATCCTCTCCGCCGAGTCCAAAACATGAGTACTCATGAGGATGGACTTGCCTTTTTGCTTTTCCACTTCCAAAAGCTGAATCAAGTCAGAAATAGCCAGCGGATCGAGGCCAAGGAAAGGCTCATCAACGATGAAAAGACTCGGATCCACCACAAAAGCACAGATAATCATGACCTTCTGCTTCATCCCTTTGGAGAAATGCACTGGAAACCAGTCCAATTTTTGGTCCAGGCGGAACATTTTTAACAAAGGTTCCACACGATCAAAAGCCACTTTTTGCTCAATACCATAGGCCATGGCAACCGTCTCGATATGCTCTCTGAGGGTCAGTTCTTCATACAAGCTAGGCGTTTCTGGTATATAGCCAATCTGCTTGCGATAGTTGGTCGCATCTTCTCGCAGGGTCAAACCATTAATCTTGATTTCCCCACTGTAAGGCGTCAAAAGACCGATAATCTCATTGATAGTCGTTGATTTCCCAGCACCGTTGAGACCAATCAAACCGACCAACTGCCCACTTTCAACTGTAAAGGACACATCTTTCAAGACAGGAACGTGAACATAGCCTCCTGTCAGGTTTTTAATTTCTAACATATTTTCTCCGAATCTGGTATAATGTAGCTATATTATATCAAAATTCAATACAGTAGAGGTGGATTTTATGTCAGATTGCATTTTTTGTAAAATTATCGCAGGGGAGATTCCTGCTTCAAAAGTATACGAAGATGAGCAGATCCTTGCCTTTCTTGATATCTCTCAAGTAACGCCTGGACACACCCTCATTGTACCAAAAGAACATTATCGCAATCTTTTGGAGATGGACGCTACTAGCGCCAGCCAACTCTTTGCCCAAGTGCCAACAGTGGCTCAAAAAGTTATGAAAGCTACCAAGGCTGCTGGTATGAATATCATCGCTAACTGTGAGGAAGTCGCTGGTCAAACGGTCTTTCATACCCACGTGCACCTTGTTCCTCGCTACGGTGCAGAAGATGACCTAAAGATTGACTTTATCGCCCACGAACCTGACTTTGACAAACTTGCCCAAGTCGCTGAAACTATTAGAAATGCTTAGGGAGATGCCATGAAACTATCAAATCTACTGCTATTCGCAGGAGCTGCAGCTGGAAGTTATTTTGTCGTAAAAAATCGCCAAGCCATTCAGGATGAAGTGCTAGATACAACTGACCGCGTCGAAGCTATCAAGGATGATTTGGATATCATCCAAAATAGCCTCCAAATCATCAACCAACAAAAAGCACTTATCAAGGAATACCAAAAAGATTTAACCTATAAATTCAAAGTCTTGGAAAAAGATTTCCAAACCAGAATGGCGATCCTCCAAGAAGAAAAACAAGAATAATAAATCCTCCAACTTTCCTTAAATCCATTTTGGATCACTAGATTCGAACAGAAAAGGGAGGGAATGAAAGTGAAACAGTTTTTAAAAGTTCTAGCGAAGGTCATCGCGATCCCTTGTGGTTGCCTCTGCCTGCTTGCAGCCTTGGCATTTCTACTACTGATGAATCTTTTCAAGACCTCACCGAGTGACATCCAAAAAGGGAATGAAACTTTAAAACAAATCTTTATCTCCCTTGACATGCCTCCTGAGAAAGTAGAATCAAATGGAAGGTATCAATTCGAGGGTGGAGGCTTACATTTTTATGTTACTTTCTCAGATGAGGTTATCAATAGTCACACCGTCCTAAAAGAAAGTCCAAAACTCACCAAAAATCGACTCGAAGTCTATGTCCTCCAGACAGGAGAGATTTCATACTATAAAGTAGGGGATAACTTGTTCAATCATGGTTTATTGCAGTTTTTAGAGAAAGAAAGCGAGAAGTATCTCCAAGAAATCGGAAAGAAATTTAATCCCAATTACTCAATTCTCTTTTGGAATGATCAGGAAAGTCTTAAAAAGGGAATTGCATTCTAT
This sequence comes from Streptococcus sp. KHUD_018, assembly GCF_054861215.1. The sequence goes on from NZ_CM142176.1 coordinate 1,730,981, forward strand.
GAAAAAGCTTTGACCTTGGTGGATATTCAGGATAACTCGGCGATCAAGCATATTGATACTGTTACCTTGAAATCTGGCAAAGAAGCAGAAATCAAGCAACTCATTCAGGACATGGATGCAGCTGGCTTGCTCACTCAAAAGTATAAATAGTAGGCTAACTGGAAAATGATTTTCTGACGCTAATTTTTCCATGACAACACAAAAAGAGCCAATCGGCTCTTTTTACTTTATTCTCCTTCAAAGGCATCTTTTATGTGGTCAAAGAAGCCTTTTTTCTTTGGATTGACTTTCAAGTCACCTGCAGCTGCGAATTCTTTAAGCGCTGCTTTTTGACGGTCGTTCAAGCCTGTCGGAGTTACGACATTAACTGTAACATATTGGTCACCAACGGCACCGCCACGAAGGCTCGGTGCTCCCTTGCCACGTAGACGGAATTTCTTGCCTGTCTGAGTTCCTTCTGGGATGACCAATTCAACATCACCATGTACAGTTGGAATTTCCACAGTATCTCCAAGGGCTGCTTGGACAAAGTTGAGGTTCAGATTGTAGAAGATAGTCGTTCCTTCACGTTCAAACTTATCACTAGCTTCAACTGAAACCACCACGTACAAGTCTCCGTAAGGTCCACCGTTAAAGCCGGCTTCACCTTGACCCGCTAAGCGGATTTGTTGGCCTGTTTCCACACCAGCAGGAATCTTCACATGTACGCTATGAGCTTGTTTTTCATGACCTGTTCCGTGACAAGTTGTACATGGATCTTTAATTTCCTTTCCGCGACCATGACAGACATCACAGGTTACTTGGCGGCGCATCATACCAAGCGGAGTTTGCGTATCAACGTTAATGACACCAGCGCCATGACAGCGTCCACAAGTGACTGGACTTGTCCCTGGCTTAGCACCAGAGCCATTACATGTACGACAGCTGGCTTCACGATTGTATTTAACTTCTTTTTCCGTTCCAAAGATAGCTTCTTCAAAGGTCAAGTTCACACGATACTGGAGATCATCACCTTGACGAGGAGCGTTTGGATTGCGCGAAGCCCCGCCTCCACCAAAGAAACTTGAGAAAATATCCTCAAAACCACCGAAGCCACTTGCTCCGTCAAAGCCACCGAAACCGCCAGTACCACCAAAGCCACCGTTGGCACCTGTAGCACCATACTGGTCGTAGGCTGCACGTTTTTGGTCGTCACTCAAAGTCTCATAGGCTTCTTGAACTTCCTTGTACTTTTCCTCAGCACCAGGTTCCTTATTGATATCTGGGTGATATTTTTTTGAAAGCTTACGATAAGCCTTTTTGATCTCGTCTGCCGAAGCGTTTTTTGACACCCCCAGACGATCATAAAATTCAGTATTGTTCATACAAGATACTAAGAGCGAACAGAAAGCGACTGAAATTTAGGAAACCGACAAGAAATCCTGATTTCTTAGGAGGTTTATCTAATTCCCAAGCTTTCCGCTCGAGTTCAATTACGAACACCCTTATTCCTTTCTATAATTTATAAGCAAATCATTAGAGGGTATTTTCTATACTCTGCTTCACTTCATCAAACTCTTTGTCCGATAGAGTAAAAATCAAGTCCTCTTCTGAATATTCGTTCTGTTCTTTAAAATAGTTGTCAGTATTTTCTGCCAAACCTAGACCAAGAATCACTTTTCTTGCAAACTCTTGATGTGCAAAGCCAATAGCAGTAATGATATTTTTATCTTGCAGGACAGCTTTTGCTTTGAAATTTTCCCGAGGAAGAAATTCAAAATAATCAAAGAAGTTTTGCCAAATCCCACCAGTAAATTCCGTGTCATTCAACAAGCCAGCTTTCGCTAACAAAATGGGCGCAGAAGAAATTGCTGTAATTAAGATATCCTGCTCACCGAGTTCTCTCAAAAATGAGGCTAATTTTTCATCCTGTAGAACAGGCCCTATATTTACCATTCCTGGCAAAATCACACAAGAATACTCTTCTATACGTACTTGATCCAATGTTTTTGTAGGTAAACAAGGCAAGCCATCTTCAGAGACCACCATCGAATGATCTGAAGCTACATAATCAATCGTGATGTCAAAAGACAGAGCCAAAGTACTCGTTAAAGAGGATATCTCATAAAGAGAAAAATTAGGATAAAGGATACAAAGTACTTTTTTCATAAGCAACACCCTCTATTTTACCGAAAAACAGAGGCTGGGTTGCAACCTCTGGATTTCTTCCTATCATTACGACGTTCAAGTTTTAAAAATCAAACTAGTAATGCTGAATTGAGCACGCCCTAACCTCTTGGTGAAAAAGAGACGTAGCTGTTTTCGCTTTAGCGAATTACAGATATGGCTACCTTTAGGTGCAAATCTTTCTAGAAACTAAAGTTTCTGCGTCAGATTTCCTATTTTCACTGTAAGGTTTTAACGGGCTTTGCATCTTATTTTTCCGTAAACTCTCCGTCTACGACGTCATCGCCTGCGTTTCCTGTTGCTTGCGCCCCTTCTGCTCCTGCTTGAGCTTGTTGAGCTGCTGCGGCTTGTTCGTATAGTTTAACAGCAAGTCCTTGAGCTTTTTCGTTCAATGCTTCCAGTTTTGCTTTCATTTCGTCCAAGTTGTTGTCTTCTTGGGCTTTCTTAAGCTCATCAAGGGCAGCTTGTGCAGCATCACGTTCTGCATCGAAGCCTTTGCCTTCAGTTTCTTTGATTGTCTTTTCAGTCGCAAAGATAGCTTGGTCTACTTCGTTACGAAGGTCTACTTCTTCTTTACGTTTCTTATCTGCTTCAGCGTTAGCTTCAGCATCTTTCATCATGCGGTCGATTTCTTCGTCTGTCAAACCTGAATTTGATTGGATAACAATTGTTTGTTCTTTTTGAGTTCCAAGATCTTTAGCCTTAACAGATACGATACCGTTCTTGTCAATGTCAAATGTTACTTCGATTTGTGGAATTCCACGAGGTGCAGCTGGGATATCTGTCAATTGGAAACGTCCAAGAGTCTTGTTATCTGCTGCCATTGGGCGTTCACCTTGAAGAACGTGGATATCAACGGCTGGTTGGTTGTCTGCCGCAGTTGAGAAGACTTGTGATTTAGATGTTGGAATAGTAGTGTTGCGGTCGATAAGTTTTGTGAAGACACCACCCATTGTTTCGATACCAAGTGACAATGGAGTTACGTCAAGAAGGACAACGTCTTTCACATCACCAGTGATCACACCACCTTGGATCGCAGCACCCATAGCAACAACTTCATCAGGGTTTACTGATTTGTTTGGTTCTTTACCAGTTTCAGCCTTAACAGCTTCTACAACGGCTGGGATACGAGTTGAACCACCAACAAGGATGACTTCATCGATTTCTGACAAGCTCAAACCTGCATCTGAAAGAGCTTGACGAACTGGAACTTTTGTACGTTCTACAAGATCACAAGTCAAATCGTCAAATTTCGCACGAGTCAAGGTCATTTCCAAGTGAAGAGGTCCAGCCTCACCAGCAGTGATAAATGGCAAGCTGATTTGTGTTGAAGTTACACCAGAAAGGTCTTTCTTAGCTTTTTCAGCCGCATCTTTCAAACGTTGCATTGCCATCTTGTCAGTAGACAAGTCAATACCGTTTTCTTTCTTGAATTCTGCTACCAAGTGGTCGATGATTTTTTGGTCAAAGTCGTCACCACCAAGTTTGTTGTCCCCTGCAGTTGACAATACATCGAAGACACCGTCACCCAATTCAAGGATAGAGACGTCGAATGTACCACCACCAAGGTCGAATACCAAGATTTTTTCTTCTTTGTCAGTCTTGTCCAAACCGTAAGCAAGGGCTGCTGCAGTTGGTTCGTTGACGATACGTTCTACTTCAAGACCAGCAATTTTACCAGCGTCTTTTGTTGCTTGACGTTGAGCGTCGTTAAAGTAAGCTGGAACTGTGATAACAGCCTTAGTTACTTTCTCACCAAGGTATTCTTCCGCGTAACCTTTCAAGTATTGAAGGATCATAGCTGAGATTTCTTGTGGAGTGTATTCTTTACCGTTTGCAGAAACTTTTTCAGAAGTTCCCATCTTAGATTTGATAGAGATAACTGTATCTGGGTTTGTTACCGCTTGGCGTTTTGCAGCGTCACCAACGATGATTTCACCATTTTTGAATGATACTACAGATGGAGTTGTACGGTTTCCTTCTGGGTTTGCGATGATTTTTGATTCAGTTCCTTCAAGAACTGCAACTGCTGAGTTGGTTGTACCTAAGTCAATACCGATAATTTTAGACATGTGTTTTTCTCCTTGTTGTTTTTTCTTCTTTTTTTGATATTCCCCTTAAGTGGTGGGGACGTGAGCAACTCCCTTCGGGATTTCATCACTTATTTTTGAGCCTATTGTCTCAAAAATCCCCTGTTTCAGTAGCTTGTGCTACTGAAACTTTCACCACGGCGGGCAATATCTTTCTTGCAAGCCTCCAGCTTGCTTTTTATCTTTCTTTCATAGTTTATTGTCGTTTCGGACAAGGTTTCAATTATGTTACGACACGAGGAGTCGAAATCGATTTTATTTCGACGACGAGTTAGTAAGGAGGCTAGGCAAACGCCATAGCGATTGCCGTTTTCTGACGAGTTGCTTCAGCAACTGTCAGAATTGCCTAGTTATAGACTACTACCATGGCTGGGCGTAGGATACGGTCATGGAGTTTGTAGCCTTTTTGGAAGACTTGAGCGATGGTGTCTGCTGGGTGTTCATCGTCTGCTGGGAGAGTTTGGATGGCCATGTGATAGTTATGGTCAAATTCGCCGTCAGCTGCGATTTCTTCGATCCCTTCTTCTTTCAAAGCATGAATCAAGCTTTCTTGCACCATCTCCAATCCTTTTTTGACATCGTCTGTCAAACCTTCAACTGCTAGTGCACGTTCTAGATTGTCGAGCGATGGTAAGATTGCTTTTGCCAAGTCTTGGCTACGATAACGTTGCAAGTTTTGACGCTCTTCATTGGCACGGCGTTGGATGTTTTGCATTTCTGCATGAGCGCGAAGATATTTATTTTCAAACTCATCCGCGCGTTCATTTGCCAAGTCTAATTCCGACTTTTCAGGAGTTGTTTCTTCAGTTGTTTCAACAACTTCCTCTTCTTTTACTTCTTCGTTTTTTATTTCCTCAGACATTTTTCGCCTCCTTTTTAGGAATTTATGTAATTTCATGTTCAACTCACCTCATAATGATTACTACTCAAATAGCGGTAGAAATCTGTGAGTTTCATAGTTAGGACTCGATTGACAACATTGAGTTGATTAACCAATTGCTGGTAATCCAGATTGACCGGACCGATAATCGCCAGAATTCCAAATCCTCGATAAGGGATGAGGAATTTACTGCTAATCACTGCTAAATCAGCTAGACAGGATTCTTGACTGTCCGCAACACGGACGCTTTGCATCTGATCTTCATGCAGACCTTCACGAATCTCCAGAGCCACTTTCTGTGGTTGGTCAAAGAACTGATAGGCTGCGAGATTGGCAAAATTCAAGAGATTGACCTTGCCCGCCACCACAATATTTTCGTTGAACATTTCTTTAAAAATGTGTTCAAAGAGATCGATGACATTGTCCGTCGTTGTGAAGTAGCGCTGGATAATCTGTGGAATCTCCGTCCGAATCTTATAGTGAATATCTAGAACGGTGTGACCGAGGAAACGTTCCTGAATGATTGCCTTAAGCTTCAGCAAATCCTCCTGCAAGAAATTCCTTGGAATCAAAAACTGACTGGTAACCGTTCGCGACTCGTCTAGGGTAAATACTGCCAAGGCTGTATGTTGCCCTAGAACAACGATATCAAAAGCTGTCAACCGTTGCCTGCTGGGCTCAACATCCAGTGCCACTACCGTACAGCCACTCAATTCTGTCAAGACATTAGCAGCCTCCTGCAGAATATCCTCCAGTTTGAAGAATTCCTGATCAAAGGCTTTGACAATCTCATAGACTTCATTTTCAGCCAGCCGGTCAAAATCCAGTGAGTGTTTCACATAGTACTGAAAACCAGCAACACTTGGCATGCGACCACTGGAAGTATGAGCTTTCTCAAGCAAACCTTGCTTTTCTAAAGCCGCCATATCATTACGAATGGTTGCACTGCTAGAGTTAATAGACTCTTGCAAAGCTTTGGATCCGACAGGTTCGTGCGTTTTGGTAAAGATGTCAATGATCAGATTTAAAATATCCTGCTGACGCTCTGTAACCATCCCATCACTCCTCTCTGTCTGATCGATTAGCACTCTATACATTCAAGTGCTAACTCATGATTCTATTATACACCCTTGAAAGAGAATGTCAAGACAAAAACTCAAAAAATTAGCACTCTTTTATCAAGAGTGCTAAAAATTAGTCTGAAGACCTAGAATCTTACCTTCCATCTACTTGGTATTTCCTTTTAAGCCTGAAAAAACCACGGATTAGATAAGAAATCAGGAAAGCATATAAAACGAAAATAATAAAGAAAGACATAGAAAGTTCTTCTTTAAATAAACTCATACAAACAACCAAACCACCTGAGAAAGCAGCTGTACAGGAACGAAGTCTAGACCGCATAACTTCCCATCTAAGACTATTAATCATATAGACTTGATCCTCTGGAAGTATATCTGAAGATGATTTACGAAGAATTGAACAAAAACCTGTTTCTATCAATTCCCAATCTCTATTCCTAAAATCTTGCAGTTCATGCTTATACTTTTTAAGAAATCTAGAATCATAGATACAGTAGATGACATCGTCCGGTTGACATTGCTCAAAATAGAAAAAGCCCAAACGACTCGTTCTATATCTCCAACCTTTCAAGTGCATCTCATGCAAATAATCTTCTTCCTTGTCCAAATCAACAATGGTGAAAATCCGAAATTGTACTTTGCTATTCATTGCCTGACCTCCAAATCAGAAAACAAGTATTGTTTCAGCTATCAGATAATTCTTTCCACTTTTGGAACAATCTCCAAAAAATATAAGAAATCTGAATCGCAAAAACTATCAATAAAACACAATCCATAATAACAATCAAAAACATTACCCAACTGAAATTACTACCTCCACTGAGAAACTTTGAGAAAACCGGTAGTAGAGCTGAAAAAAGAATCAAAATAGGTAGCATCCGCATTATTAAAATCCGTTTGACCATGGCTAACTTCCCAGTAGCGTCATTATAGATTTCAAACTCGGCATCCGACTCAACTCCAGAACGAAGCTTTCTAAAGTAGGAAAAGCCATTAAAGTCTGTAATATGCTCCCAGCCACAGTCTTTAAATAGTTGTAAATAGGAGGCTCTCTCTGATTTTTCCATTGGGTGAAAATCCAACTGATAAGACACCTGCTCCGGTTGGCACTTTTCAAAAGTATACTTAACCGCAACTACTAAGTTAGAGTAACTCACTTCCTTAAGTTTCCAACCCTTAGCATGCATTTCCCCAAGGTATAAAGCCTCTCTATCATAATCCGCAATGGTAGTAATTCTATAAACAACCTTCTTTTCCATCAACCTTCCTCCCGACTATTTCTGTAAAGTCGTTCAATACGTTTCAATTCAATATCTAAGACTTTTCGTCCCAAGTCTGTGATCTGATAGATTTTCCGTTTCTCCTCTTCTCGGAAAAAGGCAATCAAGCCATCCTTTTCCATTTTTGACAAGGTACCATACATAGTCCCAGGACTAATCAAGACTTGCGAATCTGTCATCTCCTTGACCTTTTGCGTAATACTATAACCATGACATTCCTTTTGCAGACAGAACAAGATATAAAAGCCCGTTTCCGTCATCGGAAGATAGACCCGACGAATCTTATCCGCTAATTCCATTTTTAACCACCTCCTATTCAGTTCGATATATCGCATCTCGTTATACAAAATATATCATAGCTCGAAATAAATCGCAAGAAAAAAAGACCGCCCTCAGGCAATCTTTCTTCTATATTAGTAAAGGTCAAGATAATTATCAACTTCCCATTGTGACACAAAGGTTGCGTAGCTAGCCCACTCGATACGTTTAGCCTCAAGGAAACTAGTATAGATGTGGTCACCTAGGGCAGCCTTAACCACTTCGTCTTCAGTCAAAGCCTTCAAAGCGTTGTGAAGAGTTGATGGAAGGTCTGTGATTCCAGCTTCCTTACGCTCTTCTGCTGTCATGATGTAGATATTTTCTTCAATCGGAGCTGGTGCTTCGATTTTGTTTTCAATACCATGCAAACCAACTTCTAACAGAACCGCCATAGCGATATATGGGTTTGCCATTGGGTCCACTGAACGCAACTCAAGACGAGTTCCCATACCACGTGAAGCAGGCACGCGCACAAGTGGTGAACGGTTGCGACCAGCCCAAGCAATGTAAACAGGTGCTTCATAACCTGGAACCAAACGTTTGTATGAGTTAACTGTTGGGTTCATGATGGCAGTATAGTTGTAGGCATGTTTGATCAAACCACCAAGGAAATGGTAGGCCGTTTCTGACAGCTGCATTCCTTTTGGATCATTTGGATCAAAGAAGGCATTGTTTCCTTCTGCATCAAACAAGGACATATTACAGTGCATACCTGACCCAGCAATACCAAATTTTGGTTTTGCCATAAAGGTTGCGTAAAGACCGTGTTTACGAGCAATGGTTTTAACAACGAGTTTAAAGATTTGAATCTTATCACAGGCACGGAGAACTTCATCATACTTGAAGTCAATCTCATGTTGTCCAACCGCAACCTCGTGGTGACTCGCTTCTACTTCAAATCCCATTTTGGTCAAGACATTCACGATTTCACGACGCGTATTGTCTGCAAGGTCAGTAGGCGCCAAATCAAAGTAACCACCCTTGTCATTTACTTCAAGTGTCGGGTCACCATTTTCATCCAGCTTAAATAGGAAGAATTCTGGTTCTGGACCAAGGTTGAAGGATTTGAATCCCACTTCCTCCATATGACGAAGCGCACGCTTCAGATTACCACGAGGGTCACCTGCAAATGGCTCACCCTCTGTTGTATAGACATCACAGATCAAACCTGCAACACTTCCATTCTCATCTCCCCAAGGGAAGACTGTCCATGTATCCAAGTCTGGGTACAAGTACATATCTGACTCATTGATACGTACAAAACCTTCAATAGAAGATCCATCAAACATAGCCTTGTTTGACAAGACTTTATCTAACTGTTCATCTGTAGCAGGAATTTCGACGTTTTTCATCGTCCCCAAGATATCTGAAAACATGAGACGAATAAAGGTAACATTTTTTTCCTTGACTTCACGACGAATATCTGCAGCTGTGATTGGCATGGTTTTTCTCCTTAATGTATGACTACTTGCGGTTGCCTAACCGCGACCAAAAGGTGACTGCGCTGAAGCAAAGCGTCCCTGTTGGAGGAGCTCATTATGAAGCGCACGACGCACTTCCGTTGGGCTCACTGCTTTCTTGGATTTCGCCTCACGTTCAGCATATTTTTTCTTAATGGCAGCGATGTTGAAACCTTCAGAGATATAATCTTTGATTTCAAGCAAACGATCCATGTCATTCAAAGAATACATACGACGGTTCCCTTCGTTTCGATCAGGCTTTATCAACTCTTGATCTTCATAATAACGAATCTGACGCGCCGAGAGATCGGTCAACTTCATCACACTGCCGATAGGAAAAACAGCCATATTTCGGCGAAATTCTCTTTCCTTCATTCACAATTTCCTTCTTTCTGTCTATTATAGTCTAAAAAAATACATACGTCAATTGATAATGTCACAAAATATAACATTATTTTCTTTTTTTCTCAAAAAGATTTCTGAAGCGATCAATATCATAATTTACGAGTATTGCGACAAAAACACCCATAAAAGTTTCAAATACACGAGCAAACACGTACAAAAACGTTTCTCCGCTCGGTATTGATAGGGTAATAATCAACATAGCTGCTACACCACCAATAACTCCTGCCTTATTGTTCATGGCAACATTTGTCATAATGGTTAACATGGTGCAGATTGGCACAATCAGCAAGGTCACCCAAAAGGCTTCTTGAAATAGAGTGTTTAAGAGGAAAAAGACAAGGGCGTAGAAACCACCGATACTGTTTCCTAGAATGCGTGATGTTCCAAAATGAACACTCTTATCAAAGCTTTCTCGCAAACTGAAAACTGCTGTCAAAGCCCCAATTTGAAGTCCTTTCCAACCAAAAAATCCAAAAATCAAGAGAACTAGAAAAACAGCAATTCCGGTTTTAAAGGTTCGTAGACCAAGCTTAAACTGTGACTTATCAAATTTATATTTTTTAAAATAACCCATAATCTCAACTTTCTATTTCCATTTTATCATAATTTAGTTGATTTTATGAGCCAAAATCAATCGGAAACGTTTTTAATTCAAGCTACAAGAAAAAGAGGAAACAAAGTTCCTCTTTTCTATGATTTCATCTAAGAAAGCTTATTTTTCTGTAAGTGCAGCCAATCCTGGCAATACTTTACCTTCAAGAAGCTCCATAGAAGCGCCTCCGCCCGTACTAATCCATGAGAACTTGTCTGCACGACCAAGGTTGATGGCTGCGGCAGCTGAGTCACCACCACCGATGATTGATTTCACGCCTGGTTGTTTCACGATAGCGTCCATCACACCGATTGTACCAGCTTGGAAGTCAGGGTTTTCAAACACACCCATTGGTCCGTTCCATACAACTGTTTTCGCACCAGTCAAGGCTTCGTCAAACTTAGCGATAGATTTAGGACCGATATCCAAACCAAGGAAGCCTGGATCTACTGCTTCACCTTCAGTGTCTTTTACTTCAGTGTAGTCAGCAAATGCGTTTGCTTCTTTTGAGTCAACTGGCAAGATCAATTTGCCATTTGCTTTTTCAAGAAGAGCTTTTGCAACATCCAATTTATCTTCTTCTACAAGTGAGTTACCGATTTCGATACCTTGCGCTTTGTAGAATGTGTAAGTCATCCCACCACCGATAAGGACTTTATCAGCTTTTTCAAGCAAGTTTTCGATAACACCGATCTTGTCTGAAACTTTTGAACCACCAAGGATAGCCACGAATGGACGTTCTGGAGCTTCAACAGCTTCTTGGATGTAGGCAATTTCATTTTCAAGAAGGAATCCAGCAACTGCTTTTTCAACGTTTGCTGAGATACCAACGTTAGATGCGTGCGCACGGTGAGCTGTACCGAATGCATCGTTTACGAAGATACCATCTCCAAGTGATGCCCAGTATTTACCAAGTTCAGGATCGTTTTTAGATTCTTTCTTGCCGTCAACATCTTCGAAACGAGTGTTTTCAACCAAGAGAACTTGTCCATCTTCAAGAGCGTTAACAGCGGATTCCAATTCAGCACCACGTGTAACACCTGGGATAAATTTAACTTCTTGTCCCAATTTAGCAGCCAAGTCAGCAGCTACAGGAGCAAGTGATTTACCTTCTTTGTCTGCTTCTTCTTTTACACGTCCAAGGTGAGAGAAGAGGATTGCACGTCCACCTTGTTCAAGGATGTACTTGATAGTTGGAAGAGCTGCAGTGATACGGTTGTCGTTGGTAATCACGCCATCTTTAACAGGTACGTTGAAGTCAACACGAACGAGAACTTTTTTCCCTTTCAAGTCAACGTCTTTAACAGTCAATTTTGCCATTAGATATGACTCCTTCTTTTTTTATACGTGTTAATTATATCACAAAATCAACAAAAGAGATAGCAAAACCCTAAACTTTTCTAGTTCTTTCTTATAATTGAAACTAGCATTTTTTAAAATAAAATCTAGAAAAACCTTGCCAAATAACTAATTAATGAAAGAAAAACTAGTTAAAACAAGGTCTGACTAATCTTCAGTCAAACCTTGTTTTTTAGTTTTTATGAGAAAATCCAAGATTCGTAAATCCGATTAGTCTTCTCTCTTTTTCAAAGCTACAAGTCCATAGGCACTCATCACTCCGAGGAGTCCAAGTGCTACTAGACCGGCATCTATTTCTGCCCCAGTATTTGGCAGTTGTTTGCTTGCTTCTTCAACTTTTGCTGGTGCAGCTAAAAGCGCTTGATCCCTTGTTTGTGAGGCTTGTTCTTCTTTCGTTCCTACTTCAACAATTTCTGGAAGAGCTTCCTTGAGAACCTCAGTCGAACGAAGGGTGCGTTTGCCTTGGACATCTACTTCTATAAAGTGACGATTTTGACCTTCAACTCCAGCTTGAACTAGCTGGCGTTGGCCTTTGAGAAGGTCGGCATTTGAGCGTTCTTGACGCTCGAAGGCAAGTGGTTTTTCTTCAATTTCAAGAGTTGGTTTCTCGTGAACTAAATCTTTTACACCTTCAGCTGGTTGGTTACTTGAGAGAACTTTTGTTCCAACTTCGATGATTTCTGGGATTGCTTCCTTGACAACTTCTGTCGAACGAAGGGTGCGTTTGCCTTGGGTATCTACTTCTACAAAGTGGCGAACTTGACCTTCAACTCCAGCTTGCACAACACGGCGTTGGCCTTTGAGAAGGTCGGCGTTTGGTCGCTCCTGACGTTCAAAGGCTGTTGTTTCAGTTTCAACAACTAGTTCAGGAAGGGCTTCAACTGTTGGGGCTACTTCACTTGGATCCATGCTACCAACATGATGGCTTACTTCTACAGTGGCTAGTTTCTTATTCAGCTTTTCTTTCATATCCGCAAAAGCTTGTGGAGTTGGTGTTTGTGAAGACAATAAAGCTTCAGCTTGGGCAATCAACTCAGCTTGAGAATCTTTTTCACGGACGGATTCGAGCAAGCCTTCCAATTCTTCTCTAGCAGTTTGATAACGTTGATTGCCATCCAAGTCTGCACCTGCTTGTTTCAATTCATTCAAGGCTTTGTTGACTTCTTCTTGACTGGCATCATGGTTTTCAGCAACAGCTTTCGCAGCATTGAGCTTCTCTACTAGTGCTGCTTGTTTGTCCTCGCTTGAGAAGGTGTAGGCAAGGGTTGACTGACGGCCTTGGGCAGCAGTAATTTCTTGTTTGAGGTACTCGTCGTTGACAGCTGCTTTTGGAGAAACCAAGACATCGAACTCAGCTGTGTGTCCCTTGTAATGAAGGGTCAAGGTCTGACGACCAGTCTTTTGAGCATCGTAGCCCGTAATTTCAACACCTTGATCTGTGAAGGCATGGCTTTCTTCTGTCTCATCATCATAGAGAACGCCGAAGTGCCCTTCTGCAAGATCCAGTTGCTCTCCTACTAGATAGTCCGTTTTCGGTTTCTGAGTAATGTACAGACCTGCTACTTCCTTTGGTTTTCCTTCATCTTGACCAGTCACTTGTACCTTCAAGTCACCGCTTACTGGAAGTCCAAGATAGCTAACTGTGAGCTTTTGTTCCCCTTTTTGATGAGCGTTGTAGCCAGATACTGTCACACCTGAGTGAGTAAGGTTGATCAGCTCATCGGCTTGTCCCCCTTCGTATTGAACACGGAGGGTGCCGCCTCTAAGGTCAAGTTTTTCTCCCTCTTTATAAACTGTCTTCTTAGGCCCTTTTTCAAGGCTAACTGCAGCAATTTTTCTCTCATCCTGCGGAATCGCTACTGCCAAGGTGTTACTAATTTCTTTGCCAGGTAGTTGGGTACGATAGTAGAGGAGAGTTGGTTGCTTGTCAAAGCCCAATGGTGCTGTTGCCAAGTCGCCTCCAGTTTCAGACTTCAAAGTTGCAATCGGTGTTTGTGAATCTGCCTTGTCGTAAACGGTGATAGTTGCACCCGCTGGAACATCAGAGAAGCCAAGTTGAACTTGATGGTTTCCAAGTGAACGGGCAGCTACCTTAGCCATTGGAATATTTTGGCTTTCTGTATCCAAGGTTTCGTACATCTTCCAGTTGTAGATACGAATGGCCTTCCAAGGTGTCCCATTATCTGAAGTGATAACTTTTAGACGCCAGTCTTGAGCGGTGATTGGTTTATCAAGAGTGATATCTGTCACGTGTGCTTTATTGCCACGGACTTCCTTAGCTAGTTTCCACTCGCCATCAATATCCTTGTAATAAAGATCAAAGTCCTTAGTGTTCATCAAACCATCGTTAACAGACTCACCGCCAGCTCCCGCATGATCCATCACCCATCTGACAACACGACGTGGTTGGGTCAAACGAATATCTACACTACCACTCAATTGTCCTGAAGACCACTTGTCTGACAAGCTAGTAATGGTACCGTTCAACATGCCTTCGATGCCTTCTCCACCTTCAGTATTTGGGAAAGTGCTACCGATAACCGTTGCACCTGGAACAATATTTTCAGCTAAAGGTCTTGGGAGAGTCGTATCCTGAACTGTCATCCCCCAGTTGAAGGATGCCGTCACTGCTTCAGAACGAAGTCCATTTTTACCAACTGCAACGACTTTCAATTCCTGAGTCCTACCAGTCGCATTAGCAGAGCGGCTAACTTTTGGCAAGTAGATAGTGGAAGCAGATGATCCTGTCAATAAACGCCAGTTATCCCCATCTTTTTCGTAGACTTCATAGAAATCCGCATCCTTGTTACCCGCAAATTGGACCACTGCTTCAGCTTCTTGGGCATTCTTAAGAGATTGTTTCACCACAGAGAGGCCTGTTGGAGCTTGCGGGGCTTGGTGATTGTCTGAAATTGTTAATTGACCTAGGTTGAACTGATAATCTTTTACTTCTCCTTCATGCTCAAAGAAGAGTTTAACTGCATAGATGGTTTTTCCAGCTAGTGAGCTGAGGTCAAATTCTTCATTTGTCCAGTTGTCAGAAAGAGTCAGTTCTTTCCATGCCTCTGCATCCTCAAATTTGTAGTCTGGAGTCGTAGAGAAGGCCATATAAACTTTAGAGCCTTTTCCTCCCTTGTGGGCAACACGGAGTTTGGTTTTCTCAGTCACTTCTAGTTTAGTAGAATACAAATTCACATCCTGGTCTGTCTTGCCAGCTACATCACCTGAGAATTTAAGTGAGTTACCGCCATTATAAGCATCTGTAAAGTCATATTCTGCACGAAGCTTTTCACCTGTCGAAGTCTGCCACCAGCGCCATGTTGGTAAGACACCTGAAACAGAACGGTAGTTCCACTCAGAATCCTTAGAAAATTTACCGTCTACAAACCACTTTCTACCATGACCTGTATTAAAAGAGGTGGTGAAGGTACGTCCTACTGCTGGTGTACGGTCAGCAACTAAATTGGCAATTCCATACCACTCTTTGTCAGCTGGTTTTTGAGCCGTTGGATCTCCTTGGTAACCTGTAAAGAAGATGTCTTCGTTCTTGTGGTAGTCTTCGCCTGTTTTTCCTAGACTGGTAATCGTATCTGGTGCAAAAAGTCCAAGTGACAAACGCAACTTACCCTTTTCATCCAAGAGAGCATCCCATTTGACTTTGGTCTTATAAGAACCACCTTGTTGCAATTCCAAGCCTGCAAAGACATCATATTGGCTACGTTCTAGCCATTTGGCCATCTCTACGGAGTGGTCATTCTTTTCCTTGTTCCAGTTGAAATTGGCAAAAAATTGATCTGCAGGTACCTTGTCTCCTTCTTTTTGCATGAACTGGTAGTTGTAATCACCTAGACCATCTTCGTGGTAACGACCATATTTGTAGGTCATGGCATCGTACCAAGCATACTTGATTGGGTGGTTGACCTTAGCTGCATATTCCTTTGTATAGAGCATGAATTGGCGCATTTTTTCACCAAGAGGTGCTACCAATTCCCCCGTTGTTTCCTGATTAATGAAATAGCCATCAAAGCCATAGTACTTAGCAAGATCGACAAGTTTCCGTGCGATCGGGAAAGTGCCATCTTCGTCTTGTTTCAAGGCAGCTGCAAATTTTTCTTGGTCGGCAATGCTATTAGACCAGTTGAAAAAGAGTGTTCCATAAACGGGAACTCCGTTGCGGTGACCGGCATCAATGACATCTGGAGTTGGAACTAGACCTTCCCAGAAGACCATTGAATCCAAGTATTGCCAGTAATCAAAGGCGTAGGCCTTGAATTCTTCTCCACCAACAGAAGCGTGGTCTTTGGCCTTTGAGTTGGTATTTGCCAGCGCCTGGACCTTGGCTCTTCTGCTTGCTTTTTCATTGACCAACTGCCCTCTGTGGCGCTTGGCGAGTTCAACTGAGGAACGGTTAATAGGATCATCCTCACGCGCACCCGGTTCCCATTTTAACAAATCCTCCCAAGTATCAAATTTGATTTCTTTTGGTCGGAGACTCTTTTCTTCATTTTTAGGAACGTCTGTTAGAGTCGGTTTGTCGGCTTTCTTCTCAGCTACTTGAGGAGCCTCCTCTGGTTTGACTTCTTCTTTTTCAGTTGGTTGAATAGGTTTTTCAGTTTTATCTGTCAAAGCTGGCTTCGCTTCTTCTTTTTCATTAACCAGATCCGTTATTGCTGGAGTGTTTTCTGAAATGGGTTGCTCAGCTACTTTGTTTTCTGTTTCCGATAATTGTTTTTCGATAGCTGCAGTATCTGGATTAGCTGTTTCACTAGCGCTTGTAGCTTGGGCGCTCGTATTTGCAGCTGTTTCAGGGACTGCGACTTGTTCGGCAAGAGCTGGACTCGCAAATAGAGCTGAACCAATCATCAAGGAACAAGCCCCGATTGACAGCTTACGAATACTGTAACGGCAACGTTTTTCAAAAAATAGATTTTTCATCTTATCCTCCTAATAAAATATAAAGTAAGCGCTTTACTTTTTGATAAAAAGTAACTGTTCTCAGTGCACACCACCAGAACAGGATCATCTTCATTTTATCCTATATGAAAGCGATGTCAATCTATTTAACATAAAAACTATAACTAGGATAATAATCAGTAAAATTTGGACACAATCCTATAAATCATCTATCTTAAAGGGAATCTATCTCTCATTTTAAAAGAAAGTTCTTGTTTCTTATGAAAATTTCAGCTAAACACTTGTGAGATTTACTTTTATCCTTTAAAATAGAATAGGAGAAATTCCGTTATTATTTTCCGGAGGAAAAAGAAATGTCCATTAATTGGCAGGAAATTTTATTTCACTTTTTAGGAGGTCTAGGACTGTTTTTATACAGTATCAAGACCATGGGAGACGGTTTGCAACAAGCTGCTGGAGATCGCCTTCGTTTTTACATTGACAAGTATACCAGCAATCCCTTTTTAGGCGTTCTAGTCGGAATCGTCGTGACTGCCCTCATTCAGTCAAGTACAGGGGTTACAGTTATCACGGTCGGGCTGGTCAGCGCTAGTCTTCTAACCCTTAGACAGGCTATCGGAATTATCATGGGAGCCAACATCGGAACCACTGTTACTTCCTTTATCATCGGTTTCAAGCTTGGCGAGTATGCTTTACCCTTAATTTTCCTTGGAACCATGTTCCTCTTCTTCACAAAAAACAGAACAGCAAACAATATCGGGCGCATCCTGTTTGGTGTCGGGGGAATCTTCTACGCCCTCAACCTCATCAGTGCCGGTATGAGCCCGCTTAAAGATTTACCACAATTCAAGGAATATATGGTAACCTTGGGACAAAATCCTATTTTAGGAGTGGTAGCTGGTGCGGTGATTACCGTCCTCATCCAGGCATCTTCTGCAACGATCGGGATTTTGCAAGGCCTCTATGCAGGTGGGTTCCTTGACCTTAAAGGTTCGCTACCAGTTCTCTTCGGGGATAATATAGGGACAACCCTAACCGTTATCATTGCGGCAGCTGGAGCCAATGTCTCTGCGAAACGCGTTGCAGCGACTCACGTTACCTTTAACGTTTTAGGGACTATTCTTTGCTTAATCTTATTAGGCCCCTTCACTGCTATGATCGAGTACTTTCAGGCACTCCTTCACCTCTCACCTGAGATGACCATCGCCTTCTCTCACGGTGCCTTTAACGTAAGTAACACCATTGTACAATTTCCATTCATCGGAGCCTTGGCCTACTTTGTAACCAAGCTCATCCCTGGTGAAGACGAGGTTGTCAAGTACGAGCCCCTCTATCTCGACGAGCAACTTATCCAGCAATCTCCTTCTATCGCTCTAGGAAATGCCAAAAAAGAACTTTTGCACTTAGGAAACTATGCAGCCAAAGCTTTTGACCTTTCTTATACCTATATCATCGGTTTGGATGAAAAGGTAGCTGAAAAAGGGCACAAGACAGAGGAAGCCATCAATACCATCGATGAAAAACTCACTCGTTACCTCATCAGACTCTCAAGCGAATCCTTGAGTCAAAAGGAAAGCGAAGTCTTGACCAACATCCTGGATTCATCTCGTGATTTGGAACGGATTGGGGACCACGCAGAAGGCTTGCTCAACCTAACAGACTACCTTCAACGTAAGAATGTTCAATTTTCTGATGCTGCTTTAGAGGAATTAGCTGAGATTTATCAAGCAACAACTACATTCATCAAGGATGCCCTTGATAGTGTAGAAAACAATGATATTGAAAAAGCTCAAAGTCTGATTGAACGCCATAAAGAAATCAACAATATGGAACGCGTTCTCAGAAAGACTCATATCAAACGCCTTAACAAAGGTGAGTGTTCTACACAAGCTGGAGTCAACTTTATCGACATCATTTCCCACTACACTCGTGTATCTGACCATGCTATGAACCTAGCTGAAAAGGTCATTGCTGAACAAATCTAATAACCAAAAAGCTATCCTGAATGGGATGGCTTTTTCTCTTAATCAAGAATGTCTTTTCAACCATATAAAAAATGCTTTGATTCACAGTGGAATCAAAGCATTTTAAAGAGTTCTCCAAACATAATAGCAGAAACTGCAGTGCCTCTGTACTTGGCTTCTTCTCTTTTGATAAAGCGCGCCAAGTTGATCAATTCAGGTGCTGGGTGTTTGGGATTAGTGAGCAATTCACGGGTGACAAGTCCTGAGAGACGGACTGCTAATAATTGCTCATTAGTGGTAGGCAGTTTTTTAGCAGTCTCTAGGAGAGCAGCAACTAAATCTTCACTCAAACCCTGACGGGCATGGTTATAGAGGTCTTTTATTAAGCTTTCTAGATTTGCTTCTGCCATCCTGACCACCTCCCTTATGTTTAATAATGTTTAATCAAATCAACCGTTGAACGATCCAATTTTTTCACCAAGGCTTGCAAGAAAGCTTGGGCTTCTAAGAAGTCATCCATCGCGTAGAGAGTTTGGTGAGAATGGATATAACGAGCGCAGACACCGATAGTTGTAGATGGGACACCACCATTTTTCAGATGAGCTGCTCCAGCGTCTGTTCCACCTTTTCCACAGTAGTATTGGTACTTGATACCTGCTTCTTCAGCCGTTGTCAAAAGGAAATCCTTCATACCTGGGAGGAGCAAATGACCTGGATCATAGAAACGAATCAAAGTTCCATCCCCAATCTTGCCTTGGCCACCATAAACATCACCAGCAGGTGAACAGTCAACAGCTAGGAAAACTTCTGGATCAAACTTAGTTGTAGAAGTATGAGCGCCACGAAGACCAACTTCTTCTTGGACGTTCGAGCCAAGGTAGAGTTCATTTCCAAGTTTTTGACCTGATAAAGCTTCAGCTAGCTCGCTTACCATGAGGACACCGTAGCGGTTGTCCCAAGCTTTTGAGATGATATTTTTTTCATTGGCTGTCAAGATAGCAGAACTATCCGGGACAATGGTGTCACCTGGACGAATGCCAAAACTTTCTGCCTCAGCCTTGTCTGCAAACCCACCATCAAAAATGATATCTGAAATAGCTGGCATGGTTGGTCCACCTGTTCCACGTGTCAAATGAGGCGGAACAGAACCTGAGATCACTGGAATTTCACGACCGTCACGAGTAAAGAGTTTAAAGCGTTGGCTGCTGACCACCATAGGATTCCAGCCACCGATTTCAACGACACGGAAGGTTCCGTCTGGCTTAATCTCGCTGACCATAAAACCAACTTCATCCATGTGAGAAGCGACCAAAACACGCGGTGCATCCGCAGCTTCTGAATGTTTAATACCAAAAATACCACCCAAGCCATCTGTCACCACTTCATCCACGTGCGGTGTCAACTTTTCACGAAGATAAGTCCGGACAGGTGCTTCATGACCTGAGATCGCAGCAAGCTCTGTTACTTCTTTGATTTTTGAAAATAATGTTGTCATATCAGTTCCTTCTTTCTGTCCTCCATTTTACCACTTTTTATAGGAGAAGGATAGTGGGAAGGTGGATTGGTTTTTACTCAGTTTTCCAATAAAAGAGAGGGGCAGATGTAATTTCAGAAATTTTTCTTTCTTTTTACATTAAATTGTCAGAAAATTTATTGACAGATTAAAAAAATCGTGTTACATTATCTCCAAGGGTATTTTTATACCAAATCTACACGAAAGGACGAGGTATGAAACTCTCTCATATTTTAACAGGCTTACTTCTACTCCTGGTCTTTCTCTCCATTACCATTGGAACTAGTGATTTTTCTTGGGAAAAATTCTTTACTTTTGACCAACAGACCTGGCTTTTCTTTCAAGAGTCGCGTCTTCCAAGAACCATCAGCATTCTCCTTGCAGCCTCCAGTATGAGCATGGCAGGACTCCTCATGCAGACCATTACCCAAAATCAGTTTGCTGCTCCGAGTACAGTCGGAACGACAGAAGCCGCCAAACTGGGAATGGTGTTGAGCCTCTTTGTCTTTCCGTCTGCGAGTCTGACCCAAAAGATGCTCTTTGCTTTTGGCTCATCCATCATATTTACCCTCTTCTTCCTTGCCTTTATGACTCTTTTTTCTATAAAGGAAAGGTGGATGTTGCCCTTGATTGGGATCATCTATAGTGGGATTATCGGTTCCATCACAGAAGTTATCGCCTATCGTTTCAATCTGGTTCAGAGTATGACAGCTTGGACCCAGGGTTCCTTCTCCATGATTCAGACCCATCAGTATGAGTGGCTCTTCTTAGGCCTCATTATCCTGATAGCCGTTTGGAAATTATCCCAAACCTTCACCATCATGAATCTGGGCAAGGAAACCAGTGAGAGTTTGGGGATTTCTTACTCCCTACTTGAAAAGCTGGCCCTCTTTCTAGTGGCGCTAACGACAAGTGTCACCATGATTACCGTTGGTGCCTTGCCTTTTCTCGGAGTCATCGTTCCCAATCTTATCCGCAAGCGCTATGGAGATAATCTGAGCCAAACCAAACTCATGGTCGCTCTGGTCGGAGCCAATCTGGTTCTGGCCTGCGACATCCTCTCTCGAGTCTTGATTCGGCCCTATGAGCTGTCTGTCAGTCTCTTGCTAGGAATCATCGGTAGTCTCGTCTTTATCCTACTTCTCTGGAGAGGGGGACAAAAAGATGCAGTTTAAAAGCAAACATACCAAGCTCTTTTGCCTTCTCATTATTCTGGCCATCGGAGCTTGTCTCCTCTACTTTTGGCCCATCACTAACCTGTCTGCCTTTGCCTGGAAGCTGCGTTCCCAAAAAATCATCGTTTATCTCTTGGTAGCCATCGCGACAGGGATTTCGACCATTAGTTTTCAAACCCTGACGGAAAATCGCTTTCTGACGCCAAGTATTTTGGGAATCGAATCCTTCTATGTCTTGCTACAAACCCTGGTACTGATATTTGAAAGCAAATTTCTACAGCTTGGGAAGTCTCCTATCTTAGAATTTCTAGTCTTGCTTCTGCTTCAATCCCTCTTCTTTCTCGCCTTACAAGGTTACTTGAAGACGCTGATGAAGCAAAATTTGGTTTTCATTCTGCTAATCTGCCTAGCCCTGGGAAGTCTCTTTCGAAATATCAGTATCTTCCTCCAAGTCCTGATGGATCCAAATGAATACGATAAACTGCAGAACAGTCTCTTTGCCTCCTTTCAGCATCTCAACACTTCCATCCTAGCCATCAGTTCTCTGATCATCTTTGCCTTGACAATCTTTTTCTTTCGAAAAGCAGTTATTCTGGATGTCTTACACCTGCAAAGAGAAACGGCTCAGATTTTGGGACTCGATGTTGAAAAAGAACAGAGAGAACTCCTCTGGGGCATCGTGCTTTTGACCTCAACAGCGACTGCCTTGGTAGGGCCTATGGCCTTCTTCGGCTTTATGCTGGCCAATCTCACTTACCTGATTGTCAAAGATTATCGGCACAAGTTGCTCTTTATCGTAGCCATTCTGATTGGATTTATTAGTTTGACCTTGGGGCAAGCCCTCATCGAACGAGTCTTTGCACTGGAAATTCGCATCAGCATGATCATCGAGAGTGTGGGTGGTCTCTTATTCTTTATCTTACTTTACAGGAGGGCCCGTCGGTGAAACTGGAAAACATTGACAAATCCATTCAAAAACAGGATATTTTGCAAGACATTTCCCTTGAAGTCAGTCCTCAGAAACTGACAGCCTTCATTGGTCCAAATGGTGCTGGAAAATCAACTCTTCTCTCCATCATGAGCAGACTGACCAAGAAGGATCAAGGAATTCTCAGTATCAAAGGGCGTGAAATCGAGAGTTGGAATTCGCAAGAACTAGCCAAAGAGCTCACCATCCTAAAGCAGAAGATCAATTACCAAGCCAAATTGACTGTAGAAGAACTGGTCAGCTTTGGACGTTTTCCCTACAGCCGTGGTCGACTGAGAGCAGAAGACTGGGAAAAAATCCGAGAAACTCTGGACTATCTGGAACTGACAAACTTAAAAGACCGCTACATCGATAGCCTGTCTGGTGGACAGCTCCAACGTGTTTTTATCGCTATGGTACTAGCCCAGGATACAGACTTTATCTTGCTAGACGAGCCGCTCAACAATCTCGATATCAAGCAAAGTGTCAGCATGATGCAGATTCTTCGGCGACTGGTGGAGGAACTAGGTAAGACCATTATCATCGTCCTCCACGATATCAACATAGCCAGTCAGTATGCGGATGAAATTGTCGCCTTTAAAGACGGTCAAGTCTTTTGCAAGGGAACGACTGCTCAAATCATGCAGGCTGACCTGCTCAGTCAACTCTATGAGATTCCCATCACGCTGGCTGATATCAACGGCAAAAAGATCTGTATCTATAGCTAGCTATTCCGAACTCATGTTAGAGTACCCTCTGTCTCTTAGCTAACAAGCCTATCTAAGAGCCCCCCTACATCGTTATCACATTTTAAAAAGGAGAAATCATGAAAACATCCCTTAAACTTTATCTCACTGCCCTAGTGGCCGGCTTCTTGCTCTTACTTGGTGCATGTAGTACAAATACAAACTCAAGCACTAGCCAGACAGAGACAAGTAGCTCTGCTCCAACAGAGATAACCATTAAAAGTTCACTAGATGAGGTCAAACTTTCAAAGGTTCCTGAAAAGATTGTGACCTTTGACCTCGGTGCTGCGGATACTATTCGCGCTTTAGGATTTGAAAAGAATATCGTCGGAATGCCTACAAAAACTGTTCCAACCTATCTCAAAAGCCTAGCTGAAAAAGTTAAAAATGTTGGTTCTATGGTCGAGCCAGATCTAGAAGCCATTGCCGCTCTTGAACCAGATTTGATCATTGCTTCTCCACGTACCCAAAAATTCGTAGACAAGTTCAAAGAAATCGCCCCAACCGTGCTCTTCCAAGCAAGCAAGGACGACTACTGGACTTCTACCAAGGCCAACATCGAATCCCTAGCAAGTGCCTTCGGTGAAACTGGTACACAGAAAGCCAAGGAAGAATTGGCTAACCTGGATAAGAGCATCCAAGAAGTCGCAACTAAAAACGAAAGTTCTGATAAAAAAGCCCTTGCCATCCTTCTAAACGAAGGAAAAATGGCTGCCTTTGGTGCCCAATCTCGTTTCTCTTTCTTGTACCAAACCTTGAAATTCAAGCCAACTGATACTCAATTTGAAGACTCTCGCCACGGACAGGAAGTCAGCTTTGAAAGTGTGAAAGAAATCAATCCCGACATCCTCTTTGTCATCAACCGTACCCTTGCCATCGGTGGGGACAACTCAAGCAACGACGGCGTCCTAGAAAATGCCCTCATCGCTGAAACTCCTGCCGCTAAAAATGGTAAAATCATCCAACTAACACCAGACCTCTGGTACCTAAGCGGAGGCGGACTTGAATCAACTAAACTCATGATCGAAGACGCTCAAAAAGCTTTGAAATAAGCAAGAAAACCCAACATCAGGTGATGTTGGGTTATTTTTTTTCTTGATTTCGTTTGAGGGAAAAGTGGTCTGGCACAGGATCCTTTCCTATTTTCGACCAGGGATGACAACGCAAAATCCGAGCCAAGCCCATCAAAACACCCTTGAAACCATGTTTTTCAATAGCCTGAATCATGTAGTTGGAACAAGTAGGCTCAAAACGACAAGAGGGTGGAAAGGCTGGTGAGATAAAGCGTTGGTAAAAGCGTACTGGTGCTATTAAAATTCGTTTCATTATTTCTTGGTTACAGCCATGGTGTGTAATTGGCTGATTTCTTTTTTGTTAAGGCGACGAGATTCTCCCGGACGGAGACCTGTCAAGTCTAGGTGTCCAAAACGTGTCCGTGACAACTTATCCACTTGAAGACCGACAGCTTCAAACATCTTTTTAACCTGATGATTACGCCCCTCATGGATAGTCAACTGTACCACAGATCGATTTTTAACTGGATCCACTTTGAGAATCTCATAGACAGCTGGCTTGGTTTTCTTGCCATCAATCTCAAGACCACGAGTCAAGGGGCGGAGATTATCCTTATTGGCCACACCTTTAACACGCGCGACATAGACCTTGTCAATCTCATTGCGGGGGTGAATCATTTCATCCGTGAAGTCCCCATCATTGGTCAAAATCAAGACACCTGATGTATCCCAGTCCAAACGTCCCACAGGGTAAATGCGTTCTTTGACATTAGGCAAGAAGTCGACAACAGTCTTGCGGCCCTTGTCGTCTGTCACACTGGAAATCACTCCGCGTGGTTTGTTAAGCAAATAGTAGACCTTTTCTTCGTTGTAGATGGGCTGGCCTTCCACTTCGACCTTGTCACCAGACTTAATAGTCGTTGCGAGTTCACGCACCACTTGTCCGTTAACCGTCACCAAGCCTTGCTTGATCAACTCTTCTGCTTTTCTCCTACTGGCCACACCTGCGTGGGCAATATATTTATTGATTCTCATCTTCTTCTATCCTTTCACCAAATAATTGGCTTTCTTGGGCTTGAATCTCAAGCTCATCAATCACTGGTAATTCTTCTAAATGGTTAATCCCCATGTAATCTAGGAAATAATCCGTAGTCACATAGAGGTTGGGGCGGCCCAAAACTTCTTTTTTTCCATCTTCTCTTATCAATTCAAAAGCTTGTAGCTTAGCTAGAGCTCCACTAGAATTAACCCCACGAATAGCATCAATCTCAATTCGGGTAATCGGTTGCTTGTAGGCAATGATGGACAAGGTTTCAAGAGCAGCCCGAGACAAGCTCTGGTTGATGGGTGCCTTGGAGTATTCCTTCAAAATCGCTGCAAATTGAGGCTTGGTGACCAATCTGTAAGCGCCACCTGTCTCGATCAGGGACAAGCTCGACTCTTGGTCTTTTTCATACTTCTGGGCTAATTTTTCTAAACTCTGTTGGATGCCTGTCGGGGGAAGTGATAGGAGTTCAGCCAACTGGCGAACCCGAATCCCATCTTCACCTGCTACAAACAAGAGCGCTTCTATTTCTGCTAAAGTACTCATCTTTCCTCTCTATCAAGTCTAGCTTTGTGCCTCTTGACTTTCTTCCTTCTTTTCCATGAGATAGATATCTCCGAAACTCTCCTCTTGCACGAGGGTCAATTCCTGGGTTTTGATTAACTCTAGGGTTGCCAAAAAGAGGGTAATAACCTCTTGAACATTCTGGGCTTCCTTGAACAAATCCTGCAAACGCAACTGGTCTCGTCCAGTCAAGGACTCTTTTACAATGACCATCATGTCCTCAATCTTATACTCATCCCGCAAGATGGTCGTGTGATTCTGTGCGAACTCCTCTTTTTTCTTGGCTAGGATATTTGAAAAAGCCAAAAAGAGGTCAATGGTCGTCTTGTCATGTACAAGCTCTGCATCCTCGTAAATCAACTCTGTTGGCGCTTTGGAGTAGTACTGAGCCCGATCTTGGTGCTTAGCCTCCAAGTGCTCACCCAGGAGTTTGAACTTGCGGTATTCTTCGATTTGGGAGAGAAGGTCCTGCTCCAGGTCATCCTCTAAGTCTGTCACTTCTGCTACCTTTGGCAAGAGCTTGCGGCTCTTGATCAGCATGAGCTGACTGGCCATAACCATATACTCGCCCGTTACTTCCAGACGCATGGCCTGCAGAGTTGAGACATAGGCTAGATACTGCTCGATGACTTCCGTAATGGGCACATCGTAGATATCCATCTGGTACTTAGAAACCAAGTGCAAGAGTAAGTCCAGTGGCCCTTCAAAATCTTTTAATTTAATATCCATTATCTATATTTTTCTAAGGTCAGGACTGTTTTTAATCCTAATTTTTTTGCAATTTCGTACAAATCGACCTTGTTTTCTATCTGTCTTAGAATGAACTGTTCCCGTAGGGCTTGGGCTGATAGTTCTGGGAAACCTTTCTCCTTGACAAAGGACTCCAGCTGACGAAAGGCCCACTGACGAGAATAGGCTTTCCCTCCCCTTTCAAAGAGATAGGTCTGCCCCATCAAGGGTTCCAATTCTGAAAGCAAGGTCCTAGGAATGGCTACAATCCTCTGTTGGGAAGCCTTGTTAATTCGCAACACCTGAAAATCCAGATTGATATCTGCAACCTTGAGGGCTAAAATCTCACTTGGCAAGAGCCCTATTTCCAAGATAAGAAGCGCCAGCAAGCGTCCTTCTGGATAATTACTTTCCTGCCAAAAAGAGTCTAGATCTAGAATCTCTGGCTTTTCAGTCTTCTTTTCAGCTTGTTTGGCTAATTCCAGACGGTAAAAACTGTCCACTTCTCCTTTTCGATAGAGAAAGTAGAGAAATTGGTTGCAGGCCGAAAGTTTTCGCTTCTGGGCGCTAATTTTTAGATTGGCTAGCTGGCCTTGGTAAATCTTGAGACTAGTCTCAGAGATCCGCTCACCTACAATATCTAAAAATTGCTCCAAATCATATCTATAGGACTGCTTGGAATTGGCAGACAAACCCTGCTTTCCCTCTAAAAAGTCTGAAATCCTATCTCTCATTTGCATCGAATCTCATATTCCTTACTAAAGTCATGCAAAAGGGCATTGACAGCCTTGAGGATGGACTTGCGCGTGATGATTCCTTGAAAAATCCCTTCATCATCTACCACTGGCAAGAAGGGTTCATCCACCAGTTTATGGAGGACCTCTGTGATGTTATAGTCTGGAGCGACGACTGCCACATCTGTCTTGGTCATATTGACGATGTCTGTCGTTGCCATCTGCTCATCCGTCAAACCTTGCTCCATTTGATAAGCCAAAATGTCTCTCAGCCCAATGGTTCCAACAAAGCGTTTGTCAAAGGTCACAACAGGGATACGGGTATAGGTGATTTGACTCAGCACCAAAATTGCATGGTCGGCATTGTGGGTATCAATCAAAGCTGCTAGATTCTCAGCAGGGGTAAGAAAAGTCTCTTCCTGCTCCAATAAAAATGCTTCAAATTCCTTGGCAATCATCGAGCAAACTCCTTGGACAAGCCTGGATAAACCTCATGGTCACGTGTCAAAAAGTCTACTTTAAAATAGCTGTCATCAATCTCCACACGGGCATAGAGGCATTCTCTAATAGTTCCTCGTGGTTGGCTGATGGAGCCTGGATTTAGAAAAAGAGTCTTTCCTTCCATCCAAGCATTTGGTACATGCAAGTGACCATAGAGACAGATATCGGCATCTTCTTCCTGAGCCCAGTAGTCCAACTTTTGAAAGTTGAAATTGATGTCAAACAAGTGTCCATGCGTCTGGATGATCTTAGTGGGACCAAGTTGAGTTACCAAACGTTCTGGGTAGCCAGCATAAAAGTCCATGTTGCCTTTGACGACATGGATGCCTTCCCAGAGCGGAGAGTCTGGACGGAGTTCAGAGTCACCATCGTGAAAAATGGCATCGACTTTCCCCAGATAGCGATCACGAATTTCTTCCACAATCAAGCTATCTCCGTGGGAGTCACTCATTACAATGATGGTTTGCTTTGCCATGATGGAAATACCTCCAAAAGTTTCTTAACGGCTAAGGCACGGTGGGATTGGCTATTTTTTTCTTCAAGGGTTAATTCAGCTGCTGACTTACCTGTCTCTCCCACAAGGAAGAGGGGATCATAACCAAAGCCATTTTCACCCTTGGGTTCAAAGTTGATATAACCTGGCCAGTCAGCTTCAACCACCAAGCTTTCCTTGTTTGGACTAGCTACGACTAGGGTTGTGTGGAATTGAGCTGAGCGGTCCTTGAGTTCAAAGACCATGGCCAATTCATGCAAGAGTTTGGCATTGTTTTCTCGGTCAGTAGCTCCCACACCTGCAAAACGGGCTGACCAGACTCCTGGCAAACCGCCGAGGACATCGACTTTGAGACCTGAGTCATCTGCTAGCACCATCTTACCTGTTAATTGGGAAATAGTTTCTGCTTTAAGTCGAGCATTTTCTTCAAAGGTCATGCCAGTTTCAGCTACTTCAGGCAGATCTGGATAGTCATTGAGATTTTCCACATCGTAGCCTAACTTGTCAAAGATAGCTCGGAATTCCTTGGTCTTGCCCTCGTTACGAGTTGCAATCAATAAGGTTTCTCTGACCTTGTTAGTTTCAAAGAAGGTTTCTACATCGACTCCTTCTTTAGGCAATTCGACATGCAAAAGCTGTCCATTTTCAACCAAGAGCAGGGCTCCCTGACGTTGGATGACTTCCAGATTGCGACCTGCTTCGGCATTTAAAATCTCAACGATAAAGGAGAGCAGGCGAAAGTTAGAAGACCAGCGCATCACCGTTATCGTAATCGGAAAGCCATTTTCCTCATCACGAAAAATCCGTGCTAAATCCATAAAATCAAGCTCGAGAGGATCTTTGATAAGGCTATAGATGCCTCCATAGACATCCCAGACACCGACATACCAGTCCTGGTCATCCTTGTATTCGTAAATTTTGTTTGTCATAAAGTTACATGCTCCACATGAATCTCTTTTTCCAGCCATTCTGCTCCAATCTGGGCAAAACTTTGGCTATTGGCTGTTGTGTAAAAACGATGTTGAAGAGGTCCCGCATCTCGGCTACGGTTGATTTCAAAATAGTTCAGCAAAACCGAGATATCCCGTACACACTCTGCCCCACTATCGATGAGCTGAACCTTTGGTCCCATGACATTTTGGATGATAGGGCGAAGGAGTGGGTAATGGGTACAGCCCAAAATCAGGCTATCCACCTTGCCGACCAAGGGACGCAGGGTTTCATAAACCACTTTCTTGGTAACACTGGTTGACAGGGCACCAGACTCCACCAAGGGGGCAAACTTGGGACAGGCCAAACTTTCCACCTGTAAGTCTGGATCCAAATCATGGATTTTTTGACGATAGATGTCTGATTGGACCGTCATGGGCGTTCCAATGACCCCGATTTTCCCACCTTGACTGGACTTGATAGCTGCCGAAGCTCCTGGCAAAATCACACCTAGGACAGGAATATCTAGTTGGGCCTTGATTTCTTCCCAGACGACCGCAGTCGCAGTATTACAAGCAATGACAATCATTTTGACATCCTTGGTCAAGAGAAAGTTGACCAACTGCCAAGTATATTCACGGATTTGCTCAGCAGGACGGGGACCATAGGGCGCCCGTGCCGAATCTCCAATATAGACGATTTCTTCATGGGGAAGCTGGCGCATGAGCTCACGAACAACGGTTAAGCCACCGACACCCGAATCCAAAAAACCAATTGGTCGATTATCCATACAGTCTTCTTTCTAGTCTTTTTTCTGATTGATAGTTCATCATGATTACTCGTCCTAAATGAACGGATAGACAGCTTGATAGAATGGCAACTGCCTCTCTCTTAATCATAATCAAATATCAATAGAATGCAAGGAAAAAGTCTTATCCTTGAGAACTATTGAACATAGTGAGAAGTCTGGAACTTTCATCCCAGACTTTTCCTATTTATTTCTTTTTATTGTTAGCAAGGGCTGCTTTTTGTTGGCGGATGATTTGGTGGTAAACTTGTTGTACCTTGGCTTCGCTTGGTTTTTGACCATTTGCACTCAAGAGAGTACGAACTGCCTCAGCGTTCAAACGTGGGTTGTCAGCAAATTCTTTTTCGATTTGCTTACGAACCAAGTACATCCCTCCAAGAGCTCCTCCTAGAAAAGCTAGCACAATCAAGACAATTGCTAAAAGTAAATCCATTCTTTTTCTCCTGTTTCTTTTTGAGTCTTCTATATTATACCATAAAGTGACTTTCCTGACTAGTTTGTTTTACGCTTTCACAAAGGACAATAGGCGACAAAAAAGGAGCTCCTCATTTCGATGAAAGAGAGCTCCTTGCTGCGTTTATTTTACATAGATAGCCAGTGTTTGATACGGTTTGAGCAGAATTTTTTCTGATACTTCTACATCTTCATAGTTTGAAATCAGAATCTGTCCATTTTGGTAGACCACTGGCAAGTCGATTTCCACTTCTGTGGCATAAAAGTTATTGAGGGCCAGTAACTTTTCATCCTCATACTGACGTTCAAAGGCATAGACTTGCTTACTATCTTCAAAGGCTGGTTTGTAGCTTCCTTCTGAAATGATCGGCATTTCCTTACGAAGCCGAATCAAGTCTTGGTAGAAGGTGAAAATCGGACCTTGGATTTCATTTTCTACGTTGATGTGAGGATAGGATTTTCCTGCCTTCAGCCAAGGAGTTCCTTTTGTGAAACCAGCATTTTCTGAAGCATCCCACTGCATAGGAATGCGTGAATTATCACGTGACTTAGCCTGAATAATCTGGAAAGCTTCTTGCTCACTTTTCCCTTCTTTTAAGAGCATCTGATAAGCATTGATGGACTCGACATCCACATAGTCAGCCATGGAATCATAATCTGGGTCAACCATTCCGATTTCCTCACCCATGTAGATATAAGGTGTCCCACGTGACAGGTGAATGCTGGCAGCCAGCATAGTCGCCCCTTCATTGCGGAAATGTTGAATATCGACAAAACGATTCAAGGCTCGTGGTTGGTCGTGATTGTTCCAAAAGAGGGCACTCCAGCCGTTTTTGTCACTCATTTCCTTGCCCCAGCTATGGTAAAGACCTTTCAACTCTTCGAAATCAAAGGGAGCTAAAGTCCACTTCTGCCCATCCTTGTAGTCCACCTTGAGATGATGGAAATTAAAGGTCATGGATAATTCCTGACGTTCAGGCGAAGAATAGAGGACACAGTTTTCCATGGTTGTAGAGGACATTTCCCCAACTGTCATAAAGCTATCGTCTGATCCAAAAGTGGCTTGGTTCATCATGCGCAAATAGTCATGAACGATGGGCTTGTCTGTGTAAGCTGGCTTTCCTTCATTTTCAGGACAATCCACTAAGACCTCATCCTTGCCGATCAAATTGATCACATCAAATCGGAAACCTTTAACTCCCTTATCACGCCAAAAATTAACAACCTTGAAAAGTTCCTTACGGACATTAGGATTGCGCCAATTAAGGTCAGCCTGGGTCTCATCAAAGAGGTGGAGATAATATTTCCCCGTATCCCCGAAAGGTGCCCAGGCAGAGCCACCAAACTTAGACTGCCAGTCTGTCGGTTGGTCTTGGATGAAGAAAAAGTCTTGGTAGTACTGGTCGCCAGCTAGGGCTTTCTGAAACCATTCGTGTTCTGTTGAACAATGATTGAGCACCATATCTAACATAAAGTCAATCTTGTACTCCTTACCGACACGCACCATCTCTTCAAAATCAGCCATATCACCAAAAAGAGGATCCACTGCCATATAATCTGAAATATCGTAACCATTATCCCGTTGGGGGCTTGGATAGAATGGATTGAGCCAGACCATATCCACGCCCAGTTTGGCTAGATAGGGGATTTTTTCGATAATTCCACGGAAATCACCAATACCATTTCCAGTGGTGTCTTTGTATGATTTTGGATAGATTTGATAGACTACTTTTCCTTTATCAAGTGTCATCTGTTTCTCCTTTTCTGATAAAAGGGAGGAACTGATGTTCCTTCCCTGTTTGTGTTATTTCAATTAGATTCGTGTAGCGACCATGAGAGCTGCCCCAGCTTGGATAGTTGTTGGATAAGTTCCAGTGATGGTCGCTGTATAAGCATCTTGGTTAGTGATGATAACTGGAGTTTCTGTCACGAGACCCGCAGCCTTAATAGCATCTATATCAAAACGAATCAATTTCTGACCAACTGTGACGTGGTCTCCTTGGGCTACAAGACTTTCAAAACCTTTGCCATCAAGCCCTACTGTATCCATACCGATGTGGATGAGCAATTCTACCCCTTCATCAGAGACAATACCGATGGCATGCTTGGTAGGAAAAAGAACCGTCACTGTCCCATTGACTGGAGAAGTCAACTCACCTTGGCTTGGTTCAATGACTAGGCCTTGTCCCATGACACCTGATGCAAAAACAGGATCCGTCGCTTGACTCAATTCTTTCACTTGACCAGTAAGGGGGCTGACAATTTCTACTGGAGCAAGGGTTACTGGTTCATGACTGACAAATTCTGCCTCTTCTTGGGCAACGAATTCTGCTTGCAAGGCTGTATCGTCCTCAGTTTTTGTAAAGAAGCCTGCCTTACGGAAGAAGAAAGTCAAGAGCATTGGTACAACAATAGCGACTAGCATGGTTCCTGCAAATGGTAGCATGTATTGAGGTTGAATAGAGAGGATACCTGGCAAACCACCTATACCAATAGAAGCCGCAGTTACATTAAATGTAACGGATAACATGCCGGCAAGGGCTGAACCGATCATCCCAGCTACAAATGGATAGATGTATTTGACATTGACACCAAAGAGAGCTGGTTCTGTAACACCGAGATAGGCTGAAATGGTTGCAGGAAGTGAAATCTGAGCCTCACGCTCATCATGACGATGCATGAAATAATAGGCAAATACGGCAGAACCTTGAGCAATATTAGAAAGAGCAATCATTGGCCAGAGGGCAGTTCCGCCAGCATCCGCAATCAATTGCGTGTCGATGGCATTGGTCATATGGTGAAGACCTGTGATGACAAATGGAGCATAAAGGGCACCAAAAATCGCACCGAAGAGCCATTTAACTGGACCAGTTAATCCTGCCAAGACAACTGCTGAAAGTCCTTGCCCAATTGTCCAACCGATTGGTCCCAAAACAGTGTGAGCCAAAATCAAAGCTGGAATCAATGACAAGAAAGGCACAAAAATCATGGAAATGACTTCTGGGATATGCTTGCGCCAGAAAATTTCAAGATAAGACAAGCTCAAACCTGCAAGCAAGGCTGGGATAACTTGGGCTTGGTAACCGATACGATTAACCGTAAAGTAACCAAAATTCCAAACCCAGTTTGTAGCGATATCAGCCGCAGGTGTTGAGGCAACTGCATAGGCGTTGAGCAACTGAGGTGAAACCAAACAGATCCCGAGAACAATCCCCAAGATTTGGCTGGTTCCCATCTTACGAGAAACAGACCAGGTAATCCCTACTGGTAAGAACTGGAAGATCGCTTCACCAGGCAACCAGAGGAAGTGATTAACCCCTGCCCAAAACTGAGAGGATTCTGTGATGGTCTTGCCATCCAACATAGACCAATGAACACCTTCTAAGACATTACGGAAACCGAGGATCAAGCCTCCGACAATCAGGGCTGGAATAATCGGTGTAAAGATTTCTGCTAGAGTGGTCATAATACGTTGAAGTACATTTTGATTGCTCTTAGCTGCAGATTTAGCTGCTTCTTTGGAAACACCCTCAATGCCTGAAACAGCTGTAAAATCATTATAAAAAATCGGCACATCATTCCCAATAATCACCTGAAATTGACCCGCATTGGTAAAGGTCCCTTTGACGGCTGGAATCGACTCGATGACCTTGACATTGGCCTTCTTTTCGTCTCCGAGAACAAAGCGCATCCGTGTCGCACAGTGGGTGACAGCAGTGACATTCTCCTTACCTCCGATTGCCTGAAGCAGATCCTTGGCTTCTTGTTCAAATTTTCCCATTTGATTCTCCTTATACTTGTCAAAGCAAGCTTGACTTGATAGCTCTATTGTAAACGATACCAAACTTGTAGGCAACTTGTTTGTTGTAAAAAGAGGATATTTTTGGATATTTTCTAGCACTTGTATGGTAAAATAGATACAGGTATCCATTAAACTAGACTAAAAACCCATTTAAGGAAGCAAAATGAAAAAATACCAACAACTATTTAAGCAAATCCAAAAAACCATTCAAAACGAGACCTACGCTATCGGAGATTTCCTCCCCAGTGAGCACGAACTCATGAATCAGTATCAGGTGAGCCGTGACACCGTCCGAAAAGCTCTATCCCTCCTCCAAGAGGAAGGATTAATCAAAAAGATAAGGGGGCAAGGTTCTCAAGTCGTCAAAGAAGAAACGGTCAATTTCCCTGTCTCCAACCTAACCAGCTACCAAGAACTGGTTCAAGAACTTGGACTACGCTCTAAAACCAATGTCGTCAGTCTTGACAAGATCATTATCGATAAAAAGTCCTCACTGATAACCGGCTTTCCAGAGTTTCGGATGGTGTGGAAGGTGGTCCGCCAGCGTGTGGTGGATGATTTGGTATCGGTTCTAGATACGGACTATCTGGATATGGAACTGATTCCAAATCTCACTCGCCAAATCGCTGAGCAGTCTATCTACTCGTATATTGAGGACGACCTCAAACTTCTTATTGATTATGCTCAGAAAGAAATCACCATTGACCACACGAGTGACCGAGACAAGATTCTCATGGACATTGGCAAAGACCCTTATATCGTATCAATCAAGTCAAAAGTCTATCTCCAAGACGGGCGCCAGTTTCAGTTCACCGAAAGTCGCCATAAACTAGAAAAATTCCACTTTGTTGACTTTGCCAAAAGACATCCGAAATAAACACTTACAGTTGGGAATAATCTCAACTGTTTTTTAGTAGTAAATAAAGGAGTTGATAGTTGGAAAAGAGGGACTGCTTGCTACTTATTCTACTATTTTAAGAAAAAGCAATATCAAATATGTTTTTCACCAAAAACCTCTTGACAAATGCTAAGCGACCATTAGAATGGGAGGTGAGGAGATAAATAGAAACAAATTAAACGAAACTGCTTTATGAAATGTAAGCGGTTTCGGATAAACAAAGGAGGGTTTTATGAAAAAACACTTTTGGGAGAAATCCTGTCGCTATAGCATCCGCAAGCTGACGGTTGGGACTGCTTCTGTTTTGCTGGGAGCTGTTTTTCTAGTCAACCACACTGTAGCTGCAGACAGTGTTGAGGTCAAGCAAACTGAACCAAGCTCTGTCGAAGCTATCACTAAGCCTGATAGTGAACCCAAAGCAGATGAAGTTACTGAAACTACAAATCCGTCTCTAGAAGAAAGTCCAGTAGTTTCCGAAAGCAAGCCAGCTGAGGAGACTCAGAAGACAAATAGTCAAGCTAGTGAAGAAGCCATTGTAGAAGCTAAAGAAAATAAGGAACCTGAAAAAGCAGATCAGCCTGTGACAAAGCAAGAAAACTATCAACTCAACTACGATCAACCAACACCCCCTTCCTATGATGGATGGGAAAAACAAGCTCTCCCAGTCGGAAACGGAGAAATGGGAGCCAAGGTCTTTGGTCTAATTGGTGAAGAAAGAATTCAGTACAACGAAAAGACTCTCTGGTCAGGAGGTCCCCAACCCGATAGTAGCGACTATAACGGTGGAAACTACAAGGATCGCTACAAGGTCTTGGCGGAGATTCGTAAAGCTCTCGAAGATGGAGACCGCCAAAAAGCAAAACAGCTCGCTGAACAAAATCTAGTTGGCCCAAACAACGCCCAGTATGGACGTTACCTAGCCTTTGGTGATATCTTCATGGTCTTCAATAACCAGAAAAAGGGTTTGGATACAGTAACAGATTATCACCGTGGTTTGGATATCACAGAAGCTACTACGACCACTTCTTACACCCAGGATGGGACGACATTCAAACGCGAAACCTTCTCCAGCTATCCTGATGATGTCACCGTGACCCACTTGACCAAAAAAGGAAATAAGACACTTGACTTTACCCTTTGGAACAGTTTGACAGAAGACTTGCTTGCTAATGGGAACTACTCTTGGGAATATTCCAACTATAAGAACGGTCATGTCACTACAGATGCAAACGGAATCCTTCTAAAGGGAACTGTTAAAGATAACGGCCTCAAATTTGCATCCTATCTAGGAATTAAAACGGATGGAACAGTTACTGTTCAGAATGAGACACTAACCGTTACAGGCGCAAGTTATGCAACCCTCTACCTCAGCGCCAAAACAAACTTTGCTCAAAATCCTAAAACCAACTATCGAAAAGACATTGACCTCGAAAAAACAGTTAAAGGGATTGTAGAAGCTGCTAAGGCCAAAGACTACGAGACACTTAAAAAGGCCCATATCAAGGACTATCAAAGTCTCTTTAACCGCGTTAAACTAAACCTAGGCGGAAACAAGACTGCTCAAACGACTAAAGAGGCCCTTCAAGGCTATAACCCAGAAAAAGGGCAAAAACTGGAAGAACTCTTCTTCCAATACGGCCGATATCTACTCATCAGTTCGTCTCGTGATCGGACAGATGCCCTTCCTGCCAACCTCCAAGGAGTCTGGAATGCCGTAGACAATCCACCTTGGAACGCTGACTACCACCTCAATGTCAATTTGCAAATGAACTATTGGCCAGCCTACATGAGCAACCTTGCTGAAACAGCCAAGCCAATGATTAATTACATTGACGACATGCGCTACTATGGTCGTATCGCCGCCAAGGAATACGCTGGTATCGAATCCAAAGATGGACAAGAAAATGGTTGGCTGGTCCACACCCAGGCAACACCATTTGGCTGGACTACTCCTGGTTGGAATTACTATTGGGGTTGGTCTCCAGCAGCCAATGCTTGGATGATGCAGAACGTCTATGACTACTATAAATTCACCAAGGATGAGACCTATCTCAAAGAAAAGATTTACCCAATGCTCAAGGAGACCGCTAAGTTCTGGAACTCCTTCTTGCACTATGATCAGGCCAGTGACCGTTGGGTGTCTTCTCCATCCTACTCACCAGAACACGGGACCATCACCATCGGAAATACCTTTGACCAATCGCTAGTCTGGCAGCTATTCCACGACTACATGGAAGTCGCTAGACATCTGAATGTCGACCAAGACTTAGTTACAGAGGTTAAGGCTAAATTTGACAAACTCAAACCCCTCCACATCAATAAAGAAGGACGCATCAAGGAATGGTACGAGGAGGACAGTCCCCAATTCACTAATGAAGGGATTGAAAATCACCACCGTCACGTTTCCCATCTAGTTGGTCTCTTCCCAGGTACGCTCTTTAGCAAGGACCAAGTTGAATACCTAGAGGCTGCGCGTGCTACCTTGAACCACCGTGGAGATGGTGGTACTGGTTGGTCTAAGGCCAATAAAATCAATCTCTGGGCTCGTCTGCTGGACGGTAACCGTGCCCATCGCTTGCTCGCTGAACAGCTCAAGTATTCAACCCTAGAAAATCTTTGGGATACCCACGCGCCTTTCCAAATCGACGGAAACTTTGGGGCAACCAGTGGGATGGCAGAAATGCTCCTCCAATCTCATACTGGCTATATTGCACCATTGCCAGCCCTTCCTGATGCTTGGAAAGACGGTCAGGTTTCTGGCTTGGTTGCTCGAGGAAACTTTGAAGTCAGCATGAAGTGGAAAGATAAAAATCTGCAAAGCTTGTCCTTCCTTTCAAATGTCGGTGGAGATTTGGTTGTAGATTATCCAAATATCGAAGCCAGCCAAATCAAGGTCAATGGCAAACCAGTCAAGGCAACGATCCTTAAAGATAATCGTATCCAGCTTGCAACACAAAAAGGTGACGTCATTACCTTTGAACACTTCCCTGGTCGTGTAACCAGTCTAACAGCAGTTCGACAAAATGGAGTCACTGCCGAACTCACCTTTAACCAAGTAGAAGGCGCTACCCACTATGTCATCCAAAGACAAGTGAAAGACGAAACTGGCCAAACCTCTGCGACCAGAGAATTTGTAACTAATCAAACCCACTTTATTGACCGGTCACTCAATCCTCAACATGCCTACACCTATACTGTCAAGGCTATGCTGGGCGAGCTTGCCACACAAGTTTCTGAACAGGCCACTGTCGAAACCTATAGCGAGTTGATGGACGACCGAGATAGCCGTATCCAGTACGGAGCTGCCTTTGGAAATTGGGCAGACGCAGAATTATTTGGAGGAACAGAGAAATTTGCTGACCTTTCAAAAGGAGATTACACAGACGAAGACCTCACTGCCACCATTCCTTTCACTGGTGTTGGTATCGAAATCTATGGACTGAAATCGTCTGAATTAGGTCTTGCCACTGCTAAAATTGATGGCAAAGAGGTCGGGGAGCTTGACTTTCATACTGCTGGAGCAACTGAAAAAGGTAGTCTCATCGGTCGCTTCACAGGATTATCTGACGGACCTCACACATTGACTCTTCGTGTTAAACGTGAGCACAAAGGACGTGGTAGTGAGCGCTCGAAAATTTCATTAGACTACTTCAAGATCCTAGCAGGAACAGGCAATACGATTGAAAAAATGGATGATCGTGATTCGCGTATCCAGTATGGTTCCCAGTTTAAGGACTGGTCTGACCCTGAACTCTACGGAGGTACGGAAAAATACGCTGATATTAACAACAGCGACTCTAGTGCATCTTCAGAAGCTCAGGCAACTATTTCCTTTACAGGGACAGGTATTCGTATCTTTGGCTTGAAGAGCCTCGCTCTTGGACGAGCACGTGTTACACTAGATGGCAAAGAAATGCCAAGTCTAGACTTCTACACTTCAGGTGCAACTGAAAAGAGAGCTTTTATTGGTGAATTTACAAACCTTACTGACGGTCCGCACACCCTGACACTACAAGTTGACCCAGATTCGCCAGAAGGTCGCAAGAAAATCTCTCTAGACTCCTTTGATATCATCAAAGCCCCTGCTGTTGGTATAGATAGCCCGAGCATTGCGCCTCTTAAGGAAAATGACAAAACCATTTCCTTAAGCCTACCAGCTGGAGATTGGGAAGCCATCGCAGTGACCTTCCCAGGAGTCAAAGATCCTCTAGTTTTGCGTAAGGTGGATGAAACGCATCTGGTTACCAGTGGGGATCAGACTATCCTATCAATCCAAGACAATCAAGTTCAAATCCCAATCCCTGACGAAACCAATCGCAAAGCTGGAAATGCCATTGAAGCTTATACCATTCAAGGAAATACCACAAGCAGCCCTATCGTAGCCGTCTTTACTAAAAAGGATGAAAAGAAAGTTGATGAGAAGCAACCAACTACAAGCAAGGGAGAGGAACCAGCTCCTACTGTTGAAATTCCTGAATACACTAAACCTATCGGGACTGCAGGGCAAGAAGTGCCACCCACTGTAGAAAAGCCTGAATACACCGAACCTATCGGAACGGCGGGGCAAGAAGAGTCTCCTACTGTAGAAAAGCCTGAATACACCGAACCTATCGGAACAGCAGGTCAAGAGGAAGCACCTACTGTTGAAAAACCTGAATACACCAAACCTATCGGAACAGCAGGTCAAGAGGAAACTCCTACTGTTGAAAAACCTGAATACACTAAACCTATCGGAACTAGCGGGGATCAGGCTGCTCCAACCCTTACCCTTCCTGATTATCCAGTTCGAGTCTTAAAAGATAAGGAAACTGGAGTGGAAATTATTGGTGGAGTCACTGACTTAGAAGGAATTTCTCATATCTCTAGCCGACGTGTCCTAGCTCAGGAACTCTTTGGCAAGACCTATGATGCTTACGACCTACAACTGAAAAATCCAACCGATCATAGCTTGCAGCCAAAAGGCTCTGTCTTGGTTCGCTTGCCTATTTCAGCTAGTGTAGAAAAGGTCTATTATATTACTCCGACCAAGGAGTTGCAAGCCCTTGATTTCGATGTTCGAGAAGGAAAGGCAGAATTCATCACTAGTCATTTCAGTACCTATGCTGTCGTCTATCAAGCTGCTGGAACAACCCCTAGTACAGATGAAAAGCCAAGTGCTTCAGATACAGAAACCTTGGCACACGAGGCTGAACAACTTTCAGCTAGTCCGATCCCTGCGAAAACTGGAAATCATTCTCCTAAAGAAGAACTTCCAGCGACAGGAGAAGCGTCCAACCCACTCCTCTTCTTAGCAGGACTCAGCCTAGCCCTTACAGCCACTTTTATGTTAAAAGGGAGAAAGGATGACTCCAACTAACCTTTAAACACACAAAAACAGGATGAAGATCACCTTCATCCTGTTTTATTTTGTCATCAAAAGTTAGTTTTACAGTAGGTATAAAAAGGCTAAGGTCAAGAGACTTGCTAGAAGCCCAACTCCCCAAAAGAAGAAGTCAACCTTCCACTCGCTCCAAGGATTGCCCTTGCCTGAGAATCCTCCAAGCTCGAAATGGTGATGCACAGGTGTCATACGGAAAATACGCTTTCCACCACTAATTTTGAAGTAGGTAACCTGCATCATAACAGAGCTTGTCTCAAAGACATAGATAATCCCAATCAACAAAAGGGTCCATTCTTGGTGGAGGGCCATAGAGATTGCTGCTAGCATCCCACCAAGAGCCAAACTTCCTACATCTCCCATGAAGACCTTGGCAGGTTTGTGGTTAAAGACGAAGAAACCTAGCAAACCACCAATCATGGCAAGAATCACAAGAAGAATATCCAATTGATTTTGCATATAAGCAATCACACCGTAGGCCGATAAGCTAATCACCACGGAAATACTCGCTAAGCCATCAATCCCGTCAGTCAGATTCACCGCATTGGAAAAACCAACTAGCCAGAAAAGGGCAAAGAAAATATAGAAAAAACCCAAATGAACTTGGTAGCCAAAAACTGAAAGCATATCGCCACCACGCTCATAAAAGAGGTAGAAAATCACTCCTCCAAGGAGCTGGAGAGCAAGCTTTTGCTTAGGATTCAAGCCTTCGTTGATCTTACGAAAGACCTTGAGGAAATCATCCAGAAAACCTACCAAACCATACAACACCAAGATAAACAAAATCATGCCTACATTGTTGGTCAATTGTTGGGTAAAGAGAGCAATAAGAAAGCTCACAACTACTGCAACGATAAGGAAGACAAGACCTCCCATGGTTGGAGTCCCAGCTTTAGCTTGGTGTTGTTTGACATCCTCGTGCATCTGCTGACCCGTAATCTGTGCTTTTCGATAAAATCGGATAAAGGCTGGAATGCCAATCAAGGTCAATAGAAAGGCTAGAATTCCAGCACTAATGGAACTAATCATCTTAATCTCCTAAAGTTACTTTCATTTTTTTAATGTCTTTGAGGGCTGTATTGGCACGGACACTTTGTTTCTTGACCGTTTTGCCACTACCTTCCCACTCGACTTCTATATTCAGCCATTTAGCAAATGTTTGCACATTTTCATCTGTCCAGCCATACATATCAGGCATTTCTTCGACCTTATCTGACAGGATCAAGATTTGCTGATTGGCTTCCAAATTATCTCCTTCAGAAACCGAGAGTTCCTTGATCTTGGTTCCTGTTCCGATAACGATTGGTTGGACAAGGTTACGACGCAATTCCTCTGCGAGGTCACCTGGGGTAAAGTCCTTGGTAGCTGGCATAGCATAGCTTGTCGTCTTGCTGACCTGATCCAAGCTCTTGGCAGTTGACTGAAGATTGAGGGATTCTTTCATGGCAGAAGCTCGCTCAAGGATTGGGTTGGCAAACTCCCCAAGCTGAACACCCGAATAATGCTCTGGCTGTTGCACCGTTACATAGAGGATAAAGTCAGGATTTTCTGCAGGATGCATCGACACAACAGAGAAGATATAGTTGGTTTCACCTGTCAGGTAACCCCCATTCTTCTCATCAGCAATCTGAGCAGTCCCGGATTTCAGAGCGACATTTTGCCCCGGAACATTGACATTTGGCTTTCCTGTACTGTGGTTGTACATGGTACCATAGACAGGATCTGTTCCGACCATGACCATGTGATCCCGAGTAGAGGAAGCTGCCGCTTTTGATACAGGATTTCCGACGATTTCCTTTTGAGACTTACGAACAGACTGGTCATTCGGGTCATAGAGGGCGCTGATAAATTTAGGCTCCAACATAACCCCATCATTGGCGATGGCTGTAAAGGCACGTAGCATCTGGGTCTGCGTTACAGAAATCCCCTGACCAAATGCACTCATGGCAATATTGACAATATTATCTGCAGGCAATTGACCTGTGTACTCATCAGTCAGACCAAAACGCGTCGGCACTCCAAACTTAAAGCGGTTTAGATAATCCAACCAAGTAGCATCTCCCATTTTTTGTTCAAGTAGACTCATTCCAACATTACTGGAGTGAGCGAAACCTTGTGAGAAAGTCATCATCCCACCAGTAGTCAAACCATCATTAACATCCCAATCTCGAATGGTCGCGTCAGCTATTTTCAATTCACTACTGTTAAAGTATTCTCCACTTGGGAAGGTATTATTATCAATAGAAGAAGCTAACGTCATAACCTTCATGGCTGATCCTGGTTCATAGTTACTTTGATAAAGAATATCTCGCCAGACAAAGTCTTTTGTGATGCCATCCTTGGTATCGGCATTGAAGGTCGGACGTTGGGTCGTAGCGAGGATTTCCCCTGTTTTAGCGCTGACCAAGGTAGCCGTCATATACTTGCCTTTTACCTTTTCCTGGAAGGCATCCATCTGGGTTTCCATAAAGGATTGCAAAGGACTAGAAAGGGTTGTGTAAACATCCTTTCCGTCTACCATGTGTTGGGAAGCCTGCTCCGTACCCGGAACAATATTTCCCAGACGATCCTTCTCATAGGTGATAATCCCATCTGTACCCGCCAGAATGTTATTTAAAGAACTCTCCAATCCAGATGTCCCAATCAAACGTTTGGTCCCATCCTCATTTTCATGGAGTTGCGCTAAACCGATAAAGGAAGAAGCAAACTGTCCATTGGGATAACTACGGTTAGGGCTAGTTGTGAAGTCAACTCCCTCAACGCCAGCAGTTTTGAGGTCATTTTTAATAGCCATCATATTGGCATAGGTGATCCCATTTCCCTTGGTACCAAAGGATACCTGTTTTAGATCTGGTTGAGAAAGCTGTTCTTTGACATAAGACTCTTCCATATCTAGGTATTTATGGAAAATCTCAGCCACCTTATTAAATTGAGAATCCTCTACATAGAGAATTTTGCCTGTTGCTGACTTGTAGGTCTTGTCAATAACGGCATAGATATTATACGAAGTCGCATCCTCAGCAATAGGCGTTCCATTACGATCGTAGATGGTTCCTCGTTTTGCAGGAATCGTCTTGGTTGTTTGATGGACCTTGTTTGCTTCTTGAACCAAGTCCTTACCAAATTTTTTACCCGTTCCGATAATGACCGCAAAGTTGACCAAAAAGACAGCGAAGAGTATGACAGCCAATAAACTCAGGCTTTTTCCTACTCTTCGACGATTTTCTTCTGGAGATTTACGATTACGAACGGCATAACGGATGATTTTTTCTTTCCAATGTTTCATTTCTTACTCCGCTGCTCGGATATTTTCGTTATTCAGCTGCAAATCCTTGGAGTTTGCAATCTCTTTCAAACGTTCTGAACGAATCAATTCATTGACCTCTTGCTTGGCATCGTCTAGCTCAGTTTTCTTTTCTTCGATTTGAGCATTGACCTTGGTCAATTCATTCTGAACTTGTAATAGCTTGGTTTGCATAAACACAACGCTAATTGCCAGGATAATCATTGTTGCAGCAATCGAAACATAGAAGGCCTTTTCCACACGTGAAAAACCTTTAAATTTCGTTTGCAATAACTGGCTTGTTTTTTCGATTCTTTCTGCCATGTTTTTCCTCTTACTTGTGAATTTTTCTAGCCACGCGCAACTTGGCTGAATGCGAACGATTGTTGGCTTCTAGCTCTTCGGCACTTGGCAAGATTGGCTTGCGGGATACCAATTCCATCTTAGGCTTAAGGTCATCTGGAATGAAGGGCAAGCCTTTGGGAACTTCCACTGTTGAAGCTTCTTTGAATAATTGCTTGGTCAAGCGGTCTTCCAGCGAATGGAAGGTAATGACCGAGATTCTCCCATCCAGAGCCAGCATGTCCATAGCCTGCTGGATGGATTCATCTGCAGCGCCCAGCTCATCATTGACTTCGATTCGGATAGCCTGAAAAATCTGCTTGGCAGGGTGTCCCTTTTTCTTGAGCTCCTTGGCAGGCTTGGCCGACTTGATAATCTCTGCCAACTCCGTCGTCGTCTCAATTGGTTTCACCTCACGCGCTTGCTCAATCTTACGAGCAATCTGTTTAGAAAACTTATCCTCACCATACTTGAAAAAGATCCGAACCAAGTCATGATAGTCATAATGATTGACCACCTCATAGGCCGTCAGACTAGCTTCCTGATTCATCCGCATATCCAGTGGCGCATCCTTTTTATAAGAAAAGCCACGCTCACGCTGATCCAGCTGAGGACTGGACACCCCTAAGTCATAACAAATTCCATCAATTTCCTGGACACCAGCCTCCTGCAATCGTGCCTGCAAATGACGGAAGTTGTCCTTGATAAAGGTTACCATCCCCTTTTCGATATAGGGTGCCAACCGTTTGTGCGCATTGTCAATGGCATTCTGGTCCTGGTCAAAAGCATAGAGATGCCCTTTTTCGCTCAATTTACTTAATAAATATTCGCTATGGCCTGCTCCACCCAAAGT
Organism: Streptococcus sp. KHUD_018; assembly: GCF_054861215.1. Next base: position 1,775,714 of record NZ_CM142176.1, read on the forward strand.
CGCATCAACGTAGATACCGTCAGGTTTTACGTCAAGCATATCAATCGTTTCATGAAGCAAGACCGTTACATGATGAAATTCTTTTGTCATATCTTATCTATTTTACCACAAATCTGACCAGCTTGCACTTGTCAGACAAGGCTAAGTTTCTTCGAAAAAAATTCTCAAAAATATGTCATATATACTTGACATCCCAACCCAAAAGAATATAATATAGTCAAATATATACGACATATCAGAAAGGAGACCCTATGAATCGTGTGAAAGAATTCCGCAAGGAACTGGGCATTTCCCAGCTCGAGCTCGCCAAAGATATCGGTGTCTCGAGACAGACCATCAACATGATTGAAAATGACAAGTACAATCCAACCCTAGAACTCTGTCTCAACCTCGCCCGCAGCCTCCAAACTGACCTCAATAGCCTCTTTTGGGAAGACGATTTTTAAAAAAGGAGCAAACAAATGAAAAAAGAAACTCTCACTGAAAAACTCATCAAACGCATATACGGTATTTCTGGTCCCCTTGACGAACACAAACGGCGCGAGGCCGATCGTATCGGGAATCAGGTCTTTATCGTTCTCTTTTATCTCATGATATTTGGCAACCTCATCCCCTTTGTCCTTGCTTATAAATACCCGCAAATTGTCGCTATCGGTTATCCTCTCGTGGTGTTTGGCATTTCGATGATGGCTGCCCTCTATGTGGTCTCTCAAACCAAGAAAACGGGCATCACAGCTATTGATCCCGAAATGCTGAGTCAAAAAGAAAGTAAACAGCTACATTTTCCGGGTCTAAAAGCCGGTCTGATCTACGGCATAGCGATATTTTTTATAATGCCACTCATCGATACCCTAACCAGTGAAAATCCAAATTTCATCAGTTCTCTTCTGAATTCAAAACATATTTTAAAAACTATACTGGGAGCGTTCTTTTTTGGACTGATGATGCAAATTGTTGTCTCTCTTCGCATTCAAAAGGCCAAGAAAGACCAAGAAGACGACTAGGAGGTGTCTTATGAAATCACTAGCTAGACTACTGATCAGTAATGTTTTTATCAGTATCTTTGTTACCTTTTTCCTACTTTCTGGACATATTGAGCATCCTTTCTTGATTATCTTTCTTTTATTCCTTCCTGTATTGAACAAGGGACAGAGATTCCAGAAAATCCAATCAAAAAAAATACGTCTTCTAAACGCATCTCTCTGTTTTATCCTCGTATCCTTTCCACAACTTTTAACAAATCCTATGGATTGGAGATACCTGGTATTTCTAATAATCTGTATCATTTTTAGTTTGGTTTACTTCTATACTCTCTATCAACTCTTTAAAGAAGTCAATCAAAAATCGCTCATTTAGAAGGTTACTCCCATGAAAAAAGAAGAATTCACCACTCGCTTACTCAAACTATTCTTTCACATACAAGGGCCTTTTGATGAATGCCGTCAAGAGATGATTTACAAGGCTTGTGCCCGTGCCTTGATCCAAATCGTTTACTCCTCCCTCCTACTCTTCTTGTTCTATCTCCTATTTGGACACTTCATAGAGTTGGTTCGAGATGCCATGCCCTACCTCTATTTTGGACTTATCTTCGTCCTCTCATCTAGGGCGAGACTAGCAGTTCGCGACTTACATTTAGACAAGGATGACCAGTCCGAAATCCATCACAAAAGCTACAGCAAAAGCCAAATCAACCTTCGTAGTTGGGGTGTATTCATCAGCATTCCAATTAGCTTGTTTGTCTTATCAGCCTTTCACAAACTCTTTGTTCAGCATCTTCCACTCGATACCTTTTGGGATGACCTCTTCCATTTCGATAAAATGCTCCCTTTACTAGTCTTGGGTTTGGGAATTGGTGCCATCTTTGGAAGCATGACCTATGCCTTTTTATCGGAACACGAGATGAAACACTCTGAATCAGGAAGGCATAAGGAGAATATAGAAAAATGACCAGTATATATGATTTTTCTGTTTTGAATCAAAATAATCAAGCAACTCCCCTGGAGAGCTATCGTGGCAAGGTTCTCTTGATTGTCAACACTGCTACTGGATGTGGTTTAACGCCCCAGTACCAGGGACTTCAAGAACTCTATGAACGCTATCAAGATCAGGGCTTTGAAATCCTAGATTTCCCTTGCAATCAGTTTATGGGACAAGCACCCGGCAGCGCAGAGGAAATCAATAGCTTCTGCAGTCTACACTACCAGACCACTTTTCCTCGCTTTGCCAAGATCAAGGTCAACGGCAAGGAGGCAGATCCTCTTTATGTTTGGCTAAAAGAGCAGAAATCTGGCCCGCTAGGAAAACGAATCGAATGGAATTTTGCTAAGTTTCTCATTGGTCGAGATGGGCAAGTCCTTGAGCGCTTCTCTTCCAAAACAGACCCCCAAACCATCCAAGAGTCTCTCCAAAATATACTCTAATTTCTTTTTAAAACGTATCCTTTCATTTAGTTTGAACCCTGAAAGGAGGCGTTTTTTCTTTAAAAAGTAACTGATTTTCTTTAATTTATATTTATTTTTTTGCTTTTTGCTCTTGCAATTCTTTCATTAATTTAGTATATTTGTTATATTAAAAGTTTTCAGTCATTTTAAGGGAGAAATGACCTTTTAAATTTTTTTATCTTAAAATGAAAGCGCTTTATAAACAGGAGGTAAGGTGGCTTACAAATTATCAGAGAGTTTTTTCATTAAATCAAGTTGTAACCAAGTCAGACTTGGGCTTGGGCAGTAGCTGACTGCCTTTCTAAAAACTAGGAGTATATTATGAATCGATACCTTTTTGAAAAAGGGCAAACATTTAGCATTCGGAAGTTGACTGTAGGTGTGGCATCTGTTATCGTCGGACTGGCATTTTTTGCTTCTGGAACCGTGCGTGCAGACGAAACGTCTCCTGCCACAACATCCAATTTAGATCAGCAAATGAAACAAGTAGCAGATATAGAAGAGACCAAGGTTGAACCAGTCAAAGAAGAAGACCGTGTAGAAGCTGAAAAACAAGAAACACCTGCTGCAGATACCAACAGTGCTGACTTGCTCCCTGAAGACATTCAGGACCGTGCCTATCCAGACACACCTGTCAAAGAACTCGATACGACTACTATCGTTGACCAGAAAGCTAGTCCAAAAGTAGAAACTAAGAGCATTCTAAAGGACAAGGAAGAAGCTCCAAAAGAAGCTGAGAACGGAAACCGTGCCATCATTAACGGTGGACAAGACCTCAAACACATCAACTACGAGGGGCAACCTGCTACTGCTGCTACTATGGTTTACAGCACTTACAATGCAGGGGAACAACGCTACCTCGTTTCAGGCTCAGGTATCTTTGTAGCACCTAACCTGATCCTTACCGTTGCTCATAACTTCTTAGAGGCCAATAAAGAAACTGGCGAGGGTCACATTCGTGGTGGAAAATCTGCCCAGTTCTACTATAACGTTGGTTCAAACAGCGAAAAGAAAAATTCACTGCCATCTTCTGGAACTACGGTTTTATTCAGAGAAAAGGATATCCATTTCTGGAATAAGAAGGAGTTTGGAAAAGGCTATAAGAACGACCTTGCTCTTGTAGAAGCTCCTATTCCTCTTCCGATTGCTAGTCCAAACAAAGCAGCAACCTTTGCGCCTTTAGCGGAGCACAAGACGCATCAGCCGGGAGAAGCCATCAGTACGATTGGCTATCCAACTGACTCGAGCTCCAAAGAACTGAAACAACCTATCCTAGCTGGTCAGCTTTACAAGGCAGATGGGACCATCCGATCTGTTGAGTCCTATGATGATAAGGGAACGACTGGTATCACCTATAAAACCACTTCTGTATCTGGTTTGTCTGGTGGCGGGATTGTCGATAGCCAAGGAAAAGTTCTGGGGGTTCACCAACACGGAACCGTTGACAATGGTGTGGCTGAAAAGGATCGCTTTGGTGGCGGACTCGTCCTTTCACCTGAACAACTGAAATGGGTTAAGGACATGATTGCCAAGTATGGTGTGAAAGGCTGGTACCAAGGTGATAACGGAAATCGTTACTACTTTACCGATGAAGGACGTATGCTTCGGAACGAAACAGCTGTTATCGGAAGCAACGAATATTCCTTCAACCAAGATGGGATTGCTACCTTGACCAAGGGAGTTGAATACGGTCGTGTGGTTATCCAACACGAAGACGAAGAAGGAAATCCTGTCAAAGATAATGACACCTTTATCGAACAGACAGCTGTTGATTCGCCATTTGACTATAATTTCAAAAAAGAAATCGAGAAGACGGACTTCTATCAGAAGAATAAAGACAAATACGAAATTGTATCCATTGATGGCGTAGCAGTTAATAAACAACTAAAAGATACTTGGACTGAAGATCACAATGTTGTCAGCAAAGCGCCTGCTGGTACACGTGTCATCAAGGTGGTCTATAAAGTCAACAAAGGCTCCTTCAAAGTTTACTACCGTCAAAAAGGAACCACTACTGAACTAGCGGAAGCGACAGTTGATAACAATGACGGCCAAGAGTATGACGTTTCCTTTGTCAACACCTTCCATGCAAAAGACATTGCTGGCTACCGTCCAGTCAAGGCTAGCCTGGAAGCAACTATCCAGCAAAAAGGGGTGAATGAGGTCGTCTTTGAATACGAGCCAGTCGCTGATACAGCTAATCCAACGACACCGACTCCACCAGTGGCTCATCCAGAAGATAAAGAAACCGAAATTGGCAACCATGGACCTCTTCCAAGCAAGGCCCAACTCGATTACCACAAGGAAGAATTGGCAGCCTTCATCCACTACGGAATGAACACCTATACCAATTCTGAATGGGGAAATGGGAAAGAAGACCCTCGATACTTCAATCCAACCAACTTGGATACTGACCAGTGGATTCGCACTCTGAAAGAAACGGGCTTCAAACGAACCATTATGGTTGTTAAACACCACGACGGATTCGTTGCTTACCCATCTAAGTACACCAACCATACCGTAGCTGCTAGTCCATGGAAAGATGGAAAGGGTGACCTTCTCGAAGAAGTTTCCAAGTCTGCTAGCAAGTATGACATGAATATGGGGGTTTACCTATCCCCATGGGATGCCAATCATCCTAAATACCATGTTGCAACTGAAAAAGAATACAACCAATACTATCTCAACCAACTGAAAGAAATCCTTGGTAATCCGAAATACGGTAATAAAGGGAAATTTATCGAGGTTTGGATGGACGGTGCACGTGGTAGCGGTGCCCAAAAAGTAACCTATACCTTCGATGAATGGTTCAAATACATCAAAGAAGCTGAAGGAGATATTGCTATCTTCTCTGCTCAACCGACAAGCGTTCGCTGGATCGGAAATGAACGAGGTATCGCAGGTGACCCTGTCTGGCATAAAGTCAAACGTGCCAACATCACAGACGATGTGAAAAATGAATACCTCAACCATGGTGACCCAGATGGTGATATGTACTCTGTAGGGGAAGCTGACGTTTCGATCCGTTCGGGCTGGTTCTATCATGACAATCAACAGCCGAAATCACTCAAAGAGTTGATGGATATCTACTTCAAGTCTGTTGGTCGTGGAACCCCACTCCTTCTCAACATTCCACCAAATAAAGAAGGAAAATTTGCAGATGCGGATGTGGCTCGCTTGAAGGAGTTCAAGGCAACTCTAGACCAAATGTATGCGACTGATTTTGCCAAAGGGGCAACTGTAACAGCAAGTTCTACCCGTCAGAACCACCTCTACAAAGAAAGTCACCTGACAGACGGTAAAGATGATACTAGCTGGGCGCTCTCAAATGATGCCACAACCGGTAGCTTTACAGTTGATTTAGGACAAAAGAGGCGTTTTGATGTTGTTGAACTCAAGGAAGATATCGCCAAAGGCCAACGTATCTCTGGTTTCAAGATTGAAGTCGAAATCAACGGACGTTGGGTGACATACGGTGAAGGTTCGACCGTTGGTTACCGTCGCTTGGTTCAAGGCAAGCCTGTAGAGGCACAAAAAATCCGTGTGACCATCACCGGTGCTCAAGCAACTCCAATCTTGACCAACTTCTCAGTCTACAAGACACCAAGCAGCATTGAAAAGACAGATGGCTACCCTCTTGGACTTGAATACCACTCAAACACAACGGCAGATACAGCTGGAACAACTTGGTACAATGAATCTGAAGGTGTTCGTGGCACTTCTATGTGGACCAATCAAAAAGATGCCAAAGTAAGCTATACCTTCACAGGAACCAAGGCCTATGTCGTCTCTACGGTCGATCCAGGTCATGGAGAAATGTCCGTCTACGTTGATGGTCAAAAGGTTACCGATGTCCAAACTAAGAATGCTAGCCGTAAACGTAGCCAAAAAGTCTTTGAAACAGATGATTTAGCACCTGGTCAACACACCATTACCCTCGTTAATAAAACAGGTGAACCAATTGCTACAGAAGGAATCTATACCCTAAACAATGATAGCAAGGGAATGTTTGAACTCGAGTCTACCAACTACGAAGTCGAAAAAGGAAAACCAGTCACTGTTAAAATTAAACGTGTTGGTGGAAGCAAGGGGGCTGCTACTGTGCGCTTCATCACAGAACCTGGAACTGGGGTTCACGGTAAAGTTTACCAAGATACAACTCAAGATGTGACTTTTGAAGATGGAGAAACAGAAAAGACTGTTACCATCCCAACGATTGACTTTACAGAACAAGCCGACTCTATCTTTGACTTTAAAGCCAAGCTCACTTCTGTTTCTGATGGTGCCTTGCTCGGTTTTGCTACCGATGCAACCATCCAAGTGATGAAAGCTGAATTGCTAATCAAGGATCAAACAAGCTATGATGACCAAGCTAGTCAGTTGGATTACAGTCCTGGCTGGCACCATGAAACCAATTCCGCAGATAAGTACCAAAAGACAGAGTCTTGGGCTTCCTTTGGTCGCTTAACTGATGAGCAAAAGAAAAAGACAACCGTAACAGCTTACTTCTACGGTACTGGACTTGATATCAAGGGCTATGTTGATCCAAATCATGGTGTCTACAAAGTCTTCCTAGATGGCAAAGAAGTTCCTTACCAAGATGGAATGGGAAATGCTTCAACCATTGACGGTAAGAAATACTTTAGCGGTCGTGCAGCCCAACGCCAAGGCAATCAAACTCTGGTTAGCCTAAAAGGTCTGGACGAAAACTTGCACGCAGTCACACTTCAACTAGATCCTGATCGAAACGATTTATCTCAAAATATCGGTATTCAGGTAGACCAATTCATCACTCGTGGCGAAGGTAGCGAACTCTACAGCAAGGCAGATATCATCCAGTCTATCTCAAAATGGAAAGACGATCTTTCAAACTTTGATCCAGCAGGCTTGAAAAATACGGCTACCGCACGCCAAGCATTCCAAGCAAATCTAGAAAAATTGAGAAACCAACTCAGTGCTGATGCAGTGGATGTTCAGGATGTCATGTTGACAGTCAGTGCCCTACAAGATATCCTATCCAAGGATGAGAACTATCAAAGAGGCCAAGAGGAACCTAGTCCAGAGCAACCGGAACAGCCTGAAGAACCTTCTAAACCTGAGCAACCTGCTGAACCAAAACAACCGGAAATTGAGTACGATAAGGCTATGGACAGCTTGACAAAAGCTATCGAGAAAAAAGTCGCTGAACTTGGATCCAACAAGGAAGCTAAGAAGAAATTATTAGAAATTGCTGACCAAGCCATTGCTGCAATCCAAGAAGCTAAAACTCAGGAAGCAGTCAATCAAGCGCTAAAAACTGCTCTCGAACAAATCAGCAAGCTCCAAGCAACTCAGCCTGAAAAGCCTGCTCAGCCTGAGAAACCTGCTGAGACTGAAAAACCTGCTCAGCCTGAAAAGCCGACTCAACCGGAAAAACCTGCTGAGCCTGAGAAACCTGTTCAACCTGAGAAACCTGACCAGCCTGAGCAACCAGCTGAACCAAAACAACCGGAAATTGAGTACGATAAGGCTATGGACAGCTTGACAAAAGCTATCGAGAAAAAAGTCGCTGAGATTGGATCCGACAAGGAAGCTAAGAAGAAATTATTAGAAATTGCTGACCAAGCCATTGCTGCAATCCAAGAAGCTAAAACTCAGGAAGCAGTCAATCAAGCACTAGAAACCGCTCTCGAACAAATCAACAAACTCGAAGCGGCTCAGCCTGAGAAACCTGCTCAACCTGAGAAACCGGCTCAGCCTGAAAAACCGGCTCAACCTGAGAAACCTGCTCAACCTGAACAACCGGCTCAGCCTGAAACTCCGGCTCAGCCTGAAAAGCCAGTTCAACCGGAACAACCAACTCAACCGGAAACTCCAGCGCAACCGGAAAAACCGGCTCAGCCTGAAAAGCCGACTCAACCGGAAACTCCAGCGCAACCGGAAAAACCGGCTCAGCCTGAAAAGCCGACTCAACCGGAAACTCCAGCGCAACCTGAAAAACCGGCTCAACCGGAAACTCCAGCGCAACCTGAAAAACCGGCTCAACCTGAAAAACCGGCTCAGCCTGAAAATCCGACTCAACCGGAAACTCCAGCGCAACCTGAGAAACCAATTACTTCTTCAAGTCCTGAGGAAGGGGTTAAAGACCTTGTCTTTACACTTCCAAGCTTGGAAATCGTCAATAAGGTCGTACCATTCAAGACTATTCGTCGCGAAAACCCACAATTAGACAAAGGAAAAGAGCAAGTTCTATCAGAAGGGAAAGACGGTCTGATAGTCGAGTATGTTGAAGTGGACGGTGACAATCGCAAGGTTCTCCAAACAGAAGCAACTCCAGCTCAAGATCGAGTGATTGAGGTAGGTAGCAAACAAAGCTCAGTTGGAACAGAAGCGCCACCAGTTGTGACTCTTCCTGAGTATGTTCTACCAAGAGAGACTGAAAAACCTGCTCCAGCCGTAACAGATCATTCATCAGCAAAAGATGAAAAAGCTCCTGTTACAGCTACAGTCAAAGAAGACAAGGAAAGACTACTCCCTGCAACTGGGGAACAAGAAGCAAGTGCCTTCCTCTTCTTGGCAGCCATCACTTCTATCTTGTCTCTCCTGATCTTCCAAAAGAATTTCAAAGACTAATAACCCTCTTTGATTGATTCTTTCTAATTATTCCGTTCCCCCGTTGAGAAGACCATTTGGTCTTCTCTTTTTCTATCTGTAAAATTAAAAAACATCCACAAATATACATGGATGTTTTGGTATGACTCTATAAAGTAAGATGATCATTGAGAATAGCTGTTCTCAAATCAAACCACGTTTTCAAATAAACGCTCATCTAAAAAAGAGAGTGCCCCTTGCCTTATCTCATCAGAACATCCATCATAAGTTTCTGAAAGAACTCCACAAATATAAGATGGCATTTCGAATTCTAATACCATGAGATTTTCTGACGTTCACAAGCCATCTTTCCTAAATCAGACTTCCCTCTTCCACATCTAGTCACTGACTACTATTTTTGAGTCCAGCATATGCATAGGTTCGATTTCTGGGACACTCTTTTTCCGTCACTACCCTAAAATAAAAGCGATGCTCCCGCCCATCCTTGGCATTTTCCTTGTTTAAAACAAAGTAGTTCTTCTGATTCATCGCCATGGTGCGTAGGATATCATCGATCAAAAAAGTCAAGGGAACATTCAAGGCAGAGTATTTTTGGAAATCCTCTTCAAAGCGGATGTAACTATCTGAAAAATAATCCATCTGCAGTTTGTTTTCATACAACTCTTTTCTAGTCATACACTCCCCCCTCCCACAATCGAATTTCGAGGACATCTGCTACCTCTACCAGCCTATAGCCCTCATTGGTCCTAATAGATAGAGTTTGAGGTGATAATTCGCTTACCTTGCCGACGATAGTCGTTTTTTGTTTCTTTTCCTTGACCACAAAGCATCCCCTCAGTTGCCCGACATACAGCTGCGAAAGCAAGATTAACTTCTCAACGAGATTCAAACTCGTCGAGAAAGCTACCCGATTTTTTTCTTCACCGAGTGAACTAGTATGCTCTGAGAGGAAAAAACCCATCCACTTCTGCATCCCTGGATCTTGATAGTCACGCGCAGATTGAAAGGGTAAATAAGAACGATCAATCATTTTAGTCCATCTAATCCTCCAGCAGAATGCCCCCCAATCAGCTTGCTTCTGGCAAGACTCCTAGAGGCTTCTTCCAGTGCATTGGCCTTTAAGAGGGAGGTAAAACCAAATTGTTCCCGAATGGCATCAATAGCCGTCTGGAGCCTTTCTTCTTTTTCTAACTTGTCAACATCATCAAAGAGGGAGATCAGGCCAAAGGACTCATCCACAAATCCTGAATAGTTGACTCCAACACTTCTGACCGCTCCAGAAGTGTATTTATTATGAAATAGCTTCAAAACGTGGTCTGTTAAGATAGCTGTATTATTGGTCGGTTCGACCTTCATTTGTGTGTGAATAGACGACCTGACCTCCTGTTTAGAGAAACCAACATAGAGAGAGACAAGGGTTGTTTTCTTGCCCGCCCTTCTCAGCCTAATAGCCACCTGCTCCGCCATTTCTCGGAGAATAATTTCAATATCCCGTAGCTTTACATAGTCTCTCGGCAAGATTTGAGAATTTCCTAACCCTTGGGACTTAGCTTTATAGGGCCTGTGAACATTGCTCTCATCAATCCCGTTAGCATGAAACCACAAACGCAGGCCAGCCTGACCCAGAGCCTTCTGTAGCTGGTCTGGGTTGCTTGTAGCTAATTCTCTGATGGAAAAAATCCCCAGAGCATGCAAGCGTTTCTCCATCCGCCTGCCAATCCCCCAAAAGTCCGTCATCTTAGGAATGGCCCAAACCTTCTCTTCCACATCCTGGTAAGACCAGTTGGCCCTCATGGTCGGAGTGTGCTTGGCCTCATTATCCAGAGCCAATTTAGCCAGTAAGGGATTGGCATTGGACATACCCACTGTAGAGTAGATCCCTGTCTGCCTCCAAATATCCCTCTGGATGCGAGCAGAAAGCAGATCCAGCTTGTCTTTGCGAGAGATACTCTTGTCTGGGATAAAATAGTTGAGCGAACTAGTCAGATCGATAAAGCCCTCATCGATAGAGTAGGGATAAATATCATCTGGACTACCATAGTTTTGAAAGATTCGCTGGATTTCCATATTGACCGCTATGTATTCGTCCATCCTAGGTGGCACAATCAAGGTCACTTGAGCCCAATCTTCGATGTAGCGAACATAGTCTGAGTCAGTAGGCAAGCCTTGCTTTCGAGCATTGTAATAGGAAAATTTGCGCGTTTTGATATCAAAAGGCAGATCATAGGCCCGGCCAACATTGGACTTGCCAAAAATCTTCTTAAACATGGGAGAGGAAGCTAGGATAAGACCAGTAGAATTATCCGCGCGACTCATGACACAAAGCGAGGTCTTCAGCGGATGCAAGCCCCTTTTCACACACTCGACACTGGCATAAAAAGATTTCATATCAACAAAGGCAATATCACTTTTGGGCTCTCTGGAATAATCAAAGTAGCCCATAGGCTAACCCTCCATTGGCACAAAATTCCCAACAATAATCCCCACAATCCGAGGATCTTCCTCATAGGAGATGAAAATGTCCTTGTATTTAGGATTTATAGAAACCAGACGCAAACCATCTTCCTCCCGATAGACCCGTTTAATATAGGTCTGGTTGTTACAAACTACTGCATAAACTGCCCCATCATAGTCAAATCCTGTTTCCCGAATCAGAGCCACTGAACCATTTTGATATTTAGGTTCCATGGAGTCCCCAGCCACCCAGGAAGCAAAATCGTGGGCTAGTTCTTCATTAAAGTAAACGGTATCAAAATTTCTATCGTCATATACCGAAGCCCCGATCCCTGCTGACATGCGTTCATAGACACGATACTCGTAGAGGCGCTCTGGCACGGTCGCCACTTTCTGAGTTTGTTCCTCTTGAGCCAAGTGGCGAGCATAAAGAACAACCTTGTCCTTCCCTTGCTTGGAGAGGCTATTGTAGAGACGGACAATCTCAATCTGAGTGAAATATCCTTTTGCTACCCTTAAAATGTTCTCTAGCTGGGCAACCTTCTCCTGAGACGGTTCCTTAATTCCACGTTCCCAAGCCGAGTAAGCCTGAAAACTAATCCCAAGTTGCTCTGCAATTTCCTTCTGTGTCAGTTTCAACTCTTTCCTCCGAGCCTTGAGTTTTTCTGGTTGGTACATACTTCACCTCCTATTGTGATGTTTTATTGAGAATATCTCTCTTAGAAAAACAAATCGATGGTTGAGCTTACACCTCTAAAACTCAACCAATTCGGTTTAGTTTTATTATATAAAAAAAGTGGACAATTGTCCACTGGGAAAATCAAATTTTAACAGACACAACTGGAGGTTCTGAACAAAAAACTGGACTAGCCCTAGCAACTCCTACTCTAATTTTTGCAACAGCTTTACAACTTGCTGATTATCAATCCTCACATAGTATACACCACTATCATTGACAAGTTTATCCTCTTTATACTTAGCAATTTTTACAGCATAAATACCTCTTGGTAGGGGTTGGTTGGCAAAAAATTCCTTCATGAGCGCTTCAAGCTCTTTAAGATAGTCATCATACAAGAGATCTCTTTTTTCCTTCGGAACGAAATATTGAAATTCAAATGTCGGTATAAAAATCTCTTTTTGGAAAAGATATTGAGCATCCATTGGATACATCCCTTGCAGAGCTTGGCCCTTGCTTTGATTTTCCTCTAATATTTCATTATAAAGATAGATATTATCAGATTGGTTATTAAATTCAAAACCAATACCTTGATACTTCAAATCAGGCAGTTTAGGATCTTTGATTGAACTGTCCAAGCTTTTTAAAAATTCGCTGGTGCCTGGACTAACCTCAATCCCTAAATAGGCTAATTCTGGGAAAACATCATAAATTTTTTTATAATTCTTGTAATCAACCTCTGCATCTGTCTTTCTATATGTTTTATTTTCCGAAAAGCGAGTATAGTATTTAAATCGAGTTTTAACCTGATAGGTTTTTCCAGCTATATTTTCACTATAGGTACCATGGATTATAAATCCTCCCACACTTGTATAGTTTTTCTCGTATTTTTCTAACTCAAACTGTCCTGTAAGACCGTAATTTTGATAAGAACGATACACAGCTTGCTCAATCTCAGTTCGACTTGCATGGGCAAACAGCCCCCACATATCCATTAGAGCAAGAATAGGACTACTCATTGTGAAGATTACGATTGGGATCACTATGGATAAGCAACCTATTAATAGCCAATTTCTTTTCTTGGGATTTCCTCCAGTTTTTTTACCAGTTTTCTGTTTCCTTTTTAAGATTAGAATGAGCAAAACCAAAAGCACTAATACTAATAAAACCAAGCTACAATCTCCTTTTACTTTGGACAGTTGTTAACAGGTAGATAGGAGACTGACAGAAATACTCGTCTCACCTGCTAACTTATCCTGAATTCCATAAACTCGTCTGAAACGAGGAGCAACCCTTGTCTCATTATACCACATGAGCAATACCGTGGGAAGACGAGAAAAGAAAAAAACACCCCATGGTGTGAACCATGGAGTGTTGAAAATGCTGTATTGTAGCTGGTTCTTAACGTTTAGAAGCAACTGACTTTGTCAGATTGCAGCCACATTTGTAAGCGACTAAAGTCGCAACAACTGTGTTAATTGCACCAATTTAGTATGAAAATATAAAAAAGAACACCCCGAAAGGTGCTCTTTGTAAGTATAGTAATTCTCTCGAATTAACGTTTACTAAATTGTGAAGCTTTACGAGCTTTCTTAAGACCTGGTTTTTTCTACATTATGATATTTATGGTAAATTATCACTAAAATCAAGTAATTTTAAGAGATAAATCCTCAATATTTACATATATAATCCTTTTGAAAATCGAGAGGTTATCAAAGGGTTATCACATTTTAGTTTTCGGAGCTTATGTAGTTGAGAAATACGAAATACTGTATCATAAAGATGATGTACAGTTTAGCAACAAATATACAGTTTCTTCGTGCCTGGACAATTTCTTTTTCTATCCTGAAGATATTTAAACAGTTCTATATATTATTTCTTGTGAGTAATTTTTATCAAAAAATTTCATAGATAAGTCCTATATATAATCATGATAAAGTAGTAAAAATAGTTGTTATCCTAGTTGATTAAAAAAGTCTTTGATTTCCTCATCTTTTATAAAATAATATATAATTTTCCCCTCTCTTCTAGTATCCAAGATGTTTTGATTGGCTAGTTTACGAAGATGGTGGGAGGCAGATGCCATACTGAGATTTAGTAAACAGGCTATATCACAGACACAGAGTTCTTCAACAGCAAGGAGATAAAAGATGATATTTATCTGTTTATTATCGGTAAATTTTGTTAAAATGCGAAGTGATTTTTGGACTTTTTCCTTTTCAAGGTAGTTCGTTGCGGTTGTAATATTTTGCTGATTTATAACATTCACTTGGCAGATACTATCTTTTTTCATAATATTTTCTCCTAGCCTAATATAGTCCATAGTATGTCAAAACTGTTATTTTCAATCAGGATATATATCCCCAATCCTAAATAAACAACGGCAATAAACCATCTGCTATATTTTTCCAAAATTTCTCCAACAGAAGAGACTTGTGCCAATTTTTGGGCAGAAAAAACCAAGAGATAAATCATGACTAGAAAGGTAAGTAAAGCTACTATCAAATTTGCTAAATTTAAGGTAGTAAAATATGGAACAAAGACACCAATATTGTCAGCACCACAACTTGCAAAAGTAATCATAGCGACTAGAAATATCAGGTTTTTATTATCTTTGCGCAAACCTTCTTTGGCAATAGCTTCTCCATCAGAATCTCCTAAAAGCAAAACTTTGAGACCTAGGAAAATTGGAATCAAACCGAGTAAACCTAAAATCTCTTTACTAGGAATATAATTTAAGACAAATGCAAAAAGCAAACTTAGCAATATTAGACTAACAGAGCCTAGAAATTGTCCTAAATAGATGTTAATGATGTCTTTTCTGCTTTTTCTTTTGGCAAAAAATAACATTAGGATAATAAGTAAGTCTACGGCTGTCCCAGAATACAGGATTATTGAAGTAACAACATTTTGAATCATAAAACACCTCATTCAAATATATTTTTGAATGTATTCTAACATTAAACTTTGTAGATGTCAACTTAAAATCCACCAAAATATAGATAAGAAGTTAGTGTACCAAATATTAAAAAGCCCTGCCATCGAAATGACAGCAGGGCTTAACTTCAATATCCAGATAATATATTTATCTAAAAAAGGTACAGTTTTTATTGATTTGTAGTGCGATATAATGAGTTTCCAAAAATCAAAAATCGCTTAAAATCAATATTTTGACATCTATTGGCGTGTACTGAAACCCTTACTTAACCTCTGTAAGGATATAATTACGGTACCAGTATATCATAAATAATAACAAAATCTTGACTTTCCGAAACATAATGATTTTCCCGAAAGAAAGAGATCAACCTAAAAAATTACTGTCTTACTTATGTAATGTTTCTTTAATATAATATAGAAATAAAAAGTATGTAAATGAAAAGATTTATCACATTACTTTTAGTGTCTCTATCTACAATTTTATTAATTGCATGCTCTAACCAATCAAGCAATTCTTTAGATGGCGAATACCGTTGAATAAACGAGAGTAGAAATGAAGTTGCCTTTACCATTTCAGGTAACAAAGGAAATAGCAACAAAGGAGAGGCCGACACCTTTACAATTGATAAAGACAGTGCAACAATCGAACCGACTGGCTCTAATATCATAAACCGAAAAGAGAATTATACCTTCAAGGATGACGTATTCACTGTAGATATTTCAGGAACAAAGCAGGAGTATTACAAAAAGGATAGTGAAGAAATACAGCGACAAGTAAAACCCTCAAACTATTTGATATTCTTTATACAATAAAAACGCTTTTGTACTGACCCCAAAAGTTAGATTTTTTCTGTCTAACTTTTGGGGGTCAGTACACACCCGCATAGCGGGTATTTTTTTGTCTCGCACCTAGCAGAGTGAGACAGGCTAATAGTCACATAATAAAAAATTTACTTAAAGTCAGATTTTAAATACTTTAGAATAGTTCTTTCTAAAACTTACTCCCAAATTTTTTTGCTCGTATAATTCATCAGGGGTTTGGGGATTCCCCAAAATTCAAATCATCCCAAAAAGTACATACACTTTGTGTATACAAATTTTAGGATGATTTTGGGAGTGTGTGTATACAGACTCTGAGCTCGCAAAGTCATATTATGAGAAATCTTTCCTTCTCAATAAAATAATCCCAAAAATCAATTTGACTGTCATTTGTGTGTACAAATATTTTAAGAAGATATATAAAAAACGCTGCAAAATTTTTAACAGCGTTTCCTTATTTTAAAATTCTCATATGTCTTTCTTTTTTATGGTTAGCATCATAGTATTCCAGCATCGCATGATACAAACGAGCCTTCGTTTTATCTTGTTGTTTAATTCCATGAAGAAATAATTCTGCTCGCTTTAATTTCAATATGTATTCACATATCTGATCAAAATCCTTATCCATATTACTTTTGAAAATAAACATCTTTTTCCTCCATCACATCAACTATTTTTTGCATCAAAATAGACATATCCATTTTGTTTTCATAGCTTATTCTCCCAACTACAGTTGCAAGACGGGCTATAGAATTGATATTCTTTCCGACTTGTTCCAACTCTTCTGTTAAAGGAACTAAACCTTCAAAAGAGACTTTTTGGATGTTCAAATCTGTTCGTATTAATTTTTGTCTAGCAAACTCAGAAAAATTACGAATATTTTCCTTCCTCATACAATCATTTAATTTTTTATTTTCTTCTTCCGTCAAAAACACCTGTTTCAACACAGATTTTATTCTCATGGTCCTATCACCTCGTTTTCTTATTTAGTCGTTTTACAAGTTCTTTCACTTGTTTACTTGTCTTCTTTTCATATTCTATCATCAGCTCAACGCAGTAGTGAAATATCCTTACATTATCCAAATCCTCACTTTGTTCTGCTATTCTTTCTAACTGACGTAAGTTATTGATAATTCTTCCAACTTGAAATATAAAGTCATGATAAGATTCAAAATCAAATTGAAGATAAATAGGCGAGCTCTTAAATAACATTTTTCTGGCATAAGAGGAAAAACTTAGATGATTTGTCATTTCAATCAAGTTATTCACTATTTCATTTTGCTCCTCAGTGATGTAACATTTCTTTAGAACAGTCCTATATCTACTCATTTATCATATACTTCTTTCGGGCATTTTCATGGGCAATAGCTTTGCACTCCAGCATACGTTCCTGCTTTAAATTCTCCATAGACTTAAATAAATACGCCAAAGGAGACGTCGCATCCTCAGGAATCCGTTCAATCATGCTAATGACTTCATCACTAGTTACATACCCACTAGCCAAATACTCGCCTATCTTCATCTTCTGAGCATGTGTTAAAGTGTAATTGTTAGGATACAAAAATCTATCATTGTACTTATAAGAAATGGATTCTAACAAAGAATAATATTTGGGTGGAATATAAGTTTCAGGCTTTCTAGAACTATTATCCAGTATATTCTCAATCTCTTTCTTATTCTTACTCTTGTTCTTAATCTCTTGCGTTACATTATCATTTTCATCCGTTACTGTAACGTTACAGTCTAAAACGAGTTGTGGCTCGCCTGTAATTAGTGCTTTTTGTTTTTGTCTATGACGAGCAACACGTTCCCTAGTTTGTTTTCTAATCTTTTCTAGTCCATCTATATTCTGATGTTTCTCCCATTTTGGAATGGTAATAGCGCCATCTATGATTTCTATCATGCCAAATTCTTCAAACATGCTGAGAGCTAATTTTACAGATGTAGCCTTTCGCCTAAACACTGTTGAAAGCATCTCTTCTGTGTAATAAACCTTGTTCCCTAGACTTAATATGCCACTATTATTTTGCTTTCCTGCAAGCACCAGAATTTTAAACCATATTACAATAAGAGTATCTCCTTCTGGCATTGATTCTATTAGCTGAATTTTTTCATCATCAAATATATCTGTTGTTATCTTGATCCACTGAACACCATTCATACGAGTACCTATCTTTCATATTGCTTCAACCATCGTGTTACTGCTCTTTTATCGTATAAAGTCACTCCATCAATCACCATGGTTGGCATTCCTTCTTTCGTCCATTTTTGGATTGTTGTCGTAGATACATCTAACCACCTAGACAAACCTGACATACGAACCATAGGTTTATAAAGTTCTTTATCTTCAAATACTCTTGCTACAGCATTTGAAATCATCTCATCATAGTGAGCACGTAATTGCTTCTCTAATTCTTTAGGAAGCTGGACAACTAAAGTAGTTTCCGACATAAATTCACACCTCATTTCTAAATTAAATAAGCTCCGAAACCATTTAATTTGTTATTCATTTTGAATTATATATCCTTTTTGAATTTTTGTCAAGCTTTTTTATTCAAAAAGAATAAAATGTGTTATAATGATAAAAAGGAGGTTCTTATGACGAATCATATTACTAAACTGATAGAAAATAGCGGAAAAAAATTGACAGAAATTAGCGAAGCTACAAATATAGCCTATCCTACACTTTCTGGATACAATCAAGGAATCCGCAAACCTAAAAAAGATAATGCTGAAAAA
Source organism: Streptococcus sp. KHUD_018 (assembly GCF_054861215.1). The sequence goes on from NZ_CM142176.1 coordinate 1,794,371, forward strand.
TTGGCAAAATACTTTAATGTTTCCGTCGCTTACATTATGGGACTTGATAGCAACCCACACGCTCCATCAAATCTTAAAATTGTTACAGATAGTTTCAAAACATCTAAAATTGGTTCTGTAACACCTTTTAAAAGCGATATGGAGAAGTTAAAGAAAAGTATCGAATTTGGCGAAAGGGCATTAACACTACCACTTGATGATAGTTTTTCAGATGAATTTCGTCATATATTCTCAGAATACCTAGCTGAGAAAAACAAACGTTTTATGTCTGAGTTTATAGACTATATGAATCACCAAAATAAAGACTCTAAAGTTTGGCAGAGCTGGATTAAAACAGACGAATACGCTATCCGACAAGAAGATAGAAAAAATAGATAGACACTCATTTCTCAATTACATAAGCTCCGAAAACTTAGATACGGAGAAAAAATGTCTATACACAAATACAAAACAAAAAAAGGAATCCTTTACTATGTCAGCTTTTACATTGGCTTAGATGCTTATGGAAAGAAAAAAAGGCACTTAAAGAGAGGATTCAAAACCAAAAAGGAGGCAAAATTGTACGAAGCTCGTTTAGAAGCTGGTGTCGTCTCCCCCACAGTAAATACCGAAAAATCTAATCCCAAAGTCACTTATAAAGAACTTTATCATGAATGGTTTAAGGCTTATGTTGGTACCGTTGAAGAAACAACTTCTTCCCAAACAAAGAATATCTATCGAATACATATTCTACCAGTATTTGGAGATAAATTTATCGAGCAAATCAGTCCTTTAGACTGTCAAAACTTTATTACACAAAAATCTCAGACTTTCAAAAATATCAAACAGATAAAATCCTATACCTCAAAAATTTTTGATTTTGCAATCAACATGAACTACATTGATCGAAATCCAATGAAGAATGTTATCATGCCTAAAATAAAAAAAACTAGATCAGATAATTTTTGGTCTCTGGAGGAATTACATCATTTCCTTGATATAGTGAAAGAAACTGAGCCATTTAAACATTTTGCTTTATTTAGACTTCTTGCATTTAGTGGACTACGAAAAGGGGAGTTATACGCTTTAAAATGGGCTGATATTGACTTTGATAGCAATCTATTGAACATAGATAAAAGTCTAGGAAGAATTGACGGTAAAGCGATTGAAAAGAGCACAAAGAATGAATCTTCAGTTCGTACAATCTATCTTGATGATGAGACAATCGATATTATTAAGCAATGGAGAAATTTCTATCTGAAAGAACAATCTCAGTTTCCTATTACCAAGCTGAATATTAGTAACGAATATATGTTCTCTTACATATCAAGTAATGACAAAATTGAACCTTTGCATGCTGATTACATTAATAACGTACTGAATCGAATTATTAAAAAGCATAAATTAAAACCAATTAGCCCACATGGGTTTAGACATACACATGCAACACTTATGTCTGAAATTGGAATCGATCCTTCTAATACATCAAAACGTCTCGGTCATGCAAGCAGTCAGATGACATTAGATGTCTATACTCACACCACGAAAACTGGTGAGAAAAACTCTATTGACAAATTTGCAGATTATCTCAATAAAGCAAAATAAATCATGATTTTTAAAATTTAGAAGAGGTTATCAGAAGGTTATCACAAAGCTATTCTAGCTCAAAAATCGACAAAAAAGCACTTTGCAAAATCTTTGCAAAGTGCTTTGAAACGTTGATATAATCGTATTGATTAACGTTTTGAGAATTGTGATGCTTTACGAGCTTTCTTAAGACCTGGTTTCTTACGTTCAACTTTACGTGAGTCACGTGTAAGAAGTCCTGCGCGTTTCAATGAATCGCGGAAGTCTGGGTCTACTTGAAGAAGAGCACGAGCGATACCGTGACGGATAGCTCCTGATTGACCAGCGTATCCACCACCTACAACATTAACGAAAACGTCGTATGAACCTACAGTTGAAGTAACTGCGAATGGTTGGTTGATAACAAGACGAAGGTCAGCGTGTGGGATGTACTCTTCAACATCTTTTTTGTTAACGGTGATTTTACCAGTTCCTGGAACAAGGCGAACGCGTGCAACAGCGTTTTTACGACGTCCAGTACCTGCATATTGTGCTTGTGACATACTTTATTGTTCCTTTCCTTAGATAAGTCCTGAAATATCAAGAACTTCTGGTTGTTGTGCAGCGTGAGTGTGCTCAGCTCCAACGAATACTTTCAATTTCATACCTTGAGCGCGGCCAAGAGTATTGTGTGGAAGCATACCTTTAACTGATTTTTCGATCAAACGTACTGCATTTTTAGAACGAAGTTCACCAGCAGAGATTTGTTTCAATCCACCTGGGTGGTTTGAGTGAGTGTAATAGATCTTATCAGTTGCTTTTTTACCAGTCAATTTAACTTTTTCAGCATTGATAACGATTACGAAGTCACCTGTATCAGTGTGTGGTGTGAATGTTGGTTTGTTTTTTCCGCGAAGTACGCTAGCAACAACTGCTGAAAGGCGTCCAAGAGGTACATCAGTTGCGTCAACAACGTACCATTTGCGTTCTACTTGGCCTGGTTTAGCCATGAATGTAGTTTTGTTCATGATTTCTCCTATATGAATATCGTTTTTGTTTACGGGGCGGATGTTCCGGTCCGCGGGGTATTTGAAAGGTTCCGGGGCCTTACAAATGGGGTAAACAATACCGTCTACTATCATACCAAATTTTACTACTAAAAGTCAATAGATATGAAAAATATTTTTACTGATTTCGCTGTTTAACATCTAGAAAAACCTCGCTTTCGCGAGGCTCTCCTATTTGTAAGCTAGGGCACGTTTAAAGGTTTTCCAGATTCCCAAATCATCCGTTTGAAGGACTAGGCTGGCATACATACGTCCGATAAAGACTGTTGCAGTGACTGCAAAAGCAACCGTTATGGCTAGAGAAATCCAAGCTTCCAGACCACTTGCATACCCATTTATAGCTCTAAATGGCATAAAGAAGGTCGAGATGAAAGGAATATAGGAACCAATTTTCAGAACTAAATTGTCCCCAGCAGCACCTAGAGAAGTCACACCGACAAATCCTGCTATAATCAAGATCATCAATGGCGACAAGGCCTTTCCTGAATCCTCAGGGCGAGAAACCATGGATCCTAGGAAGGCTGCCAAAACAACGTACATAAAGAGGCTAACCAAGACAAACAATAAGGTATTGAGCGAGAAGGCCTCTCCCAAGTGGTTTAAAATACCAGATTGTGCCAAGATAGGGATATCTTTAAAGAGCAGAATGGCAGCCAGTCCACCCACGACGTAAATCCCAATATGGGTCAAAATCACAAGAAGCAAAGCTAGCATGCGAGCGTAGAAATAATGACTAGCTCGGATACTAGAGAAGACCACCTCCATGATTTTGGTTCCTTTCTCGCTAGCCACTTCTTGAGCAGTGACGCTAGCATAGGTAATCAAAATCATATAAAGGAAGAAACCGAGCCCTGCGGCCGCAATGGTTTGAATAATTTTTTTATTTTCCTTGGATTCATCAATCTTCTCAGTAAAGTCAACAGTTTGACTCAAGCGTTTTTCCTGTTCTTGAGACAAATTGGCTGCCGAACGATTGAGTTGGTATTGCAGTTCATTTAGCTTATTGGTTACAGCTAGCTTGATGCCACTTTCAAGAGAGGTTTCACCATGATAGACGGCCTTGATGATGCTGTCCTCTTGGTCGACGGTTAGGTAACCCTTGATTTTCTCATCCTTGACAGCCTGCTGAGCACTGGCCTCATCTGTATAGTCAAAGTTAATCCCATTGGTACCCTTGAGTCCTTCTGTCACAGATGGCACCGTTGTCACCACTGCCACCTTGCTATTCTTGGCCATAGAAGACCCTTGGAGATAGCCAATTCCCACAGATAAGGCTAAAAATAGGAACGGCGAAATCACCATAAAGAAGAAACTCCACGACTTGACATGCCGAAGATAGGTTTCCTTCATTACAACCCACATATTTCTCATACTTCCACCCCTGATTCTAGTTTAAAGATTTCATCGATTGTTGGAGCTTGTTGGTCAAAGGTCGCAATATATTGACCTTGAGTCAGGATTGGGAAGAGTTCCCTTCCAGCACTCTCATCATCGAGGATCAATTTCCAACTGCCTTGCTTGGTCAAGCTCACCTGTTTGACGTGAGGAAGTTTTTCCAGTTCTTCCTTGCTTCGTTCACTTGAAACAAAGAGACGTGTTTTCCCGTATTGATTGCGAACCTCTTGGACTGGTCCATGTAAGACCACACGCCCATCACGAATCATCAGAATATCATCGCAAAGTTCCTCGACGTTGGTCATAACATGGTCAGAAAAGATAATGATTGCACCGCGCTCTTTCTCTTTCAAGATGACCTGCTTAAGCAACTCAGTATTGACTGGATCCAAACCACTAAAAGGTTCATCCAAGATAATCAAGTCAGGCTCATGGATCAGGGTGATAATAAGCTGAATTTTCTGCTGATTCCCTTTGGAGAGGCTCTTGATTTTATCAGTCAGCTTTCCTTTCACTTCCAATTTCTCCATCCATTGAGGGAGTTTTTCCTTGACTTCCTTAGCATCCATGCCTTTTAGAGTCGCCAAGTAACGAACTTGCTCAAGGACTGTCAACTTGGGCATGAGGCTGCGTTCCTCAGGCAGATAGCCAATTCGAGCATAGGTTTCCTGACGAATCTCCTGCCCATCCAGACTGATCTCTCCTTGATACTCTAAAAATTTCAACATACTGTGGAAAATCGTTGTTTTCCCAGCACCATTTTTCCCTACAAGCCCAAGAATCCGTCCTGGACTTGCTTGAAAATCTACACCAAACAAGACTTGCTTGGAACCGAAACTTTTCTCTAGATTTCTTACTTCTAGCATTTTCCACCTCCGAAATATGTTGCACTTATTATACTCCTTTTTGATAGCCTTTACAAGGATTTATGTACATTTTTATCTTGTTCATCCTTCCTTAAAAACTAAACTCTCTAAGGATTTTGAGTACCCAAGTGATAGAACAATTATAGCCCATTAAAGTGCATAAAGGTGCTCTTACTCCTCAATTGTCCATTTTTGATCCTGAACTGTCCTTTTGAAACTAAAAATCCACCCCGAAGGATGGATTGATGAGTTAACGCACTTCTGCATTGACTTTTTCTTCGAGTGATGCTTGGATTTTTTCCATATAGCGTGCGACTTCTTCGTCTGTCAAGCTATCTTCTGGATTTTGGAAGGTCAAGCTATAGGCCATTGACTTCATACCAAGTCCCAATTTTTCACCTGAGAAGACGTCAAAGAGTTTGATATCTGTCAAACGTTTCACGCCTGCAGCTCGGATAGCATCTACAACTTCTTGGTGAGTGACTTCTGCCTTGAGAAGTAGAGCAATATCACGACTAACCGCTGGGAATTTGGTAATTTCCACAAATGGAGTAGCTGGTTGAAGGGCAACTTCGATGGCTGAAAGGTTGAGCTCCGCTACATACGTTTCTGGAATATCATAAGCCTTCGCAGTGACTGGATGCACTTGACCAAGGAAACCAAGAACTTGGTCACCGAGTGAAATCACAGCTGTACGGCCTGGGTGAAGACTAGCAATTTCATCTGTTGCTGTATAAGTCACTTCAAGCCCCAAGCGAGCAAAAAGCGCTTCAAGGATTCCCTTAGCATAGAAGAAATCAACTGGAACTGCTGCTGTTTGGAAGTCTTTTTCAGCAACCAAGCCTGTCAAGGCAAAGGCAAAGCTGTTGATCTCATTTGGAAGTTCTTCTTTTGGATTACCTGTTTGTTCAAAGACTTTTCCAATCTCGTAAAGTGCCAAGTTTTTGTTCTTACGAGCCACGTTGTAGGCAACTGTATCAAGGATACCAGAAATCATATTTTGACGGAGGACAGAACGGTCCACTGTCATTGGCCACATAAGTTCTGTAAGGTTACTTGGCTGAGCTGTAAACTCAACTGCTTTTTCAGGAGTTGTCAGAGCGTAGGTAATGATTTCTGTCAAACCTGCTCCTTCAGCAATAGTACGAACTTGACGGCGAAGTTTTTGTGTCGCAGTCAATTCACCAGCTGTACCGTCATCTTTTGGAAGACTGGTTGGCAAGCGGTCATAACCATAGATACGAGCGATTTCTTCAAAGAGGTCAGCTTCGATAGTGATATCCCAACGACGACGTGGTACGCTGACTGTAAATGATTCTGCATTGCCAGAAAGGCCAAAGCCAAGACGACGGAAGACATCTTCGACATCAGTGTATGAAAGCTCCGTACCAAGGACGCGGTTAACGTCTTCAAGAGTCGAAGAAACTTCCACATCTGAAGTATCAAGCTGGCCTGCTGAAACGATGCCCTTACGCACCGTCGCACCTGCAAGATCAGCAATCATGCTCGCTGCAGCATCAAGGGCTTCGTTAACAGTTGCCACATTGATGCCTTTTTCAAAGCGAGAAGATGATTCCGAACGAAGGTTGAGGCGTCCGCTAGTCTTACGAATCGATTTGCCATTGAAAACAGCAGCTTCAAGGACGACACGACTAGATTTTTCAGAGATTTCTGTTGCTTGACCACCCATGACACCTGCAAGGGCTACTGGTTTGTCAGCCACAGTGATGACTAGGTCAGTTTCTGCAAGTTCACGTTCTTCACCGTCCAAGGTCACCAATTTTTCACCGACACGCGCTTCACGTACACGGATGTCAGTTCCTTCAAAGGTATCCAAGTCAAAGGCATGCATCGGTTGACCAAAGTAAAGCAGGATGTAGTTTGTCACGTCAACTACGTTATTGATTGGACGGATGCCTTCGTTCATAAGAAGGTTTTGCAACCATTGTGGACTTGGTGCGATGGTCACATTGTCCAAGATACGAGTCGCATAGTAAGGAGCCTTGTCTGTTTCAATGCCTACAGAAAGTGCATCTGCTGCTACTTCGTTTGTTTCTGTTAGAGTAAATTCTTTAAAGTTAACTGCCTTGTCATAGATGGCTGCCACTTCGTGCGCTACTCCACGCATAGATAGAGCATCTGCACGATTTGGAGTAATGGAAAGTTCGATGATTTCATCATCCAAGTCTAGGTAAGAAAAGACTTCGTCCCCAGGAACTGCATCTTGAGGCAAGATTTGAATGCCATCTGCGAATTCCTTTGGCACAACTGAGTCAGAAATCCCCAATTCACCAAGTGAACAGATCATCCCAAGCGACTCCAAGCCACGGATTTTCCCTTTTTTGATCTTGTAGTTGTCAGCGATACGAGCTCCCGGAAGAGCCACCATGACCTTGATGCCTGCGCGCACATTTGGTGCACCGCAGACGATTTGACGGGCTTCTTCTTCGCCAACGTTAACCTGACAGACATGGAGGTGAGTTTCCGGCACATCTTCGCATGACAAGACCTCACCGACGACAATTTTTGAGAGACCAGTAGCCGGCGATTCGACACCTTCTACCTCAATCCCTGTGGTTGACATTTTTTCAGCCAACTCTTGTGATGGCACATCAATGTCCACCAATTCTTTTAACCATTTATAAGATACAAGCATAATTCTGATTGTAAGATCTCACCGAGTAAGACCTTTTCAATTCCTTTCTTTTTCTTCGTGTCAGTCCTCACCATTCTCATCAAGAGAAAATGACTAGGACTCTATAGGACTGTGTTTCAGGTTTCAATCTTATTTAAACTGTTCTGAGAAGCGGACATCTCCTTGATAGAATCCACGGATATCGTTGATTCCGTAACGGAGCATAGCGACACGCTCTTGACCAAGACCAAAGGCAAATCCAGAGTAAACAGTCGCATCGATGCCACTCATCTCAAGGACACGTGGGTGAACCATACCGGCACCCATAATCTCGATCCAACCTGTTTTCTTACATACGTTACAGCCGTCTCCTCCACACTTGAAGCAAGAAACGTCCACCTCAACAGATGGCTCAGTGAATGGGAAATAAGACGGACGCAGACGGATCTGGCGCTCTTCACCAAACATTTTTTGAACAATCAACTGAAGCGTTCCTTGAAGGTCAGCCATAGAAATGTTCTTCCCAACAACTAATCCTTCGATTTGGTGGAATTGGTGACTGTGAGTCGCGTCGTCCGTATCACGACGGAATACGCGCCCCGGTGAGATCATCTTCAAAGGACCTTTTGAAAAATCATGGGCGTCCATAGCACGCGCCTGAACTGGAGACGTGTGGGTACGGAGTAAAATCTCTTCTGTGATGTAGAAGGTGTCCTGCATATCGCGAGCTGGGTGATCTTTTGGAAGATTCATACGCTCGAAGTTATAGTAGTCTTGCTCCACTTCAAAACCATCCACGACTTGGTAACCCATACCGATGAAAATATCTTCGATTTCTTCACTGGTTTGTGTCAAAACGTGACGGTGACCAACCGCAACTGGACGACCTGGAAGTGTCACATCGATGCTCTCACTTGCTAGTTGAGCTGCAACTTTCTTTTCTTCCAAGAGCTTAGCTGTTTCTTCAAAGGCTGCCGTCAAAACATCACGCGCTTCATTAACGTGTTTCCCGATGACAGGGCGCATTTCAGCCGATACATCTTTCATTCCTTTGAGAATTTCAGTAAGCGACCCTTTTTTCCCAAGTACAGAGACACGTAAGTCTTGCATCTCTTTTTCATTTTCAGCAGTAATCTGCTTCAAGCTAGCCAGCGTTTCTTCTCGAAGCGCTTTTAATTGTTCTTCAATAGTTGACATAATTCCTCCATCAGTCTCTCGTAGATAAAAAGAAAACCACATGCCAAAAACTCCACTCGGAGCGTTGACACGCGGTACCATCCGTTTCATCTGACAAGTCAGACCTTCATTTCTAAATCCATGCGCAAGTGAATTCACTCAGCTTTCATATAGAGAGCTTGCAGTCATGGCTCTCCTCCCTGATATACTTCCCCTGAGATACTAGTCTTGCGGATTCCTATTCAATTACTACTTAGTTTATCAGATTTTTACCATTCTTGCAAGACCTATCTCACCTCTGCTTGCCTTTAAATCGCCATTGGAAGCGGAGCTTGTCATAGAAGGGAAACTCGATAAACAAGACTCCCAAGCCCACACAGAGACTGGCAAGAACATCTGATGGATAGTGAACTCCCAGATAGACCCGAGATAACAGTACACTGACGAGGTAGAAGCCAAGGACAATTTGCACAATTTTTCTCCAGACTGGATCTTTCATCCGCTGACTGAGAATGACAATCAAAGTCCCTACCATCAGCGTCACTGCCAGAGAATGCCCACTTGGAAAAGAAAATCCCTTCTCCTCTACCAAGTGTAAGATAGCTGGTCGTGGACGCTGGTAGATGTTTTTAAAGATCACGATTAAAAGACCGGCTAAGGCTAGATTACCCGCCATGAAGTAGCTTTCTATCTTCCACTGCTTACGATAAAAGATAAAGACTGCAATGGCAACCCAGGTGATAATCACCGGGATATCAATCAAATGCGTAAGCGCACGGAACAGAACTGTCAAATAATCTGGCAAGTCCCCACGAAGGGCAGTCTGAATCGGTTGATCAAAACCGACCAGCGTTTCAGGATAGAACTTAACCATGTAGCCAAGAAGGACGAAAAGTAAAAGGGCAAAACTGCCCTTCATTAAAAATGTTTGTTTATCTCTCATAATGTTTTAAGGTTGGTTTCAAGAGGACGTATAACAACCAGAATGAAACGGCAAAGATTACACCCTCAATCAAGTTAAAAGGTAATACCATAGTCATTAGGTAGTTGGAAAGTCCCAAAATTTTTCCAATATCAAAGTTGGCAAACTTCGCGTACAAAGGAACAGCATAGACATAGTTGAGAACCAACATAGCAGCAGTCAAGCCGACAGTTCCCGCTAGAGATGCTAGTAGGAAACGAAGGGTGCTGCGTTCCTTTTTCCAAATCAAACCAAAAGCGATAACAAAAACTCCCAAGGCTACGATATTCATTGGTAAGCCAATGTAGGTATTCACTCCCTGGCTATTCAGAAGCAACTTCAAGAGTGATCGAAGCAAGAGAATGCCTAGAGCAGCTGGCAAATCCATCACCACTAAGCCCACAAGGACTGGCAAGATACTAAACTCGATCTTGAGGAAGGTCGCCGCTGGCAAGAGCGGAAAGTCAAAGTACATCAGCACAAATGAAATGGCTGATAAAATCGCAATGGTCGAAAGTCGACGTGTGTTTGTCATAACAGGTTCCTCCAATTTTCTATAAAATCAGAAGAAGTTGGAAAGGATCCCTCTATCTATTCTCACTTTTTATATCCCAAAAGTTCCCTCTCACTCTTTTGAGCAAGCGGTTGCAATTCATCTATAAACTCATCAGAACAGACAAGGCTATTCTTTCGTCTTCTCCCATCCAGACTATACTGTCGGTTGTGGAATCGCACCACATCAGCTTGCGCTCGCGGACTTCTTTAACTAAGATATTTTGGATTAATCTAGGCGTCGCAGTCGAAGATAATACTTGAGTATATCAAGACAAGACAACGAAGAGTACGCCAGAATAGCTAGTTAAAGTCACCGCCGGTCGGGAATTACACCCAGCCCTGAAGACCCCTTTATCATAACAAAAAACGCTTGCAAGTGCAAGCATTTTGATTATTTCAATTTATCTGCTTCATAGGTGTGAACAAGCTCAAGACCTGCAAAATTTTGCTGACGGAGAGCTTCGTAGACGATCATGCAGACGGTATTGGACACATTGAGACTGCGGACATGTTCATCGTTCATAGGAATACGGAGAGCTTTCTCAGGATGGTCTCGCATAAAGTCCTCAGGCAAGCCCTTGTCTTCACGTCCAAAGAGAAAATAATAGTCCTCGTCCGTCGATAAATCTGCTTCAGAATAGACCTTTTCCGCAAATTTTGAAATCAGATAGAGTTTACCCTTCATCTGAGACATGAAATCTTCCAAACTGTCATAAAAATAAATCTCAAGCTTATCCCAGTAGTCCAAACCAGCTCGCTTCATCTTGCGGTCATCAATCGGAAATCCCATCGGTTTGATGATGTGAAGGGGAGAATTGGTCGCAGCGCAAGTACGCGCAATGTTACCTGTGTTTTGTGGAATCTGAGGTTCAAATAATACAATGTGATTTGTCATGACTGGCTTCCTTTTATCATTACAAAAAAATAGCCACACTGCCCGGAGTCAAGCTCAGCAAACAGCGTGGTTAAGGCATCGTTAACTTACCTCACAACAGGTTTGAAGTAAATCAGCGAAACTACTTTCTTAGTATAACACTTTCAGAATCAATGTCAATAGAAACGACTTGATTTTTTTACTTTTTTTATTATATTTTCATACCGAGACATTCACTTTCAAAATAGCCTTAGCAAGAGAGTAAAATCACTTCAAATCAGAGATATTGTTATAGAAGTTAAGCATATTTATCTTCAAAAACTTGAAAAAGTCCTTTCTTCTCCCAAAAATCGGCTTGGCAAGTGCATTTTTTGCTAAAAAAGGGTATGATAGTTACATCATGAAAAAGTAGGTTTTTTATATGAAAATTGTCCTTGTTGGTGGAGGGAAAGTCGGTTTTGCCCTCTGTCGTTCACTAGTAGCGGAAAACCATGACGTTGTCCTCATCGAGCAAAATGAAGCTGTACTTAACCATATTGTCAGTCGCTTTGATATCATGGGCCTTCTTGGAAATGGTGCTGACTTTGCCATCTTGGAGCAAGCCGGCGTCCAAGAGTGTGATATCTTTATCGCTCTAACTGAATACGATGAAGTGAATATGATTTCAGCGGTACTTGCTAAAAAAATGGGCGCTAAAGAAACCATCGTTCGGGTACGAAATCCTGAATACTCTAATGCCTATTTTAAAGAGAAAAATATTCTTGGATTCTCACTTATCGTTAACCCAGAACTCCTAGCAGCGCGTGCGATCTCAAATATCATTGATTTCCCTAATGCCCTCTCTGTTGAACGATTTGCTGGAGGTCGGGTCAGTCTCATGGAGTTTGTTGTCAAGGATTCTAGCGGTCTTTGTCAAATGCCAATCTCAGACTTCCGTAAAAAATTTGGGAATATTATTGTCTGTGCTATGGAGAGAGATCATCAACTGATGATCCCAAGTGGTGATGTTACTATCCAAGACAAAGATAGGATTTTTGTTACGGGAAATCGTGTAGATATGATGCTTTTCCATAACTATTTTAAATCTCGTGCAGTGAAAAGCTTGCTTATCGTTGGAGCTGGAAAGATCGCTTATTATCTTCTCGGCATTTTAAAAGACAGTCGCATTGATACCAAGGTCATCGAGATCAATCCTGAAAGAGCTCGTTTCTTCAGCGAAAAGTTCCCCAATCTCTATATTGTCCAAGGAGATGGAACTGCAAAAGACATTTTGCTTGAAGAAAGTGCTCCCCACTATGATGCAGTCGCAACCTTGACTGGGGTTGATGAGGAAAATATCATCACTTCTATGTTCCTTGACCGAGTTGGCGTCCATAAGAATATCACCAAGGTCAATCGAACAAGCCTTCTAGAGATTATCCACGCGCCTGATTTTTCGAGTATCATCACACCAAAAAGCATCGCAGTGGATACCATTATGCACTTTATCCGTGGTCGAGTAAACGCTCAGTATTCAGATCTTCAAGCCATGCACCATCTCGCAAACGGTCAAATTGAAACTCTCCAATTCCAAATCAAGGAAGCTAATAAAATGACTGCCAAACCTCTATCACAGTTGAAATTGAAAAAAGGGGTTCTCATCGCAGCCATTATCCGAAAAGGAAAAACAATCTTCCCTACTGGAGAGGATCTGCTTGAGGTGGGAGACAAGTTACTCGTGACGACCTTATTGCCAAATATCACCAAAATTTATGATTTGATTGAGAGGTAAAAAATGAATAAAAGTATGATTCGTTACCTCCTCTCAAAACTTCTCTTGATTGAGGCTGTTCTTCTCCTAGTCCCTGTTAGTGTAGCGATCTATTACCAAGAATCCAGTCAAGTATTTATCGCTCTCTTTTCTACGATTGGAATTTTAGTCCTCCTCGGTGGTCTAGGCGTTTTACGGAAACCGAAAAATCAACGGATTTATGCCAAGGAAGGGGTCTTAATTGTTGCTCTCTGTTGGATTCTATGGTCTTTCTTTGGTGGCCTCCCCTTTGTCTTTTCAGGACAAATCCCAAGCGTCATCGATGCCTTCTTTGAAATCAGTTCTGGATTTACGACTACAGGAGCAACTATCCTGAACGATGTTTCCGTTCTCACTCGTTCCCTCCTCTTCTGGCGAAGTTTCACCCACTTGATTGGAGGGATGGGGGTGCTCGTCTTTGCACTTGCCATTATGGACAATGCAAAGAATAGTCACTTGGAGGTGATGAAGGCTGAAGTCCCTGGACCTGTCTTTGGCAAGGTCGTATCCAAGCTAAAAAACACTGCCCAGATTCTCTATCTGCTTTATCTGGCTCTCTTCTCCCTTTTTGTGGTTATCTACTACTTAGCAGGCATGCCCCTCTATGATAGTTTTGTCATCGCTATGGGAACAGCAGGAACTGGGGGCTTTACCGTCTATAACGACGGAATTGCCCACTATGGTAGCTCACTCATCACCTATCTAGTTAGTATCGGAGTTCTGGTTTTTGGGGTTAACTTCAATCTCTACTACTACCTCATGCTCCGTCGGGTTAAGGCTTTCTTTGGAGATGAAGAACTACGAGCATATATCATCATTGTCCTAGTTTCTACAGGCTTGATTACTCTTAATACACTCCACCTCTACCAAGGGGTCTCTAAAAGTGTTGAAATGGCCTTCTTTCAGGTTTCCAATATCATCACGACAACAGGTTTTGGTTACGGAGATATTACCAACTGGCCTCTCTTCTCCCAATTTATCCTCCTCTTCCTCATGGGAATCGGTGGATCAGCTGGCTCAACTGCAGGTGGTCTTAAGGTGATCAGAGGACTTATCCTCTCTAAAATCGCAAAAAATCAGATTTTGTCCACTTTATCCCCTCACCGTGTTTTGACTCTACACATCAATAAAACTGTGATTGATAAGGATACCCAGCACAAGATTCTTAAATATTTTGCTATCTATATGATGATTATTCTCTCTCTCATCTTTATCGTCAGTCTTGATAGCAATGATTTTCTAGTCGTGACCAGTGCTGTCTTCAGCTGTTTTAACAATATCGGACCTATTCTAGGTACGACCTCGAGTTTTTCCATCTTTAGTCCCATCTCTAAAATCCTCCTCTCCTTTGCAATGATCGCAGGTCGCTTAGAGATTTACCCAATTTTGCTACTCTTTATGAAACGCACTTGGTCTAAACGCTAATGATAATACAATTCCCCTTTTATAAGCTCGTAGAAGGGGAATTTTTCTATTAAAAATGAGAAGACCTTTAGGTCCTCTCCTAATTTGTTTATTCTTTAAGAGCTTTCTTGTAACGAGCAAGTTCTGCTTGATTGGCCCAAACATAGTGACCTGGACGAATTTCTACCATAGATGGCTTGTCGGTCTCATAGTCATGTTGGTCAGGATCGTAAACTTTCAAGACCTTCTTGCGTTCCAAGATTGGATCTGGAATCGGTACAGCAGATAGAAGTGCTTGAGTGTATGGGTGGACAGGATTGTTAAACAATTCCTCTGTCTCCGCCACCTCGACGATAACTCCCTTATAGATAACTGCGATACGATCTGAGATAAAGCGAACAACTGACAAGTCATGCGCGATAAAGAGATAGGTCAAGCCCAACTCTTTTTGGAACTTCTTGAGCAAGTTCAAGACTTGCGCGCGAACAGATACGTCTAAGGCTGAAATTGGCTCATCCGCAATAACGAAATCAGGTTCCATCACAAGAGCACGGGCAATCCCGATACGCTGACGTTGACCACCAGAAAACTCGTGTGGGTAACGGGTCAAGTGTTCTTTCAAAAGCCCAACTTCATGAATCATCTTTTGAACTTTTTCTTTTCGATCTTCTTCATCTTTGAACAAGTGGTAGTTGTAAAGACCTTCAGAGATGATATAGTCAACTGTCGCACGCTCATTCAAGCTAGCTGCAGGGTCCTGGAAAATCATCTGGATGCGACGGATCAAATCTGATGATTCTTTATGAGATTTTTTCCCATTAATTTTATGACCATCAAAGATGATCTCACCTTTACTAGTATTATTTAAACCAATAATGGCACGACCAATCGTTGTTTTCCCACTACCAGACTCACCTACAAGAGAGAATGTTTCTCCCTTGTTGATAAAGAAGTTGGCGTTTTTAACCGCGACAAACTTCTTACTTCCTTCACCGAAGGAAATTTCTAAATCTTTAATTTCTACTAATTTTTCAGACATTTCCTTCCTCCTAGTCTTCTAGATGAGCAAAGCCCATTTTATCGCGAATCTTGTCATGCAAATCTGCAATGACTCCAGGTTTTTCAACTTTAGGAGCATTCTCATGAAGCAACCAAGTCTTAGCCCAGTGGGTATCAGTGACTGAAAACTGAGGTGCTTTCTGTTCAAAGTCAATTTGCATCGCATAATCTGAACGAAGGGCAAAGGCATCACCTTTCAACTCAGTATAAAGAGACGGTGGTGTTCCTGGGATAGAGTACAATTCCCCTTTATCATCAGCAAGCTGAGGCAAGCTAGACAAGAGACTCCAAGTATATGGATGACGTGGATCGTAGAAGACTTCCTCAACAGTTCCGTATTCTACAATTTCACCAGCATACATAACCGCTACCTTATCGGCAATACTTGCTACCACACCAAGGTCATGGGTGATAAAGATAATGGTAAAGTGGTACTCGTTTTGTAAAGTTTTAAGCAAATCAATGATTTGCGCTTGAATGGTAACGTCAAGGGCCGTTGTTGGCTCGTCACAGATCAAGATATCTGGACGACAGGCAAGGGCAATCGCGATAACGATACGTTGACGCATCCCTCCAGAATATTGGAAAGGATACTCATCAAAACGTTTTTCAGCGTCTGGAATTCCGACCTTATTCATATAGTCGATTGCCATCTCTTTGGCTTCCTTAGCTGTTTTCCCTTGGTGTTTAACGATAACTTCAGTGATTTGGCTACCGATTGTATTGATTGGGTCCAAACTTGTCATAGGATCTTGGAAGATGGTCGCAATTTTAGCACCACGAATCTTCTCCCAATCCTTGTTAGAAGTCAAGGCTGTCAAGTCTTGTCCACGATAGTCGATACTTCCTTGGGCAATACGTCCATTATCTTCTAACATACCTGTAAAGGTTTTTGTTAAAACAGATTTACCAGAACCTGACTCACCTACCAAGGCAAGAACTTCCCCTTCAATCAGGTCTAGAGAAACTCCTCGGATAGCTGTCAGAACTTTGTCACGAACGTCAAATTCCACGACAATATCACGAGCAGTCAAAATTACATTATTTTCTTTTGTCATGTCTACTCCTATCTATGTGTACGTGGATCACTAGCATCCGCTAGGTTTTGACCAACAACGAAGAGAGATAGGGACACCAAGATCAAGGTTGTCAACGGAATCCAGAATAAGTAAGCGTTGGTCGTAACGTTTTGTGAGTAATCTGAGATCAAACGTCCCAAACTTGGCACTGTTACAGGCAATCCCAATCCAAAGAAGGAAAGGAAGGCTTCATAAGAGATGAAGCTTGGCAACATCAAGGTCATCGTAGAAACAATAACGGATACCAATTGTGGCATGATATTTTTAACAATGATTTTAAAGGTTGGTGTTCCAAGTGTTTGAGAAGCAAGGTTGTATTCCAAATCACGGTAACGCATGATTTGGATACGAATCATATAAGCAATCCCAATCCAAGTTGTCACACTCATGGCAAAAATCAAATTCCAGAAACCAGCACCGATTGAGTAAGTCAAGACAATGACAATCAAGAGAGATGGAATGTTTGAAATAATGTTATAAACTTCCATCATGACACGGTCAACGGATTTTGAAATTCCCCAAATTCCACCAACAATAACCCCAATTACAAGGTTGATAAAAGTTGCAATTACAGAGATGAGGATAGAGTTACGCGCACCAAACCAAACCCCGTCAAACAAGGATTTACCATTGCTATCTGTACCAAACCAATGTTCAGCATTGGGCTTGATAAAACGAGCAGAGAAGTCATTGACCTTACTTACATCGTTGAAGTCAAAATCTGAGAACATTGGGTAAATAAAGCTCATCAAGATAATAGCAACCAAAATTCCTAGCATAAAGACGGTTGATTTTTTCTTTAGAAATTGTCTAAATACAGAACCCCAGTATGAATAGGCAGGGGCGTCAATTGTTTCAGAGGCAAAATCGTCACGTTTTACGAACTGAAATTTTTCTTTTCCGATTGTTGACATTATTTGCCTCCTTTCTCTGTCAATTTAATACGTGGATCAAGCATAGTCATCCAGATATCTCCTACAAAGAGTGAGAAGATAGAAATACATGTGAAGATGAAGACGAGACCAACTACCATTGAGTTGTTGGATGCCTTAACAGAGTCAATCAACATTTTACCCATACCTGGGAAGGCGAAGACTGTTTCTGTCAATGTTGCACCACCAATAACTCCGATTACAGCACCAGGAATACCTGAAACCAAAGGAACCATGGCATTTTTAAAGATGTGTTTATTTGAAATTTCTTTTTCAGACAGTCCTTTTGCACGAGCAAATCGAACGAAATCTTGAGATTGCAAGTCAATCATATAACGACGAATCCAGATAGCTGTACTTGGTGCTCCCAGCAAACCTAGAATGACTGCTGGCAAGACGTAGGAACGCCAATCTCCAGCCCCCAAGATAGGAAATGAGTCAGGCAGACCAATAGATGATCCAATCAAGCGCACGATGTAAACCAAAGCGATCGTTGGAAGGGCAAGCAAGAAGGTTAGAGCACCTGTCGAGAAGCTATCAATCCAAGTATTCTTGTGGCGAGCCATAGCAGATCCAAGAGGAATGGCAATCGCATAAGAAATAACCAAACCGATCAAACCAGCAACAGCCGAGCTTGCAATCATTGATGGATATTGATAATTGCTTTCTGTAGCTGTATATGGATCGTCTTTACCATAGTTAGCTACCTCACGCGCATCTGCTTGACTTGGTGACTTGTAGGTACGAGAGTAAATATCTACAGAGGAAGTCTTTTTACCCGTAGGGAATTGAACTTCTGATGTCTTCGTTTGTCCCTGACCCTGTGTGATAACTTGAAGCACTGGTGTGTTTGCATAAGTTGGGTAAGAGTCTCCCAAGTTAATGTTCACAAAGTTTTGGTGTACAAATGGGAATTGATTGTTGAAATACAAAAGGTATTTATGTTTTGTACCTGAACCAACCAATGACCAACCAATAGCAGGGTCATTTTCAAAACGAAGATAGCGTTCCAAGTTTGGATTTTCAGGGTCTTGAATCTTGTTTGTATGATCAATGTCGAGCAAGTTCGAGTAGAATTTGAAAACACGTTCAAAAATTGGAATTTCACGCGTAGCATAGAATTGACCACTTTCTGAGAATACACCGAGTGTCCAACCATTTCCTAGTTGGTTGATGTATTTTTCGTAGATTGCCTTATTAGTCTCATTGGCATCAACTGTTACAGATGAGTCCATTGTGCTCGCTTTTTCTTGCAACTCCTTGGTATCGTAGTACTCGATATAGCCCATCCGCTCATAAACGGTATTTTCATAGTTATCCCGTTTATCTGGCGTCGTTGCAATCTTGTTATAGTTGGTATCCTGCTTGAAAATCAGTTTTCGAGGAACCATCGTATAGATAATCGTGTAGGTCAAGGTTGTCACCAAGAAGATAGACACCAATGAACGCAATACACGCATAAAAATATATTTCTTCATATCGTTTCCTTTTAAAATCCCAAAAGAACCTTCTCCTCATGGAGAGAAAGTTCTCTTGAGAGTTATTTATTTAACGTGATTAGCCAATTCTTTTTGAACTTTTTCGTTTGATTCTTTTTTCTCTTTGAGCCATTTTTCACGAGCTTGTTCATAGTCAGCTTTTGTTACAACCTTATCTTGTAACTGAATATACTTGAAGTATACGTCTGAGCCCTTATCTCCAGATTGACTGTATGATGCTGTGAATGGCACAACACGAGAAATGAATGGTGCAGCACCAGTTGATGACATAGCTGGCAAGATGAGTGAGCTATCTGTCAACCAAGCTTGAGCAGCCGCGTATTTTTCATAACGAACATTCAAGTCGCTTGTTTCTTTAGCAGCTTCATCAACTAGCTTATCGTATTCTTTCAAACCAACTTGAGCTGCTGCAGCATTATCTGCACCTTCGTAACCCATGTATGTTTTTGTTTGTTCAGCATTCGTTGTTTTCAAGATATCAAGGTAAGTTGATGGATCTTCATAGTCTGGGTTCCATCCAACGCCACCTGAGAGATCCCAGTCTTCTGCTGCTGCATTCGCCGCATAGTAGGTAATATTAGTAAACTCATCTTTAGAAACTTGTTGGATATCGATGACTACATTGCCTTCACCAAGCACTGTTTCAACGGATTGTTTGAAGGATTGGATACGTGCGATATAGTTTTTAGCAGTTTGGTCTACTGGGATATCCAAGTGGATAGGGAATTTCACACCTTCTGCTTCCAATGCTGTTTTGGCTTTGGCAAATTCGGCTTTGGCTTTATCGGCGTTGAAAAGTCCATCTTGACCATCTGCAAAGTTTACATTCTTCCACTCATCACCGTAAGCAGCCATCTTTTCAGTTACCAAGTCACCGAAAGTTTTTTCACCAGCAGAGACGAAGTCAGGTTTTACAAAGAGGTTACGAACGGCACGAGGAGCACCTTCTTTACCATTGATTTGTGCTGAGTAAGAAGTACGGTCAAAGGCAAAGTTCAAGGCCTGACGGAAGTCTTTGTTAAGAAGGGCCTTCTTAGTAGAAGTCTTCTCTTCATCAGTTGTCTTAGAAGTGTATTTGTAACCTTGACGGTCAATATTCACACCCAAACCACCAATACCAGGTCCTGATGGGGTGTAGAAGATATTTTCCTTGTAGGTTTCTTCTACTTTAGAGTAGTTTGAACTTGTTGGGTAAAGACGGGCATAGCTATAAGCTCCACTTGTAAAGTTACGTTCAATAGACTCTTGGTCTGAACCATCATAGTAAGCAAGTGTTACTTTATCAAGATGAACATTGTCTTTATCCCAGTATTGTTCATTTTTAGCGAACTCGATAGAAGACTTAGCAGTCAAACCTTTCAGCAAGAATGGTCCATTGTAAAGCAATGATGTAGGGTCAGTCGCTTTAGCAAAGTCAGATCCTTTTGATTTTTCAAATTCTTCGTTCAATGGCCAGAAGATTGAATAAGCCATCTTAGAGTTCCAGTATGGTTCAGGTTTGTTCAAAGTATACTCAAGAGTATAATCATCAACTGCCTTTACACCTACTGAAGAAAAGTCTTTATTGTTTCCAGCTTTATAGTCAGCTAGACCTTTAACTGAATCTTCTGCTAGATAAAGTGCTTCAGACTTGTTATCAGCTGCGTGTTTCAAGCCATTTACGAAGTCTTTCGCTGTCACTTCAGCATACTCTTCGCCATCTGATGTCATCCATTTGACACCTTTACGAATCTTGTAGGTATAAGTCAACCCATCTTTTGAGACTGACCAGTCTTCTGCAACTGCAGGAGTCAAATTCCCATATTTATCATTTGTAAAGAGACCATCGATACCATTTGAAGTGGCAATTTTGGTACTTTGTTTTCCTGAGATCAAGTAATCCAATGTTTCTGGGTCAGCTGTATAAACATAACCATAATTTTTTGGCGCTGTTGAATCAGATGATTTTGAAGAACCACAAGCAGCTAGTACTCCTGCTGCTAATAAAGCAACTCCTGCTGCAACAAATACTCTACTTTTTTTCATGTTTTTAACTCCTCTTGAAAAATTTAGGCTTATTGGAAATTATAACATATATTTTTTAAAAAGTAAACGAATTTTCAGAATATTTAGGCGCATTTCCTCAAAAAACTTCTATTTGTCAAAATTTTTGCATTCTTTGTTTGTTTCTGCAAGAAATACTTTCTAGTCTGACCCTCTTTAGAACGGGATTTTTACAAGATTTTTCTCACTTCCTCAATCATCATCTGTTTTCCTAAATTGGATTTTAGAATAAGAAACTATTGACGGGAAATGATTTTCAAGGTATAATAATAAACGTTGAGGCGGTATAGCCAAGTGGTAAGGCACGGCTCTGCAAAAGCTTGATCGTCGGTTCAAATCCGTCTACCGCCTTTCAATACCTGAATTAACAGGAATTAACCAAATGAAAAGCTCGTAAAACCGGGCTTTTTTGTTATTCCTAATAAATGGTGATAACTGAACCTACCATCTAGATTTACAAAAAGCAGTGACTTGAGTCACTGCTTTATTCTGTTTCTTCTT
The DNA here is from genome assembly GCF_054861215.1 of Streptococcus sp. KHUD_018. The sequence goes on from NZ_CM142176.1 coordinate 1,815,751, forward strand.
CAGGTTCTAGTTCTGTGATTTGAACTTTTACCTTGGTAACACGTCCATTTTTCACCTTATCATTGGTCAGGACGATTTGTTTGTTTTGACTGACCAGTTTATAACTGATTTTTTCAGTTGTTGGAATCGTACCAACACCCGTCAAATAATAACCGGCGATGGTATCCACATCATCGCTTTCTAGTTCGACACCAAAGTAGTTATTGAAGTCGTTAAGATTCATGGTTCCCTGTGCAATATAGGTGTCCTCACCGATTTGATGGACTTCGATTTCTGCTCGGTCTGTCTCATCGTCGATTTCTCCGACAATCTCCTCCAGCAGGTCTTCCAGTGTGACCAGTCCAGCCATACCACCGTATTCATCGAGCAAAATGGCCATTTGTCTTTGGGTATTTCGCAATTCTTTTAGCAAGTCATCCACAAAAATAGTTTCAGGAACAAAGAGTGGATCTTGTAAGATCTTCTTCCAGACAATATTTTCAAAGCCATCTGCATAGGCAGCGTTTAGTAAACGCTTGGTATGAATCAAACCAATCACATTGTCCTTATCCCCATCGTAAACAGGGATACGTGAGAAATTTTGCTTTAGAATACTTTGAATAATGGTTTGACTGTCATCCTGAATATCCACCATAAAGGCATCTGTACGAGGCACCATTAGCTCACGAGCCATTAGTTCATCTAGAGAAAAGATTCCCTGTAGCATTTCAATCTCATCTGCATCCAGTGTTTCTTCACTATTGGTGAGCATGTACTCTATTTCATCACGTGTCATCTTTTCATCAGCATCATCAAAGGTCATTGGCGTCACACGGCTCAATAGATTGGTTGAAGCAGATAACAACCAGACAAAGGGACTGACAATCTTCCCAAGCCCAATGATAATCGGAACAGAGCGAATGGCTAAGGCATCTTTTAGATTAAGGGCAACCCGTTTAGGATAGAGTTCACCAAAAACAATAGAGATGTAGGTCAAGAATGCCAAAGAGAGGAAACTTGCAATGGCATAAGCTGTTTCTCCATTCCCCATCCAAGAGGCAATTACTTGTCCAAGTGTATCTGCCAATTTTGCCCCTGACAAGATCGTGATCAAGGTGATACCAACTTGAATTGTTGATAAAAAGTGGTTAGGATTTTCAAGTACCTTTAACAAACGAATGTAACGTTTGTCTCCCTCTTCTGCCTTTTGCTCCACTCGGGAACGGTTTAGTGACACCATCGCCATTTCAGTGGCTGAGAAAAAAGCATTTAACAAGGTCAAGATAAATAACAATACAAACTGTAGCAACAAATTCTGACTGCTCGGGTCTTCCATAGTCCTTCTCCTAAAATAGTATCTTGTGTTCCATTATATCATAAAATCCCTCAGGATTCACATTATTTTTCATTTAAAGAACAACTCCCCTGCCTCTAGAAGACAAAGGAGCTGTTTTTTTATTGTATCTATTGTTTCTAATCCGTCACTGTTACTTGCCCTGTTCGGTAATCAAGCTGGATTCCCTTTTGAACATTGGGGATTAGGACATTGAATTCCAATTCGCCATCTGAAGACTTGGCTTCGATTTGTGAAGCAGATGGAACTAGGTCCTCATTTGTCGCATAGTGGAGCGTCACCCGATAACGGACTCTCTTGTTTTGGTCCAAGGCTTTTCTGACCAAACTCTCATAGTAGTTCTGGCCTGTCGAGTCTTCAGCCTGTGCTTGGTTTGCCCAAGCTGTCTGGACTGCAATGTTCTTGGGATTGCTGGTAGAAGCATCAAAACCATCCAAACCACCTATCAAGGCATAGCCCAGCAGGTGTCCTCTATCAACTGCATGTGTGTAGGCTCCCTTTAGATTCTTGGCCTGATGCCATCCTGGTGGCGTCCAAGAGGTAGATCCATTTCCAGTTTCTTCACGATTCTTATACTGCCGAGTCGCTTTGGATAAGATGGCATTGGCAACAGTTGGAACTGTTTCTTTTCCCACTGTCTTTGTTTTATTATCCGTATAGGGTTTGCTGGAAACCTTGGCATCTAGATTGGTTTTATTGCCATTGACAATGAAGGCCCCTGCTCCATTCCACTCGAGCCCCCCCTTGATTTGATTTTTGATTGACTCAGTTAAGACACTTTCAGCTAGCTCCTGACTGGGAGCTTCTGAAGCTTGTTTTTTCTGACTAACCTTGGTTCTAGGGGTGTTTGGCGCTGTCTGCATCTGCTTGATATAGTAGCTTCCAGCAGCCAAGAGTAAGAATATAAGTAACCCGATCAGAGCTTGTCTTGTTTTTTTGTCCATTTTTCTCCTTATTTCTTTAGAAAAAGACTGGTCTCCCAGTCTAATTTCCTGTAAATTTGCTAATCAATTCCTGCCACTTTGCTGGAGACAAGATTGCCCATGGATCCTGTCCCTTTCCTAGGATGCCATAACCAACCATCAAGCCGATTCCTAAAGCCAGAAAGCCTAGCAATAGTACGATAAAAATCAACAGTAAACGACGGAGTACATAGCGTAAGTTTTTATTCTTCTTCATCATTTGCCTCGATTCGCTGAATCTTCGCTCCTAGCTGAGCCAATTTCTCATGGAAACGGTAGTAACCTCTATCAAGGTGGACTAACTTACCAACAACTGTTTCTCCCTGCGCCACCAGACCTGTCAAAATCAAAGCAGCACTAGCGCGAAGGTCCGTTGATAGAACTTCTGCACCCTGTAAAGCCTGTCCCCCAACAATACGAGCTGTGTCACGGATAATCTCTGAATGCAAGCCCATACGGCGCATTTCCTCCAAGTGTTGGAAGCGATTCTCAAACACCGTTTCCACCATGGTGGATTCCCCTTTTGCGACTGTCATCAGGGCTGTAAATTGTGCCTGCATATCTGTTGGAAATCCTGGGTGCGGTAAGGTTTTTACATGAACAGCCTTGAGATTTTCAAGTTGAGAACGAACACGGATACCTTCTGACTCCTCTGTCACTTCAACGCTCATTTCAAGTAGTTTTGAAATCAAGGGGCGATTGTGTTCCCAGACTGCATCACGAACGAGGACATCTCCACCAGTCATAGCTGCAGCCACCATAAAGGTTCCAGCTTCGATACGGTCCTGTACCACATTATGAGTTGTTCCATGGAGTTCCTCGACACCAGTCACTGTGATGGTTTCTGTACCAGCTCCCTTGACCTTGGCTCCCATTTCATTAAGAAGGATAGCAAGATCAACAATTTCTGGCTCACGCGCAGCATTTTCAATCACTGTGACACCATCAGCTAGAGTCGCTGCCATCATCAGATTTTGTGTTGCGCCGACACTAGGGAAGTCCATGTAGATATGAGCGCCATGCAGGCGTTCGGCCTTGGCTTCGATGTAACCAGCTGTCTGGGTAATCTTTGCCCCCATAGCTTCTAAACCTTTGAGGTGGAGATCGATCGGACGACTCCCGATGGTACATCCCCCTGGCATAGAAACTTTGGCATGGCCTACACGAGCAAGGATTGGTCCCAAGACAACGATGGATGCACGCATCTTGCTGACATACTTGTATGGAGCTTCCTCCGTGATATCACCAGTCGCATCAACCTCAACAACATGAGCTTCCTCATCAAAGTCCACCTTGGCATTCAGACCTCGAACCACTTGATTCATGGTGAAAACATCTGACAAGATTGGGACGTTCTGCAAGACTGTCTTCCCCTTACTTGCTAGAATAGTCGCTGCCAACAAGGGCAAGACTGCATTCTTTGCTCCCTCGATCGTCACACTCCCGACCAGACGATTATCCCCGCCTTGAACCACAATTTTTTCCATAGTTGTTTCCTTTACTTTTGATTTTATAATAGTCCTCTAAGTGCTTCTTGCCACAGTTGGTACAAACTGATAAAGAATGAACTCAAGATGTAGCCCATCACAATACTAAAGAAGCCTACCAACAAACGAACTTTTTTTGTGTTAGTAGCGGTCACTTTTAAAACCTTTTCCCATCTCACAAGATCCTTCAAAAGGTAAAAACTCAAATAAATAAAGAGTATATGACTACTTAGAGTGAATAACAATTGAACCATTTGACTATTATACCATCTTATCCGCTTGCGCGCTAGTTTTCAATTTTTCTACGAATTAGGGATTGTTTTTAAGGTAATCAATTGCATCCTGCAAAGTCTTAACGGGAACGATTTTCATCTCTGTTTTGATCGTTTTAGCAGCTTCTAGGGCTGTTTCATAGTTGCTTTTCGCATTGGGATCTGCTTTTTTTGCTTCCTCGGTGACTGGATTGTCAGGAGCAAAAAAGATGTTGGCTCCCTGACGAGAGGCTGCCACTACTTTTTTGTCAATTCCACCGATGTCACCAACATTTCCATCACGATCAATAGTTCCCGTTCCCGCAACGATGCGGCCATTACGAAGTCCTGGATCTGCTATCTGGGTGTAAATAGCGAGACTAAACATGAGACCGGCACTTGGCCCGCCGATACCAGCTGTTGAAAAGCGAATTGGAACATCACTGGTCACTTCCGTACGGTCAATCAAGCCAATCCCAATCCCGTTTTTCCCGTTTTCGAGAGTGATAATTTTACCTTCAGCAGACTTGACTTTTCCGTCTTCCTCATAGGTTACCTTGACCGTGTCTCCTAATTGTTGAGAATTGACATAGTCGACCAAGTCTTTTGAACTGTCAAATGTTTTGTCATTAACAGCCGTCACGGTGTCTGCTATGTTCAGAATGCCCTTAAAAGTTGAATTGTCCGTCACGGTCAAGACATAAACTCCCAGATACTTGAGTTCGATATCCTTTCCAGCAGTCTTCAGTCCTTGATACTTGGCCATGTTTTGAGAAGTTTGCATGTAGAATTGATTGATCCGCATAAACTCTGCATCAGTAGAGCCACCCGTAGTCTCTTTGGCACTTCTAATATCTGTGAAAGGTGTTAACCAAGCATAGACAAGATGCGATAGGGTTGCGTGTCGAATACCGACTGTTACAAACTGGTAAGCTCCTGCTTCTGTGTCTTCTGTTTCATTGACTTTCAAAACGCGACGAATATCTTCCGCTCCACCTGGAACTTCTATGTAGTAAGGTAAAGGTACTACAAAGGCTAAAAAAGTCAATACTAGTGCTAGGATGACATATAAGGGCCATCTAGTTTTTTTCTTCATGTTCTAATTCCTCCACAACACTGTTTGGGACATATTGCTGAATCTCCTGACCAAACTTCAGAAGTTCTCTCACGGCCGAAGAGCTGATATAAAGATGCTCTGGGCGGCTATATAGGTAAATGGTTTCGATTTCTGGAGCCAGTTGATGATTGTAGTAGTCAAAGCTAGACTCGTATTGCAAGTCGGTGGTATTTCGCAAGCCACGGACAAGGGTCTTAGCACCCAGTCTTCTTGCAACATCAACGACTAGTTGATCATGAGAAGCCAGCACCTCTACATTATCTAAATGCGCCACCGCTTTTTCGACTGCCCGTTTGCGGTTTTCAACAGGGAGAAAGCCTTGTTTGTGGGGATTGTAGAACACCCCGACATAGAGCTTATCAAAGAGTTTGCTGGCACGTTCAATGATATCCAGATGTCCATTTGTCATAGGATCAAATGAACCTGTAAATAATCCAATTTTATCTGACATAGACCGTCACCTTACTAATCCCATATATTTTTTCCTTCCAGATACCTAAGCAGGCGATTTCTTCTGGTAGTTCTACAGACTTATCGGTTTCACAGACAACCATGATCTCTTCGGAGAAAAGGTTTCTTTCTGCCATTTTTTCGATATCTGCAACGATTTGTTCCTTGGCATAGGGAGGGTCTAAAAAGACCAGGTCAAAGGGACCTTTCACTTGCTCCAAGGCTCGGTCAGCCTCCATCTTTAAGAACTGAAATTTGGAAGCTTCCTTGGTCATTTGGATATTTTCAGCGATGACAGCTTGTGCCTTTCGATCCCGTTCCACTAAGACAGCATGGGACATCCCACGCGAGACTGCCTCAATGGATAAGCCACCACTGCCAGCATAGAGATCCAAAACACGACCACCCTCAAAATAGGGACCTATCATGTTAAAGATAGCTCCACGCACCTTATCTGATGTCGGCCTCGTCGTCTTGCCTTCTAGCGTCTTGAGGGGACGCCCTCCGTAGATTCCTGATACGATTTTCATACCGTTTATTATACCAAATTATAGGCAAAAAGAGAAAGAAAACCGAACCTTGCGGTTCGATTCTCTACAAAATATTTTCGTACGTATCGCGAACTTCTTGAGGCCAAACACTGGTCTGAACCTCTCCGATGTGTTTCTTACGAAGAAGGAACATGGCCATCCGAGACTGTCCGATCCCTCCACCGATTGTCAGTGGAAAAAGGCCGTTAAGCAGGGCTTTATGCCATTCCAGCTCAAGACGATCTTCGTCTCCTGTAAGAGCCACTTGGCGACGAAGGGTATCCTCATCTACCCGAATCCCCATTGATGAAAGTTCAAAGGCACAACCAAGAGATTCGTTCCAAACGAGAATATCGCCATTCAACCCCTTGTAGCCATTTTCAGACTCTGTTGTCCAGTCATCGTAGTCAGGTGCACGGCCATCATGAGGTTTTCCGTCAGGCAACTCGCCACCGATACCAATCAAGAAGACTGCACCAAACTCTTTACAGATTGCATTTTCACGCTCTTTTGGTGTCAAGTCTGGGTAACGTTCTACCAACTCTTCTGTATGGATAAAGGTGATTTGCTTTGGCAAGATGGATTCGATATCATAGCGGGCTTCTACGGCTAGCTCTGTCAGACGAATAGCCTTGTAAATCTTCTCAACGGTTTCTTTGAGATAGGCGATATTGCGTTGACCATTTGGGATAACCTTCTCCCAGTCCCACTGGTCCACATAAACTGAGTGGGTCGCATCAAGCGAATCTTCGTCTGGACGAAGGGCCTTCATGTGAACAAATAGACCCTCACCTTCACCGAAACCAAAACGAGCCAAGGTGTGGCGTTTCCATTTGGCAAGTGAGTGAACGACTTCATAGGTTTCATCTGGAATCTGCAAAACCTTGACAGATACTGGATTTTCGACACCTGACAGGTTGTCCTGCATCCCATCTCCGACCTTGCTCAAGATAGGACCTTGAACTTCAACAACTTCTAACTTATCTTTCAAATACTGGGTAAAGGTATTTTTAACAAAGGAAATTTCTTCTTGTTGATGAATAAAACTTTTCTTCATAAACAGCTCCTCAAAAATTAGTTAAAAGCATTATACACCTATTTCCAAGAAAAGAAAAGAGTAAATAAGAAAAAGTCAGTGCTCTTTTGAACACTGACTCTGACATTCATTAATCGTTTCGACCAAAGATTCGTAAGATGCTAAGGAAGAGGTTGATAAAGTCTAGGTAGATGCTAAGCGCCATTGAGATGACCCATCCTGTCGCTACTTGTCCTCGTGACTGCTCATAAACATAGCGAATCTTTTGGTTGTCCCAAGCAATCAAACCTGAGAAAACCAAGACCATGGCAATACTAATCATGTAGTCAAAGAAACTATTGGCTAGAAAGAGGTTAACGACCATGGCAATAATTAACCCGACAAGCGCAGCCATCAGAGCTCGTCCCATTCCACTCAAATCTTTCTTGGTGAAAATTCCGATTGCCGCCATGACAAAGAAGAGAAGGGCACTGGATACAAAGGCTGATAAGACGGTCCCAGGTGTATAGAGGGCTACGACAAAGCTGAGCGTAAAGCCATTTAAAACAGAATAAACTAAAAATACTGGGAGAGCTGCTGGGCTATTTTTTGTAGCCATGCTACTTGCAACAAAGACTAAACCAAGTTCTGCAAAAGTTGCAATCATCAACCAGAGACGGCCATGCATTAAAAAGTAAGTCAATTGAGCTTGGAAGACTGTCAACATCAAAGCTGACACGAGAGCCGATAGACCAATCCCAAGTCCCACAAAAGCATAAACCTTAGCGTAAAATTGATTAAGACCTGAACGTTCTTGAATAATCGTTTGATTCATTCTGATTCTCCTTTTTCTATAAATATGTCTTGATTATAACAAAGATTTTATAAATTAGCTAAAATAAAACATCAAAATTCCTGCTGCAACTGCTACGTTGAGACTTTCTGCTCGGCCTTTCATGCCAATATGAACCAGCTGATCAGCACTCTCAGCCATGACAGAACTAATCCCCTGCCCTTCATTTCCCATGACTAAAACAAAGTTCTCTAGTGAAGAAAGCTCACGATAATCCTTTGACTCTCTCGATAAGGTCGTTGCCAGAATGGGCAAATTGCTCTTCTTTGCCTCTTCTACAAAGCTGACAAGAGGCATACGATAGATAGGCAAATGAAAATGACTTCCTTGCATGGAACGCAGGGTCTTGAGACTGTATATATCTGCTGACTTGTCTGAAACAATAACCCCTGTAAAACCTGCCGCATCCGCCGTCCGAATCATGGTGCCCACATTACCAGGATCTTGAACATCCTCTAAAAATAGATACTTGCCCTGATGGAGATCAGGCAGTCCCACTTCTTCTTTTTGAATCACTGCAACAATGCCTTGAGGAGTTTGCGTATCTGCCAAATCTAGCAAAATCTCCTCTGAAACCCAAATAGTTTGAGGAAAAGCAACTAGCTGATCTCGGTAACTTTCTAGGGCAAAGACCTTTTCAATCGTCACTCCTGCTTGAACAGCTTCTTCGAATAAGTGCCAGCCTTCAATCAAATAAGCAGACTTTCGATATTTTTTTTGATGTAATTTCTTGGCATTTTTTACCACAGAATTGGCTTTTGAGGTTATAATAGTCATAGAAATATTATAACACAATCAAAGGGGTTTGGTATGCAAAAGGTTAGAATGATTGCCCAAGGCAGGGTGCAGGGTGTTGGTTTTCGTTGGGGTGTTGTTACTTTAGCTCTTGAAATCGGTGGCATCACTGGTCGTGTCTGGAATAACGACGATGGCACAGTGGAAATTCTTGCTCAGGCAGACTCCTCTGCCACTATGGCAAAATTTATCCAAGAAATCCGAAAAGGTCCGACACCTTTTTCAAAAGTTACCTATCTAGATGTACAAATGAGCAACTTTTCATCCTATTCGGACTTCAAAGTCGCAAATTAGGTCTCTAGAACTATTGTATATTTTACAAAAAAACAGTAGAATAGAAAGGTATAATTTTTAAAGAAGGAATGAAAACATTGAAATCTATTAAACGTTTTGCCCTCTCTGCTATGGGAGTGGCTATGCTACTCGTCTTGACAGGCTGTGTCCAAGTAGACAAAGCCACAGGACAACCTACAGGATTGATTTGGAATACCATCGGAGCACCTATGGCTGAAGCTATCAAGTACTTCGCTACTGATAAAGGTCTAGGCTTTGGTGTGGCTATCATCATCGTAACCATCATCGTGCGCTTGATTATCTTGCCACTTGGTATCTACCAATCATGGAAGGCAACGCTTCACTCTGAAAAGATGAATGCCCTCAAACACGTGCTTGAACCACATCAAACACGTCTCAAAGAAGCAACCACTCAAGAAGAAAAACTTGAGGCTCAACAAGCTCTCTTTGCAGCTCAGAAAGAACATGGCATTAGCATGTTCGGTGGTGTAGGATGTTTCCCTATCCTCATTCAAATGCCTTTCTTCTCTGCTATCTACTTTGCAGCCCAATACACTGACGGGGTAGCTAGCTCTACCTTCTTGGGTATCGATCTTGGTTCACCAAGTCTGCTCCTTGTCGCTTTCGCTGGTATCCTCTACTATCTCCAATCACTTCTTTCACTTCATGGAGTAGAAGACGAGATGCAAAGAGATCAACTAAAAAGAATGATTTACGTGAGTCCACTCATGATTGTCGTCTTCTCCCTCTTCGCACCAGCCAGTGTGACGCTTTACTGGGTTGTCGGTGGTTTCATGATGATTCTCCAACAGTTCATCGTTAACTATGTTGTTCGTCCAAAACTCCGCAAAAAAGTTCGTGAAGAATTTGCAAAAAACCCACCAAAAGCAAGTTCATTTTCAACTGGAGGCGGACGCAAAGATGTCACTCCAAACCAAGCAACTGCGATCATGACTAATAAGAAACATAAAAAACGCAATGCTGGTAAACAACATTCTAGAAAATAAGAAAAAGGCTTAGCTGAGAGGCTAAGTCTTTTTGCATCACAAAAGCCCGATGTCTCCATCAGGCTTCTTTTTTATCCATGAACACGTTTCATGTAATCTTGGTAACTTTCTGTATCCATCAATTCCTTGGCATTCTTGACACGGTCTGCTGTTGGAGGTTTGACCCCTTCAAGCGAATAAGGAATCCCAAGTTCACGCCACTTGAATTCTCCCATCGTATGATAAGGTAGGATTTCAAACTTGTCAACATTTTTGAGGGTCTTGACAAACTTACCAAGTTCGATCAAATCCTCATCTCTATCTGTCAATCCTGGAACCAGCACGTGGCGAATCCAAACAGGCTTCCCGATATCTGATAGGTACTGGGCACAGGCCAAGATGTTTTTATTGGTTTGGCTTGTGACAATCTTGTGCTGTTCTTCGTTGATTTCCTTGATATCCAGAAGAACCAAGTCTGTTACCGCCATGAGTTTATTAAACTTTTCGAGATAACGTGGTTTATTACGGAACGGAAGGGCACAGGTATCCAAGGTACAGTGGATTCCTTTTTCCTTGGCCTTGGTAAAGAGGGCAATTAGGAAATCAATCTGTAAGAGGGCTTCTCCTCCACTAACAGTGATTCCTCCCTTGTCTCCCCAAAAACCACGGTAGCGAAGAGCTTCTGTCAAGACATCGTCTACTGTCCGTTCGCGTGATTTATTGGTTTCCATAGCCCATGTATCAGGGTTATGACAGTACTGGCAACGCATGTGACAACCCTGCAAAAAGACAATAAACCGAATCCCAGGGCCATCTACCGCCCCAAAACTCTCTGTCGAATGCACCATTCCTGTCACTTGTCCATAGTCAATTGTTTCTTCAGACATATCGTCACCTTCCTTGAAACCGTTTTATAGTTTTATTATATCATGAGTGAGATGAAAAACAAGGTTTTTTGTCTATTTTTTAGAAAGCAATCTGTTTTTCACTTTCATTTTCAATTTCTTTTAATGATCTGGTTCAAAATCAAAACCATACAAGGTTGCGAAATAGTCCTCAGGGCGCTCTGCACGGCGGATTTGGCGGGCTTTTCCTTCTTCGGTATAGAGAATTTCTGCCGAGCGTAGTTTGGCATTGTACTGGTAACCCATGGAGAATCCATGTGCACCTGTATCATGAATCACCAGCAAATCACCTATTTCTGTATGAGGTAGTTTGCGGTTAACAGCAAATTTATCATTGTTTTCACAGAGCGACCCGACCACATCTACAACCTCGACGGGACCGTCTGGATGGGTGAGATTGGTAATATGGTGGTAGGCACCGTACATGGCTGGGCGCATGAGATTGACTGCTGAGGCATCCACACCCAGATAGGTACGGTAAGTTTTTTTCTTATGAGTGACTCTTGTGACCAGAACTCCGTGAGGTGCCAACATAAAGCGCCCCAATTCCGTGAAAATCTTGACCTGACCAAGACCTGCTGGCGTAAGGACTTCTTCATAAACCTTACGCACACCCTCACCAATCATCGCAATATCATTTGGCTTCTGGTCTGGGCGATAGTTGACACCGATTCCGCCAGAAAGGTTAATAAAGTCCAGTGAAATCCCCAATTTTTCTTTGATTTCCACAGCTAATTCAAAGAGCTGGCGGGCTAACTCTGGGTAGTAGAGATGGGTCACGGTATTGGATGCTAGGAAAGAGTGAATCCCAAAAGTCTTGGCTCCTTTTTCCTTCAAAACAGCAAAGGCTTCAAAGAGTTGTTCCTTGGTCATACCAAACTTGGCTTCTCCAGGATTGTCCATGATATCTGTTCCTAACTCAAAGACTCCGCCTGGATTGTAACGACAGGAAATGGTTTCTGGGATACCTGCAGCCCGCTCCAGATGTTCAATGTCTTCAAAGGCATCCAAGTTTATGGTCGCACCTAATTCATGGGCATAAGTGTACTCTTGGTCTGGCGTGTTGTTTGATGAGAACATGATCTCAGGACCTGCAAATCCAAGTTTATGGCTCATCAGGAGCTCCACATAACTGGAGCAGTCCACACCACAACTTTCCTCTTTGAGGATTTTCAAGATGGCTGGGGTTGGAGTAGCCTTGACTGCAAAATATTCCTTAAAGCCCTTGTTCCAAGAAAAGGCCTTGTTGACTGCTCGCGCTTTTTCGCGAATTCCCTTCTCATCATATAAGTGAAAGGGAGTTGGGAACTCTGCAACAATCGTTTCCAAATCTTCACGGTTGATAAATGGTGTTTTCATAGGCATCCTTCTATTCTGTCTGCAAAGAAAGGCTGGGACAATCGTTCCAACCTTTAGTTCTATCTCTTATTTGTCTTCGTCAAAGATATTTCCAATCTCGACATCGATGGATTGGTTCTTGACATCAATATTGGTTACTTTCAAGAGTGACTTGTAATCGAACTGCTTTTCACGTTCTTCTTGAGCATTATCCGCAAAGACTGCAACACCAGCCAACTCTGAATCAAACTCACGCAAGAGACTAATCATCCCGTTGACAGTTCCGCCACCTTTCAGGAAGTCATCCACGATCAAGACACGACTGCCTGCCTTGAGACTGCGTTTTGAAAGGAACATCTTCTCAATGCGGTCACCGCTGGAACCTGAAACATAGTTGACGCTGACCGTTGAACCTTCGGTAATTTTCAAGTCACGACGCACAATGACAAATGGAACATTGAGTACATTGGCAACTGCATTTGCGAGTGGCACACCTTTTGTTGCTACTGTCATAACAGCATCGATTTTTTGGTCCATAAAGCTCTTGGCAATGATGCGCCCAATATTTTTCAAAATGGCAGGTGTACTGAGCAAATCAGACAGGTAAATGTAGCCACCTGGCAAGATACGGTCGCTTTCTGAAAGTTTGTCACGCAAGTCTGCGATCATTTCTTTGGCTTCATGACTCGAGATTGATGGTGTAAAGATAACGCCACCACCTGCTCCAGTCACAGTCTGAATATGACCGATTTCGATTTCCTCAAAGGCACGCTTGATAATCACGATATCCTCTGAGATGGATGATTTAGCAGATTCGTACTTTTCTGCAAAGGTGTTGAGACTGGTTAGTTTGTATGGATTATTAATCAAATAGTTGGAAATGACAACCATCCGATCACTTCTTCTTAATTTCATTTTTATTTACCATTCCATTTAATTTTGATATTTTATCCATTATACCACATTCACATAAAAAAACGAACATTATTGCGTAAAAAATGCTCGTTTTTCTTAAATTATTAATCTAAATCTGGTTTATAGAAGGAACGATTGTCCATGGCGAAGATTTTGTTGGTCATCTCTCCTTTATCCACCAAAGCTAGAGCTGTTGACATCATCATCATGCTGGCATCTAGATTGTCAATCATATGGATAATCTCTGCTTCCATAATGCGTGGACGGACTGGACTTCCATACTCCAGCAAGCCATGGTGACTGAGGATGACATGGCGCAGTAGCACCACTTCTTCTCTAGTATCATCGATACCTAGTTCCATGACTGTCTTGGTAATTTCACTATCGATGAGAGCGATATGCCCAAGGAGATTGCCTCGAACTGTGTACTCCGTCTGGTCTGGTCCCGTCAACTCAATAACCTTGGCCAAGTCATGCAACATAATTCCCGCATAGAGGAGGCTCTTGTTGAGCTGAGGATAAATCTCACTAATGGCATCTGCCAAGCGCACCATGGTTGCTGTATGATAGGCCAAACCCGTTTCAAAGGCGTGGTGGTTGGTCTTAGCAGCTGGATAGGAGTAGAATTCCTTATCATACTTGGTGTAGAGACTGCGAACGATACGTTGCCAGACAGGATTTTCAATCTTGAAAATCATTTGTGACATGTAGTCACGGATTTCCTTGACATCAACTGGCGACTTGACCTTGAAATCAGCTGGATCATTGGGTTCCCCAGGCTGAGGCAAGCGAAGAGTAATTTGATTGACTTGAGGAGTGTTGTTATAAACTTCTCTGCGCCCCTGCATGTGGACCACTTTCCCTGCAGTAAAGGCCTCGACGTTATGAGGTTGGGCATCCCAAAGTTTCCCTTCAATCTCGCCACTATCGTCTTGGAAGGTAAAGGCTAGGTAGTTTTTCCCAGCTCGTGTCTGTCTCAGGTCAGCTGACTTGATCAGGTAAAAACCTTCAAACAGCTCATCTTTTTTCATGTGACTAATCTTCATATTCTTCCTCATCTTCTTGGAAATGGAGTAGATCAAGCGCAGGCTCACCTTCTGATAACTCAATGTGACGGAGCGTCCGCTCGATAGCTGTGGTACGACGGTTTAATAATTCATCAATATTGCCAGAGGCATGTTGGAGATGCTTTTGTGCCTTGACCAGAATGCCACCAAACTTGCCAAACTCGGTCTTGACACTAGCAAGGGTCTTACTGATATGGTCAGCACTCTTTTGGATATTGAGAGTTTTGAAACCAACTGATAGAGAGTTAAGCAGGGCTGATAGGGTACTTGGTCCTGCAACGATAATCTGCTCTTCCCGTCTCAAATCATCAAAGAAGACCGGATTGCGGACAATCTCTGAGTAAAGTCCTTCTGTCGGAACAAACAAGACTCCAAAATTGGTCGTCCGAGGTGGTGCTATGTACTTGCTATTGATATCCTTGGCAAAGCGCTTGACACTAGCTAGGAGTGACTTGCGACAACGTTCAATCTCGTCCTTATCGCCTGCTTCATAGGCTTCTTCTAGGCGGTAGTAATCCGCCAGTGGAAACTTGGAGTCAATCGGTAAATAGACATATTCCTGATCTCCTTGGCCAGGTAACTTGATAGCGTACTCTACTCGCTCGCTAGAGTTTTCAACCGTTGCGTATTCTCGTTCGTACTGGGCAGGTGTCATGATGTCTTCGATGATTTGCCCCAGTTGCAATTCTCCCAGAATCCCTCGCGTCTTGGTACCAGAGAGAACCTTGTTGAGAGCACCAACATCGCGGGCAACTGTCTGCATCTCTCCCAGGCCACGATTGACAGACTCCAGTTGTTTGAAAACTGTCTCGAAGGAAGCCTGCAAGCGCGTCTGCAAGGTCTTTTCTAGCTTTTCCTCGACCGTTTGGCGCATTTGCTCCAAGCGTTGTTCATTTGATTCCTGCAAGGCTTGGAGACGTTGGTCGGTCTTGTCCCTAGTTTGAAGGAGATTCTCGTTCATCTCCTGTCTAACTTGAGTCAGGCCTTGGTGCAATTCCATTCGCACTTCTTGCAAACGGTCGCTGACAGCCACTTCCAAATCTTTTTGATCCAGCTGACTGGCTTGTCTGGCTTGTTCAAAGCGATAATCCAGTTGATCTGAAAGATTGTCTGCCTGATTCTCCAAACTCTTGCTTAGGTGTTTCTCCTGCTTATCCTGCCTCTGCCAAATGAGAAAGAGACCAGCTAGATTGGCAATTAATAATAGTAATAATACAGTCTCCATCCTACCTCCTGTCCTTGCTATGCAGCACGACGACATAGCCATCTGGGCAAGTTACCGCAACTTCCCTATCTATATATTCGTTAGAAGCGTACACTTTTTTAAAGAAAAAATTCTCCTCTGTCAATTCGTACTTGGCACCAAGAATAGTCAGCTGGCTATCCCGAACTGGCATAAAGGCTAGATAATCGTAGTCTGAACGGGGCTCTAGCTGACTGGTCCCTTCTGGACAATAGGCAATCACATTTTGCCCATCCTCAATCGCTATCTGGCGCATATAGGGTGCCAACTTGGGATTGCTAGGCAGAAAGACATTAGCCAGCATATGATCAATACGACCACCCAAAGCCCCAAAAATGGTCACTTGGGCTTGAGGATTTTTTTCAAAAATCGTTAAAAGTGCTAGTTCCAGATCCGTATCATCCTTTTCTGGCTGGGCTTGAACAAAATGTTGGGCACGTTTTTGAATCAACTGACGTTCGTCTGCAGTCACCGAATCAAAATCCCCAACTGCTAGAGTGAGAGGCAGATCTTCTTCCAAGACCCAGAGCGAACCACGATCCACACCAACAAAGCTATCAAAATTCGTCCGATAATGACCGCGATCTCCGCCGGCAAAAACAGCAACCCTAGTCCAGTTGTTTTCTGAGAGTTTGCACTCGTTCATTGACATCTCCCTTAAAGACATAGGATCCTGCTACAAAAACGGTCGCTCCAGCTTCTTTGGCTTGAGCAATGGTTTGGTCATCAATACCGCCATCGACTTCAATCTCAAAGCTCAAACCTTTTTCATGACGAAGGGCAACCAACTCACGAATCTTATCCATGGTTTCAGGCAGAAAAGCTTGCCCACCAAATCCAGGGTTAACTGTCATGACCAAGACTTGGTCAACTAGGTGAAGGACATGCTTAATCGCCTCAACAGGTGTACCAGGGTTGGTGACAACCGAAGGTTTGACACCAAGCGAACGAATCTTTTGAAGAGCTCCATGAATATGAGGTGTTGCTTCCACATGGATGCTGATGATATCCGCTCCCGCACGCGCAAAATCTTCTAAATGGTGTTCTGGATTAGCTACCATCAAGTGGCAGTCAAAGACCATCTTGCTATGAGGGCGAAGAGCTTCGACCACACCTGCACCAAAACTGATTTGTGGTACAAAGTGCCCATCCATGATATCGATATGGGCATATTCTGCCCCAGTTGCTTCTAGGCGTTTGATTTCACGTTCAAAGTTGGCATAATCTGCTGCCAGAATTGACGGAGCAATCTTGTATTGAGACATAGGTTTCTCCTTATTTTGGAATTTTTTTGCTGACTTTTTTATAGGTTTCTCTGCGATTTTCAATTTCACTGAGAAATTGCAGGTAGTTGTCAAAACGGAAGGATGCAATGATACCCTCTTCGACAGCCGGCTTAACCGCACAGGACGGTTCATGGGTATGGGTACAAGTACGGAATTTACAGTCTCGACTGACACTGGCAATCTCTGGAAAGGCCTGATTGAGGTCTTCAGCCGTTGACGCTTCATAATCCAGTGATGAAAAGCCTGGTGTGTCGGCAATTTTACCCCCATTGAGGTTGTAAAAACTAACAGCTCGAGTGGTATGGCGACCACGACCTAGACTGTCTGAAATCTCTCCTGTTTCAAGATTGAGGTCCGGTGCGATTTTATTGAGGAGGGTTGATTTTCCAACACCTGTCTGCCCCATAAAGACCGTCACTTTTCCTGTCAACAAAGGCAAAAGTTCTTCTTTACTAGTCACAAAGTCGTAACCAATGGCACCGTAAGTCTGCTGATAAAAATCCAGTTCTCCTCTATCTTCCAGCAAGTCCATTTTAGAAATATAGACGATGGGATGGATGCCCTTGTGTTCCAAAAGAACCAAGAAACGATCCAACAAGTTGCTGTTGAAGTCCGGTTCCTTGACGGACATGATCACCACAGCTTGGTCAATATTGACAATGGGCGGACGGACGAGACTGTTTTTCCGTTCATGAATCTTGAGGATATAACCTTCGGAATTTTCCTCGGCAGAAAAGTCTACCCAGTCTCCGACATAAGGTGTATGACCTTTTTTGCGGAAATTTCCACGCGCGCGTGTCTGATAGACCTGACCATCACTCTCTACATAGTAGAAGCCCGCCAAGGCTTTAATAATTTGTCCCTGCATCTTAGAGTCCTTGTCCTTTAAGCGCATCTGCCAGACTGGCAAACTCTTCCAAGCTGAGAGCTTCCCCACGCACAGATGGAGATAAGCCTGCCTGGTCCAAAGCCTTGGTCAATTTATCCTTGATTTCTTCGGTCTTCCCAAAGTAGCCTGTTAAGTTGTTCCACAAGGTCTTGCGACGATGAGTGAAGCTAGCCTTGGAAACCTTAAAGAAAAAGTTCTCGTCTTCCACTGCTACGGCTGGCTCTGGACGACGCACCATTTTCAAGATGGCCGAATCCACATTTGGCGCTGGCACAAAGACCGTACGAGGCACGATAAAGGCAACCTTGGCTGTCATGTAATACTGCACAGCAATCGACAAGCTACCGTAAGCCTTGGTGTTAGGCTGGGCTGAGATACGATCCGCCACTTCTTTTTGCATCATGACCACAAACTCACTAAAAGGAATGCCACTCTCGATTAAATGCATGAGAATAGGCGTCGTGATGTAATAAGGCAAGTTGGCTACTACCTTGATTGGCAGGTCAGGATTTTTGAAATTCTGGATATGCTGGGCCAAGTCAACTTTGAGAATGTCCTCCTTGACTACTGTCACATTGTCAAAATCACGCAGGGTATCTGCCAAAATCGGTACCAAACGGTGGTCAATCTCAAATGCCATGACTTGAGCTGCACGCTCAGCCAAAAACTCCGTCAAAGCACCAATTCCTGGCCCAATTTCAATGACATTAACCTGATCATCAATTTCAGCCGTATCCACGATTTTTTGAAGGATATTGGTATCCGTCAGGAAATTTTGCCCGAAGGACTTTTTAAAAGTAAAACCGTGACGCTCCAGCACTGCCTTAGTCACGCTGTAATCTGCAATTCTCATTTATTCTCTTTTCTAATATAGTATGCTTCCGGGGTATAATGATAGAGCAAAACAAATAAGGGAGTCTCAGTAATTCCTTCCAACATCTCTTTTAAGACCGCATCTGGATGAATAATCTCTCGTGTTTTGGTGAAATAAACACCTTGTTCCCCATTTCGATTACGGAGTTCCCAAGCGACATTGTTTCCTTGAACAGACGGCAAATAACGTTCCTTTTCTAGAAAGTCAAAAAATTCTTTCACCGTCATATCTTCAGGAATCTCAAATTCTATCTCATGAGGCAATACATCGTCCCCCATACATACAGAATCTCTATTAACTCGAATTTTCATTTCGCACTGTCCTTATAAGTTTCTATTTTAACGCTATCAAAATAAATCTAAGTACCTCTATTGTAACACATTCCCTTTGTATTTTTGGGCTATCTGGTTATTGTTATCACTTTTCAGGACTCTCCAAACAGATTTCGATATCTAAATTTCTTTCCACTATTGAAGTAAGCGTAAAATTTATTTTTCTAATTCTTTATAGATTGTCTCTTGAAAAGGTCAGTTGTTCAAGTAAGGAGTAAAGTTTTGCTTGCTCCTCTTCTTCGTAAGCAGATCTATTTGCTTTTACTTCTCTGCATTTCTCGTCATACAAAAAACCGTCATGGCCATCTTCTGTAGATAAGGCTGTATAGACTTTGGCCATTTCTTCAGGACTAATCGAAAATCTTGACTTGATTTTATACAAATTTTTCATAAAAGTGCTGAGGTGATCATAGCGGCGCATATCAACTTTGACATTGGTCACACGGATTGCCTGAACCTTGATACCTTTCCAATGTTTCCGCATATAAAGCGTCAGCATCAACAAGGCTAGTTTATTCTGATAATAGGTCTTGGCAGGACTATAATGTTTTTGACCAGCTAAATTTTCAAAATCAAGCTTCATGAAAGGATAAAGCACCAGTCCTTGGGAAGAAATATTAATAATCCGACCACTTTCTGACTTTTCTAACAAGCCCCTCAACAAGGTAGAAAGTAAAAAGGGAGCAACCACGTTGGTCGCAAATTGTTTTTCCAATCCGTCTTTGGTAAGAATTGGCTTTTTGACCGATAAATCAAAATCGGCCGCATTGTTCATTAAAACATCTAAAGTCTCTTCTTTTTGGATATACTGTTCTACCGCTTTCTTGATACTTTTCATCTCAGATAAATCAACCAAGATATAATCTATATGCGGATTTCCTGTTTGTTGGCGGATTTTCTCACAGGCTTGCTTAGCAGCTTCTTTTCGCCGGCAAAACAGGGTTACCGACCAGCCCTTTTCAGCCAACTGTTTAGCAGACTGGTAGCCAATACCACTATTGCCACCCGTAATAATCACTTTTTTCATTTCTGACTCCGTTAGTCTGAATACTTAGCCATCACTTCTTCCACTTCTGCCAAGGTTACGCCAAATAACTCTAATCGCTTGAGGAGTTGTTTGCCGTTGGAATAGCCGATGCGGAGCTGTCCACCTAGATACTCTCTGCGCCTACGACTGTCTGCTCCTGCTAGGAAACCTAGGCGAATCAAGTCACTCCGACTAATGTCAAACTCGTTCTCGTTTTCAAATTGCTCTGTCACCTGAGCCAGCGCTGCTTTTAGATCTTCATAGCTGGCGTGTTCGATTCCCAGAGAACGTCCCTTGGACTTGGATTTGGGAACAGCCTCTTCTCGCTTGAGAAAGGCATGCTGCACTGTTGGAATGGCCGTCATAATCATGCGACGAATGCGTTCCCCATTAAAATCTGGATCTGTAAAGACAATGACTCCATGCAGTTCATGCAGGCGTTGAATTCGCTCTATATCTTGATCATTGATTGCCGATCCTCGTGTCTCATAGGTCTCTACATCAAAGTAACGTTTGAGATTGGCCGTATCATCGCGACCTTCAACCACGATGACTTGGGAAATTTTTTCTTTCATCACTTGCTGTCCAATCCAAAGATACGCTCTGCATTTGCAGTCGTTACTGCGGCTAACTCCTCAGTCGTCATCCCACGCAAGTCGGCGATAAAGTCCACCACATAGCGTGTGTAGGCTGTTTTGTTTTCACGGCCACGTTTAGGAACAGGAGCTAGGTAAGGGGCATCTGTCTCAACGAGGATTTTATCCAAAGGAAGTTCCCTAGCAGCCTCTTGGATATCCGTCGCTTTCTTAAAGGTCACCACTCCTGAGAAAGAAATGGTCATACCAAGCTCGACAAACTTCTCAGCCCACTCCAAAGAACCTGAGAATGAGTGCATAATTCCACCACGAGGACCAACGCCCTCGCTCTTGATAATCTCATAAGTATCTTCTAGCGCATCACGAGTGTGGACCACAAAGGGTAAATTCAAGTCCTTAGACAGCTGAATCTGACGACGAAAAACCAGTTCCTGCACTTCCTTAGGTGCTGTCATCCAGTGATAGTCCAGACCAATCTCCCCCAAGGCAACGACCTTAGGATGTTTTAGTTTTTCAAGCAAGTAAGCTTCGACCTCGTCTGTGTAAGTCCCTGCTTCCGTCGGATGCCAGCCAATAGTTGCGTAGAGTTGCTCATACTCATCTGCCAACTCTAGGGCTCGTTCAATGGTTGGCTTATCAAAACCAACAATATTCATCCGAGTTACGCCCATCTCAGCAGCCAAAGCGATTTCTTCGGCCTCACGTCCTGCAAATTCTTCTACATTTAAATGTGTATGTGTATCAAAAATCATCTCTTCTAACCTCATTTTCTTCCATCTATTATACCAAAAATAGCATCCCCCGGCTTGTAAAAATATTCTAATACCGATCATTCTCCCTTGACTGCATTTTTTCAAAGCAGTATAATAACACTTATTGAAATTTTCATCAAAGGAAAAGAAAATGTTTAGAAAATTAAAATATACCTTTATCGGTCGACCACTCAAGTCTCTCACAGATGGTGAAGGGGGATTACTTGGAAAAATGCAGGCCTTGGCCATGTTGTCAAGTGACGCTCTGTCTTCTATTGCCTATGGACCTGAACAAGTCATTCTCGTTTTAGTCAGTCTCTCTCCTCTCGCTATTTGGTGGAGCCTCCCTATCGGTATTTTTGTCCTCTTACTGCTCGCTAGTTTGACCATTTCCTATCGTCAAATCATCCACGCCTATCCTCAAGGTGGAGGAGCTTATATGGTCACTCGGGAAAATCTCTCTCCTGAACTAGGCTTGATTGCAGGGGGCAGCCTCCTTGTTGACTATATGCTGACAGTAGCCGTATCCGTTGCTTCTGGAGCTGATGCTATTACTGCAGCCATCCCTGCCCTCCATCCCTACAATCTTCATATCTCTATTTTCCTAGTCTGCCTGCTCATGCTCTTGAATTTAAGAGGATTGAAAGAATCTGCCAGCTCTCTGATGATTCCCGTCTACCTCTTTATCTTCAGTACCGTCTTTCTCTTGCTTTATGGGTTCTTTCAACTATTTACAGGTTCCCTAAACTACCAGGCAACTTCAACCATTGGACAAACCGTTCCGAGCCTTTCCATCGTTCTCCTATTGAGAGCCTTTACCAGTGGCTCTGCCTCTCTGACAGGGGTTGAAGCTATTTCAAATGCGGTACCATTTTTCAAAACTCCGAAAGAAAAGAATGCTGCTCAAACCTTGACCATCATGTCCTTGATTTTAGGTTTTCTTTTTGCAGGCATCACCTTCCTAAACTACTGGATGGGCATCACACCTCAAAATGGAGAAACCATCCTCTCGCAAATGGCCAAGGGCATTCTTGGTGATTCATTCTTTGGTCATGCTAGCTACTATCTCTTCCAGTTCTCAACAGCCTTGATTCTAGCTGTGGCTGCAAATACTGGCTTTTCAGCCTTCCCTATGCTGTCCTACAATATGGCCAAAAACAAGTACATGCCCCATCTCTTTATGGAAAAAGGGGATCGACTTGGCTACTCCAACGGTATCTTAACTCTGGCCTTTGGGGCTATGATCCTTCTTCTCATTTTTAACGGGAATACTGAACGCTTGATTCCTCTTTATACTATCGGGGTCTTCGTTCCCTTTGCCCTTTCTCAGACTGGGATGATTCGCCATTGGAAAAAGGAAAAAGGAGCAAACTTCTTAAAACCTGCCTTTGCAAATATCCTTGGCGCCATCATTTGTTATGCTATCGTTCTCATTTTACTCCTCTTCAGGCTGGGTGATATCTGGCCATTCTTCCCAATTATCCTAGTTTTAACCTTCCTCTTTTTGTCCATTCACAGCCATTACCAAAAAGTGGCAAAACAGCTACGACTCTACGAAGGAATTGAAAAACGTACCTACGACGGCAATCTTGTCCTTGTCCTAGTAGGAAATGTCACTCGAGTAAGTGTCGGAGCCATTAACTACGCTCAAAGTATCGGTGATGAAGTGTTAGCCATGCACATTTCTACTAAAGAAACGGCCGAAAAAGACCAAGAAATTCTTCAGGAATTTGCCGATTACTTCCCAAATATCACTCTGAAGAATATCAACACCAGCTACCGCGACATCATCACCCCTAGTGTTAAGTATGTCAAACGAATCGCCCAAGAAGCTAAGCAAAAAAACTACACCGTTACAGTCCTTGTACCACAGTTCATCCCTAACAAGCCTTGGCAAAATATCCTGCACAATCAAATGAGTCTCAAACTAAAATACGCCCTTCGTTGGCACCAGGATGTCGTTGTCGCTAGCTACTCCTATCACTTAAAAGAATAAAGAAAAGGCCCTACCAGAACCAAAAAGCGTCTGGTGGGGCCTTTTTCTGAATCCAGCCACTATGCTTAACTAAAAAGCATGACTAGGAATATTATTGAATATGGTTAGCTAAATCTTCCTGAGCTTTTTTATTGGACTCAGTTTTTTCTTTTTGCCATTTTTCATAAAGCTCTTGATACTGTTTCGCAGTCACGGGATCTTTTTGCAACTCAAGGTATTTGTAGTTATCCGCATCCCCTTTATGTCCGACAAATGAGAAGGCTCCTGTGAACGGTACAGTCTTACGGAAGATTGGATTAGCCCCTCCACTTTGAACTGGTAGAAAGAGAGCACTATCTGTTAGCCAAGCTTGAACTTCAGCAAATTTTTCATAGCGAGTCTGAGTGTTTTCAACTTCTTTATCTGCCTCATCTAACAACTTCTTGTAGGTAGGGAGACCGATTTTTTCCTTGACATCATTGTCTTTTTCTGGAGTCAAGCCAAGATTTTTTAACTGAGAGCCGGAGTCTGGGTCCAAAAGGTCAAGATAGGTTTTCGGATCTGAGTAATCCCCACTCCAGCCCGAGATGTCGATGTCATAGTCCTTTTGTTCAGCTGTGTCAGCAAAGAAGGTTGCATTGTCTTTCTCGTCTGGAGACAATTGAATCACATCGATAACAATATTATCTGATCCAAGTGTCTCTTCAACAGTCTGCTTGAAAGAACTGGCTTGCTGTACGTCCAACTTAGCAGTCTGATCCACCGGCATGTCTAAATGGATAGGGAAGGTCACACCTTCTGCCTGTAAACTTTCTTTGGCTTTGGCAAATTCTGCCTTGGCTTTGTCAGCATTCAAGAAGGCAGGCTGAGCGTCGTTTAGATTGACATTAGCCCACTCTGAACCATAGTTGACCATCTTTTCATTGACAGTATCCCCGAAGTTTTTACCACCGATTTGAACAAAGTTACTTGGTGTGACTATGTTTCGAAGAATACGGTCAGCTCCATCTTCTCCATTTGTCTGGGCAGCGTAGGCATGACGGTCAAAGGCAAAGTTAATCGCCTGACGGAAGTCCTTATTTTGCATAGCTGCACGGGAATCCGCCTTTTCTTTATCCGTCTGTTTCATGGTTTGATTGTAACTTTGACGGTTGACATTGAAGAGATAGTAGAAAGTCACAGCATCCTGAGGAGTATAGGTAATCTTATCTTCATTCCCTTTTTTCAGCTGGTCAAAGACAGAACTTGTCGGGAAGATGCGTCCATCTGTGTAATTTCCTTCTAAGAATCCTCGAGCCAAACTATCTTGATCTGAACCATCATAGAAGGAAAGCTTTACCTTCTCAATTTTCACATTGTCCTTATCCCAGTAATTGGGGTTCTTTTCAAACTCAATTAAAGATTTTGATGTGAAAGACTTGAACAAGTATGGCCCATTTGACAGAATACTAGATGGGGTAACACTTCCAAAATCATCACCCTTAGATTTCAAAAAGGCTTCATTAACAGGACTCAAAATCCCCCCTGTTGTCTTCGAATTCCAATAAGACTCTGGCTTGTTCAAGGTGTATTGGAGAGTATAGTCGTCCACTGCCTTGACTCCAACCGTCTCAAAGTCAGATGTTTTCCCTTCGACATAATCTGCCAAACCTTTGATCGAATCCCGTACCAAGTACAAATTCTCAGCTTTTTTATCCGCTGCATACTTGAGACCCGTCACAAAGTCATGAGCTGTCACTTCAGCGTATTCTTCTCCTTCAGAGGTATACCACTTAGCCCCTTGGCGGATTTTGTAGGTATAAGTCAAACCATCTTTTGATACTGTCCACGACTCTGCCATAGAAGGGACGAGGTTTCCGTACTTATCATTTTCCAACAAACCATCGATCAAGTTTGTCGTAATGCTAGAGGTCGAGCCACGTGTCGAAGTGATATAGTCTAATGTATCTGGATTGCTTGCAAATACATAAGAGTAGGTTTTATCTGTATTTGATTGTGCCGAACTACAAGCCGCCATCAAGAAGCTTGCGCTCAAAATTCCAGCCCCTAGTAGGAGGGCTTTTGATTTCTTCATAACTGTTCTCCATTTTTTATAGTATGTGAAATATTATACACTATTTCAGAAAAAATATAAAGCATTTACAAACTGATATTATAGGAAAAAGAAAAGCCAGTAGACTCGAGTTCCTACTGACTTCTTTGTTGAATTCGTTTGGATTAAGCAGCCAAAACTTTGCGTCCTTTACGACGACGAGCTGCCAATACGCGACGACCGTTTTTAGTTGACATACGGTTACGGAATCCGTGTTTGCGCGCACGACGAAGTTTACTTGGTTGATAAGTACGTTTCACGATGAATACCTCCTCATAGATTTTGTATTCGTTTAGCCGGCTATAAAGTGATCAGTTACTAAACATACTTTACTATTCTATCTGATTCTGCCACTTTTGTCAATAGCTCCAAGCAAATGTTTTCTAGCTTTTCCTATGAAAGCCCTTATCTACGATACTGTTTCAAGAAACGAGTCATCTTTTCTTGGATTTGTGCTAATTCGTCCACTCGTGGGAGGTAAACGATACGGAAATGGTCTGGTTCCTTCCAGTTAAAACCACGACCATGAACCAAGAGAACCTTTTCTTGTTTCAAGAAATCAAGAACGAACTGTTCATCATCATCGATGCGGTACATATTGCGGTCAATTTTAGGGAAGATATAAAGACCCGCCTTAGGTTTGACCGCAGACAAACCTGGAATATCTTGAATAGCATTGTAAATGAAGTTTCTTTGCTCATAGATACGACCACCAGGAAGGAGTAATTCGTCCACTGACTGGTGCCCACCTAGTGATGTTTGTACGACTTGCTGGGCCAAAACGTTAGAACAAAGGCGCATGTTGGACAGCATATTGAGACCCTCGATATAGCCTTTAACATGTGTCTTAGGACCAGACAAGACCATCCAGCCCACACGAAAACCAGCGATACGATGCGATTTTGACAGACCATTCATGCTGACACAGAAGACATCTGGTGCCAAGCTCGCCACAGGCGTGTGTACATGCCCATCCATCACCATACGGTCATAAATCTCATCCGCAAAGATAATCAAATCGTTTTGACGAGCAATCTCAATAATCTCCAGCAAGAGTTCCTTAGGATAAAGGGCTCCAGTTGGGTTATTTGGATTGATAAGGACGATTGCCTTGGTATTGGAAGTAATTTTTGACTTGATATCATCAATATCTGGGTACCATTCTGCAGCTTCATCACAGATATAGTGAACCGCATTTCCCCCAGCTAGGCTGACAGCAGCCGTCCAGAGAGGATAGTCTGGCATAGGCACCAAGACCTCATCTCCATTGTCCAAAAGCCCCTGCATGGACATAACAATCAGCTCACTGACACCATTTCCGAGGTAAATATCATCAATGTCTACATTGGGAAATTTCTTCAGTTGGCAATACTGCATGATGGCCTTACGGGCTGAGAAAATCCCTTTAGAGTCAGAATACCCTTCACTATCACGCGCATTCATAATCAAGTCATGAATGACCTCATCTGGCGCTGTAAAGCCAAATTCTGCTGGATTCCCTGTATTCAAACGTAAAATCTTTTCTCCGTTTGCTCGCATCCGCATAGCTTCTTCCAAAACAGGGCCACGGATATCATAGGCAACATGCTCTAACTTACTAGACTTGTTATATTCTTTCATCTTGTTTCCTCAATTCATCGAGATAGTAACATTATACCACTAGAAAGGGATTGCGACAAGTTTCCTGAAATGAGCAAGCAAAGAAAAAAACTCACAACGACTAGGTTCTCACCGTCTAAATAACTAGAATGCAGAAGTATTTTCTCACATACCAAAAGACAAATCTAGGAAGACTAATGCTAAAAAGGAATCATACAAAAGATTAAACATGAAAAAGAGCCCCCACATGACCAAATAGTCCAAGCGACCACTTCTCTTTGCAATCACAAATAAAATGATGTGGTAGACTAAGTGAAAGAGAAGAAAGCCAACAAAACCTGGATAGAGAACAGGCACGACTCTTTCCAGCTGCCAAAGCATCACTACTTCTCCTACAAGTGACGCAAGGATAATTCCATGATAAAGAAGACTTATTTTTTTAGAAGCTTGAACAAAATCTTTCATACTTTCTCATCCCCCTCACTATGTTTCCTACTATCCCGTTTTCTTTTATTTTAACATATCTCCACCAAATCGAATCTCCGATAATATTTATTTAAATATGATTTTTACTTTACTTCTTTAGTGAAAAGGATTACAATAAAAGTAAGAAAATTTCAGGAGGTTTCATTATGGCACAACGTTACCAAAATGTTATGGTTGCAATTGATGGTTCTAAAGAGGCAGACTTGGCTTTTGTTAAAGGTGTTTACACCGCTCTACGCAATGATTCCAAGCTCACCATTGCCCATGTTATTGACACACGCGCTCTTCAAAGCGTATCTACCTTTGATGCTGAAGTTTACGAAGAACTCCAAGTTGATGCTGAAAGTTTGATGAAAGAGTACGAAAAACGTGCAAAAGATGCGGGTGTGACGGATATTCACATCGTCATCGAAATGGGAAATCCAAAGACCCTCCTTGCCCGCACCATTCCAGACGCAGAAAATGTTGACCTGATTCTCGTCGGTGCAACGGGTCTTAATGCCTTTGAGCGCCTCTTGGTTGGCTCTTCATCTGAATACATCCTCCGCCACGCAAAAGTTGATTTGCTCGTCGTGAGAGAACAAGAAAAAACATTATAGGAACACAAAAGGAGCCTGCTAGGCTCCCTTTTTTCTTACTTATTTCTCTCTTTATGTCGCTCATAAGCCTTGAGCTGACGCTGCAGTTCCTTTCTGATAGCAGGTTCTGGAGCATATTTTTCGTCCCAGTCATCCGGTTTTAAGATTTTATGTGTAACTGGATCAAAATGGGCTTTTCCATCAGGAAAAACCTTCCCCATGTTTGCCTCATGCACAATATCAAAGATGCGTTCTGGATCCACTCCCATCAAGGCAAAACTACCGTAAGTAAAATACAGTGTATCGATTAAGGCATCAACCTGCCCGATTAGATCTTTTTGGGCAGGCGTTTTTTGCCTCACCTTTTCGGCCGCCTTGTCAAGTGCCGCATGCATGCTTGCAAGCGACTGCTGGAATTCTTCCTCCGAAGAACTTGCCGCGCGGACAAACTCTACTAATTCTTCAATTTTAAAATCTGCGCGGTGGGTTGCACCTTCAACATCCCATGCCTGTGGCTCTTCTTGAGTTCGTTCATCCATCATGTGGTGGAAGGTCTTGACCTTATTAAAATGGTAATCTCGACTGACAAAAACTTTTTCTGAAGCCAAAACACCAAAGTGCTCGAGCGCCTTATGGATGCCATCTTGTTGGTTACTTGCAGTAATGTGCTTGGCAACTTCTTTGACGCTGCTACTGCCATTTCCCATGGCTACAGACATACCAACACCTGCCAACATTTCCAGGTCATTGTCTGAATCACCAAAGGCCATGACTTGGTTGAGATCAAAGCCATATTCTTTCCCGACTCGGCGAATGCCTTCTAGTTTGGAATTTCCTTGGTTGATGATATCCGCAGCGAAGGGATTGCTTCGAGTTAGTTTCAAGTCTTCAAAATCAGCTGCTGCCTTCTCAGATTCTTCTGGCGTCATCAGCATTAACACTTGATAGATTGGCTCATTGATCAAACGAAGTAGGTCATCTTCCTTTTGAGGGACTGCCTTACTAACCATTCGATTAAAGGAACGGCTAACGGTTCTTGTTAAGCCAGTTGGAATGAAACGGCTAACCAGCTGTGAAAAGGATCCGAGACCAAATGACATAATTTTCGAACCAACAACAGCATGCTCGGTTCCAAGAGCGATTTCTTTTTGCTCTTTTTTAGCATAGGCAATCAATTGACGCAGGCTTGACTTAGCAATCGGGCTAGCAAATAAAACTTTTTCTTTATTAAAGATATATTGTCCGTTATAAGTTATTGCAAAATCCAGATCTAAATCTTCCATCAATTCCTTGACAAAGAAAGGCCCCCGTCCTGTCGCCACTCCAACAAGCACCCCTTGCTCTTTCACAATCCTAATCGCGTCCTTAGTGGATTTCAAAACACTCTTGCGATCGTTGACTAGCGTTCCATCGATATCAAAAAAAACAGCCTTGACTTCCATCCTGTCCCATTCTCCCCTTTTGTGTTACAATGATTATACCACATTTCAGAAAGAGTGACTAAATCATGCCTAAGAAAATCCTTGTTTTACATACAGGTGGGACTATTTCCATGCAAGCAGACGCCACTGGTGCCGTTGTAACTAGTCAGGACAATCCCATGAACCATGTTTCCAATCCACTTGAAGGGATTGAGGTTCATGCCCTAGACTTTTTTAATCTGCCAAGCCCTCATATCAAACCCAAGCATATGCTTGCACTCTATCATAAGATTAAAGAGGACGCTGATAACTACGATGGAGTTGTCATCACACATGGTACAGATACCTTAGAAGAAACAGCTTACTTCCTTGATACCATGAAAATCCCGCCTATCCCCATCGTTCTAACAGGGGCCATGCGTAGTTCAAACGAACTTGGTAGCGATGGTGTTTATAACTATCTGAGCGCTTTGCGAGTCGCAAGCGATGACAAGTCAGCTGACAAGGGTGTGCTGGTCGTCATGAATGATGAGATTCACGCAGCAAAGTATGTTACCAAAACCCATACGACCAACGTCGGTACCTTTCAAACTCCTACTCACGGGCCTCTCGGTCTCATCATGAAGCAAGAAATCCTCTACTTCAAAACAGCTGAGCCTCGTGTCCGTTTTGATCTCGAGCATATTCAAGGTCTAGTTCCCATCATCTCGGCCTATGCAGGTATGACAGATGAGCTGATTGATATGCTTGACCTAGATCACCTAGATGGATTAGTCGTTCAAGCTTTTGGAGCAGGTAATGTACCCAAAGAAACAGCTCAAAAATTAGAAAGTCTCCTCCAAAAAGGCATTCCAGTCGCCTTGGTTTCACGTTGTTTTAACGGAATTGCAGAACCCGTTTACGCCTATCCAGGCGGAGGAGTTCAATTACAAGAGTCTGGCGTTTTCTTTGTCAAAGAACTCAATGCTCAAAAAGCTCGCCTCAAATTATTGATTGCTATCAACGCTGGGCTAAAAGGAGAAGAACTTCGCAATTACATGGAAGGTTAAAATTGAAAATCAGGAAATCTTCTCGATTCCCTGATTTTTTCTATTTGCGTTTTCGTGTCGAACGACGTTCTGTCAAACCGTGAGGGAGAAGAACTTCACGTTCTTCCAACTCTTCCTTATGCATAATCTTGGTCAACATACGCATACTGATAGCACCAAGGTCGTATAGAGGTTGAGCAATTGTCGTTAAGTTTGGACGAGTGAATCGTGCAATTTGAGAATCATCTGTCGTGATGATTTCAAACTCTTCTGGTACAGAAATACCGTGATCTGCCAAGCCATTTAACACACCCGCAGCCAATTCATCACCTGTCACAACTGCAGCTGTAGCCTGTGAAGAAACCAAGCGCTCTGCCAAGGCATAGCCATCATTATAGCTGTATTTAGACTCAAATACCAAGCCCTCGCTATAAGGGATTCCTGCCTTTTTCAAAGCTTCCTTGTAACCAATCAATCGAATTTTGCCGTTGATATCATCAACAAGTGGCCCGCTGACAAAGGCAATCTTTTCATTTTCCTGAAGCAAATGAGTTACTGCATCAATCGTTGCTTGTTTGTAGTCAATATTAACACTTGGCAACTGGTGTTCGATATCCACCGTTCCTGCAAGGACAACTGGCGTCCGAGATCGAGAAAATTCTGAACGAATCTTTTCAGTCAAGTGATAGCCCATAAAGATAATACCATCAACTTGTTTTGAAAAGAGAGTATTAACTACTGAAACTTCTTTTTCATCGTCTTCATCACTGTTGGCTAGGACGATATTGTACTTATACATCTCTGCAATATCATCAATCCCCTTGGCTAGGGTTGAAAAATAGCCATTGGTGATATTTGGAATCACAACACCAACTGTCGTGGTTTTCTTGCTGGCCAAGCCACGCGCTACCGCATTTGGACGGTAGTCAAGACGATCGATCACCTCTAGAACTTTTTTACGAGTATTCTCTTTGACGTTCTTATTGCCATTCACTACACGGCTAACAGTTGCCATTGAAACCCCAGCTTCACGGGCAACATCATAAATCGTTACTGTATCATCTGTGTTCATTCTATTTCCTTTCTATATTGAAAATTTCGCTTTCATGCATCTGCTTACTCCATTTTATCACTTATTGTAAACACTTTCAAGTATTTTTTAGAGAAACTTTGAAAAAATTTCACAACCTATTCCCATTTTGAAAAAGCGAGTACGATTTCTTGATTTTTGGGATGTTTTGCTGTATGATAAGGAAAAATAAAAGGAGGGAGGGAATGTTTATGGCTTTTACAAATACTCAGAGACGTTCGGCCAGTTTTGGCGTTGTGACCAGCTTGCCTGACGATGTTATCGACTCTTTGTGGTATATTATCGATCATTTTTTGAAAAACGTCTTTGAATTAGAAGAGGAACTTGAATTTCAACTGCTAAATAACGAGGGAACCATCACCTTCCATTTCTCTAGTCAGCACCTGCCGACTAGTATCGACTTTGATTTTAATCACCCCTTTGACCCTCTTTACCCTCCTCGGGTCCTTGTTTTAGATATGGACGGGAGAGAAACCATCCTCCTTCCTGAAGAAAATGACCTATTTTAAAAACTCTAGCTTCTCGGCGCAAACTGCTGAGGAACTAGAGTTTTTTCTATTTGTTCAATTCTTGATACAAGTGGCGAATTGGTTGTTTTAGTACTGGATGAATAAAATGGGAAGCTATTTCTTGCAGAGGCCCTAGGACAAAGAGGCGTTCTGCTATATAAGGATGAGGCAAGATGAGCTCGTCTGTATAAATGACTTGGTCCTCCACAAAGAGTAGGTCCAAATCAATCAAACGAGGCCCCCAATGCACCTCTCGAACCCGTCCCATTTCTGACTCAATGGCTAACAAGGTTTCTAACAAGACTGGAGCCGGTAGCCATGTTTCTACTTCAATCACCTGATTGGCAAAACTAGCTTGTTCCACACCGCCCCAAGGCTCCGTCGTCAAGACACTGGACTCTTTTAGAATATGGATACCACGAGCTCGCAGTTTGTCAATAGCTTGTTCCAAGTTTGCTTGCTTATCCCCCATATTGCTTCCTAGGGCGATAAAAGCCCGTTGCTTACGACGGTGGATGGTCACCGAGCAGGTATCCAGTGGTAAACGCACTGGAGCCCAAGGTTTTTTCAGTTCCAGCTCAATCTCCTGAACGAGAGGATAGGTCTCAAAGGTACGCTCTACTAGTTTGTAGGCTACCGTCTCAATCAAGTCCTCAGTGGTTTCCTGAAACCAAGTCGTCCACTGCTGACAAAGTTCTCCGTAATGGACAGAAGCCGTCAAGTCCAAGTCTGTCGCTGCCTTGGTCATATCATAGGATAGGGTCGCCGAAATGACAAACTTTTGCCCTAGCTCTTTTTCACTAGGAAAAAGCCCGTGATAGGCAAAAATTTCCAAATCTTTAATCTGCAGTTGATCCATAACTAGTCCTTTCTAGAAAAATCCGCTTGAAGCGGATTCTTTTTATAGTCCCATTAAACGATAAGCCTGATCTCGGAGGTCTTTATCTGTTTCAAATAGACCACGAGCTACTGTCGTCAAGGTTGCCGTGCCTGGTTTTCTGACACCACGCATGCTCATACACATATGTTCGGCCTCAATAACAACAAAGGCTCCCTTAGCCCCCAGATAGTCCATCAAGGCATCGGCCACTTCGATATTCAGCCGTTCTTGAATCTGTGGTTTTTTAGAATAAACTTCAACCGTACGGGCTAGCTTGGACAAGCCTGCCACCCGACCATCTGGAATATAGGCAATGTGCGCTCTACCATAAAAGGGCAAGAAGTGGTGTTCACACATAGTGTGGAAAAAGATATCCTTTTCTACCACCATGTTATCATCAATAATCTCAAAGGATTTTGACAGGTGTTCCTCCGCTGTTTGACCAAGACCTGAAAAAATCTCTTGATACATACGGGCTACACGAGCAGGTGTTTCCTGCAAGCCCTCGCGGTTAGCATCCTCACCGACGGCCTCAATAATCATTTTTACAGCCGTTTCGATCTTTTGTATATCCATTCTCGTTCTTCCTCTCCATCAGGTAGGCTCTCACTTGGCTCAAGAAATACAAGGAACCTGTGACAATCCTAACTGTTTGTTTCTCTTCTTTTTTATCTGTCAATTTCTGCTCTAGAAAATCCTGCCAACTGTGGTAATTGAGATTTCTAGACTTAGCTGTCTCTTTCAATGCTCTTTCATCAGTCGCCCGACTATCGTCAAAATGGGTTAAAGTCAATTGACTATCTGGCACCGTTTCTAGCAAGTCCAACATATCCTCCAAGGCCTTGGTTTTGATACAAGTAAAGAGGATTTCTTTATGATAGTCAACAAAGCGTTCTTGCAAAGTTTTCAACAAGGCCTTGATGGCATGCGGATTGTGAGCCCCATCTAAAATCATCAGAGGTTCACTAGGCAGGACCTCCAAACGCCCTGGCCATCTGGTTTCCTCCATGGCTTGAGCAACCAAGTCATTGCTAGCTAATTCTCGTCCAACCTCCTGACAATAAGTGTCTAAGAGAGCAAGCGCCATCCCCGCATTTTCTATCTGGTGCAAGCCAAGCAGACCTGTTTGAAAGCGACCTTGTCTGACAGAACTGGTATAATCAAAGATTTCACCCGCTACCACGCTTTCTTGATGACGAACCTGATAATCTTTTCCATAGGCAAGTCGCGGCGCATTTTTAGCTTCTGCAATAGGGTCTATCACAGTCAAGGCTTCTTGAGTAATGCGACCTGTTACCAAAGGAATGCCTTGCTTGATAATACCAGCTTTCTGCTCTGCTATAGCTTCCAAGGTGTCACCAAGTAGGGCCACATGATCCAAGCCAATAGTTGTAATCCCTGTCAGAATCGGCTGGCAGACATTGGTACTATCCAAGAGTCCACCCATTCCGACTTCCATGATAGCAACATCTACTTTCTCTGAGGAAAAATAATCATAAGCTAGAGCTGTGATAATCTCAAACTCAGTCGTTCCTTGTAAAGCAGCGACCTTCTCCCCCTCAAGCAAAGACCGATAAACTGCCATGAGGGATTCTAGCCTAGCCTCGGGAATGGATTCCCCATTGATGCTAATCTGGTCTGTATAATGAATGAGATAAGGCGAGCTAAAAACTCCAACTTTCAACCCCATCTTTTCCAGCATTTTTTTCAAAAAAGCAATGGTCGAACCCTTTCCATTGGTTCCACCGATATGGATAACCTTGAGTTTGAGATGGGGATTACCTCGCAGGGCTAGGAGTTCTACCATTCGCTCCAAACCAAAATGTGGTTGGTCCGTCCGGTAGTGGGCAATCCACTGATTGTTTTGAATTTCTTTCATCTTATTTATATTGTTTTAAATCTAGATTTTCCGCATCATCTGCCAAACGAATGGCTGACGCAATTTCAACTGCCATCTTATGACTGGCTACATCGTGCACGCGCACAACTTCGACACCCTGTCTCGCAGCGATACTGGTCACATGAGCCGAAGCGGTGTCCCGATTGCGAAAACCGACTTCCGTCTCAGGATTAACTTCAAAGTCATTCTCCTCAAGGATATTGATAACAAACCGCTTGCGCGAAACACCGAGAAAGATTGGATAGCCTTTCTGATGCAGTTTATCCAGATCACGTAGAAGGAGCAGATTTTCCTTCTTGGTCAGACCAAAGCCAATTCCTGGATCCAGCATGATCTTGCCTTTCGAAATCCCCGCTTTCTCCGCTCTCGCTAGAGCGCGGTCAAAGAAAGCCTTCATCAAATCTTCGATTGGCATTTTTTCAAAGTCAGCTAACTCTTCCTCTGTAAAAGCTTGTCCAAAGCCAAAATGAGGGAAGATGAGCGAACTAGGGTGCTGAGGTCGAGCCATGACTGGATTAAACATGATAACCACTTTCGCTCCAGCCTTAGCAACCACATCCGCCATTTTTTCATCTCCCATGAGACCAGTGATATCGTTGACCAGATTGGCACCAGCAGCCAAAGCAGCTTCTGCCACCTGACTCTTCCAAGTATCGATGGAGATGAGGACATCACTTTCTTGACGGATAGCCTTAATAACTGGGACAACACGCTGGATTTCCTCTTCTATCTCTACATAGCTACTTCCAGGGCGAGTCGATTCTCCACCGATGTCTAGCATGCTTGCTCCTTCAGCTATCAATTTACGGGCTTGCTGAAGAGCCTGGTCAACAGCAAAAAACTGCCCACCATCCGAAAAGGAATCTGGGGTTACATTGATAATTCCGCAAATGGCTGTTTTTGCCTGACTAGCTTTATTGGACATAAGGTCACTCCTCAAGGTTTTTCACCACATTATTTCTCTATTTTACCATAAAAAGAAAAAGATGGATACGCTAGCATTTATCTTTTCCAAGTAAGGAAATGGTTTAGAAAGGCAAGCCTACATTTCGACTAATCAAAACCAGTAAAGCCAGCAAACAAAAGGCAATACCATTGACAATCATATGAAGCAAGATCGACATCTCTAAACGTTCTGTTCTGTAGGCTGTCCAAGTTAAAACTGTCGACATTCCTCCATAGATAAGGAGAGAAGGCAGATTGGTCGGTGTGTGGAGCAAGGCAAAGACGACTGCACCTACAAGATAACCCAACTTCTCCTTCCCACAGAAGATCTTTTTAGGGATAATTCCACGACACAATATTTCCTCACAAATGGGAGCAATCAGAACCAGTAAGAAAAAACTGGAAATCAGCGAGCTATTCTGAACCAGATTATTAATAGTTGATTGATTGCTGGTCGTAGATTCATTCATCAGACGAAGCAAGGCAGAGCCGAATAAGTTACTTGTGAAAATAACCAAATAACTTAAAACCAAGCGGGCTAGATCTTTTGCCTTGAAAAAAGAAAGATTGAAGCTCGCAATCTCTGTTTTTCGCGCACTAAAGATAAAAACAGTTAGAATAACAACCGACAGCAAAGCCACCAAAAGTCCTGACTGGAGGAGTGGGAATTGTCTAGCAGATAAAAGGGCAGATAAAATTAAGGGAAGTTGAGATAACACCAGTCCTATTAAAAAAATCAACACCCATATTCCTCTATCCAGAATTTCTTGCCAGATACCTTTTTTCTTCATGATGTACCTCCTTATAATAAAAAGAGGAGACTCCCCTTTTTAATTATACCATTTATAGCGCCATACTGATATAGTTAAGGATAAACAAGGCATCCAAAATCCAAATCATTACGTGCACATCCTTGGCTTGACCTTTGACAACTTTTGTCAAGGTATATGTCAAGAAACCAACAGCAATCCCTTGTGTGATAGAGTAGCTGAATCCCATAAAGATAGATGTGAAGAAGGCAGGAACCGCTTCAGCCATATCATCCCAAGGGATATTTTTCAAGTTAGAAAGCATCATGATTCCGACGATGATCAAAATTGGTGCTGTTGCAGCTGTCGGAACAATCGCTAGAAGTGGGCTAAAGAAGCTAGATAGAGCAAAACAGATCGCAACCACTAGGGCTGTCAACCCAGTACGTCCACCAGCGCCGATACCCGCCGCAGACTCAACATAGGTTGTAACGTTTGAAGTACCTGCAATGGCACCTACTGAAGTTGCCACCAAGTCAGAGTAAAGAGCCTTGTCCAATTTAGCGGACTCATGGTTTTCCCCACTTGTCGCAACGATACCAACTTTTTCACCCGTACCGATAAGAGTACCGATTGTATCAAAAATATCCGTTAGTGAGAAGGCAAGAATGGCCATCAAGGTTTCTGGTAAACGTGAAGTGTTTGAAATCAAAGAGCCTAAACCTTCTGAACCAAGAGCAGCACCAAACAAAGTTCCTAAATCATTAACCGCTGCTGAAAGATTGTTGCTAGCAAAGTCAATCCCTGATAATTTGACAACACCAACAGCAATGGCAAGCACAGTCGTTGTTAAAATAGAAAGAATGATTCCACCCTTGATGCCTTTAACAACAAAGAAGATGGTAATAGCCAGACCTGCAAGAGCCACCAATACGGCTGGAGTATTGAAGTCTACCAATCCTGGAACAGCTGCGGAGTTTGCAGTAAGTGCAGCTTGAGCCTTGTCTGCTCCTTCACCTGCTACAGTATAAGTACCTGGGTCAATTGAGAATTTCAAGAGACCGGCATTCTTAATCCCAACATAGGCAAGGAAAACACCAATACCAGCGGAAATAGCTGAACGAAGTGTTGTGGGAATAGATTCGATGATCATTTTACGAACATTTGTCAAGGTAATAATCAATGAAATAATTCCACAAATGAAGACCATACCAAGAGCTTCTTTCCAAGTATAGCCCATCCCAAATACAACTGTAAATGTGAAGAAGGCATTTAGTCCCATACCTGGTGCTTGTGCGTATGGCAAATTAGCATAGAAAGCCATCATCAAAGTACCGACTACAGAACCGATAATCGTTGCCAAGAACACACCTTGAACAGGCATACCCGTTTGGGAAAGCATTTGAGGGTTTACAAAGAGAATATAACTCATTGCAAAGAATGTTGTTAAACCAGCAAGCACCTCTGTACGGACATCTGTCCCGTGCTCTTTTAGTTTAAATAGTTTGTCCATGTTTAATCTCCTTTTGTTTTTTACGAACAATATGAGTATTATATCATTTATTATTCACCTTTTCAATATGTTTGTTTGATTTATTTAACAAAATGAAATGTTTATTTTTTGTTTTGAGTCTGTTTTTCTTCTTTCTTTTTGATATAATAGTAGACATCTTATCTGGAATGTACTAGGAAGGTTTATATGACTAAAAAAATTATCGCAGTCGATTTGGACGGAACCCTGCTCAACTCAGAGAGTAAGATTTCAGATTTTACTCGAAACACAATTAAACGAATTGCTGAAAAAGGCCACCATGTCATCATCACTACTGGGCGCCCTTACCGTATGGCAAAAGAATTTTATCAGGAACTAGAGTTGCACACACCTATGATCAACTTCAATGGTTCCCTTACCCATCTGCCAGGTCATGCTTGGGCGCATGAAAAGTGCTTGACCTTGGACAAAAAATACCTCTTAGATATGGTCGAACGCAAAGAGGATATCCAAGCTGACTTTATTGCAGGAGAATACCGCAAGAAATTTTATATCACGGCTCCTAATGAAGAAATTGCCAATCCCAAACTATTTGGTGTAGAAAATTTCCAACCAGAAAATCAATTCAAATCTGAATTGGTGACCAAGGATCCTAACTGTATCCTCTTGCAAACAAGAGTCGATGATAAATACGCGCTAGCAGATGAGATGAATCGTTTTTATCAGCATCAACTAGCTATCAATACCTGGGGTGGCCCTCTCAACATCCTCGAATGTACACCCAAGGGGGTAAACAAAGCCTTTGCTCTAGAGTACTTGCTCAATGTGATGAATCGTGATAAAAAAGACTTAATCGCCTTTGGTGATGAACATAATGACACCGAAATGTTGGCATTTGCAGGCAAGGGGTATGCTATGAAAAACGCCAATCCTGCTCTTCTTCCATATGCAGACGAACAACTTCCTCTGACAAACGAAGAAGACGGAGTTGCCCACGCTTTACAAAATTTATTCCTATAAGAAGGAGGATTGCTGCTCTGCAATCTTTTCTTTTTTATTTTCATTCTATTTTCATAAAGGTCACTCATTTTCAGTATTTTTATATTAAATTTTCTATTGCTATTTTCATATATTTTTTGAAATTATTTATATATTAACATTTTGTAAGCCTATTTCCATTGAAAACTTTTACAATTTTCGAAAAAGTAGTTGATTTTTATATGAAAACGATTTATACTAGGTACGTCTGAGGTTTTTTAGGAAACCTATAAGTCAAACATTTTAAAAGGAGGAATGACAATAATGAGTATCGGAATCATTATTGCGAGCCACGGCGAATTTGCTGCGGGTATTCATCAGTCAGGATCTATGATCTTTGGTGAACAAGAAAAGGTTCAAGTTGTAACCTTTATGCCAAATGAAGGTCCAGATGATCTTTACGCTAAATTCAACAACGCTGTGGCTGCATTTGACGCAGAAGATGAGGTTCTAGTATTGGCTGACCTTTGGAGTGGATCTCCATTCAACCAAGCTAGTCGCGTGATGGGAGAAAATCCTGAGCGTAAGTTTGCCATCATCACAGGGCTTAACTTGCCGATGTTGATCCAAGCCTACACTGAGCGCCTTATGGATGCTACTGCAGGTGTGGATAAAGTCGCTGCGAATATCATTAAAGAAGCCAAAGATGGCATCAAGGCTCTTCCAGAAGAGCTTAACCCAGTTGAGGAAGGGGCTAGTGCTGCGGCTGCTCCAGTTGCCCAAGCTGCTATTCCAGAAGGAACTGTTATCGGAGACGGTAAATTGAAAATCAATCTTGCCCGTCTTGACACACGTCTTCTTCACGGACAAGTCGCAACTGCTTGGACACCAGATTCAAAAGCAGATCGTATCATCGTTGCTTCAGATAACGTTGCAAACGACGAATTGCGTAAAGAATTGATCAAACAAGCAGCTCCTAACGGAGTAAAAGCCAACGTTGTCCCAATCAAAAAATTGATTGAGGTTGCAAAAGATCCTCGTTTTGGTAACACACATG
Organism: Streptococcus sp. KHUD_018; assembly: GCF_054861215.1. The sequence goes on from NZ_CM142176.1 coordinate 1,855,827, forward strand.
CTCTTATCTTGTTTGAAACACCTCAAGATGCCCTTCGTGCCATCGAAGGTGGCGTACCAATCAAGACCCTTAACGTTGGTTCTATGGCCCACTCAACAGGTAAAACAATGATCAATAACGTCTTGTCTATGGACAAAGATGATGTTGCAACATTTGAAAAAATGCGTGACCTCGGTGTTGAATTTGATGTACGTAAAGTACCAAACGACACGAAAAAAGATTTGTTTGACTTGATTAAGAAAGCAAACGTTCAATAATGTTAATCTGTTTCTATCATTTTTGAAAACAGGATTAAATACTTTATTAAAACTAAATAGAAAAGGAATAAAACCATGTCAGATATTTCAATCATTTCTGCTATCTTGGTTGTAGTTGTTGCCTTCCTTGCAGGTCTTGAAGGTATCCTCGACCAATTCCAATTCCATCAACCAATCGTCGCATGTACCCTTATCGGACTTGCAACTGGTAACCTCGAAGCAGGGGTTATGCTTGGTGGATCTCTTCAAATGATCGCCCTTGGTTGGGCAAACATCGGAGCTGCCGTAGCTCCTGACGCTGCTCTTGCATCTGTTGCTGCAGCAATCATCTTGATCAAAGGTGGTAACTTTACTACTGATGGTATCGCCGTTGCAACGGCAACAGCTATCCCTCTTGCTGTAGCTGGACTTTTCTTGACAATGATTGTTCGTACAATCTCAGTTGCCTTAGTTCACTCAGCTGATGCTGCTGCTAAAGACGGAAACATTGCAGCTGTTGAGCGTGCTCACTTTGTTGCACTTCTTCTTCAAGGTCTTCGTATTGCAATCCCTGCTGCCTTCCTTATCGCTATCCCAGCTTCTGCTGTTCAAGACGCTCTTGGTTTGATGCCAGACTGGTTGAACGGTGGTATGGCTGTCGGTGGTGCTATGGTCGTTGCCGTTGGTTACGCTATGGTTATCAACATGATGGCAACTCGTGAAGTATGGCCATTCTTCGCTATCGGTTTTGCTCTTGCAGCTATCTCTCAATTGACTTTGATTGCCCTTGGTGTCATCGGTGTTGCCCTTGCCTTCATCTACCTTAACCTTACAAAACAAGGTGGAAACGGTGGCGGCGGAGCTGCGACTTCTAACGACCCAATCGGTGATATCCTAGAAGACTACTAGAAAGGGGAACAATCATGGCTGAAAAAATTCAATTATCAAAATCAGATCGTCAAAAAGTTTGGTGGCGTTCACAATTCCTTCAAGGTTCTTGGAACTACGAACGTATGCAAAACTTGGGTTGGGCTTACTCATTAATCCCAGCTATCAAAAAATTATACACTAAAAAAGAAGACCAAGCGGCCGCTCTTGAGCGTCACCTTGAGTTCTTCAACACTCACCCATACGTAGCTGCTCCTATCATGGGGGTTACTCTTGCACTTGAAGAAGAGCGCGCTAACGGTGTAGAAATCGATGACGCGGCTATCCAAGGGGTTAAAATCGGTATGATGGGACCTCTTGCTGGTATCGGTGACCCAGTATTCTGGTTTACAGTTCGTCCTATCCTTGGAGCCCTTGGTGCATCACTTGCTGCATCTGGTAACATTGTTGGTCCCCTTCTCTTCTTCTTTGGATGGAATGCTATCCGTATGGCCTTCCTATGGTATACACAAGAGTTCGGTTACAAAGCTGGATCTGAGATCACTAAAGACATGTCTGGTGGTATCTTGAAAGACATCACTAAAGGTGCTTCTATCCTTGGTATGTTCATCCTTGCCGTTCTTGTACAACGTTGGGTATCCATCAACTTCACTATCAACCTTCCAGGCAAACAATTGTCAGAAGGTGCCTACATCAACTTCCCAGAAGGTCCTGTTACAGGAGCTGAGTTGAAGGGCATTCTTGGTCAAGCGCTTAGTGGTATGAGCCTAGATAGAGTTCAACCACAAACGCTTCAAGGTCAGTTGGACTCATTGATTCCAGGATTGATGGGACTTCTCCTTACTTTCCTTTGCATGTGGTTGCTTAAGAAAAAAGTATCTCCAATCACAATCATCCTTGCCCTCTTTGCAGTTGGTATCGCAGCTCGTTTCTTCGGTATCATGTAAACCATCGAGAATATAAATAAAAAAGAATCAGGTAATAAACCTGATTCTTTTTGTGTATCAACTTTTTCTTCTAGTCAGATAATGCAAGCCTCCAATCACCACTGCTAGGATGGCTACATAGACGACTTGGGTGGTTTCTAAAGGCACATACGCTCCTTGCAGGATAAAGGTATTGACAAGCACTCCAACAAGGGCTGCAAGGCTCAAAAACGTGAGCAAAAGCATCTTGTATCGATTAAAAGGCAAGCTGACCTTGGCAACTAGACACAGACCATTGATCAGGGCAAGGAGGAAGCAAATAAATTTGACCTGACCTGGGACAGTGATAAAGAAATTGGTCAAAAGAACACTAGCAACCAGAACGCCACCACCAATCGCCGCGTTGGTTAGGATATCTCTCATAAAGTGAGTGCTAACCTTTTCTTTATTGGACTCAAAAGTCAGGAAGAAGGATGGAATCCCAATCGTAATGGCTGAAATGATTGTAAACTGAATGGGGATAAAGGCAAATTCCAAACCAAATACCACACTCAAAATGGCAAAAACGATGGAGAAGAAGGTCTTTGTTAGAAAAAGAGAGGCTACCTTTTGGATGTTATTGATGACCCGGCGTCCTTCCATCAAGATATCATAAAATACTGCAAAGTCATCAGTGAGAAAAACAATATTGGATACACTTTTGGCTGCACTCGTAGCCCCCTTCATGGCAAAGCTGATATCTGCTTTCTTGAGAGCCAGAACATCATTGACCCCGTCACCGCTCATGGCAACTGTTTTACCAGCATTTTGCAAAATAGATACCATCTTTTGCTTCTGTTCAGGTGTCACACGTCCAAATATTTCGTGTTCCAAGACCACTCTTTCAAAGTCGTCATCACTCACCTTGGTCATATCAATCGCACGGGCTTCTTCCTTAAAACCTGCCTTACGAGCCACCCCATATACAGCCACATGATTATCACCACTGATAATCTTCACTTCAACACCTTGAGATTCGAAATAGTCAAAGGTTTCCTTGGTATTGTCCTTAATCTCATCTGACAAAACGACGTGGCCTAGTAGTTCCACATTAGCTGGACTCGTAATCTGGTCCCTGCTATGAGCGAGTGTTAAGATTCGAAAACCTTGCTGTTTTAGATGTTCATAGTAGGCATCCATCGGCTGGGTAAAGCCTAGAAACTCATAGGCTCCGAAGAAATAGGTCCCACCCTCTTTTACTTGGACAAAGGAATACTTATTTTTACTTGAAAATGCACCGACTTCTTGAACTTCCCACTTTTTCTCACAGGTTAAGTAAGTCTTCAGAGCTCGGGAAGTTGCATTTTCATCTTCGAAATAAGCCAAATAAGAAGATAGTTTCTCTGCTACATTAGCATCCATTTCTTGGACCTTCATATTCCCCGTCGTGATAGTTCCCGTCTTATCAAAACAAAGAATATCTACTCGCGCCAAGGTCTCTACACAGTATAGCTCCTGTACCAGAACCTTCTTTTTAGCCAGCTTCATGGCTGCTACTGCTAGGGACACACTAACCAAGAGAATCAAACCCTCTGGAATCATGCCGACCAAGGCACCTGAACTTCCTAAAACAATTTCAACATAAGACCGTCCTAGACTAAAACCTCTGACATAGAGCAGAATGGCAACTGGCACCAGCAAGATCGAGACGATTTTTAAAATCTTATCCATGTAATCGCGTAGTTGAGAAGGGTATTTTTTGAATTCCTTGCTGGATTTTGCGAGTTTGTTGATATAACTATCGGGTCCGACCGCCGTCGCCGTGACCAGACAAGTACCGCTAACGACATTGCTTCCGCTCATCAGCTTGTCACCTGCTGTTTTAAAGACTGAATCACTCTCACCAGTCAGCAAGGACTCATCAACTTCAATATTCCCTTCAAGGACTTCTGCATCGACAGGTACCTGATCTCCCAGATTGAGATGCAGATATTCCCCCAGTACGATGTCCTCTGGAGCAACCTCAATCGTTTGACCATCTCGGTTGACTCTGTACTTACTTTTACCAAGCAAACTCAGCTTTTCTAAGGCATTTTTTGAACGCACTTCTTGGAAAATCCCAATGGCTGTATTGATAGCAATCACACCTAAAAAGAGCATATTTTCAAATCGCAAGGTTGTGGCTACCAGAACTGCCAGAGCCAAGTTCATAGCATTAAAAAAGGTAAAGATATTTGAAACGACGATTTCCTTGGTTGTTTTATAGGGTTTAATGTCGCTGATATTTCGTTGACGATCCTTGATGTCTTGACTGCTTAAATACTTCATTTCTACTCCGATATCCTTTTGTACTACTATAGTAACACATATCTTTTTCTCTGTCACTTAAATACTCAAAATAAGAAGAACTCCCTTGGCAAGCATCATCTATCCCCACTTTAAGAAGGACTTAAAAAAGAAGCTAGGATTTCCCTAACCTCTTTTCTTTATGCTTTATTCTGCCAAGGCTCCCATTGGATCCCATGGTGCAAGTACGATTGGTTCTGCTTCATAAGCAGCTTGTTCTTCTGCTGTCAGCAATTCCTTACGGACAACAATTTGGTAAGTGTATTCATCCATCCAAGCGTCTGAGGCAACAAAGTAACCATCTGTACCGACCTTGTCTCCCCATGAGTTTTCAACCTTCCACTTGGTTGACTTACCATTTTCGTCCAAGTCCACACCTGTCAAGACCATAGCGTGGGTCATCAAGCTTTCACTATAGTCCAAACGTCCAGCTTTATCTTGAGTGAGTTGAATGTCCATGCTTGACTCAAAGTCATAAACATCTGTCGCAAGGATTCCAGCTTTACGATTGCTGAGCTGACCGACATCTGAACCAAACCAAACAGTCTCACCTGTTTGCATTTGGGCAATCGCCAATTCTTTCAAGCGCTCCATTGGAACGTTGATGTAGCGAACTGCACGGCTACCAACCACATTTCCTAACATCTCAACTGTGTAAGATTTGCCGTAAGGCTTGTCAGCAGTTGGAGCATTGATAACAGAAACATAATCTTCTAGAGGAAGGTCGACATATTTCTTGTAAAACTCTTGTGGCGTGATACCCTTTTCGCTTTGGTAGTTATCATCCTTATCGCGATAAGCAAAGTCAAATTTACGTGGTGGAAGTCCTAGTGACATAGCAAGGAAGTTAAAGATTTCTTGCAAGAGGTCTTCTTTCTTAGCTTGAACAGTCGCTTGGTCTGCACCAGAAGCGAGCAAGTCACGCAAGATTTGAGCATCTTGACGAAGCAATTTGTTGAGGATGGCATTGAGCTCACGGCTACTGCTAGATGAAACAGACTCAGGATAAACAGACTTGGGAACGACACCGTATTTCTCAAAGAGGGCAACGACCATATCCCACTGTCCACCGTCTTGTTGTGGAGTTTGGAGTAGGAAGCTAACCTTACGGCTCGTCAATTCTTGGTCTGCAGTCGCAATCACTTGCTCCAAAAACCAGTTGGATTTCTCGTACTTGTCCCAGAAGAATGTGTGGGCTTGTGACAACTCAAAGTTTTCCAGTTTGTATTGAGAGATGAGTTTGTGGCGGAAGGTGTTGAGAGCTGCAAACATCCAGCAACGACCAGACGCTTTCTGGTTAGTAACCTTGTCCTTGGTCAAATCCAATGAGAAAACAGGTGTATTGTCTACATGGCTTTGGCGACGTTCCAGGGCTGCAAAAATTCCGTTATGGCTGGCAGCATTTTCAATCGCTTGGTATTTGACATTTGCTTCATAGTTAGCAAATAATTTATCTGTAAATGATTCTTGGATCGCGTTCATAGATTCCTCCTTTTATTCTACTGTCTATTATAACTCTTTTCACAAAGGAAGCAACTGAAAAACGAAAAAGGCAAGGACATTCTCCTCACCTTTTCTAACATAAACCCAATTAAGCAATACTAGCAAGGAGATTTTCTAACTCCTCCTTGGTCAAACGACGCCATTCTCCTCGTTCTAAGTTCTCATCCAAAACTAAAGTTCCCATCGTCAAACGTTGTAGGTTCACCACTTCCTTGCCACAGAAGGCCACCATTCGTTTGACTTGATGAAACTTCCCTTCAGCAATAGTCACACGAACCAGACTTTGATTTTTTTCTGGATCTACTGATACAAACTCCAGTTTAGCTGGCTGGCAGGTAAAGTCCTTGAGCGGAATCCCCTTAGCAAATGTCTCCACGTCTTCTTGGCTCATGATTCCCTCGACTTGAGCCAAATAGGTCTTATCCACATGACGTTTTGGTGAAAGAAGAGCATGGGCCAGCTGACCATCATTAGTCAAAAGCAAAAGACCATGGGTATCAATATCTAAACGACCGACAGGAAAAACTTCCTTGGCACGAGCATAATCATCTAACAAGTCTAGAACCGTTCTATGCTTAGGATCTTCAGTTGCTGAAATGACTCCTTGGGGCTTGTTCATCATATAGTAGACAAACTCTTCATACTCCAGCACTTGGCCATCAAAGCGAATCTCATCTCTTTCTTCATCAATTTGCAGTTTAGCTGATTTCTCTTTTTTACCATTTACCGTCACGCGCCCAGCCTTGAGCAAGTTTTTGACCTCTGTTCGACTCCCTACAGCACAGGCAACTAAAAATTTATCTAATCTCATAAAACTATTATATCATACTCAAAAGTAGGCTGGTACAATGACCAACCTCCTTTTCTTTTCATACTCTTCAAAAATCTCTTCAAACCGCGTCAACGTCCATCTGCAACCTCAAAACAGTGTTTTGAGCTGACTTCGTCAGTTCTATCTACAACCGCAAAGCAGTGCTTTGAGCAGCCTGCGGCTAGTTTCCTAGTTTGCTCTTTGATTTTCATTGAGTATCAGATTTAAGAAATTAACTTCCTCGTCTCCAGAAAATAGCTAAGACAACCATAGCACCTAAAACAGCTGGAACAACAGCTATCCCCGCTAGGTTTGGACCCCAAGTTCCAAAGAGCAGGTGCCCCAAAGAAGCACCAATCCAGCCGAGAAACATTTTCCCAAAGCATCCCATGCTTTCTCCGCGATTGGTTAAAGCACCTGCCAAGAGTCCCACTAGGAGACCAACAAACATACTTCCAAGCATAGCTTCTCCTTAAATTGCCCAATCTCCATTGCGGAAGAGTGGTACGCGTGTTCCATCCTCACGGATACCATCGATATCCATTTGATTCGAACCAATCATAAAGTCCACGTGAACATCTGAACGGTTAAGCCCTGCAGCTTCAAGCTCCTCTTCGCTCATTTCCGCTCCACCAACAACGCTGGTCGCATAGGCTGCACCGATAGCCAAGTGATTTGAAGCATTCTCATCGAAAAGGGTGTTGAAGAAGGTAATGCCTGACTGAGAAATTGGGCTTGGATCTGGTACCAAGGCACATTCACCCAAGGCACGCGCACCCACATTTTCAAAGACAAGATCTTTCATGACCTGATCACCCTTTTCAGCAGTAATGTCTACGATTTGACCATCCTTGAAGGTTACTTTAATCCCTTCGATGATATTTCCGTTATAGCTAAGTGGTTTTGTAGAGGTTACATAGCCATCTGCACGACGGAAGTCAGGAGCCGTAAAGACTTCTTCTGTCGGCATATTTGGCAAGAATCCTTCTCCCTGTGCATTGATAGCGCCAGCTGATTCCCAAACGTGATTCTTAGGCAAGCCAAGTGTCAAATCTGTCCCTGGCGCTGTGTAGTGAAGGGCTGAAAATTGCTCTTTATTAAGCATTTCTGCCTTACTCTTAAGAATGGCTGCATGTTCTTCCCAAGCCTTAACTGGATCTTCTTCATAGACACGGCAAGTTTTGAAGATTTGATCCCAAAGAAGATCAACTGCTTCTTCATCGCTCGCAGCATTTGGAAAGACTTTCTTAGCCCATTCAAGTCCAGCAGCGGCTGCTACAGTCCAGCTAACCTTGTTGGATTGAGTTGCGATGCGCATTGGCTTCATCGCAAGTCCCATAGCTTTGGCGGAAGCTGAAAGCTTATCCGCATCCACTCCGTTCAAGGCACCTGGGTCAGAAGAACGAACACCGAGACGGCTAGCCTTATTCTCCAAGAGATAGTTCATCTCAGCAATCTTGTATTCTGGCACATTGTCCAAACGCTCCATCGGCGCGTGGAGGAATTTCTCGCGGTTGATAAAGTCATCCGCCCATTGAACAATGACTTCGTGCGCACCCAAGGCATAGGCTTCTTTCACGATTAGATGCGCCAATTCACGTTGCTCCACATCGATAGAAAGAGCCAAAGTGTGACCAGGTTGCACGTTAATTCCATTCGCAACCAACAATTTCGCATATTTTTCTAGATTTTCTTTAAAATTTGGTAAAACCATTCTATTCTTCCTTTTCTTTTGTTATTTCTCTTTAAATAAGGACAACAAGCTAACCGTTGCCACCGTACCGCAAATCAAAGCGGTCATTCTCAAAATCGTATCAGGGTCAAGATCCAGCTGATAATCAAACACCTTTTGCGCTGGCTTATCCTGAGCGGAAATGGTAAGTTTCATAAAAACCTCTTCCTATATTTTAGAAAAATTCATCAAACAAACTCAACTGGTTATCCTCTGGCATATTGCCCAGAATCCCCATTTCATCCATCTTTTCAACCAAGGTTGATGAGAGGCCACCACGTTTGCGTAGTTCTGTTTTGGAAAGGAATTCTCCCTCTTCACGCGCTCGTACCAACTGCTTGGCAACGTTCTCTCCCAGACCATCCATTGCTACAAATGGCGGAATGAGGGTATCCCCATCGATGAGGAACTCTGTCGCATCACTACGATAGAGGTCTAACTTGCCAAACTTAAAGCCACGTTCCCACATTTCATTGACAATCTCAAGAGTTGTATAGAGGTCAATTTCCACATTAGAGGCTTCATTATTCTTCCGTTTTTCAGCGATCTCTTCCATTCTACGCTTGATGGCATCCAAGCCGGCACCCATGGTCTTGATATCAAAGGCCTTGGCACGGATAGAGAAGTAAGCACAGTAATAATAAATCGGATGGTGAACCTTGAAGTAGGCTACACGCAAGGCCATCATAACGTAGGCTGCCGCATGGGCCTTAGGGAACATATACTTGATTTTTCCACAGGATTCGATATACCACTCTGGTACCTTATTAGCCTTCATAGCCTCGATGTAGCCATTTCGCTCCTCTTCGGAAATCTTCAGCCACAAACCTTTACGCACCCGTTCCATGATGGTAAAGGCCATCTTAGGTTCGAGACCCGCATGCATGAGGTAAACCATGATGTCGTCCCGACAACCGATAACGGTTGATAGGTCCGCAATCCCTTGCTTGATCAAATCCTGGGCATTTCCCAACCACACATCGGTACCGTGGGATAGACCTGAGAGCTGAAGCAACTCTGCAAAAGTCGTCGGATGCGTCTCGTCTACCATCCCACGTACAAAGTTGGTTCCAAACTCTGGAATCCCCAGCATCCCCGTCGGTGTACCGATTTGCTCAGGAGTCACCCCAAGAACATCAGTTCCTGAAAAGAGGGCCATCACGCCTTCATCATCCATAGGAATTTCATTAGGATCAATCCCAGACAAGTCCTGCAGTTTCCGAATCATGGTCGGATCATCATGTCCCAGCACATCAAGTTTGAGGACGTTCTCATCGATATCGTGGAAGTTAAAGTGAGTCGTCTGCCATTCAGCCGTCACGTCATCTGCTGGATACTGAACAGGCGTAAAGTCGTAAACATCCATGTAGTTAGGAATAACAACAATTCCCCCCGGGTGTTGTCCCGTTGTGCGCTTGACACCAGCTGCACCTTGAGCAAGGCGTTCCACCTCTGCATCACGATAAAACTTCCCATAGTCTCTCTCGTAGCCCTTTACAAATCCATAGGCAGTCTTGGCAGCCACCGTACCAACCGTTCCTGCACGGAAGGCATATTCCTCACCAAAGATATCACGCACATCCAAGTGGGCGCTAGGCTGGTCTTCTCCCGAAAAGTTCAAGTCAATATCGGGAACTTTATCTCCATCAAAACCAAGGAAGGTCTCGAAAGGAATATCCTGTCCATTTTTGCTAAGTTTATGACCACAGTTTGGACAATCCTTATTGGGCATATCAAACCCTGAACCGTAAGAACCATCCGTGATAAACTCACTATACTGACACTGACCACAAACATAATGAGGAGAGAGAGGGTTAACCTCCGTAATCCCAATCATGGTCGCAACAAAACTAGAACCGACAGATCCACGAGAACCCACCAAATAGCCCCGTTCATTGGAACGTTGCACCAGCATCTGCGATGCCAGATAAATCACGGCAAATCCATTCCCCAGAATGGAAGTTAATTCTTTTTCAATCCGCAAATCAACGATATCTGGCAGCGGATTTCCATAAATCTCAAAAGCTTTCTTATAGGTCAGCTCGGCGACCGTTTCTTCCGCCTTGTCAATGAAAGGTGTGTACAAGTCACCCTTAACAACCTCAACAGGTTCAAAGATATCTGCCAAGGCATTGGTGTTTTCAATGACTAATTTGCGTGCTAAATCTTCTCCCAAGAAAGCAAACTCATCCAACATTTCATTGGTCGTTCTAAAATGAGCCTTCGGTAGCGGTGCTGGTTGGGCATGTTCACCATGACCGATGGTTCGGTTAATCATAGCCCCCTGGCCCAAACTACGGACAATAATTTCACGGTAAATCTCTTCTTCCGGTTCGATATAGTGGACATTTCCCGTAGCTAGAACAGGCTTGCCAAGGCGGTCTCCCACTTCTATCAAACTCTTGATAATAGTCTGGAGTTCCTCCATATCCTTGACCTGCTCTTTAGCAATCAAGGGAGCATAGATAGCTGGTGGCATGACCTCGATAAAGTCATAATACTTGGCCACCTCAACCGCCGCATCCACACCTTGGGAAACAACTGCGTCAAAAACTTCGCCCTCGGAGCAAGCCGACCCCAAAATCAAGCCCTCCCGATGGGCATCTAGAACTGTTCTCGGAATCCGTGGCACCCCTTCAAAATATTTGGTGTTAGACAAAGAAACCAGCTTAAAAATATTTTTTAAACCAACTTGATTCTTGACATAAATCGTCGCATGCTTGATCCGAGCTTTTTTATAAGAGTCTGGACTAATCAAATCAATGTTAAGTCTAGCCAGATCAGTCACACCATGTTTTTCTGCTACCTCTTTGATAAAGATGAAAAGCAAACGACCAGTAGCTTCCGCATCGTAGTTGGCCATGTGGTGGTGTTCCAGTGCTACACCAAAACGCTTGGTCAAAGGCCCCAAACCATGACGTTTATACTCAGGATAGAGGTTTCTAGCAAACTCCAGCGTATCGATAACTGGCTGGCTAATCTTAGGCAGACCATGACGCTCATAGTTGACATTCATAAAGCCAACGTCAAAGGTGGCATTGTGAGCAACTAAGACTGTATCCTTGCAAAATTCTTGGAATTCTTGCAAAACTTGTTCCAGTGGTTTGGCATTTTTGACATGATCGTCTGTAATACCTGTTAACTCAGTAGTAAAGGCTGACAAGGGATGCCCAGGATTGATAAATTCATCAAATTCGGCAATAACATTCCCCTTATACATCTTAGAGGCCGCAACCTGAATCAAGTCATTATAGATAGCTGAAAGTCCCGTCGTTTCAACGTCAAAGACCACGTAGGTCGCTTCTGACAAGTCCATCTCCACTTCGTTATAAACGATAGGGACACGGTCCTCCACGATATTGGCTTCCATTCCATAGATCAGCTGGATTCCAGCTTTCTTAGCTGCCTTGTAGCCATGTGGGAAGGATTGAACATTTCCATGGTCGGTGATGGCAACCGCCTTGTGCCCCCACTTAGCAGCTGTCGCAACGATCTCCTCTACCTCTGGTAGAGCATCCATGGTCGACATGTTGGTATGAGCATGAAACTCAACCCGACGCTCACCTTCTGGCATCAAATCCTTCCGCTCATAGTGAACAACTTCCTGCACATCCTGCACGTTCATGGTCAAATCGCGTGTGAAATTATTCATCTCCACATTTCCACGAACTCGGAGCCAAGAATTCTTCTTAATGATGTCAAACTTCTGAGCTTCTTCTTCATTCTTAACCCATTTTTGCATTGAAAAACTTGAAGTGTAGTCTGTCATTTTAAAGTTGATCAAAACGCGACCAGTTCTGGTCACCTTATGCTCCACATCAAAAACGACCCCTTCAAAGACCAGACGATTTTCCTCAGTCGTCACGTCAATCATCTGGGTAACCTCAGCCTTATCTAGTTTAGGCTTGGCCATAGCCTTTTTAGCCTGAAAATCAAAGGCTGGCTTCTCTTCTACTGGAGGAGGAGCCATTTGTTCCAGTTGCTCCATAGCTCGTAAAGCTTCTTCGTTGGCAGCCTGAACGATTTGTTCATTCTCCGTATGGAAGGCCTCCTCCTGCTCCTGTGTAAGAGCATCATTCTTTTCTATTTGACAAACAAAGGCTGGGAAACCAAATTTTTCAAGTTGCTTTTCTAAATTAGGAAGATGATTCTTCTTAAAGTGCTCCTTATCAATCGCCTCTGAACCTTCAATAATGAGTTGATTTCCCTCCGCACGAACGTTTAAATTCTGGTAAAGAGATTTAAACCCTTGACTTGCACATGGACCTTCAGAAAAAGCCTCTCTATAGTAGGCTTGTAAGAGTTCATTAGAGAATTCTTGAGAGAGAACCTTGATTTCGAAAACAGCTCGATTCCCTGTCTTAGAAAATTCTTCACCAAGCCCTTTCTTTAACTCCAGAAAGATTTCAATAGGCAAAATTTTAGAAAATACAAAATAAAATTCCCATACCTTACTAATTTTGTGAACCACAACACGCTCAATTCTGGCATCAACAAGAGCAGGATCCCGTCTCAATTGATCAGAGATTCCTAGTTGATTCATTAAAATTTCAAACTTACTTGCCATTCATTTTCCTCACATTATTCTCTTACTATTTTACCATAATTAAAGAAAATATATGACTAGTACCATCTCCCTTGCGACTTAGATGGAAAGATTTTATCATACTTGTAATAGATAAAACTATACTGACTCGTAGTCACATATTAAAAAGTGAGATGATTTTCATCTCACTTTTATTCTTAAAATCCATTATGGTCGCTGAGCTCTTTGAACCAGTGGCCTGATTTCTTCAGGCGGCGTTCTTGCGTTTCCAAGTCAAGCTCAACCAGACCATAGCGGTTTTTATAGCTGTTGAGCCATGACCAACAATCAATAAAGGTCCAAATCAAGTAGCCCTTACAGTTGGCCCCATCTTCAATCGCACGGTGGAGTTCACGAAGATGCCCTTTGACAAAGTCGATACGATAGTCGTCCTGAATCATGCCATTCTCACGGAATTTATCCTCACCTTCAACACCCATGCCATTCTCTGTCAACATCCACTCAATATTACCATAGTTTTCCTTGATATTTTGGGCGATATCATAAATCCCCTGCTCGTAGATTTCCCAACCGCGGTGAGGATTGATTTTACGGCCCGGCATAATATAAGGCTCATAAAAATGTTCTGGCAAGAGTGGACTGTCTGGATGCTTGGCAAAACGCGGCGCCATAACGCGCAAAGGTTGGTAGTAATTGACTCCAAGGAAATCAACTGTATTCTCGCGAATGAGCTCCAACTCTTCAGCTGTGGAATCTGGCAACAAATCATGCTCAGACAAGATTTCTACTAATTCTTCTGGATAAGCTCCTAAAACGGACGGATCTAGGAAAGATTGGGCCTGAAAGAGGTCCGCAATCCGAGCTGCCTTGACATCAGCAGGATGCTGGCTACGTGGATAAGCCGGTGTCAAATTTAAGACAATCCCAATCTTGGAATCAGTCAAAATCTCATGACAGGCCTTGACCGCCCGACTGCTGGCTAATTGTGTGTGGTAAGCTACTTTAACTGCTGCCTCTGCATCTACCTTATGTGGATAATGGGCATCGTAAAAATAGCCAAATTCTACAGGAACGATGGGCTCGTTAAAGGTAATCCATTGATCCACCAAGTCTCCGTAAGTCTCAAAACAAAAACGAGCATAGTCTTCATAAGCCTTGATGGTTGCCTTATTTTCCCAACCATCCCCAACTTCTTGAAGGGCCAAAGGAAGGTCAAAGTGATAGAGATTGACTAGAAGACGGATTCCCTTAGCCTTAATGGCTTCAAATACCTGACGGTAGAAAGACACCCCTTGAGGATTGACCTCTCCACGGCCCTGTGGAAAAATACGAGACCACTGGATAGAAGTTCGGAAGGCTGTATGGCCAGTCTCTACCAAAAGCTCAATATCCTTCTCCCAGTTTTCGTAAAAAGTCGATGTTTTGTCAGGTCCAATTCCATTGTAGTAGCGATTGGACTCCACCTGATACCAATAATCCCAGAGATTATCTCCTTTACCATCACCAAGCACTCGCCCTTCTGTCTGTGGTCCAGAAGTGGATGAACCCCAAACAAAATCCTTTGGAAATTTTAGCATTGTTATACCTCTTCGTTTACTCATTTTCCCCATTATATAGAAAAAACAAGGTAAAAACTAGTTACATTTTTGCCTTGTTTTTCTTCTGATTATAGTTTTTATTTCTTGCCGAGGATTTCAAGGGTTTCGAGCAAGTTGTCTGCATGAACTTCGATCGTGTCACCAGTCGCTTTGATTTTAACTTCTACAATACCGTCAGCTGCTTTCTTCCCAACAGTGATACGGATTGGCAACCCAATCAAGTCGCTATCGCTAAACTTCACTCCGACACGTTCGTTACGGTCATCTGTCAATACTTCGTAACCAGCTCCCATCAAGTTGGATTCCAATTTTTCTGTTAAGGCTTGCGCTTCTTCATCTTTAACATTGACAGTAATCAAATGCACATCAAATGGCGCCAATTCTTTAGGGAAGTTGATTCCCCAAGCGTAACGGTATTCACCTTTTGGCGTTTTGTTGACAAAGAGGCGAGCGTGTTGTTCCATAACTGCTGAGAGAAGACGGCTAACACCGATACCGTAACATCCCATGATGATTGGAACAGCACGACCATTCTCGTCCAAAACATCTGCGCCCATACTTGCTGAATAACGAGTTCCGAGTTTGAAAATATGACCGATCTCAATACCACGGGCAAAGTTAAGAACACCTTGTCCGTCTGGTGAAATTTCACCCTCACGAACTTCGCGAATATCCACGTATTCTGCAGTAAAGTCGCGACCTGGATTCACACCTGTCAAGTGGTAGCCATCTTCGTTAGCCCCAACAACAGCATTGCGAACATCTTGTACCTTACGGTCAGCAATGATTTTGACATTTTCTGGCAAACCAACTGGACCAAGAGAACCAAAGCCAGCTTGAACAACAGTTGCCACTTCTTCTTCGCTTGCAACATCAAAGAAATCTGCACCCAAGTGGTTTTTCAACTTGACTTCATTAAGTTGGTCATTTCCAACTAGAAGGGCTGCAACAAGCTCACCATCTGCCATGTAGAAGAGTGTTTTAATCGTTTGTTCTTCTGGCACGTTGAGAAAGGCTGCCACTTCATCGATGGATTTAACACCTGGAGTTTCCACTCGAGTCACTTCTTCTTCCGCAACGACACGGTTGCTTGGTTTGTACTCGTTTGTTGCCATTTCTAAGTTAGCTGCATAGCTAGACTCACTTGAGTAGGCAATGGTGTCTTCACCAGAAACCATCCATTTGAGCAATTCGGCCTTGATTTCTTCTTGCACTTCTGCAGGAATTTCATCAAATGAGGCAACTGACTTGTCCAAGACAACCCAGCGGTCAAGGTCTGTACGAGCAGGAGTGATGGCCATAAATTCTTGGCTATCCTTACCACCCATGGCACCACCGTCACCGATGATAGCCTTGAAATCCAAACCACTACGAGTGAAAATTCGTTCGTAGGCCGCCTTGTACTCGTCATAAGTCACATCCAAACTATCGTAATTAGCATGGAAACTATAGCCGTCTTTCATAATAAATTCACGCGTACGGAGAAGTCCGTTACGTGGACGTTTTTCATCACGGTATTTCGGTTGGATTTGGTAAAGGTTGAGTGGCAATTGCTTGTAAGATTTCACAGAGTCACGAACAATAGCTGTAAAAGTCTCTTCGTGTGTCGGACCTAGGATAAAGTCCGACTTTTCACGGTTTTTCAGTTTATAAAGGTCTTCACCATAGGTTTCATAACGACCTGATTCACGCCAAAGATCGGCACTGAGAAGGGCAGGAGCCAACATCTCCACCGCACCAATCTTATCAAACTCTTGGCGCATGATGTTCTTAGCCTTTTCAATCACACGGTTAGCAAGTGGTAGGTAAGAATAAACACCGGCAGAAACTTGACGAACATAACCAGCACGCAACATAAGGGCATGGCTGATAACTTGAGCATCACTTGGCATTTCGCGAAGCGTTGGGATTAGCATTTTACTTTGTTTCATAATATTCCTCGATTATCTAAAAGAAGAGTCGCATAATGTCATTCCAGGTCACAGCTAGCATCAAGGCAACCATGATAACTACACCAGCCATGGTGACATAGGTTTCAATTTCTTGTTTAAGGGGTTTCCGGCGGATAGCCTCTAGGATATTGAGCACAATCTTTCCACCATCCAAAGCTGGGATAGGGATCAAGTTAAAAATCCCGATATTGATGGAAATCATAGCTAGGAAGTAAAGGACATTCTCAATTCCATTTTTAGCAGCATCGCTACTTGCCTTAAAAATAGCAACGGGACCACCGAGTTTGTTCAAATCTGGATGGAAAATCAAGTTTTTCAGAGCCGAAAGGATACGGAGCCCTGAGTCAGCAGCGGTTGTAAATCCACCAACAAACATGGATAGGAGGTCTGACTTGACTTCCGGTTGAACCCCAAGAATGTAACGTCCTTGATTTTCTTCTGGAGTCACAGTAACTTGTTTTTCGCTACCATTTTCAGAAATGGTCACATCCAAGGTCGGGGCTGTCTTGTCCTTGGTATCTGCTTCCACAGCCTGGGTCAAGTCTTGCCAATTCTTAACCTCATGCGAGCCGACCTTGGTAATTTGGGCGGTCTCAGCTACGCCTACCTTAGCCAAAGCTCCCTCTGGCATGACATGAAAGAGATTAGTTTGAGTGTCTCTAACACCACCCTGCAAAAAGATCAAGATCCAAAAAACAACAACACCTAAGATAAAGTTATTCATAGGACCTGCAAAGTTGGTGATGAGCTTGCCCCAGATAGAAGCATTTTGGTACTGTACATCCAGAGGAGCGATGCGTACTTCGGTACCATCTGCCTCAACAACTGTTGCATCGTGATCCACAGCAAAGGTCTTTTCTTCTTCCAAGACCAAACCCTTGATAAAGAGCTTATCTTCAAAGTCAAACTGGGTTACCTGCATAGGAAGAGCCGTTTGATCCAGTTTCTTCCCTGAGAGGTTGATCCGTTTGACCTTACCATCATCAGTAAGTGTTAAACTGACTGGGGTTCCTGTCTTGATTTCTGTCGCATCATCGCCCCAACCAGCCATACGAACATACCCTCCTAAAGGAAGGATCCGAATGGTATAAGCAGTGCCATCCTTACCAATATGGGCAAAAATCTTGGGACCCATACCAATAGCAAATTCACGAACTAAAATGCCTGATTTCTTGGCAAAATAAAAATGTCCAAACTCATGCACCACCACGATAATCCCAAAAACGAGGATAAAGGTTAGCAATCCAATCATTCAATATTCCTTTCTTTAGAACAGGCCAAACAAGTGCATGATAGGAAAGACAACTAGCATACTGTCAAAACGATCCAACACACCACCATGCCCCGGGATAAATTTTCCTGAATCCTTGACACCGAAATGGCGTTTCATGGCACTCTCAATCAAGTCACCAAACTGACCTGCCACACTGAAGAAGGCAGCAAAGAGACTCATTCTATAAATCCCATAAGGAAGAGCAACTGTGCTGTCCACTAACATGAAGATTACCGTTATCAGTACCGCACCTAGAATACCACCGACAAAGCCCTCAATACTCTTATTAGGAGAAACTCTCGGCGCCAATTTATGTTTACCAAAATTCATCCCTGTCAGGTAGGCAGCACTATCTGTCGCCCAAACGATAAAAAGGGCCAAAAGTACCTTGTCAAAACCTGCCACCCGAGCATCTAGTAAGGCATTGAAGCCAAAACCAACATAAAAACTCACAGCAATTGGAAATGCGGCATCTTCAATCGTATAGTTTTTACTGAAAACGGTCGTCCCCAGCATAATTGTAATCAAAACACTGTAGGCAACCACATTCCCATCAACTGGTAGGAATGTCAGATAGTTTTCTAAAGGAATTGTGAGGGCAAAGGTCGCAAAGAGAGTCAAAGTCCCCTCAATGGTCATGGTATTTAGCCCTTTCATCTGCAAGAGTTCATGAACAGCCAGCATGGCTAACAAGCCAATCCCTATCTGCAACAAGAGTCCTCCCACAAACAAGACTGGAAGGAAAATAGCCAGGGCCAATACCGCAAACAATGTTCTCTTTTGTAAATCCTTGGTCATATCTTCTCCTAAACTCCTCCAAAACGGCGATTGCGACGATTATAGGCCGTAATAGCCTCCTTCAAAGATGCTTCATCAAAATCAGGCCACAAGGTATCCGTAAAATAAAGCTCGCTATAGGCTGCTTGCCATGGCAAAAAATTACTCAAACGCAACTCGCCACTCGTGCGGATAATCAAGTCCGGATCTCGCAAATCCTTTGGCAGGTGTTGCGTGAAAAGATAGTCCCCAATCATATCTTCTGTGATATCACCAGGGTTGATTTTAGCATCTAAAACATCTTGAGCCAACCCCTTAAGAGCCTGCGTAATTTCAGCACGACCACCATAATTGAGCGCAAAATTGAGAATCAAGCCCGTATTGTTCTGGGTCAACTCCTCTGCTTTTTTCAAAGCTTCAAAAGTAGGCTTAGGCAAACGGTCTGTCTCCCCAATCATCTGAATCTTAACGTTATTTGCGTGCAATTCAGGGACGTAGTTGTCATAAAACTCAACGGGCAAGTTCATGATAAACTTGACTTCTTGATCTGGACGCGTCCAATTTTCCGTTGAAAAGGCATAAACCGTGATGACCTTAACTCCCATCTTGTTAGCTGCCTTGGTTACCTTTTGGAGGGCTTCCATCCCTGCCTTATGACCAAAAACACGTGGTTGCATCCGTTTTTTTGCCCAACGACCATTCCCATCCATGATGATGCCAATATGAGCAGGAACCTGTGTTGGAACCTCGACTTCTACAGCTTTATCTTTCTTAAAAAATCCAAACATGTTCTTATTCCTATTCAAAAATCTATCGTTTCATTATACCATATTTCCCTATTTTCTTCTATTGCTAAGTTATTAGCTCTCCACACAGACAAAAAATAAGCCGCCTGATTGGGCGACTTAATTTTATAGGGAGATTATTATGAAAAAGTTTTAGGAGTTTAAGTTAAGTTCCTCTTAACTTATGAGCTTAGTATACACCTCCTAGCTTAAATTTTTCTTAAGTTTTTTGAGAAATGAAAAATCTAAAATAAGATTGCCCACTTGAGTGTACGAAAAGTAGCTCAAATCATCTCAAATAGCCAATCTAAGTCTAAAACCTAGCTTTTTCTGAAAGTCATTTCAAGCTGGCACCTTTTTCCATAGTTTATAGATTGGAACTTTGCTTCATAAATTACTTTCATAATACACTTATCTATCAAATCATATATTCTACACTATAGGTGGCATCTGATAAGATACGAGCCAGAAACTGCTTGGTTCGTTCTTCCTGCGGACGGCTAAAGAAATCGTGGGGATTGTTCTCCTCTACGATACGGCCTCCGTCCATAAAAATAACGTGATTAGCGACATCTCTAGCAAATCCCATCTCATGTGTGACGACCACCATAGTCACACCTTCTCCCGCCAACTGTTTCAGAACATCCAAAACATCTCTAACCAACTCAGGGTCTAGTGCAGATGTTGGTTCATCGAGTAAAATCACCTCGGGCTTGACGGCAATGGCACGCGCAATTCCTATTCGTTGTTGTTGCCCTCCAGATAGCTGGGAAGGGTAGTAGTCTTTATAGGACAGTAAACCAACTTTTTCCAAGGCAGATTCTGCACGTTTGAGCGCTTCTTCCTTGGGAACTTTACGAGCCACGATTAGGCCTTCTAGAATATTTTCCAGGGCTGTTTTATTTGCAAAGAGATTGTAGTGTTGGAAAACAAAGGCTGTTTTTTGGCGAATTTCTAGAATGTCTTTCTTGCTTAATTTGGCTAAGTCATAGGTCTTTCCTGCCAAGGTTAAATGGCCACTGTCAGCTTTTTCTAAGTGGTTGAGACAACGGAGAAAGGTCGTTTTCCCCGAACCTGATGGTCCTAAAATAACGACGACATCCCCTTGATTGACCTGGAGATTGACATCCTCCAGAACCTGCCTCTCTCCAAATGTTTTTGCGATATGTTCTACTTGTAACATCCTGTCCTCCTATACAAAACGCGCGCTAGATGCTTTTGCTCTCTTTTCTTTTTTCACATAGCCTTTCTCCAGTAGATAGAAGCCCCACTGAATCAAACCACAGATCAAAATATACTGCAAAAAGATCACAAAATAAGACTCAAAATACTGGTAACCGTAGGACGCTTCCACACGAGCAATAGCAGTGATATCCTTGATAGTCATAACAAAGACCAGGGAGGTCCCTTTGACGATATTGATCACCAGATTGGCCAAGTTAGGCAAGGCTGAGCGCAAGGCTTGAGGAAAAACAATCCTTAGATAGGCCTGGGTCGTAGTCAGCCCAATCGCATGCGCTGCCTCTAGTTGTCCCTTGTCCACCGTCAAGATAGCTGAACGCAAAATCTCCGACAAACTCCCGACCGTCATCAAACTATAAATGATAAAAGCATAATAGAGAGGATCGAGCTTGAAAATATCAAAGTCGCTTCATATGCTTTTGAGAAATTGATTCAGCAGGCTTGGAAACAAACTATAAAAGAAGAGAATCAATAAAATCGGAGGAGTCGCTCGGATAAACGCCAGATAGACCAGAGAAAAACTCCTCACCCCTCGAACCTTGTAGATCTGCCCCAAGGCTAAAAATAGAGCTGGTAAAAAACTTAAGACCATAGCCACAATCATGATAATCAAGGTGATTGGCACACCCTTCAAGGTCTCCAGAAAGGTCTTTACAATATAGTCTATATCCATTTCTTACCTCCCTTTTGTTTCCAAAGACTTCTCAAGCATACGACTCAGGCTAGAAATAACCAAGGCAATCCCCCAATAAAGAAGTGCAACTGCCGTATAGGTTTCCAGAGAGTAGTTCCCTAAATTGCGACTGATCAAGAGATTGCCTGCCCCCATAACATCAACGAAACCAATCGTATAGGCCAAGGCAGCATCCCGCATAAGATTGAGAATAGCAGTTGTTATATTGGGAAGAGCAACTTGAAAAGCTTGGGGAAAAATGATTCTCCAAAAAGTCTGACTTGGAGTCAAACCAATACTAAGCCCAGCCTCTGTCTGTCCCTTTGGAATAGCTTGATAGCTCGCCTTGAAAACCTCGGCAACAATAGCGGCAAACAAGAGAATCATCGTCAGGAGAACAAAAATAGTTTTAGACCAGTTGTTGATATCCAAACCAAGCCACCATTTCAGAAATTCTGGCAAGCCATAAAAGACTAGAAAAAGCAAGACAATCGGCGGTGTACAACGTAGGGTAAAGATATAGCCTTTGGAAATCGCTGCAAAACTCTTGTCTTCTCCTACTTGTGCCCAGGCCAAGAGACCTCCAAAAAGGGAACCAAGAAGAGTGGTAAAAAAGAGAATGGACAAGGTCATAGGAAGTGCCTGCCATAAGGTTGGCAAAAACTGAAAGACCTTGGAAAAATCATAAGAAACCATGCAAAACCCTTTCTAGTCTTGGAATTTCTGGTCTAGTCTTTGTCTACATAACTAAAGACATCTTCTTTAAAGTATTGCTGAGATAGCTTAGCAAGCGTGCCATCTTCTTTCAACTCTTTGATTGCTTTTTCGTATTCTTTAGCGAATTGCTCACCCTTTTCATCACGGTGAATCAAGGGATAAGTTGGAATACCCTTGTATGGGAACCAGCTGAGTTTATCCGCATATTGGTGGTAAGGGCCATCTTCTGCGGTAACTGCTTTTTCAAAGGACAGTTTGATATCAAAGAAGGCGTCATAACGTCCTTCTAAGACCCAGGCATAGGCATCTGCCACTTTAAAGGATTCAGCTGCTGTTAGCTCAATCGGTGCATCCTGATGTTTTTCATTGTAGCTGGTGATGACATTCCATTGAGCATTCTGTGGAGAGATGGGAACCAATTTCCCTTTATTCTTAGCAAAGTCATCAATGGTTTTGTATTTCTGTTCATCTTCTTTTCTGACAGTAAATCCGATGATGCTCGCTCCCACTGGTTCAGATGGAATGACAAACTTTTTAGCTCGTTCATCTGTGTACCAAGCTCCCTTGGTTCCGATGTCATACTTGCCTGATTCCAGACCAATCAAGAGGTCATCATCACTGGTACCTGTATATTCAAATTGATAGTTTGCCAACTTCTCATCAACAGCCTTCAAAACAGCTACTTCATAACCATCTGATTCCCCTTTTTCATTGACAAAGTCATAAGGTACATAGTTTTGTGTATGGGCAACCTTCAAAGTTATGACTTCAGCAGACGAAGCCGTTTCTCCCTCCTTGGCTGGAACGCCAGCTAAACTTCTCCCGATAATCGTTGCCCCAATTACTGCAACAACTGCTACACCACCGATAATCCATGCTTTTTTACTCATCTTTTTCTCCTTTAGTTTTCAAGCGCTTCTCTCACCCACTGGATACGTTCAACTGCGATATCACTTGGAATGGTACAATCTGCTCCAAGTACCAAGCCCTGTTTCCCAGCTTCTGCAACTAGTTTCTTTGCTTCTGCCTGAATGGCATCCTTGCTACCAGTATACAGTAAGCCTGTCTTGCCATTTTCGAATCCTCCAAGAACCGTACGTCCCTTGAAAATCTCACGACCTTCCTTGAGAGTGATTCCCTCTGGTCCTACAGCCCAGTTAAAGACTTGGGCTGGATAGTCTGCAAAAAGGTGAATATCATTTCGCGCCCCCTCGTAGCCACAGATATGAAGAACAGTGACGCCACCAACAGCACTAGCCGCTTCCAGAACCGTTATCTCGCTAGGGGCAATGACGGCTTGATACTCTGCTGCCGACACTCGTTGATCTTGGATACTCTGCACGCTGAGGTAGATTCCATCAGCACCAGCCTCTTCGATAACAGCTCGGCTGAGACTCGCAATATCCTCTGCAATCACATCCAACACCTTCTTCAGAGCTTCAGGATCTTCCACCAGAAAGTCTGCAATGAGGTCATCTCCACCAGACACTTCCCCAAGCAACCACTTGAGATAGGTCACAGGAGCAAAAATATTGTAAATCGCAACAATATCTTCTGTAAACTCTTGCTTGATTTTCTTAACCAAGTCCACCTGCTCTTTTATCCAAGCGTAATCTGGTCCGAGTGGTTGAATGGCTGCCAATTCTTGAAGTGATTTTCCTTTGGCAATCGCTGGATTTGGATAAGCAAAGTACCCATCACTCATGAGTTTGATAAAGTCCGGCTGAACTTCTCGGATAAAGCGCTTATGTCCCTCGATATTCTTCTCGATAATGACTGGATTTGAGAAACCGTGTAGCCATTCGTCTTCGGATGTGAAATGGTGCCAAAAGCCAACTGGCACACGTTCAACCTTTTCACCTCTAAATGCTTTTAAAACCCATTCTTTTTTTTCTGACATTCTTATTCTCCATTTCTTACTTTTTCAACTAATAAACTGCTTGCGATATCATTCGAGCGTAGAAAGAGGAGACTGGACTTGGAAAAATCCTGAACTCCACGACATCTCTCTCCATTTTTGCAGTGCCCATTTTTTACGACACTTATGGTGACCAAGGCCAGCAAACCGACAACTGCAATGAAGATGCCCCATCTTTTACTTTTCATAGCTCCTCCTTTTAGAGAACCGCTGCCTGCCGAATCCAGTCCAACCTCTCTAAGTCAAAGTCATCTGGAACAGTACAGTCAGCTCCCAGAAGAACGCCTTTACTACCAGCTTCAGCTAGCAACCGTCTTGTTTCATTTTGCAATTCCGCCTTGGAACCTTGATAAAGCAAGCTTTTCTTGCCATTTTCAAATCCACCTAAAACGGCCTTGCCTGGAAACAACTCCTGACCCTGTGTCAAACTAACATCCTCATGGTGAGTAGCCCAGTTGACCACTTGCGCTGGATAATCCTTAAATATCGTCACATCATTGCTCGCACCTTCAAAACCACAGATATGGAGGATATTGGTCCCACCAACCTGATTGGCAGCCTCCAAAATCGCTATATTGCTCGGTTCGATATAGGTTTGGTAGAGTGCTGGTGTGATGCGCTCATCTTGAATTTCCTGGGTGCTGAGGTAAATCCCGTCAACACCGCCTTGCTGGATGATTTTCTGAGTTATGATAGCAATATCTCCTGCAATCACATCTAGAATCGCTCTAAATTGCTCAGGATTTTCAAGCAATAGATCAGCCACTTCCCTATCTCCTCGAGATGTTTCTGTGCGGAACCAGCGCTTGAGGTAGGAGATAGGGGAAAAGATATTGTAGAAAGAAACAATCTCTTCGGTAAAGGTCTCTCGAATCGCTTGTACCACTTCCACCTGTTGCTGAATCCATGGGTGTTCCTCACCAATCGACTCAATAGAAGTCAGCTCCTGAATGCTTGCAATCTTAGGATTATAGACATTACTTGGATAAAGGAAAAAACCGTCACTCATAATTTTGACAAAATCAGGGCGAATCCTTTCCACATAGTTACGATGCCCGTCAACACTTTTTTGAAAGATACGTGGATTATTTAATCCCTGCCCCTTTTCTTCGAGTGTTACAAAATGAAACCAAAATCCCACAGGAACTCTTTCCACTTCATCGCCTCGAATCGCTCTAAAAACTAGATCTCTTTTACTTGCCATACCTCTCTCCTTCCATTTGGATTGAAACCATCTTACCACTCCTTTTCCCCTTTTCCCAATATATATTGACTATTGACTTGATTGGGAATTTTTATATCTATAAAGAAAAACACCTTAGAAATCCCTTTAAATCAGGTTTTCTAAGGTGTTTATACTCATTGTTTTCAAATGATGTTCTCTACGATATGAAATTTTTATAAGCTTGATAAGAATTATTTATACTCAGTCTTATTCCACAGTTACTGACTTAGCAAGGTTACGTGGTTTGTCCACATCAAGGCCACGGTGGAGTGTTGCAAAGTAAGCGACTAGCTGTGTTGGTACGACCATTGAGATTGGTGAGAGGTAAGGATGTACGGTCGTAAGGACGATGTCGTCTGTGTCTTTAGCAACATTTTCTTCTGCGATGGTAAGAACCTTGGCACCACGGGCTGCGACCTCTTGGATATTTCCACGAGTGTGGTTGGCAAGGACTGGATCTGACAAGAGGGCCAAGACAGGTGTCCCCTCTTCAATCAAGGCAATGGTTCCGTGCTTGAGTTCTCCTGCCGCAAAGCCTTCACACTGGATGTAAGAAATCTCTTTGAGTTTGAGACTTGCTTCCATGGCTACGTAGTAATCTTGACCACGTCCGATGTAAAAGGCATTGCGAGTTGTTTCAAGAAGGTCACGAACCTTGGCATCAATGGTTTCTTTTTCTGAAAGGGTTGATTCGATAGACTGAGCTACGATAGACAACTCACGAATCAGATCAAAGGCTTGTGCTTTAGCATTGCCATTTGCTTCACCGACTGCTTTTGCAAGGAAGGCAAGGGCTGCAATTTGCGCTGTATAAGCCTTAGTTGATGCCACGGCGATTTCAGGACCCGCGTGAAGGAGCATGGTATGGTTGGCTTCACGTGAAAGAGTTGAACCGGGTACGTTTGTCACTGTCAAGCTTGGGATGCCCATTTCATTGGCCTTGACCAAAACCTGACGGCTGTCAGCTGTTTCACCAGACTGGC
Source organism: Streptococcus sp. KHUD_018 (assembly GCF_054861215.1). The sequence continues at coordinate 1,881,937 of NZ_CM142176.1, forward strand.
TGATAAAGATGAAGAGTGGTTTCTTGCTGAGAAGTGGCATACCGTAACCCCACTCAGATGAGATTCCAAGTTCCACTGGTGTATCTGTCAATTCTTCCAACATCTTCTTAGAAGCAAATCCTGCATGGTAAGAAGTTCCAGCCGCAAGGATGTAGATGCGGTCAGCGTCTTGAACAGCCTTGATGATAGCTGGATCAACCACTACTTGACCCGCCTCATCTGTGTAGGCTTGGATGAGTTTACGCATAACTGTTGGTTGCTCGTCAATTTCCTTGAGCATGTAGTAAGGATAAGTTCCCTTACCGATATCAGACAAGTCAAGCTCGGCAGTATAGCTAGCACGCTCACGGCTGTTGCCATCATAGTCTTGAACTTCAACGCTATCAGCCTTGACGATTACCAACTCTTGGTCATGAATTTCCATGTATTGGTTGGTCTCACGAATCATGGCCATAGCATCTGAGCAGACCATGTTATAGCCTTCTCCAAGACCAATCAAAAGTGGAGATTTGTTCTTAGCGACATAGATGACATCTGGATTTTCAGAGTCAATCAAGGCAAAGGCATATGAACCACGGATGATGTGAAGAGCTTTTTTGAAGGCTTCAAGAACTGAAAGACCATCTTCTTCTGCAAATTTCCCAATCAAGTGCACAGCGATTTCCGTATCTGTTTGCCCCTTAAAGTGGTGACCTGCAAGGTATTCTTCCTTGATTTCAAGGTAATTTTCAATCACCCCATTGTGCACCAAGACAAAACGTCCTGTCTCAGAGCGGTGTGGGTGAGCATTGTCCTCAGTTGGTTTCCCGTGAGTCGCCCAACGCGTATGACCGATACCAGTTGTTCCCTCAACACCAGCTGTCTTAGCAGACAATTCAGCGATACGGCCAACAGCCTTGACTAGATGATTTTCAGCACCACCTAGAACAAAAATCCCCGCAGAATCATAGCCACGGTATTCAAGCTTTTCAAGCCCTTGAATCAAAATATCAGTTGCATTTGTGTTTCCAACAACACCGACAATTCCACACATAGTATATACGACACAGACCAGCTGTGCTTTCTCCTTAAATTGGTATAGTCTGATTTTCCTTTTACAGAACCAGCAAAGACAGTATATACTTGTTTTTCTCACTTGTCAAGCATAAAAATTGGTATAGCTTTTTAAAATGCCATCAGAGCAAGATTTCACTTGAGAACTGACAAGTAGGATTCGATTACTTATAATAGAGAGAGGAGGTAGTTACCATGTGGTTTTTCTTCGCACTTTTATCTGCTGTCTTTGCAGCCTTAACTTCTATTTTAGCCAAAATTGGGATTGAGGGAGTTCCGTCCAATCTAGCAACAGCCATTCGTACGGTCGTCGTCATCCTTATGGCTTGGGCCATGGTTTTCTTGACCAATAGTCAGACTGAGATTGTCAACATCAGTAGAAAAAGTTGGCTCTTTCTCATCCTGTCTGGTTTGGCAACAGGCGCCTCCTGGCTCTGCTACTACAAGGCCTTGCAGATGGGCAATGCGACTGAGGTATCTGCTGTCGATAAATTCAGTCTCGTCATTACACTCGTTTTAGCCTTTTTCTTTCTACAGGATGTCCTGACATTTAAAACAATCATTGGCTGTATACTGATTACGATTGGGACCTTGGTGATGATTTTGTAATCCTCTCCCCCTCCATATATGACCTCCCCAAAAAAAGTTAGACAGCTTTTGGGGTATTTTGTTATGTCTAAATTTATAAGTAGAGGAAATCAGCTTCAAGCGTCTAGCAAAAAGGAGAGAACCAAATTGGTTCCCTCCAAGATGTGGTTTTTCATCACCCCACTACACAGTTGACAAAAAACTAATTATCCCAAGTGGCTAACTTCGACTTGAAATTTTGCCTTTCTAAATCTGAATGTGGTAAACCGATGACCGACTTTTGACTAATCTAAGAGCATCATAGAATCAATAAACAATTTCTTTGTGAAATAACCATTTTTAATTAAGTAAGCTGTATATTTTGCTCTTGTGACCATTTGATCATACTCTTCTGCCGTACATTCCTGAACCACGTGGCTAGCTTCTTCCAAACTGGACACGACAAAGCCCAATCCTTTCTCACGGATATAGTCCACATTAGAAAGATAGTCTGGCACAACCACAGGAATACCCGCGGCCAGATAAGTTGTCAACTTATAAGAAACATTTTCTTTGTAGTAATCACGCTCTTCCGCAGGATTTTCGGAATTTCCCCATACTAGGCCAAAACCTCCTCCTTTAGACAACTCCAACAATAATTCCTGCTGAGTTCGCCACCCCTCAAGATGGACTTTGGAATAATCTACTCCCTCTGCTCTCGTAGCATAAACATGAAGGGGGGTACTGTGTTTCCAATCAACAATATGTGGAAAACGAGATGGGTCTCCTGAGAAGATTAATTTTTTCTCAAACTTTGGAGTATAGAGTTCCAAACCATGGGGAAGATCCCAGAGTGTTTGAACAACGTAGTTCTTGACGGTTAATCCCTCTGAAACGAGTTTCTGGTACATTTGTTCGGATGGTACTACCACCACATCACACTTGTTATACATGTCAATGTGGGCCTTCATAAGATAATAATTGCTCTCAAACATTAGTGGCTGAACATCATGGATAAACATCACCATTTTTACATGAGAAAGCTTTAACTTTTCTATCAAGTGATTGTCCCATTCAACACTATTCCATGAAGGAGATTGGAAAAAAACGACATCTCCATAAGATACCCCCGCGACAATTCCATCCATTCGCGAGTTCAGTTCTTCCCACGGTTCATGGCTTGCATCATAAAAATATATCCCCAGTTCGTTAACTCCAAAGTCTCGAACAATTTTCATGACATTGTTCTGCGCCATCAAGGCCACACTCGTTGATGCTTGCCCAAATAAATTTGTGAAATGTACTTTCATTGTTTTCTAAGTCCTCGTCTCAGTAATTTCTCTAAACATTGTATCATAATTTACGACTTTTCAAAAGCGTTTACATGCCAATTTTCAAGCTCAAGTTAGTTACTTGGGATAATTTCCCCAGGAGTCTTGTCTTCCAAGAACAATAAGGATAGCCTTAATAGATGTTTTTCTCACTCAATCTCACAAATTCGGTATCTTTGTTAGCTATGATAGATTGAATGAGTTGTTCCTGTTGACTATATAATTTTTTGCACCTTTAGATTTCTCTGTTTATCTTGTGATGACTACAAGCTCACATATAGAATTCTTATGTAATCAAGTCACTAACTTCTTTTCAGAGATTCGAGAAAGTGAGATCTTTCCATTTTTCTTGCCAATTTTTCTTGGACAAGCGTTCTTGATAGAGCTTTATCCGGCTTCATTTTCTAAGAAATGAGGAGTTGGAGAAACTTGAAAGTTCAAAATATCCTCTAAACCATAGGGGGCAAAGAGCTCTAAAGTGGAATCTTCATTCAAGCGTAGGCCTACCGCTGTACATCGTTCTGGATACTTACTCATAGCATCACGAGAACCCGTGTAAGGCGCTGTGTGGGGACTGTGCAGATGCATATAGACTTGATTTTTCAACTCCCACTGATACTGGGGGAAATCCTCTCTCAGCTTGCTCTCTAGGGATACTGTTTCCTCATAAGAAACCTCTGGATCAAAGAAAATCACATCCACATCCGTTTCATGATCAAAAGGGGATTTGTCTGACAAGAGATTCCAAATAAAATTTCTGACGGAACCTGCTACTAACCAAGAGTCTTTCAGACCAAGGTTACGGATGATGGTTAAGATTTTCATCAAATCTGGGTTTTCTCTGAACGCATCTAGAATTTCTTGTTCATTTTTCATTGTATTCATAGCCTAAATGCTCATATGCCTTAGCAGTCGCCACCCGCCCAGAACGAGTTCGCATGATGAAACCTTTCTGAATCAGGTAAGGTTCGTACATATCTTCAACCGTCTCACGCTCCTCAGCAATATTAACAGAAAGAGTTCCTAAACCGACAGGACCACCTCCGTACATCTCAATCATGGTACGAAGGATTTTCTGATCCACATAGTCCAAGCCTTCATGGTCAACATCTAGCATGGTTAATGCCTTATCGGTAATCACATCATCGATAACCCCATTCCCCATAATCTGGGCAAAGTCGCGCACGCGCTTAAGGAGACGATTGGCAATACGAGGGGTTCCTCGACTACGTAAGGCCAACTCTGAAGCTGCCTCATGAGTGATTTCCATCTCAAAAATATCTGCTGTCCGCTCAACAATTTCCGTCAAATCAGCGTGGGCATAGTATTCCATATGACCAGTAATTCCAAAACGGGCACGAAGAGGATTTGAAAGCATTCCTGCTCGTGTCGTCGCGCCGATTAAGGTGAATGGTGGCAAATCCAAATGGACACTGCGACTGCCCTCACCAGCCCCAATCATGATGTCGATGTAAAAGTCCTCCATAGCACTATAAAGCACTTCTTCCACCGACATGGGCAGGCGATGAATCTCATCAATAAAAAGGACGTCTCCAGGCTCCAAATCATTCAAAATCGCTACCAAGTCACCCGCTTTTTCAATGACAGGACCAGACGTTTGCTTGAGATTGACACCTAATTCGTTAGCAATGACAAAGGCCATGGTCGTTTTCCCCAAACCTGGAGGCCCAAATAAGAGCACATGGTCCAGCGCTTCATCCCGCATTTTAGCAGCTTCGATAAAGATTTGCAGCTGGTCCTTGACCTTGTCCTGCCCAATATATTCACGTAAATACTGAGGACGGAGGGTACGTTCTACCAACTCCTCATCCCCCATGATTTCATTATCTAAAATTCTACTCATGCCTCTATTATATCAAAAATAAAAGCCACAAACAAAAAAGCCACCTGATTGGGTGGCCTCTTTAGGGAGATTATTATGAAAAAGAAAGGATTAGGATTTCATTAAATAAAATTAGGAGGTCTTTATCTAATGACTATATGATACACGAGGAGACTTAAAATTCCCTTAACTTTTTTCTGATTTATCATTTTTTTTTAGAAAAATTTTTTCCAAATGAAATTTCCTTTCTCAAGTCACAAAAAAACCACCTGATTGGGTGACTTCTTTAGGAGATTATGATGAAAAAGAAAAGTTTGGGATTTCATTAAATAAAGGGTACTCAATGAAAATCGAAATCAGACTAGGCAGATAGACGCAAGCATAACTATAGTTAGCTAAGTCGACTCTAACGAAGGTTGATGAGATTTTCGAAGAGTATTAGGAGATCTTTATTTAATGACTATATAATACACGAGGAGACTTAAACTTTACTTAAGAAAAAACACAATTTTTTATTTTTTTCGATCGCCCCAAATCATTCCTGTACAATCATAAGTAGATAAGGTTTTAAATCCCAGAGAACGATAGAATCCCAAGGTTTTTTCTGTCTGTTCGGTCACCAGTTGGACTTGATAGGCATCTTTGTAATCACCTAAAGCCTCTTTCATCAAGGTACTGCCAATCCCTTGGCGCTGATAGCTAGGCAAAACGATCAAATCCTGGACAAAAATCAATGAAAAACCATCTCCGACCAAACGGACCAAGCCCACCACGGCATCGCCATCAAGTGCTAGATAAATTGCTAATGAGTTAGATAAGGCCTTCTCCAACATCTGAGGTTGATGTGTATAATTTGTCCAACCGACAGCCTGATAGAGATGCAAAACATCATTTATATTTACTAATTCTTGCTTTCTAACGGTAATCATGTCAGCACCTCTTAGATTTCTCTCAAACTCTTGAACTGCCGTCCATTTTTATCAAAATTTTCAGGAGCCAGCCATGCTTCCAAACGAACTTTAACTTGAGGCCAGTCCTTATCAATCATAGACAGCCAATCCGTATCACGTGTACGTCCCTTATAAACGACTGCCTGACGGAATGTTCCTTCATAAACAAAGCCTAAACGCTCCGCGGCTCGTCTTGATGGGATATTTAGAGAATCACATTTCCACTCATAGCGACGATAGTTAAGCTCCTCAAAAACATAGCGAGCTAGGAGATATTGACCCTCTGTCCCTATTCGTGTTCCCCTTAGCTCTGGAGAAAAGATAACAGTCCCAACTTCAACTACACGATTATTTTGGTCGATGCGCATAAGCGAAAAGGTTCCCAAGACCTTACCTGTCTCCCTATCCAAGATAGCATAGAAAAAACGGTCCTTACGAGCCAACATCTGATTTAAGATAGTAACCAGTTCCTCCATATCTGCCACTGGTTCCTGAAAGAGGTAGGTCCACATCTCCCGAGGAGTATCTGGGCCATAAACAGCTAATAAATCCTCCGCATGCTTTTCCACCGAAAGAGCCTCTATCCGAGCGTAGCGCCCTTCTAAGAAATCAATGAAAGGCAATTCACCTGGTGTATAACTTTCCATTGGCTCACCAATCATCTGACCATATTCATTTACTGGCATCGTTTTTCTCCTTGATTCACTTTTCAAACATTATAATTGCACATAGTATATCATACTTTCATGAAAAAATTCAAAAAATCCTCCAGATTCTACTCTGAAGGATTCCTATCTTATTTCACAACGATATTAACCAATTTAGTTGGTTTCAATGGTCCAGTGGACTATTGAAGGTGGCAGATAGGGCTAATAAACTCGTTATTTAACGACGATATTAACCAATTTATTAGGTACTGCAATCACCTTCACGATTTCCTTGCCATCAATCTCCGCTTTGACTTTTTCGTCAGCGAGAGCAATTTCTTGCAATTCTTCACGTGACAGGTCTTTAGCGACCATGAGTTTGGCACGAACTTTACCTTTGATTTGGACGACGATTTCGATTTCGTCTTCAACCAATTTGCTTTCGTCCCATGTTGGCCAAGCTACGTAAGAGATGGACTCACCTGTTGCAGCAACTGTTTGCCAGAGCTCTTCTGCCAAGTGAGGCGCAAATGGGGCAATCAATTGGATGAAGCCTTTGGCATAGTTTACATAAAGCTTGTCTTCCTTGTTAGCAGCATTGACAAAGACCATAAGTTGGGCAATAGCTGTGTTGAATTTGAGAGACTCGATCTGCTCTGTTACCGACTTGACGGTCTCATTATAGACTTTGTCAAGAGCTCCGCTATTTTCAGCAACGATTTCTTTGGTTGTGATCAAACGATAAACACGGTCGAGGAACTTACGGCTTCCTTCCAGACCTTCTTCTGACCAAGCGATGGAAGCGTCAAGTGGCCCCATGAACATTTCATAAACACGAAGGGTATCGGCACCATATTGTTCCACCACATCGTCTGGGTTAACAACGTTCTTGAGGGATTTAGACATCTTGGCTGGTGCTTGCTCCAACTCTTCTCCTGTTTCCACATGGAAGAAAGAACCGTCACGTTTTTCAACCTTATCAGTCGCCACAAGAGCTCCACGGTGGTCACGGTAGCTTGTTCCCAAAATCATTCCTTGGTTAAAGAGTTTTTGGAATGGTTCTTTAGTTGGAACAACACCGATATCATAGAGGAATTTATGCCAAAAACGAGCGTAAAGCAAGTGAAGTACAGCGTGCTCTGCACCACCCACGTAGATATCTACTGGTAACCATTGTTTGAGGAGGTCCTCATCAGCCAATTTCTCAGTATTGTGTGGATCGATATAGCGGAGGTAGTACCAGCTTGAACCAGCCCATTGTGGCATGGTGTTGGTTTCACGACGACCTTTGACACCATCTTCACGCGTCACTTCAAGCCAGTCGGTCAAGTTAGCCAATGGGCTTTCCCCTGTACCTGAAGGGCGGATGTCCTTGGTTACTGGCAGAACAAGTGGCAATTCACTTTCAGGAACAGCTGTTGAAGTCCCATCTTCCCAATGAATGATTGGAATTGGCTCACCCCAGTAACGTTGACGGCTAAAGAGCCAGTCGCGGAGACGGTAGGTAACCTTCTCTTGTCCACAACCTTTTTCTTCCAGCCAAGCCACAATCTTAGCAATAGCATCTTCTTTGTTAAGGCCATCTAGAAAGTCTGAATTGACATGAAGACCGTCTTCTGTGTAGGCAGCTTCTGCTACATTTCCACCTTCTAGCACTTCTACGATTGGAAGGTCAAATTGTTTGGCAAATTCCCAGTCACGTTGGTCGTGGGCTGGAACAGCCATTACCGCACCTGTTCCATAGCTAGCAAGAACATAGTCCGCAATCCAGATTGGAATTTCCTTGCCATTGACAGGGTTGATAGCATAAGCACCCGTCCAAACACCAGTTTTTTCCTTGGCAAGGTCGGTACGAGCCAAGTCAGACTTGAGACTAGCTTGGTGTTTGTAGTCAGCTACTGCCTCAGCTTGCTCTGGACTTGTGATAGCATCTACCAAGTCATGCTCAGGAGCCAAGACTGTGAAGGTTGCACCGAAAAGAGTATCAGGACGAGTGGTAAAGACGGTAAATTCCTTGTCAGTCCCTTTCACTTTAAAGGTGACATTGGCACCAGTTGATTTCCCAATCCAGTTGCGTTGCATATCCTTGATAGATTCTGGCCAATCCAACTCATCCAAGTCATTAAGCAAGCGCTCTGCATAGGCCGTGATTTTGAGCATCCATTGGCGCATCGGTTTGCGGACAACGGGATAGCCCCCACGTTCAGAAGTTCCGTCAGGAAGGACTTCTTCGTTAGCAATGGCTGTTCCTAGTTCCTCAACCCAGTTTACTGGTACTTCAGCTTCATAGGCCAAGCCTTTTTCATAAAGCTTGGTGAAGAGCCACTGCGTCCACTTGTAGTAGTTTGGATCTGTTGTGTTGACTTCACGGTCCCAGTCGTAAGAGAAGCCAAGCGCATTGATTTGGCGTTTGAAGTTGGCAATATTTTCCGCTGTAAATTCTGCCGGGTCATTCCCCGTATCCATAGCGTATTGCTCTGCAGGCAAACCAAAAGCATCCCATCCCATTGGGTGAAGGACATTGTAGCCTTGCGCACGTTTGTAACGGCTGAGGATATCGGTTGCAGTATAACCTTCTGGGTGTCCTACGTGCAATCCAGCTCCTGAAGGATATGGGAACATGTCGAGAGCATAAAACTTCGGTTTTGATGCATCTGTTCCTGTCTTAAATGTATGATGTTCTGCCCAGTAGCCCTGCCACTTAGGCTCTATTTCTTTATGATTGTAAAAACTCATGGTCTCTCTCCAATTTTATGATGTTACTATTATACCATTTTTGGGGGAATTTGAAAGACGAGAAATGTTCTTTTAGACTGGGATAACAAGAAATACTGGGTCGCAAATCCAACTTATTTAACAGGAAAAAAAAGTTAGCTCCTAATCGGAGCTAACTTCTATTGATTATTTGTCTCTTCCATCTTCTCACGTCCGAGCTCTCGATAACTACGGTCACCAACAACCTCAACGCTAAACCGCCCGTTCTCATATTCAAGGATCGTTACGCTACCATTATCGAGACCATGCGGATGCATGCCATTGATCAGATAAACAATGGTACCAATGGTCATTCCATGGCTTACGACGAGAGCATTTCCCCCACCTTGTTCTTCCATTTCTTTGGCAATCGCTTCAAAGCCTTCCTTGATTCGACCACTGAGTTTTTCCCAACCTTCAGCCCAGCCTGCTGTATCAACCTCTACCAAACCTTCTGCTAGTTCTGCATAGGACAACTGATGAACATGGTCTACATTGAAAATTCTCGGAATCAATCCCATAAAGAGGTCCCCATCATAGGCCCCATCAAAACTACCAAAGCACCACTCACGGATTCGCTTGTCCATGCGGTAAGGGATTTTCCCCTGCAAGCCAAGTTCTTCTAGGATAATTCCCATAGTTTGAATAGTGCGACCTGAATCGCTGGAATAAGCGCGGTCAAACTGCAAGCCAGACTCTCTCAAGCCAATTCCCAGTTCATGGATTCCCAACTCACCTTCTGCAGTCAGAGGTGTATCACTCCATCCTTGAGCACGTCCAATGGTGTTAAACATCGTTTTCCCATGACGGACCAAGTACAATCTTACTTTAGACATTTTCTATCCTCCATTTTCTTCTATTATATCATGGATCAAAGAAATATTTGGCTTTCAAAAGCAAAGCCAACATTTGTAAATTATCCAAAAGAAAAGCTACCCTCATGGTAGCTTCCCTAGGAGATTATTATGAAAAAGTTTAGGATTTCTATTAAATAAAGTTAGAAGGTCTTTATTTAATGATTATAGTATACACAGTCATCCTTAAACTCAACTTAAATCCTCTCGCTTTTTTATTAATTTTTAAAACTATGGATTGGAGCTGGAATTTGCCCACCGCGAGAGATGAAATCAACAGACGAAGCCCCATTGACTTTCATAACTGGAGCTGTTCCTAGCAAACCACCAAACTCAATCATATCGCCTTCTTTGCCCTTTGGAATGATACGGACGGCCGTTGTCTTCATGTTAATGACACCAATTGCCGCCTCATCTGCAATCATAGCCGCAATGGTTTCAGCAGGCGTATCTTCTGGAATGGCAATCATATCCAGTCCAACTGAACAGATAGCCGTCATGGCTTCTAGTTTCTCTAAATTCAGAGAACCATCTTGCACCGCAGCAATCATTCCCTCATCTTCAGAAACGGGGATAAAAGCACCTGACAAGCCACCGACTTGGTTACAAGCCATGACTCCGCCCTTCTTAACTTGGTCATTCAAAAGAGCGAGGGCAGCCGTTGTCCCATGCGTACCAACTGTTTCTAGGCCCATTTCCTCAAGGACACGAGCCACAGAATCACCAACTGCAGGAGTAGGTGCCAAGCTTAGGTCGACAATTCCAAAGTCAACACCAAGGCGTTCACTCGCCATTTGTCCAACCAGCTGACCGATACGAGTAATCTTGAATGCTGTTTTCTTGACTGTTTCCGCTACTACATCAAAGCTCTCTCCACGAACCTTTTCCAAGGCACGCTTGACCACACCAGGACCCGAAACCCCGACATTGATGATAACATCTGCTTCGCCAACACCGTGGAAAGCCCCTGCCATAAAAGGATTGTCCTCAACAGCATTAGCAAATACGACCAACTTGGCCGCACCCATATCTGATAGGTTCGCTGTCTCCTTGATGATACGTCCCATATCTGCAACCGCAGTCATGTTGATACCTGACTTGGTTGAGCCAATATTGACAGACGAACAGACCTTGTCTGTCTCAGCTAGAGCACGGGGGATAGAATTGATGAGTATCTCATCACCTTTTTGATAACCCTTTTGTACCAAGGCAGAGAATCCACCAATAAAATCAACACCGATCTCCTTGGCAGCCTTGTCAAGAGCCTTTGCCAAAACAACATAGTCCGTCGCATCAGTCGCTGCACCAATTAAAGAAATCGGAGTCACCGATACCCGTTTATTAACAATAGGAATCCCAAGTTCTGCAGCAATTTCATCTCCTACAGCCACTAGATTTGCAGCTTTAGTGGTGATTTTTTGGTAAATCTTTTCAGCAGCACGTTCGATGTCAGGATCAATACAGTCCAAAAGGGAAATCCCCATGGTGATGGTTCTGATATCGAAGTTCTGCTCCTCGATCATGGCAATGGTTTCCGTAACTTGTCTAATATCCATGATAACCTCCTAGATATTGTACATAGCATCAAAAATCGCTGCACTTTGGATATTGATTTTCACATTCAAGGTCTGACCGAAAGTTTCAAACTCATTTCTCAGAGTTGTAAAATCCTGCTTTTCGTCACTAGATACGACTGCCATCATGGTAAAAAACTCATCCAGTACTGTTTGAGAAATATCGTCAATATTCAAACCCAACTCTGCAATCTTAGTAGACACGCCTGCAACGATCCCAGCCTTGTCCTTACCAACCACTGTAATAATAGCCTTCATTCTTATACCCCATTTCTACGATTATTAGAAAACCTGAACGTTTTTGATTTTCTTTTTTCCTAGTATAGCATATTTCCGAAAAAAATACTAAAAAACGCCTGCTTACGAAGTTGTTCTTAAGAAAAAAACAATTTCGTAAACAAGCGTCTACCCTATCAAATGATGATGAGTGTTCCCGCTAAGACCGAAGTCCCAGCGGTAGACCAGAGCTAGACTAAGAGCACAAGACTCCATCATCATAACACTCAACAAAATTGATGATTTTATACTAATTCGATGATCGCCATTGGCGCAGCATCACCACGACGTGGTTCAGTTTTAAGGATACGAGTGTATCCACCGTTACGTTCAGCATAACGAGGTGCAATTTCTGAGAACAATTTTTGAAGTGCTGTAGTAGAAGTGTACTTATCAGTTGCTTCATCATAGTTTTCAGATGCGATTTCATTACGTACGAAAGCAGCTGCTTGACGACGTGCATGCAAATCACCACGTTTACCTAGAGTAATCATTTTTTCAACAGTTTTACGGATTTCTTTAGCACGAGCTTCAGTTGTCACGATTGATTCGTTGATCAAAAGGTCAGTTGTCAAATCGCGAAGCATTGCTTTACGTTGTGAGCTAGTGCGTCCTAGTTTACGGTAAGCCATGTATTCCTCCTTTATTTATCTTTTAATCCAAGACCCAAATCAATGAGTTTGAGTTTCACTTCTTCCAAACTCTTGCGTCCAAGATTTCGTACTTTCATCATCTCTGCTTCAGATTTTTCTGTCAAATCATGCACAGTGTTGATACCGGCACGTTTCAAACAGTTGTATGAACGCACAGACAAGTCCAGTTCCTCAATCGTACGATCCAAAATACGATCGTCAGATTCAGTATCAGCTTCTTTCATCACTTCAGTTGACTTAGCAATCTCAGTAAGATTTGTAAACAAATCAAGATGTTCTGTCAAGATACGTGCTGAAAGCCCTAAAGCATCTTCTGGAATAATTGTTCCATTAGTCAAGATTTCAAGGGTTAATTTGTCAAATCCATCATTGCTACCTACACGAGCAGGCTCTACTTGATAGTTGACTTTTGTAACTGGTGTATAAATAGAATCTACAGCAAGTGTTCCAACTGGTGCATTATCTTTTTTGTTTTCATCAGCAGGTACATATCCACGACCACTGTTAACAGTCATTGTCGCTTTTAGAGAAGAACCTTCACCGATTGTAAAGAGATAATGATTTGGATTTACAATCTCAATATCACTGTCAGTCAAAATGTCTCCAGCTGTAATTTCAGCAGGACCTTCAACGTCAAGTTCAATGATTTTTTCGTCTTCAACGTATGATTTCACTGCAATCCCTTTAATGTTCAGAATGATTTGCATCACGTCTTCACGAACACCTGGAACTGTGTCAAACTCATGCAAGACACCTTCAATGTTGATAGATGTCACTGCTGCTCCTGGTAGAGAAGCTAGTAGTACACGACGAAGAGAGTTACCAAGAGTTGTACCGTAGCCACGTTCAAGTGGTTCGATTACAAACTTGCCATAATCTTTATTTTCATCAATTTTTGTTATATTTGGTTTTTCAAACTCAATCATTTAGTTACTCCCTCTTAAACGAAAAGCAGTGTAATGCGATGATTATACACGGCGACGTTTTGGAGGACGAGCACCATTGTGTGGCACTGGAGTCACATCACGAATTGCTGTTACTTCAAGACCAGCGGCAGCAAGCGCACGAATAGCTGACTCACGACCAGAACCTGGACCTTTTACAGTAACTTCAACTGATTTAAGACCGTGTTCTTGTGCAGATTTAGCAGCAGCTTCAGAAGCCATTTGAGCAGCGAATGGTGTAGATTTACGAGAACCTTTGAAACCAAGAGCACCAGCTGATGACCAAGCAATTGCATTACCATGCACATCAGTAATCATAACAATAGTGTTATTAAATGTAGCGTGAATATGAGCAATACCAGATTCGATATTCTTTTTCACACGACGTTTACGTGTTGGTTTAGCCAAGACTTTTACCTCCTATATTATTTTTTCTTACCAGCAATCGCAACAGCTTTACCTTTACGAGTGCGAGCGTTGTTTTTAGTGTTTTGTCCACGGACAGGAAGTCCACGACGGTGACGAATACCACGGTAAGAACCGATTTCCATCAAACGTTTGATGTTCAAGTTTACTTCACGACGAAGGTCACCTTCAACTTTGATTGCATCCACTTCACGACGGATAGCATCTTCTTGATCTGATGTAAGGTCACGTACACGAACATCTTCTGAGATTCCAGCAGCAGCCAAAATTTTCTTAGATGTTGCAAGTCCGATACCATAAACGTAAGTCAATGAGATTACTACGCGTTTGTCATTTGGAATGTCAACTCCAGCAATACGAGCCATGTTTTCTCCTTTCTATCTTATCCTTGACGTTGTTTGTGTTTTGGATTTGCTGGGCAAATTACCATAACACGACCATTACGACGAATTACTTTACAGTATTCGCAAATTGGTTTGACCGATGGTCTTACTTTCATTTCTTATCCCTCCAAGTTTTTCGATTATTTAAAGCGGTAAGTGATACGTCCACGTGTCAAGTCATATGGACTCATCTCGACAGTAACACGATCTCCCGCTAAAATACGAATATAGTTTTTACGAATTTTACCAGAAACTGTTGCTAAAATCTGATGTCCATTTTCAAGTTCAACCGTAAACATTGCGTTAGGCATTGTATCGACTACTTTGCCTTCAACTTCAATCACATCGTCTTTTGCCACGCAAAAGCACCTCCATAAATTTCGATTTGATGCCTCTAGACATAGAGACAACAATTATAAGTCAGACTATCTCAGTATAACATTTGTAGCGATTTTTTGCAAGTGTGAAAAACGCTTTATTTCAAATTTGTCAATACTTTTTCAATGTCTTTGAACACATCATTGATATCTTGATTTCCTTCGATATCGTGAACCAAACCTTTGGCACGGTAGTGAGCAATGATTGGTTCACCTTGTGCAATGTTCACATCCAAGCGACGTTTCACTGTCTCAGGTTTGTCATCTTCACGTTGGTAGTAGTCTTCTTCTTTGTAGTCAACTGGTGGGTTGAAAACTTTGTGGAAGGTTTCACCTGTTTCGCGGTGGATGATACGGCCACTCAAACGTTCCAAGAGACAATCTGGGTTCACTTCGATATTGATTACACCTTCTAGTTCGATACCAAGTTCCGCCAATGTTTTGTCCAAGGCATGAGCTTGTTCAATCGTACGTGGGTAACCATCCAACAAGAAACCTGTTTCTTTGATGTCGTCCTGTGAAAGGCGTTCTTTAACAATTCCATTTGTAACTTCATCTGGAACCAACTCACCTTTGTCGATGTATGACTTTGCAAGCACACCCATTTCAGTTTGATTTGCCATAGCAGCACGGAACATATCCCCAGTTGAAATGTGTGCCACGTGGAATTGTTCCACAATTTTAGCTGCTTGCGTTCCCTTACCTGCTCCAGGTAAGCCCATAATCAAAAGATTCATGATCTGATCTCCTTATTTTGTATTTAAATAGAAGCAGAAAACTGTTCTAACTCCTATTTAAAAACAAAATAGAAGAGGGGAGACGAAAGTCTCTCTTATAGGTAGACCTTCATACTCCACTCTCTAAGCAAAAGTAGTCTTGCTTTTATTCTGTTTTGTCCATGAAACCAACATACTTACGTTTCAATAGGTAACCTTCTAGCTGTTTGATTCCTTCGATACCTGTCGAAATAATGATCAAAAGACTAGTTCCCCCAAAAGCAACCGCTTCTGAGAGCCCAAAGACATCTTTTGCTACAATCGGCAAGATTGAAATCACACCAAGGAAAAGGGAACCGACGGTTGCAAGGCGACGAAGAAGTTTCGACATGAACTCTTCTGTTCCCTTACCAGGACGGACACCGTGGATATAGGCTCCGCTCTTTTGCAAGTTTTCTGCTGCTTTCTCTGGATTGATCTGTACAAATGTATAGAAGAATGTAAAGAGAATAATCAGCAGTGCATACATGGCAACACCTGTTGGAGATGTTGTCGCAAGCATTTCTTGTGCTGTACGTACCCAAGTCCAATCAAGCCCCATAGCGCTGACAAACTGAAGAATAGCCGCAGGAGCTGCCGTAATCGAACTTGCAAAGATAACTGGGATAACACCAGCAGGATTAACCTTCAAAGGAAGGTAAGAACTGGATGGAGCACCTTGAGCAACTTTTGTATATTGGATCGGAATTTTATATTCTGCCTGTTGTACATATGTTGTAAAGTAAACAATCAACAAAACAGCGATAATGAGAATAACGACAAATATAATAGATGACATCAACCGATCACTTGGAATATTGACAAAATAGTCCACGTAGATGCCATGAATCATCTCTGGAATTGAAGCCACAATCCCAGCAAAGATAATCATAGACACCCCGTTACCATATCCCTTATCAGTGATTTGCTCCCCGAGCCAAGTAACAATCATAGTACCTGCAGTCAGGATAATACCAATCGTAACAAAGACTTGAGGTGTTAGATCTGTCGTTAATAATTTTGCACCAGATAGAGTGTTAAAACCAGCAGTGATTCCGATTGATTGCACAAACGCAAGTACAAGCGCAATATAACGAGTAGCCTGGTTTATCTTTCTCCGTCCTACTTCTCCCTGCTTGCCCCACTCTACAAACTTTGGAACAATATCCATTTGTAGCAATTGAACAACGATGGAAGCTGTGATATACGGACTCACACCGAGTGCAAAAACCGAGAAGTTCTTCATGGCATTCCCTGAAACTAAACTAAGCATGTTCAAGAAGGATAATCCACTCAAAGCTTCCAGACTTTTTGCATTCACACCTGGTACAGTAATACTAGTCCCGATACGGAAGACAAGTATGATAAAAATCGTAAAGAGAATTTTTGATCGTACTTTCTTAACCTTGAGAGCCTCTTTTAATAATTTAAAAAACATAGGTCACCTCTCTAGATGACTTCTACTGAACCACCTTTAGCAGTGATAGCTTCTTCAGCTGTTTTAGAGAATTTAGCTGCTTTCACAGTCAACTTCTTAGTCAACTCACCGTTACCAAGAATTTTAACACCTGATTTTTCAGCCTTTACAATTCCTGCTTCGATAAGAACAACTGGAGTAACTTCAGTACCATCTTCAAAAACGTTCAATTGATCAAGATTTACAATTGCGTATTCTTTAGCGTTGATATTAGTGAATCCACGTTTTGGAAGACGACGGAACAATGGAGTTTGTCCACCTTCAAAACCAAGGCGAACTCCGCCACCGCTACGAGCCTTTTGACCTTTTTGACCGCGACCAGATGTTTTACCGTTACCTGATGAAGTACCACGACCAACACGGTTACGTACTTTACGAGAACCTTCTGCAGGTTTCAATTCATGAAGTTTCATTATTATTTTCTCCTCTTTTGTAAAATGCTAGCGCCGATAAGAGAGAAAAGGTTGTCTCCCTTATCAACTCGCCTATACATTCGTCATCTTAGATGACTATATCTAGTTTTAGGGGATGAGTATTGCCGCATCCCCTAAAGATTCATTAGTTTACTTCTTCAACTGTTACCAAGTGAGATACTGCGGTGATCATACCACGGATAGCAGCGTTGTCTTCTTTGATAACAGAGCTGTTCAATTTGCCAAGTCCAAGTGCTACAACAGTTTTACGTTGTGATGGAATGCGTCCGATTGGAGACTTAGTCAAAGTAATTTTAATTTGAGCCATTTTATCCCCTTTCTTATGCCAAATCAGAAACTGAGATACCACGAAGGGCAGCAACTTCTTCAGCGCGTTTCAATTGTTTCAAACCTTCAACAGTTGCGCGAACAATGTTGATTGGAGTGTTAGAGCCAAGTGATTTAGATGTAATATCTGCCACACCTGCCAATTCCACAACGGCACGAACGGCACCACCAGCGGCAACTCCAGAACCTTCTACAGCAGGTTTCAACAATACTTTAGCTCCACCGAATTCTGAAAGAACTTCGTGAGGAATTGTTGTTCCAACCATAGGTACTTCAATCAAGTTTTTCTTAGCATCGTCTACTGCTTTACGGATTGCTTCTGGAACTTCTTGAGCTTTACCAGTACCAAATCCTACGCGACCATTGTGGTCACCAACAACAACAAGAGCTGCGAAACGAAGACGACGTCCACCTTTAACAACTTTTGTAACACGGTTGACAGCAACTACGCGTTCTTCAAATTCAACTGCATTGTCTTTAAATGCCATTTTCTAGTGTCCTCCTATTAGAATTTCAATCCGTTTTCACGAGCTGCATCAGCCAAAGCTTTCACACGTCCGTGATATAGATATCCACCGCGGTCGAACACCACTTCTGAAATACCTTTAGCACTTGCACGTTCTGCAACGAGTTTACCGACAGCAACGGCTTGTTCAGTTTTAGTTCCTTTTGAAACTTCTTTGTCAAGAGTTGAAGCACTTGCGAGCGTTACACCCGCTACGTCATCAATCACTTGAGCGTAGATGCCTGTATTAGAACGGAATACGTTCAAACGTGGGCGATCAGCAGTTCCAGAGAGTTTTCCGCGAACGCGACGGTGGCGTTTTTGGCGGAGTTTGTTTTTATCTGGTTTAGAAATCACAGTTTTCACCTCTTTAGTTTTAAATCGTGTGCTATGCACAAAGTTGGAAAATAGGTCGGTGGTCGAAAAACAACCACTCAACATTATTTACCTGTTTTACCTTCTTTAAGACGAACGTATTCGCCAACGTAACGGATACCTTTACCTTTATATGGTTCTGGTGAGCGAAGGCTACGTACATAAGCAGCTGTTTGACCAACTACTTCTTTTGAAATTCCGCTAACAACGATTGTTGTTGGGTTTGGAAGTTCAAAAGTAATTCCTTCTGGAGCTTCAACTTCGTCTGGATGAGATTTACCAACAGCCAAGACAAGTTTGTTTCCTTGAAGTTGTGCACGGTAACCAACCCCGCGCATTTCAAGTTCTTTCTTGAATCCTTCTGATACACCAACAACCATGTTGTTCAAAAGGGCACGAGTAGTTCCGTGGATTGTTTTCATTTCTTTTGAATCGTTTGGACGGTGAAGAGTTACTTCAGAACCTTCCACACGGATTTCAATATCTTTTGAGAACTCACGAGTAAGTTCTCCTTTAGGTCCTTTAACAGTTACAACGTTGTCATTGTTAGTGAGTTCAACACCAGCAGGCAACACAATAACTTTATTACCAATACGTGACATATTTATTTTCTCCTGTTAGATTGTCAGGCCATGACGGCCAGTTTTCACGGGGTTAAAGATACTTATTGTGTTCAATAGCTAAATTGAACACGCTCTAAGAACTGTGCAAAATAGATAAGTTGGCTGGTTTGTAAACAAACTTCTCCAACTTTCTAATTTTGCTTTGTTCTTTACGAGCTTTGTATCTTGATTTTACCAAACGTAAGCGATAACCTCACCACCAACATTCTTTTGGCGTGCTTCTTTATCAGTAAGCAAACCTTCGGAAGTTGAAAGGATAGCGATTCCAAGTCCGTTAAGAACTTTTGGAAGATCTTCACGTTTTTTGTAGACACGAAGTCCTGGTTTAGAAACACGTTTCAAGTTAGTGATAACTTTTTCACCGTTTGGTCCGTATTTAAGGAATACACGGATGATGCCTTGTTTGTCATCTTCGATGATTTCTACGTTCTTAACAAAACCTTCGCGTTTAAGGATTTCAGCAATCCCTTTTTTGATGTTTGATGCAGGTACTTCAAGTACTTCGTGTTTCGCTTGGTTAGCGTTACGAATACGAGTTAGGAAGTCTGCGATTGGGTCAGTCATAACCATTTTTTATTCTCCTCTTACTAGTAGTTTGCAAGTCGCACTTGCTAGTTAATGATTGAGCTGGGCTCAGATAGTATTGACACATTCAAATAAGAGAACTCTTATTTGAACACGAGCTACAACCTCTGCAAAAAAGATAAATTTGTTTTGGAGCATCGCTCCTACACCAAATTTCCTATTTTTGCTGTGGTTGTTACGCTCTTTGTATCATGATATTACCAAGATGCTTTTGTTACACCAGGAATTTGTCCTTTGTAAGCTAATTCACGGAAGCAAACACGGCAAAGTTTAAATTTGCGGTAAACTGAATGTGGACGACCACATTTTTCACAACGAGTATAAGCTTGAGTAGAGAACTTCGCTGGACGTTTGTTCTTAGCAATCATTGATTTTTTAGCCATTAGATTTACCTCCTATATTATTTTGCAAAAGGCATTCCAAGGCCTGTAAGCAATGCACGTGACTCTTCGTCAGTGTTAGCAGTTGTTACGATAACGATGTCAAGACCACGAGTTTTGTCAACGTCATCAAAGTTGATTTCTGGGAAGATCAATTGTTCTTTCACACCAAGTGTGTAGTTTCCGCGTCCATCAAATGATTTTGTTGGAACACCGTGGAAGTCACGTACACGTGGAAGTGAAACTGAAACCAATTTGTCCAAGAATTCGTACATACGTTCACCACGAAGGGTAACTTTTGCACCGATCGCAACACCTTCACGAAGACGGAAGCCGGCGATTGATTTTTTAGCTTTAGTGATAAGTGGTTTTTGACCTGAGATAAGTGCCAATTCTTCAGCAGCTTTTTCAAGGCTTTTAGCGTTTGATACAGCTTCACCAACACCCATGTTCAAAACGATCTTATCTACTTTAGGCACAGCCATCACTGATGAGTAGTTGAATTGTTCTGTCAAAGCAGGAACTACTTCATTAAGATATTTTTCTTTTAAACGATTTGCCATTATACTTCTCCTTTCCTTCGTGATTAATCAAGCACTTCGCCTGATTTTTTGTTGTAGCGAACTTTCTTACCGTCTACAAATTTGTAACCAACACGACCAGCCACACCATTTTTGTCCAATACTTGAACGTTTGATACGTGGATAGCTGCTTCTTTCTCGATGATACCACCTTGAGGAAGATCATTAGTTGGACGTTGGTGTTTCTTAACGATGTTTACACCTTCAACGATAACTTTGTTTACTTTTGGAAGGGCAGTAAGGACAACAGCTTCTGTTCCCTTATCTTTACCAGCGATTACGCGAACTTTGTCGCCTTTTTTTACAAACATTAGGTTTCTCCTTGATTTTTCTTACGCCCATAAGGGCACCCTAGCTTGAAGCTAGGGGACTAGTTTGTTTTTTTAAAATTAAAGTACTTCTGGAGCAAGTGACACGATCTTCATGAAGCCACCTTCACGCAATTCACGTGCAACTGGGCCAAAGATACGTGTTCCGCGAGGAGTTTTGTCTTCACGGATGATAACTGCTGCGTTTTCGTCAAATTTGATGTATGAACCATCAGCACGACGAGCACCTGATTTAGTACGAACGATAACAGCTTTTACAACGTCACCTTTTTTAACCGCACCACCAGGAGTAGCTTGTTTTACAGATGCCACAATGACATCACCGATGTTCGCAAATTTACGTTTAGAACCACCAAGAACTTTGATAGTCAAGATTTCGCGTGCACCGCTGTTGTCTGCGACTTTCAAACGAGTTTCTGTTTGAATCATTTCAGTTTTCTCCTTTCAGGCTTGATTAGATGATGACCGCTTCTTCAACAACTTCTACAAGACGGAAACGTTTTGTAGCTGAAAGCGGACGAGTTTCCATGATACGTACGATATCGCCTTCTTTGGCAACATTGTTTTCATCATGTGCTTTGTATTTTTTAGAGTAGTTAATACGTTTACCATAGACTGGGTGGTTACGTTTTGTTTCAACTACAACTGTGATTGTCTTGTCCATTTTGTCAGATACAACACGTCCAACAAGAACTTTACGATTATTGCGTTCCATTGAAATTTCTCCTTCCCTAGTCTATTATTTCGCTTCAGATTGAACTGTTTTGATACGAGCGATTTGTTTTTTAACTTCTTTCAAGCGAGCTGTTTGTTCCAATTGACCAGTAGCAGCTTGGAAACGAAGTTCAAACAATTCTTTTTTCAATTCGTTTTCGCGCTTCGCGAGTTCTTCTTGAGAAAGACCACGAAGTTCTTTAACAAATTCTTTTACTTCATTAAGTTTCATGCCTTCTCCTTATTCTGCTTCACGTTTTACGAATTTACATTTAACTGGCAATTTGTGGCTAGCAAGACGAAGCGCTTCGCGAGCGATCTCTTCAGATACACCAGCAACTTCAAACATCACTTTACCACGTTTAACTGGTGCTACCCAACCTTCAGGTGCCCCTTTACCAGATCCCATACGCACACCGATAGCTTTAGCAGTGTATGATTTGTGTGGGAAGATTTTAATCCAAACTTTACCACCACGTTTCATGTAACGAGTCATGGCGATACGAGCAGCTTCGATTTGGCGGTTAGTGATCCAGTGGCTAGTTGTAGCTTGAAGACCGTATTCACCGAAAGCTACTTCTTTTCCACCTTTTGCTTCACCGCGCATTTTTCCACGGAATTCACGACGGTGTTTAACACGTTTAGGTACTAACATTGGTTATTTACCTCCTTTAGTGTTTTTACGAGCTGGAAGAACTTCACCACGGTAGATCCATACTTTAACACCAAGTTTACCGTATGTAGTATCTGCTTCTTCCCAAGCGTAATCGATATCTGCACGAAGTGTGTGAAGTGGAACAGTTCCTTCAGAGTATCCTTCAGCACGGGCGATATCTGCACCGTTCAAACGACCTGATACTTGAGTTTTGATTCCTTTAGCTCCAGCACGCATTGCACGTTGGATTGCTTGTTTTTGTGCACGACGGAAAGCAACACGTTGCTCCAATTGACGAGCAATTCCTTCACCTACAAGATGAGCATCCAAATCAGGTTGTTTGATTTCGATGATGTTGATGTGTACTTGTTTTCCAGTCAATTTGTTAAGTTTTGCACGGAGTGCATCAACGTTAGCACCACCTTTACCGATGACCATACCTGGTTTAGCAGTGTGAAGTGAAACGTTAACTTTGTTTACTGCGCGTTCAATTTCGATAGTTGAAACTGCTGCGTCAGCAAGTTCTTTTTGAACGAATTTACGGATTGCAAGATCTTCATGAAGGTAATCCGCGTATTCTTTTTCAGCATACCATTTGGCATCCCAATCACGGATGATGCCGACACGCATACCAATTGGATGTACTTTTTGACCCACGATGTTACCTCCTTATTTTTCTGCAACAGCCACAGTGATGTGAGCTGTACGTTTGTTGATTGGTGAAGCTGAACCTTTCGCACGTGGACGGAAACGTTTCATAGTTGGTCCTTCGTTTGCGAATGCTTCAGATACTACCAAGTTAGCTTTGTCCAAACCAAAGTTGTTTTCAGCGTTAGCTACAGCTGAATTCAAAACTTTCAAGATGATTTCAGCAGCTTTGTTTGGTGTGAATGTCAAGATTGCAATAGCATCGGCTACGCTTTTACCACGGATGTTGTCAAGAACAAGACGTGATTTACGAGGTGAAACACGTACTGTACGAGCCATTGCTTTAGCTGAAGTAATTTCTGCCATTTATGTTCTCCTTATTTTCTACGTGTTTTCTTGTCGTCTGCAGCGTGACCTTTGTAAGTACGAGTTGGTGCAAATTCACCAAGTTTGTGACCTACCATGTCTTCTTGGATGTAAACAGGTACGTGTTTACGTCCGTCATAAACTGCAATAGTGTAACCAATGAAACTTGGGAAGATCGTTGAACGACGTGACCAAGTTTTGATAACTTTTTTCTTTTCGTCGTTAGCTTGAGCTTCAACTTTTTTCATCAAATGCTCATCGACGAAAGGTCCTTTTTTAAGACTGCGTCCCATTTTTATATTTTCTCCTTTAAATGTTGTACCACAGCGGCTTGCGCTCACATGGAGCGCTACCGAGCTGGCGGATTTCCTAGTTGCTTAGGCGACTAGTTTACTATTATTTCTCGTTGCGACGACGAACGATAAGTTTGTCAGATTTCGCTTTCTTGTTACGAGTTTTAAGACCAAGAGCAGGTTTACCCCATGGAGTAGATGGCGCTTTACGACCAACTGGTGCTTTACCTTCACCACCACCGTGTGGGTGATCGTTAGGGTTCATTACAGAACCACGAACTGTTGGGCGGATACCTTTCCAACGGCTACGTCCTGCTTTACCAAGGTTTACAAGTCCATGTTGTTCGTTTCCGACAACACCAACTGTAGCACGACAAGTTCCAAGAATCATACGAACTTCGCCAGATTGAAGACGAACAAGAACGTATTTACCTTCTTGACCCAATACTTGGGCAGAAGCACCAGCAGCACGTACCAATTCTCCACCACGACCTGGTTTCAATTCGATGTTGTGGATCAAAGTACCAACTGGGATGTTAGCAAGTGGAAGAGCGTTTCCGACTTTGATATCTGCTTCAGGACCTGAAACGATACGTTGACCAACTTCAAGACCTTTTGGAGCGATGATGTATGCTTTCACACCGTCAGTGTAGTGTACAAGAGCGATGTTTGCAGAACGGTTTGGATCGTACTCGATAGTTTTAACAACTGCTTCAACGTTGTCTTTGTTACGTTTGAAGTCAACCAAACGGTAGAAACGTTTGTGTCCACCACCTTGGTGACGAACAGTGATACGACCGTTGTTGTTACGACCAGCCTTGCTCTTCAAAGCAACAAGCAATGATTTTTCAGGAGTGCTTGTTGTGATTTCAGCGAAATCCAAAGAAGTCATATTACGGCGACCGTTTGTTGTTGGTTTATAAACACGAATTCCCACGATATTTCCTCCTTAGATTATTCAGCTTCAGCAGCAAACAACTCGATTGCTTTTGAATCAGCTGTAAGTGTGATGATAGCTTTTTTAGTTTTGTTAGTAAAACCAGTGTAACGTCCAACTCGTTTCGCTTTTGGTTTTACGTTGATTGTGTTAACGTTGGCAACTTTAACACCTTCGAAAGCAGCTTCAACAGCTTGCTTGATCAAAAGTTTGTGTGCACGAGTGTCAACTTCAAATACATATTTTCCTGCTTCAAGTTGAGCCATTGAGCTTTCAGTGATAACAGGTTTTTTGATAACATCATACAAATTCATTATGCAAGAACCTCCTCGATTTTAGAGATAGCTGCTTGTGTGACAAGAAGTTTGTCGCTATTTGCGATGTCAAGAACACTTGCAGTTGTAGCAGTTGCAACTTTCACGTTTGGAAGGTTACGAGCTGAAAGAGCTGCGAATTCATTTCCTTCTTCAAGGATAACAAGAACTTTAGAATCGATGCTCAATGCTGCAAGAACTTTTGCAAATTCAGCAGTTTTTGGAGCTGTAAATGAAAGAGCGTCTACAGCTACGAATTTGTTTTCAGCAACTTTTTCAGAGTAAACTGATTTAAGAGCTAGGCGACGAACTTTTTGTGGAAGTTTGTAGCCGTATGAACGTGGAGTTGGTCCGAAGACAACACCACCACCACGCCATTGTGGTGAGCGGATAGAACCTTGACGAGCACGTCCAGTTCCTTTTTGACGCCATGGTTTGCGTCCACCACCTGATACTGCAGAGCGGTTTTTAACAGCGTGTGTTCCTTGACGAAGGCTTGCGCGTTGGCTGATGATCACATCAAACACAACTGATTCATTTGGTTCAATACCAAATACTGCATCGTTAAGAACAACTTGGCCAGCTTCTTTACCAGTTTGGTCAAATAATGTTACGTTTGCCATTGTGACTGATTTCCCCTTTCTTTATTATTTACCAGCTTTAACTGCTGATTTGATAGTGATAAGAGATTTCTTAGCACCTGGTACGTTACCTTTGATAAGGATAACGTTCTTTTCTGGAACAACTTGTACCACTTCAAGGTTTTGAATTGTTACGCGGTCGCCACCCATACGTCCTGCAAGGTTTTTACCTTTGAATACGCGGTTAGGTGCAACAGGTCCCATAGAACCTGGACGACGGTGGTAACGAGAACCGTGAGCCATTGGTCCACGTGATTGTCCGTGGCGTTTGATAACACCTTGGAAACCTTTACCTTTAGAAGTACCAGTTACGTCAACAACGTCTCCAGCTGCGAATGTTTCAACTGTGATTTCAGCACCAACTTCCAAGCCTTCAACGTTTTTGAATTCACGAATGAAGCGCTTAGGAGCCGTGTTAGCTTTCGCTACATGTCCTTTAGCAGGTTTGTTGCTCAATACTTCGCGTTTGTCATCGAAACCAACTTGGATAGCGTTGTATCCGTCTGTTTCAACAGTTTTAATTTGAAGAACAACGTTTGGAGTTGCTTCAATAACTGTTACAGGGATCAATTCGCCAGCTTCAGTGAAGATTTGAGTCATTCCCACTTTTTTCCCTAAGATTCCTTTTGTCATGAGAAAATAGTTCCTTTTCTATATTTTTTATTCAAAAAGTTTTTAACGAGCGTTTTTTATGCTCAAGGTATCAAGCTTTAGATTAAAGTTTGATTTCTACGTTTACACCACTTGGAAGATCCAATTTCATCAAGGCATCAACTGTTTTTTGAGTTGGGTTAACGATATCGATCAAACGTTTGTGTGTACGCATTTCAAATTGTTCGCGAGAGTCTTTGTATTTGTGAGTCGCACGAATGATTGTGTAGAGGCTACGCTCAGTTGGAAGTGGGATTGGACCCGCAACTTGTGCACCTGTACGAGTAGCTGATTCTACGATTTTTGCAGCCGCTGTGTCAAGCGTACGGTGTTCGTAAGCTTTCAAACGGATACGGATTTTTTTGTTTGCCATCTTTTTCTCCTTTTCGTCTATTTAAGATAATAGGCTAGCTCCACAAGAAAACCGACGCGCGTTGCGTGGCAATGCAACCGAGCGTGTCGCAACCTCTTGCATCAAAGCTAAGGCTGTAATTTACAGCACCATAATAGAATAACACAAAGCCCCTGCGATTGCAAGGGATTTGTAATCTTTTTTTCGTTTTTTTAGGATGAAACTGTTTTCCTATTTCATCTTCCTATGATTACTGATTTACGACTATAAAAATATATCTTTTCTTCTATATATTGTGTGTTATTTTAACCTTGAATGTATCTTCTGATTGATCTACTAAAATGTCCGCTTTAGACTCGGTTTCTCTATAGTATCGCAGATACTGCTCCCGTCTCATCTGATGACTAGCTAACACAAAGGAAGCATCTCGATTCCTCATAGTCGTATCTCGAGCTAGACGCCTCTTTAATTCGGTCTCCTCATCCGTGTAGAAACAGATGGTTTTGTCAAAGAGTTCCTTGGGTAGAAAACCCACAGACATCCCTTCAACAATCAGAATTGGCTTGGCTCCAGATAAGATTTCACTAGCCTTCCACGGTTCATCGATTGTCAAGACATCCATACCTGCCTGCAAGGCGAGAATATCTCTCTGCAAACTTGCCAGTTCATGCGCCACTGGGAGACAAGCTGTCACTTTTTGATCTGGTGCTTGCTTTGGTACTACCAGGTGACGTTCTGAGGTGATATAGGGATCTGTTTCTAGTAAATTTACTTTTGTGGAATCTAAAGCTTGGTACAATTCCTGTGCAAAGGTTGATTTACCTGAAGCCCCATGACCGTAAATCCCCAGCGTCCTAACCCTTCCCGTTTCAATCTCTGAAACCAGTTGTTCTATCAGGTCTTTTTTCTTCACTCTCTCTTCACCTGTTCATAGCTTTCTTTTCCGTCATTAAGCTTGTCCCAAATCACCACTTGCCCACTTTTGAGGGATTTTTGCACATCAATGATACGTTGATTAGAGGAACCTCGAAACTGGAGCATGAGATTACGCTTGCTTTTATCATACCGTCCATCGACAAGGATGTCAATCAATGATAAGAGTTCCAGTTTATCTGGAGTCTCCAGCATCATTTCCTCCCAAGTATAACCTGTCCAGGACCAGATGTCTTTATCTGGCAATTCCTTCCGAATGCGTTTAACGAGTGGCAAGAGAATGCCCGTATTGAGGAATGGCTCTCCTCCCAGCAAGGTCAAGCCTTGAACATAGGGTTGGGCAAGATCTTCCATAATCTGTTCTTCTAACTCTGCCGTATAGGGAATGCCTGCATTGAAAGACCAAGTCGCAACATTATAGCAGCCCTCGCAGTGGAACATACAACCTGCGACATAGAGAGAGTTGCGCACGCCTTCTCCATCTACGAAGTTAAAGGCTTTGTAATCAATGATTCGCCCCTTACTAAGCTCCTCGCTTTTCCATTCACCTGGTTTTGGTGTATTCCATGTCATCCTTCTACTCCAAATCTATCCAGTAGCGCTGACTTCTATCGATTGTATTTTCGTAAACACCGCCAGCAGAGAGAATCGTGCGGCGGCTGGCTTCGTTGTCTTCATCGCAGGTAATCAGCACTCGTTCCAATCCTTGCTTTCGAGCCTCTGCTAGTCCTAATCACAACTGCTCCTTCCCATATCCTTTGCCTCGTTGGCTGGGACGGATAGAATAGCCAATATGACCGCCCTCCACAAATAATTTGTCATTCAAGGACAAGCGCAGGGCTAAAAATCCCAAAGGCAAGCCAGTCTCATCAAAGGATAAAAATTTGATTGCAGGAACCCAGCCTACTGGCAGGTTGGCAGCATCCTCCTGCTGCTCTACAATCTTTAAACAATCCTCATAATCCTTTGCTCGCTTCCAAGCGGAGCCCATGCCACCGTGCATATAGGATTTTGCTGCATCGAACTCCGCAATCATCTCTAATATCGCTTCTTTATCTTCCAAAGTTGGTCGTCTTAGCTCCATGCTTCCTCCTTAATCGACATCAATCCAGTAGCGCTCTGTTCCATTACTAACATCCTCCAACGCCCCACCATTAGCTAAGATAACAGCTCGGCTTGCTGGATTTTCTGTGCTACAAGTCACTAAAGCTCGTTTAATATTCTTTCCCTTAGCAACTTGCAAACCTTGTCGGAGGGATTCTTTGGCATAACCTTTGCCTCTTTCAGAGGGACGGACGGAATAGCCGATATGGCCAGCATTTTCTAGTAAGTAGTCATTTAATCGGAGACGAAGGTTGAGAAAGCCAAGAGCCTGGCCTGCTACGTCAAAACTAATCAGCTGGATAGCAGGAACCCAGTTTTCAGGAATATTGAGTCCCGCTTCCGCTTGAAGATTTTCTTCTAGCCACTCTTCATAAACAAAATTGTTGGCGTTCCAAAACCCACCATCGTGGGCTGATTGAGTCTGTTCAAACTCTGCCATCATTTCTAAAATCGCTTCTTTATCTTCCAAACTTGGTCTACGTAGTTCCATCCTTACCTCCTGCTAAGAGAAAAGCGAGAGGCAACTCTCACTTTTATTTTTTCTTGTTCTTGTTTAAAAACTGTTCTCTGAGGTTGAGCAAGCGTTCTTTTTTACCTGTTCCACCTTTAGAGTATTTCTCGTGATAACGGGTCACTTGTGCGCGCCCCTTATCATCCAATTGGTATTTCCCCATTCCATTTCCTTCTAATTTGTTACTTCATGTCCGGCTGTTTTAATGGTTGAACCGTTCATGTGTTTGACACGCGCAGCGATTTCCTTGTGGCGTCCGTTAACCATCGGACGCGCTTGAGGATTTCCCAGATAGCCACAAGTTCGTTTCACAACATCTACTGTTTTTGGGTCGCTATTGCCACAGTTGGGACAAGCAAAACCTCTCTCGGTCGGTTCAAAATCCCCTTCAAAATCGCACTTGTAACAGCGATCGATCGGAGTGTTGGTTCCTAGATAACCAACACGGTCATAGGCATAGTCCCAAACAGCTTCCAGGGCCTTAGGATTTTGTTGAAGAACTGGATACTCACAATAATGAATGAAACCACCTGACGCACCTGCTTCTGGATAAACTTTCTCAAAGTCTAATTTTTCAAACGGTGTTGGATTTTTACGGACATCATAGTGGAAAGAGTTGGTGTAGTATTCCTTATCTGTAATATCAGGAATAGAACCAAACTTCTCTGTATCTAGTCGACAGAAACGGTCTGTCAAACTTTCAGATGGTGTTGAGTAGATAGAGAAATGATAGCCATATTGGTCGGACCACTCTTCTACACGGCGTTTCATATCGCGAATGATGTCTAGCGTGAATTCCTTGGCTTCTGGATTGCTTTCCCAGCTATTGCCAAAGAAGACCGTCGCTACTTCATACAAACCGATATAGCCCAACGAAACTGTCGCTCGACGATTCTTAAAAAGCTGGTCAACACTTTCTTCTTTTCCAAGACGGCGGCCAAAGGCTCCATACTGATAAAGGATAGGAGCATTTGCTGGTGTAGCTTCCTTGGTCCGTTCGACACGGTAAACCAGAGCATCTTCTGCGATGTTCATCCGCTCGTTGAAGATTTCCCAGAACTTATTCATGTCGCCCTCAGACTCGAGGGCAATGCGAGGAAGGTTGACCGTCACAACACCTAGATTCATCCGACCAGAATTGACTTCTACGCCATTCTCATCCTTCCATCCTTGAAGGAAAGAACGGCAACCCATAGGTACCTTGAAAGAACCAGTCAACTCGATAATCTTATCATAGGATAAGACATCCGGGTACATCCGTTTGGTTGCACACTCGAGGGCCAACTGTTTGATGTCATAGTTTGGAGTCCCTTCTTCCAAGTTAAGGCCTCTTTTAAGCGTAAAGATGAGTTTAGGGAAGATGGCTGTGCGGTGTTCTGAGCCAAGACCCTTGATACGAATGGTCAAGATAGCTTTTTGAATTTCCCGTTCAAAACGACTAGTTCCTAAACCAAAACCTAGTGAAGTAAAAGGTGTTTGTCCATTTGAAGTGAAGAGGGTGTTGATTTCATACTCAAGAGATTGCATGGCATCATAGATGTCTTTTTGGGTTTTCTTCCAAGCATAATCATCCCGTTTGTCAGCTAAGACCCACTCTTCCGCATCTTTGAGGTGCTTTTGGTAATTCTTCTCTGCATAAGGTGCCAAAACTTCATCAATACGGTCAGCTGAACAGCCCCCGTACTGGCTAGAAGCGACGTTGGCGATGATTTGTGAAATCTGAGCTGTCGCAGTCTGGATAGACTTGGGACTCTCTACCTCTGCATTACCAATCTTAAAACCATTTTCCAACATGCCTTTAAAATCAATCAAACAGCAGTTGGTCATCGGCGTATAGGGGCTGTAGTCCAAATCGTGATAATGGATATCCCCTTTTTGGTGAGCATTGGCTACGTGCTTAGGAAGCATTTGCAAGCCGATTGATTTCCCCACAATCCCTGCTGTCAAATCACGCTGGGTGTTAAAGACATCACTGTCTTTATTGGCGTTTTCATTGACAACTGCCTGGTCTTTATTGAGAAGTTTATGAATGCTAAAGTTGATATCTGTCGCTTTTGAGCGCTCAAAATCCCTTTGTGTCCGATAAGTGATATACTCCTCAGCCAGCGCATATTCTTTGGCTTCAAGGAGTTCATGCTCTACGATATTTTGAATCTCGTAAATCTTGACACCTTGAGGGAAACGACTATGAATTTCCGCAACAATACGCTCAAGCAGTCCATTTAGACGTTTTTCGACCAAGGGTGTCACATCCATGACTTTGTCAGCCGCCTTGTGGAGAGCTTTGTCAATCTTGTCTACATCAAACACTACACGTCTACCATCTCGTTTTTCAACGAACAAAGTGGGAACGGTTGCAAGGTTTTCTTCTAATACAATCATATCCAGGCTCTTTTCTATTTTTCTTCTTAAATGATATTATACCACTCCAAAAAGAAAAATCAATATCTTGTGTCAAAAATTCTAAAATTTTTAAAAAAACACAAGATATTGATTTGTTATTTAGATTTATAAAGCTTGAATTCCTTACTATCCGTCTGAACAAGCTCGTATTTTTCACTAAGTAGGCTCTCTACATCCGACCACAAGGCAACCTTTTGATTGACCAAAATCATCTTCGGTTGATTTTCTTTCAAGTCATTGACTAGTTTCGTTTTATTCTCGTCGCTTGCAGTATAGAGTGTTGGTGTCACTAGAGAGCTTGGTGCCAAGCGTTCACTTGCGCGGTAGAAATCTGGCCGATTATCCCAAGCATAGACACGATCCTCGGAACTCGTTTGCTGTTTGACCAAGCTAGCAAGCTGCTCACGTTCCTGATAAGTACTTGGATGCGAAATATAGCGACTCAAAACAGGTAGGAAAAGTAAATAGACTATCGCAACTAATGGTAGATAGAAATTTCCCTTGAGGTAGCGACCAAAGAGTGATGAAGAGCGGACTCTTCGTCTACTACGACTGATGCGTTCAGGATTCCCTTCTTTGATGTTGGTTAACAATAACAATGTCAGAAAGGGCAAAATCGCTGCCAAACGTGAGCCATGCAAAGGTTCCTTTGAAAGAATTAACAGAGCAAGAGTCACCAGTAAACCTAAACTAGCGCCTATTGAGATAGCAAATTGTTTGGCTGACTTGGTCTGAAACAATCCTGAAAAGATTACTGTCAGAATCCCAACACCGATGGATAGCAAGCCATAGAAAGCAGCATTCTCCATAAGATTGGCATTTGAAAATAGGCTAAGTGTATCTATTGGATACAAGGTATGGCTGATCGCATCACCAAATGTTCCTGTTAAGACTGTATAATAGCCAATTGGATAAAAAAGGAGAGAAAATCCTAGAGCTGATGCGAAAAATTGATACAATCCATGAGCAAATCGATGCTGGGCAATATTAAATCCAAACAAACTCAAGGCAAGTGTGGCTGCAAACAAAGCTGTGGGAATAGGTGATAGGAAGAAAGCTAATGCTAAACTCATCCCAACTCGCAAGAAACCTTTATCGTTACTTGGATCATCCAGATAGTCAGCCACTAGGCTAAAACTATAAAATAGAAAAGGCAAGGCCACAGCAACTGCATAGCTACCACCAAATCCCAGACTGCCCACAAGCAGATAGAAAACCAACAAAAGCTGTCTAGCCTGCTCTCCCTGACCTGTCAAGGTATCTGCGGATTTAAATAGAAAAACACCAGCTCCGAACAAGGCCAACCACTCCACCAAAGCAAAAAGAATACTCCCTTGAGAGAGATAGATTAGTACGTAATAAAGCAGTCCATTTGAACCATAATAATCCGTGTAAATCTGCCCACTCTGATGTAGCGCCCAACCAGTATAAAGATCTTGCATCTGTTGGGGGCTCACCAAACCAAAGATCAGAGGCAACATGACAGAAACAGCTGTAGCAGCCAGACTCCAAATTGCCACACTAAAAAACGGAAGTGGAGTTCGTTTCTTCTTACCTCGCTCCAGCCCAAATTCAGACTCTTGATCCAGCCGTTCCCGATACTGGTATCGAAATTCTTCTAGCTGTTCGTCTTTTTCCTCGTATACGTTCATTCAATTTCTCCTAGTAAGTTTATCTGTTTTAGTATATCAAAATCTTACAGGAATGTCAGCTAAGGATTGATATTTCCTTAACTTCTTATCTAGCTCAGCATAGCGTTCAATCTCTCGAAAACGGTGTAAACTGCTTGTTTGAAACTCTAGGATAAAATCATGTTCTTCTTGATTTAGCATTTTCATCCTCCTGCTTATCTATTCGCAAAAAGACAAAAATAAGATCCAGCCTTGGGCCAGATCTTGGTTGGTAGTTAGAGCATGGGCGCAAACAACTGGACAATTTCCTTGATTAAGCTTTGATACCAGCTTGTTTTGATGGTGTGGGGATAAATTTCTTGAGAAACTTTAAAAATCTCTTCGAAGTCCCTCTCAATATCGATGATAGACTGTGTTCTATAAAGTAAAACGGCATTTTCATAGTGGTGAAGCAAGCTACGATAATCAAAATTGATGGTCCCCACAGTTGCCGCCTCTCCATCGACAAGCATTTGCTTGCTATGAAGAAATCCTGGACTGTACTCGTAAATACGAACTCCAGCAGATAGCAAGTCTGGATAGGCTCCCCGAGTAACTAACTGAATAACCTCCTTATCTGGGATACATGGCGTCACAATTCGCACATCTACTCCTCTCAGAGCTGCATTTTTGATACTCTCGGTTAGATCATAGTCGGTAATCAGATAAGGGGTCGTGATATAGACATAGTCTGTAGCTTGATTGATAAGGTTTTGATAGACCGTTTTTCCAACTTGGGCTCGGTAGATAGGCTTTGGCCCACTACTGTAAGGAATGCAAAGCCCCATCCCATCTCTAGGTTGATTTTCGAGATGGTATTGGTCAAAATCACTAATTTCCCCACGGTTGATATACCAAGTGGATAAGAAGAGTCTGGTAAAAGCCTTTACTGCTGGACCATCCAATCGAATACCGCTATCCTTCCAGTAACCAAAACGTTCGATATGGTTGATATACTCATCTGCCAGATTAACACCACCTGTATAGGCGATCTGCCCATCGATAATCATGATTTTACGGTGATCACGGTTGTTATAAGCAACGGTCAAGCGTGGAATCACCTTGTTAAATTTGTGTGCTTCAATCCCTCGACCACGAAGCTGGATGGTATAATCTCCAGGCAAGGTTGCCATACAACCAATATCATCATAGAGGAGCTTCACTTCTACTCCTTGAGCTGCCTTTTCTTCCAAAATCTCTAAAATACTATTCCACATCAAACCTTCTTCAATGATATAGTATTCGAGAAAGATAAACTTCTCCGCTTTTTTGAGATCCTCCAACATCTGGCGCCACATGCTTTCCCCTGAAGGGAAGAAATGGGTATCTGTTCGATTATAGACATCCGCATTCGTATCCATGCTAAGGAGAGATTTGATGACTCCGTAAGCCGACTTATCCTCTTCCTTTAACTCCAAACGTAGGGCTCTGCTATTGTCCTCTCGGTCAACCATTGATTGGAGTTGCTTTAGCTGTTTCATTTCTTTTTTAGATAAACGGCGTTCTCCAAACATGATATAGAGCAATGGCCCAAACACTGGCACAAAGGCTACTAACAGCCATGTTACCTTACTCTCAGGATTCATGGACCGATTGACAATTGATACAATGGTCGCTAAGCTCACTAAAATGACTAGGATAATCCAGATAATTGGAGCCATTTGCCCTAGATAGAGAAATAAACCAAAGACGATAAACAACTCTGCCAACATGATGGTAATACTAAAACCATATTTGGACATGAGTAGCTGCATTTTTCTAGCTGTCATACATCCCCTTCCTTTTCTAACATTCTCCTTCACCGATTGATAAACTAATGTTTCTACTAGTATACCTCAGTTCAGGGGTAGATGGCAACCGTTTACCTTTTTATATTTTTAACTAAGATATTAAGAGACTTAAAAAGAACTACCAAAATGATAGTCCTTTCCAGCATTATTTAGCTTCTTTTCACTTTATGAATTAGAAGAGTTCTTTGTAGAGAGCAATTGTTTCTTCCAAGGTTGGCATAAATGGATTGCCTGGCGCACATGCATCAATCAAAGCATTCTTAGAAAGGTAGTCAAAGTCAAAGTCTTTTTCGTCGATACCTAGTTCAGTGAGTTTCTTAGGAATACCAACGGTTTCAGATAGTTTTTCAATTTCAGCAATAGCATAGTCAGCACATTCTTGGTCTGTTTTCCCTTCAACATGGAGA
Organism: Streptococcus sp. KHUD_018; assembly: GCF_054861215.1. Next base: position 1,917,329 of record NZ_CM142176.1, read on the forward strand.
CCCAAAGCCTTGGCTACATTGCGGAAAGCTTCTGGTACACGTTTGGCATTTTCACGTTCTACAACTGGGAGAAGCATGGCACAGCAGACACCATGCGGCAAGTTATATACCGCACCGAGTTGGTGAGCCATAGAATGAACATAGCCCAAACCAGCATTGTTAAAGCTCATACCACCGAGGAAGATGGCATTGACCATCGCCTCACGCGCTTCAATATCTTGTCCGTTAGCCACAGCACGAGGAAGATACTCTTTGATGAGTTCAATAGCTCCGATAGAGAGTTTCTTGGTCACATTATAAGCACCTGGTGTTACCAAGGCTTCGACAGCATGGGTAAGAGCATCCATACCTGTCGCTGCTGTCAATCCTTTCGGTTTTGAAAGCATGAGTTCTGGATCATTGACAGAGATAAGGGCGAGGCTGTTCTTATCAACCATTACCATCTTGACCTTGCGTTCTTCGTCAGTAATGACATAGTTAATGGTGATTTCTGCAGAAGTTCCAGCTGTTGTATTGATCGCAACCACTGGCAACCCTTTTTTAGCAGACTTGTGAAGACCTTCGTAGTCCTGTGGTTTTCCACCATTTGTAGCGATGATAGAAATACAACTAGCCGCATCCTGAGGAGATCCTCCCCCAAGACTGATGATAAAGTCACATCCATGCTCTTTCAGGGCAGCCACTCCGTCTGTGACGTTCTTGCAAGTCGGATTTGGCTCCACATCGCTAAAAATCACATATTCGATCCCTTCAGCATCTAGTGGTTTTAGAACCTTAGGTAAAATATCGCTTCCTTCGATGAACTTGTCTGTCACCAAAAGGGCCTTCTTATACCCCAGTTCCTTGATATACGGACCTACTTCATTTACAACGCCTTTACCAATAAGGTTAACTGATGGAACGTAAAATGTAGCCATATGCTTTTCCTCCTGCGCCTCTGCGCTATTTGATTATTTACCATAAGTATACGACCTTATAAGAAGTTTTACAAATGTTTGTAAGCGTTTTAAGTAAGAAGTTAGTAAAGAACAGCCCGCCACTTTTTCAAGAAAAAAGCTCCAAAAAGATAGCTTTCATCTCATTGGAACTTTTACTTAATCATTATTGCTTAGTTAATACCACTCGGTCAGATGCCTCTCGGTCCATATCGTCGATAATCAATTGATTACCATTAACCGCGTAAATTTTGACATCATCACCGATAATGACACGTTGATTTTCTGGCTCAAAGCTGACTTGCTTGATTTCCTTATCTCCATCTGGCTCGACCTCAGTCCATGTACCAGTTTTACCTGTTACAATAAGAGTGATTTGGTCATTCTCATCTTTTCCAGTATAGGTACCATCGATGTTCGTAGGTTGAGCAACAGTAGTGTCCTGACTTGAGGATGCCTGTGGTTGACTAGCACTTGTCGCAGCGCTAGAAGATGATTCTTGTTGAGAAGATGATTGCTGTGCAGATTGCTGGGTAGGGGCTTGTACCTTAGGTCCACAAGCTGCTAAAAGACTAAGAATTGCTAGGGAAGCAATAGAAAGTGTGAATGTTTTCGTTTTCATAGCGATTTCCTTTCTTTTGTGCCAATGTTTTGCTGGAATCGTTTCCAGATATACCTCCTACCTACAATATAGCAACATAAACCTAGAAGGTCAACTAATCTCGTCGCTTCCTAGCAAACTCGCTCGCACTTCCGAGATAAAGTAGAGGGAGCCCGTCACGAAAAGCAAGTCCTGGTCGTTGGCTCTTTCTTCAAATTCGCTGATAAAATCGCCATAGGAAGGAATCAAATCGTAACCCGCCACATCCTTCTCATCCAAAGAGCCTTGGTAGTCAAAACCTGTTACCTTAAGTTCCACCTGAGGCAACTGCTCAGATAGATAGCCTAACATTCCTTGATAATCCTTGCGTTTAAGGGCACCAAAAAGAATGCGAACTTGATAGCCTTGCTGGATTTCCCCTTGGATAAACTCGACCAGACGGGTTAAGGCTGGAAGATTGTGAGCCCCGTCTAGGTAGATATGCGGACGAATCCGTTCCAATCGACCGGCCCAGTGGGTCTCTTTCAAGGCCTGTCTGACAAGCTCTTCTTCGACTTTTTCCTCTCTTAACGCCATAAACAGAAGAAAGGTTTGTAAAGCCAAGGCGGCATTTTCTTGTTGATAAGCACCTTCCAAACCGATTTTAAGCTGTGAAAAGCTTTCTAGCTTACTTGAGAAATTTCCAGCTTTCAAAGCGAAGTCTTGTCCAGCTTGATAAAGATCTACGTCTAACTCTCTCGCTTTACTTTGGCAGACAAGCTCCGCTTCTGGAGCAAGCTTGGCAATGACCGCCTTCTTGCCAGCCTTGAAAATACCAGCTTTCTGCTCGGCTATTTCTTCCAGACTATCGCCCAAGGTCTCCTGATGATCTAGCCCAATGGAAGTAATAACTGCAATCTCTCCTGTTACGACATTAGTGGTGTCAAGTAGACCACCAATCCCCACTTCTAGAAGAACTAGATCCACGTCCTGCTCTTTAAAGTAAAGCAAAGCAATCAAGGTCAACAACTCAAAGAAAGACAAGTGGTCATGTGTTTCTAAGAGAGTTTTTTCCATCTCCTTGACTTGGTTAGCTATACGGACAAAATCTTCACCAGCGATTGGTTGCCCATTAATACAGATTCGATCATGGATGCTGATGATATGAGGAGAGGTAAAAGTACCAACTTTTTTACCATGAGTTGCAAATAACTCCCTCATAAAGGCGATAGTTGACCCCTTACCGTTAGTCCCTGTTACGTGGATAATAGGATAAGTCTTCTCAGGATTTCCCAGCAAATCCACAGCTCGCTGCATTCGTCCAAGACCAGATCTAAAGTTTAAACCAATCCGACTATGGAGCCATTCTTCTACTTCAAACATACATGTCTCCTTACAAAAGTACAATCAACTACTGCATCAAAGTATGATTGCAAATAAAAAGCGAGGTCGGGACTAAAATCCCGACCTCTTACCTGGTTAGCTAATCACTAGCTACTATGAATTTCAACGTGGGCTAAAAACGCCCCCCGGAATTACTTACGGTCTTTATTTTTAGCGTAAGGGTAAAAATGTTCACTGAACATTTTTACTCCTCCATAAAGCTGTTGAAGACTTCTTCAATCATGTTCCATTCGTCTTCTGAGTCTTCTGGGATTGGTTGCAATTCGCCTTCTGTTCCGTCTTCATTTTCGATGAATGAGTAAGCTTGGATTTCAACTTCACCATTTTCATCTTCTTCTGCGTTAACTGGCACTAGCAGAACATAGTTTTTACCAAATTCTTCTTTCCCATCAATCGTCAAAAGAATTTCAAACAAGGTTTCATTTCCTTGCTCATCTACTAGTGTAATCAATTCACGTTCTTCGTGGTCATGGTTGTGATCGTGTGACATAGTTTCTCCTCTGTCTTAAAATTTTCTATCTAAATAATTTTGCAAAATCAGCTGAGCAGCCAACTTATCAATAACTTTCTTGCGTTTATTGCGACTGATATCTGCTTGTTCAATCAACATACGTTCTGCAGCGACTGTCGTCAAACGCTCATCTTGATAGTCTACTGGCAAACCAAAGAGTTCTTCTAATTTGGCACCATAGGCTTGACTGGCTTCTACTCGCGGACCGCTGGTATTGTTCATGTTTTTAGGCAGACCTACTACAAAGCGTTCCACCTTATAGCTGTCAACCAATTCCTTGATACGGTCAAAGCCAAACTGACCCTGATCCTCATTGATTTGGATGATTTCAAGTCCTTGAGCAGTGAATCCTAGTGGGTCGCTAATGGCCACGCCTACCGTTTTTGAACCAACGTCCAATCCCATAATTCTCATAGATTATAGATCGACTCCTTGTCCTTTAAGGTAGTAGCGCACCAATTCTTCAACAATTTCATCACGCTCATACTTACGGATTTGATTTCGTGCATTGTTGTAACGAGGAACGTAGGCAGGGTCTCCACTCAATACATAACCGACGATTTGATTTATCGGATTATAACCCTTTTCATTCAGAGAAGCATAGACATCTGTCAACGTTTCACTGATTTCCTTCTTGTTGGAATCATCCAATTTAAAACGTACAGTTTCTTCAGTAAATCCCATTCTAACACCCTCTTTCCTTAGAATAGTACTATTATAGCATATTTCCTTACGTTCTACAATTAAGTCAATCCATTTATTTGGATTTTCTTACTGTTCTGTCGCACCATTTGCCACTCTGTCTGCGATATATTGGCTTGGTTCATTTTTCAAAAGAGTCTCTAAGCCAAGATTTTTCAAATAATCTGTCTGTGACGCCTTTTTGACATCCAAGACTTGTAAATCATAGGTCGTTGTGGTCTGGATTTCAGTCTCACTGAGCAGTTTGGTTTCAAGTGTAAAACCTGCCAATTTGCGCGCTTCCTGAAGCATTTCATCCTTTTCTTCTGCTTCTAAAAGAGCTTTTTGAGTTTCTTCAAGACCGTGGTCAGCGATAAAGGATTTCAATTCCTCACTTAAGGGCCGTATCTGCCGAATAACCAATTTTAGAAATTGTTTCCCTTTATAGGTAATGGTTTGCGTTTGCTTGACGCCATCTCCTGACTCAGGGAAAATCAAAGTCTTGGTCACAACCGTATTCTTTTCCGCATTTTCCAAAACGGGCAGAGTAGACTGGAGTGTTTCGGATTCATGTTTTGAACTGGATGTCGTTTCCTTCTTTTGGCTACATCCTGCAAGTAGCAGGAGGAGAGTAGCTGCGCCAATTACTATTTTTTTCATAATTCCTCACATAATTTTTTGATAAAAAATGAACAAGGCTAGGAGATACCCCAGCCTCGATGTTTATAGAGCTGCACGCAAACGTGCTTCTGCATTTTCTACATTACGGACAGAGCGTGGTAAAAAGGCACGGATATCATCTTCTTTGTAACCGACCTGCAAACGCTTCTCGTCAACTAGAATAGGACTTTTTAAGATCCGTGGTGTTTCCATGATTAAGTTGAGTACTTCATTCACACTCAAATCTTCGATGTCAACTCCTAAAGCTTTCGCATAGCGGTTTTTTGATGATACAATGCTGGCAATTCCATTATCTGTCTTTGTCAGAATATCAAGTAGTTCTTCTCTCGTAATCCCTTCTTTACCAAGGTTTTGTTCTTTATAACTTAACTGGTGTGCGTTGAGCCAAGTCTTCGCTTTCTTACAGCTTGTGCAACTGGAGACGGTATAAATCTTAATCATGTGCCTACCCCTTTCGCTACATGTTACTATCAGTTTAATCTATTATACCATAAAAAACATCCGACTTGCGACCTATTTTTAAAAAAATTTAACTTTTTTAGCGATTTTCGTACTTTTTTCTTGACAAAATCAATTTATAGCCAAATTTTAAATTTTTTGATATAGATTCGTTTCACAACTGTAACACTTATCATATAGAGAACGATAATCAAAAGCAAAAAGAGGAAATAAATTGGTTCCAAAGGGGTTAAATGAAGCAGGCTAGCAATTGAAGAGTAGGGAAGGAAGGTCACAAAACTAGCTGCTAGCAAGGTTGTTCCAAGAACAAACCATGACGGACGGCTTTGTAAGAAGGGGAGTTTTGCTGAACGAAGCATATGGATGACCATGGTTTGGGACCACATGGATTCAATGAACCAACCTGTCTGGAACAGGATGATAAAGCCCGTTGCAGACTCTGCTCCGTGAACATAGGCTTGACCTGTCGCCATTGGGACAATGACAAAATAGAGCAAGATAAAGGTCAAAATATCAAAGGCAGACGAAATCGGACCCATCCAAATCATAAAGCGAGTAATAGACTTGGCTTCCCACTTATGAGGATGTTTCAAAAAGTCTTCATCCACATTATCAAATGGCAAGGCAATGCAAGAAAGGTCGTAGACGAGGTTTAACACAATCAAGTGAATCGGAGCCATAGGGAGGAAAGGTAAAAAGATACCAGACACTAAGAGTGACAGAATATTCCCGAAATTAGAGCTGACCGTCATCTTGATATATTTGGTCATGTTGGCATAGACTTTGCGTCCTTCTACCAGCCCTTTTTCAAGCACCATCAAATCCTTATCTAGCAAAATGACATCAGCCGTTTCTTTGGCAATATCTACTGCTGTATCAACAGAAATCCCCACATCGGCTACTTTCATAGAAGGGGCATCATTGATCCCATCTCCCATATAGCCGACACAATGTCCATTAGATTTGATTTGTAAAATGATTCGTGCTTTTTGATCCGGAGAGAGTTTGGCAAAGACCGTCACCTTCTCAACGGCTTGGGCCAACTTTTCGTCCGTCATAGCATCAATATCAGAACCCAACAAGATTTGATCAACGTCTAAACCAACTTTTTCGCATACTGCTTGGGTTACCTTCTCATTATCCCCAGTCAAGATCTTGGTTTGAACACCGTGTTCTAACAAAGCTTGGATAGCAGGTGCTGCAGATGGTTTTGGTGGATCTAGAAAGGCAAGATAGCCTGTTAGAATCATCTCTTTTTCATCTTCAACGGAGTAAGCAAAACCTTCTTTTAGGCCTGTTTTATAGGCAACTCCCAAGACTCGCAATCCCTGTTGATTAAGTTGATCTACTTCTTTTAAGATTTCCACTCGGATATCATCCGTCAAAGGACTAATCTGACCTTGATATTCCACATGGGTTGAAATCGCAAGCATTTCCTCTAGAGCACCCTTGGTTACCAAACTAACAACTTCGTTCTCATCCTTGACGATGACACTCATCCGTCTGCGTTCAAAATCAAAGGGCAATTCATCTATTTTTTGGAAGCTAGTATCCAAATTTTGTAGAATAGCGTGTTCTTTAGCTTCTTTTTCAGTTCTACTGATGATGGCACGGTCCATCAAGTTCTTCAAACCGGTTTGAAAATAGGAATTGAGATAAGCCCGTCTCAACACAGACAAATCCAAATCTCCATGTATATCCAAAGGATATTCCAGGACAATTTCGTCTTGGGTAAGGGTTCCGGTTTTATCCGTGCATAGGATATCAATAGCACCTAAATCTTGTATGGCATTGAGTTTCTTGATAACCACTTTTTCCTTGGCCATGATAATGGAGCCTTTTGCTAGACTGGCCGTGATGATCATAGGAAGCATCTCAGGTGTCAATCCAACACCAACACTCAAGGCAAATACGCCAGCCTCTAACCAATCTCCATCCGTCAAACCGTTAGAAAGAAATACGATAGGGACCATAACTAACATCAAACGAATTAAGAGCCAGGAGATGCTGTTCATTTCCCGTTCAAAAGAGGTCGGTTCGTCATAGGTATTGAGAGTCTGCTCGATTTCTCCCATCATGGTGTCATCACCGACCGCTAGAATCAAAGCCTTAGCGCTTCCTGATATCACATTGGTTCCCATAAAAGCGAGCGCTTCTGCTTCTAGCAGACTATCAAAATTTGACTGACTCATTTTTGACAAGGCTAGTTTTTCAACCGAGTCACTTTCACCTGTCAAACCAGACTGTTGAACAAAGAAATCACGTGATTCAATTAAAATGAGGTCTGCTGGAATCATGTCCCCAGCACTTAATTTGACTATATCTCCAACGACCAAATCTTCAATTGCGACCTCTAAACTCTGGTCTTCGCGAATAACTGTGGCTGTGTTCACAATCATTTTTGATAGATTGGTCGCAGCCTTGTCACTCCGTAATTCTTGGACAAAGCGTATGCCACCAGAGATTAGAACGAGAACAACGATGATGATAGAAGTCGTCGGATCTTCTTGTCCAGGCTTCGCCAACCAGACATTGGTCACCATGGAAATCATAGCGATGACAAGAAGGATGATTGTAAATGGATTGATAATAGATTCGTAAATCTTTTTGAGGATACTGTCTTCTTGACCCTTTGTGATGGTGTTTTCGCCATATAGGTCACGATTTTTTTCCACCTGCTCCTCAGTCAAGCCTGTTAGACTTGTCTTATAAAAAGATAGAGTTTCGTTTAAAGGTGTGTGAATAGCTGTTGCTAATCTTTCTTTTGTAGTTTTCATTGGTTTCTCCTATCTGTATGAATGATGTGTTTCATACACAGAGACCAATCACTTTATAAGGGCAGAACGACACAAATCAGCGATTGGCTGTGTATGTGCGGTTCTGGATGATCGTCAATTTGCATCGTCTGTCTCCTTTCCTTGTTCTAAAACAGTAGAAAATCCCACCATAAAATGGCAGGATTAAAAAACTAATTATCTGTTTTTTCGTTCAAGCTTTAACTCCATAGGGCAATGAAATGAGCTTAGTCTTGGCCTTCGCGACCAGGACTGTTGACCAACGAGTAGTGTCTCCACTGCTTTGCGGTAGTCATCCGTATCCCTATGGTAGCCTCACCTACCGTTTTCGTCTTTCAGTATAAACCTTTAAAATATAAAAGTCAATGATTTATCATAATTTTCTTAAATAACAATTAATTCTTTTGGAGCTAGAGTCAACAATTCGCAACCTGTCTCCGTAATCAAGATATCATCCTCAATACGAACCCCGTATTTGCCTTCGATATAGATACCCGGCTCGTCTGTCAAGGTCATTCCTGCCTTAATCGTATCAGTAGAAGTTTGGCTAAAGTAAGGTTCTTCATGGATATCAAGTCCGATACCATGTCCGATACCATGTGTAAAGTAGTCACCATAGCCTGCCTCGATGATAATATCACGAGGAATTTTGTCAAAGTCGCGGAAGCTAAGACCAGCCTTGGCTTGGTCAATCAAGGCTTGATTGGCTTTTAGGACAGTATTATAAATCTCTTCCTGCTCGTCACTGACATGTCCTAGATAGATGGTCCGTGTCATATCGCTGACATAATGGTCGTAGAGACATCCGAAGTCCATGGTAATAGCTTCTCCCAGCTCTACGGGTTTATGCATGGGGTGGGCATGGGGTTTAGAAGAGTTGATACCACTCGCTAAAATGGTATCAAAAGACAAGCCTGCCGCTCCTAGCTCACGCATGCGGAAATCAAGGAAATTGGCAATCTCAATCTCTGTCTTTCCAGGCTTGATAAAGTCAAGGGCATCACGGAAAGCTTGGTCTGAGATGGAACAAGCCTTGCGAATAGTTGCAATCTCTTTCTCATCCTTAATCATACGAAGCGTTTCGACAAACTGAGTCTGAGGAAGCAAATCAATTCCCGCAAAAGCTGCCTGCATACGGTGGTAATAAGAAACCGAAATCTCGTCTTCAAAACCGATCCGAGATAAACCCATATCCTTAACAATGCCTGCAATGACAGCCAATTCATCACGGTCAGCCACAATCTCAAAACCTGTCACTTCTTGCTTAGCTGCAATGATATAGCGAGAGTCTGTCACCAAGACCTGACGGTCACGGCTGATAAAGACTGTTCCATTTGAGCCCCAAAATCCTGTCAAATAGTAGACGTTTTTTAGGTTGTTGATGATGATGCCATCTAGTTCTTTTTCTTGCATTTTAGCTAGAAATGCTTGCACGCGTTTATTCATGATGTAACTTTCCTTTCAAATAGTGCCCTGTGTAGCTGGCTTCATTGGCCGCTACTTCTTCTGGAGTTCCTGTTGCGATGATGGTTCCACCACCGACACCGCCCTCAGGTCCCAAGTCGATGATATGGTCTGCAGTCTTGATAACATCCAGATTGTGCTCGATGACGAGGACTGTATTTCCATCGTCAACAAAGCGAGCCAAGACTTTAAGCAAGCGAGCGATGTCCTCGGTATGAAGCCCTGTCGTCGGCTCATCCAGAATGTAGAAAGATTTTCCTGTCGAGCGTTTGTGGAGCTCACTAGCCAACTTCATACGCTGAGCTTCTCCTCCAGAAAGGGTGGTAGCCGGTTGACCTAACGTTACATAGCCCAGCCCTACATCCTTGATGGTCTGGAGTTTGCGTTGAATCTTAGGAATGTGTTGGAAAAATTCAACTGCATCGTTGACAGTCATATCCAAGACTTGCGAGATGTTTTTTTCTTTGTAGTGAACTTCTAGGGTCTCGCTGTTGTAGCGGGTACCGTGGCAGACTTCACAAGCCACGTATACATCTGGCAAGAAGTGCATCTCAATCTTGATAATCCCGTCACCTGAGCAGGCTTCGCAACGACCACCCTTGACGTTGAAACTGAAACGGCCCTTCTTGTAGCCTCGAATCTTGGCCTCATTTGTCTGGGCAAAGAGGTCACGTATATCATCAAAAACTCCCGTATAGGTGGCAGGGTTAGACCTTGGCGTTCTTCCGATAGGGCTCTGGTCAATGTCAATCAAGCGGTCTACATACTCAATCCCTGTGATAGTTTTAAACTTACCAGGCTTGTCTGAGTTGCGATTGAGTTTTTGAGCAATGGCTTTTTTGAGGATACTGTTGATCAAGGTCGATTTCCCTGAACCTGACACACCTGTCACTGCGATGAATTTCCCTAATGGGAAGCGAGCGGTGATATTTTGCAAGTTATTCTCACGCGCACCTGTCACTTCGATAAAACGACCATTTCCAACACGTCGCTCGTCTGGTACTGGAATCGCACGTTTTCCTGACAAATACTGACCTGTTATGGACTTGCTGTTACGAGCCACCTGCTTGGGCGTTCCTGCAGCAACAATCTCCCCACCAAAAACACCAGCACCCGGACCAACGTCAATTAGATAATCCGCCTCACGCATGGTATCTTCGTCATGTTCTACCACGATGAGAGTATTGCCCAAGTCACGCATCTTTTTCAAGCTAGCAATTAAACGGTCATTATCCCTCTGGTGAAGACCAATCGACGGCTCATCCAGGATATAAAGGACACCTGATAGGTTGGACCCAATCTGAGTCGCCAAGCGAATACGCTGACTCTCCCCACCTGAAAGGGTTCCTGCCGAACGCGACAGCGTCAAATAGTTAAGACCTACGTTATTGAGGAAGGTCAAGCGATCCTTGATTTCCTTGAGAATAGGACGGGCGATGATGGCTTCATTTTCAGACAAGGTCAACTGACTCACCAACTCCAAGTGGTCTGCGATAGACAGGTCTGAGATTTCACCGATATGTGGCCCTTGCTCACCACCCACACGGACAGACAAGGCCTGGTCATTGAGACGGTAGCCGTGGCAAGTTCCGCAGGTTAGCTCATTCATGTAGAGACGCATCTGGGTGCGTGTGTAATCACTGTTAGTCTCATGGTAACGACGCTTGATATTATTGACAACCCCCTCAAAAGGAATGTCAATGTCGCGCACACCGCCAAATTCATTTTCATAATGGAAATGGAATTCCTTGCCATCAGAACCATAGAGAATCAAGTTCTTATCTTCTTCTGACAAGTCCTCAAAGGGCTTATCCACATCCACTCCAAAGGCTGTCATGGCCTGCTCTAGCATATTTGGATAGTAGTTAGACGAGATAGGATTCCAAGGTGCCAGCGCCCCCTCACGTAAGGTTTTGCTAGAGTCTGGCACTACCAAGTCAGTATCAACCTCCAGCTTGATGCCCAAACCGTCACACTCACTACAAGAGCCAAAAGGAGCATTAAAGGAGAAGAGACGAGGCTCTAACTCTGGTACGGTAAAACCACAAACCGGGCAGGCATAATGCTCAGAGAAGAGCAACTCAGAATCGTCCATAGTGTCGATAATCACATAGCCTTCTGCGATACGAAGGGCAGCCTCGATTGAGTCAAAAAGTCGGCTACGGATGCCCTCCTTGATGACAATACGGTCAACCACGACATCGATATTGTGTTGCTTGCTCTTGGACAGCTCTGGAACTTCGGTCACATCATAGACCTCCCCATCCACTCGGACACGGACATAACCGTCTTTCTGAACCTTTTCAATGACGCTCTTATGTTGCCCTTTTTTCTTACGAATGACTGGGGCCAAGATTTGCAGACGTTGGCGTTCTGGCAATTCTAAGACCTTATCCACGATTTGCTCTACAGAAGAAGCCTTGATAGCCCCGTGCCCGTTGATACAGTAAGGCGTCCCCACACGTGCGTAGAGGAGACGCAGATAATCATTGATTTCAGTCGTTGTTCCAACGGTCGAACGAGGGTTTTTACTAGTCGTTTTCTGGTCGATGGAAATAGCTGGGCTAAGACCATCAATGGCATCTACATCTGGTTTTTCCATGTTGCCCAAAAACTGGCGAGCGTAGGCTGAGAGACTCTCTACATAGCGACGTTGGCCCTCCGCATAGAGGGTATCAAAAGCTAGACTGGATTTCCCTGAACCTGACAAGCCGGTCACAACAACCAGCTTGTCTCGAGGAATCTCCACATCAATATTTTTTAAATTATGGGCACGTGCCCCATGAATCACAATTTTATCTTGCATCTTTGTTCTTTCTAGTCCATTATTGCTTTCCATTATACCAAAAAATATGAAATTCTATTACCCAAAAAGCTGTTTTTGTAGTATAATAGTACGGTGCAAAAAATCAAACACTGAATAGTAGGAAAGGACAGGGGACATGAAACAAGTTTTTCTCTCAACCACAACTGAATTTAAAGAGATAGACACGCTTGAACCGGGCACTTGGATCAACCTCGTCAATCCTACACAAAATGAATCGTTGGAGATTGCTAATGCCTTTAATATTGACATTGCCGACCTTCGAGCACCGCTTGATGCGGAAGAAATGTCCCGTATTACCATCGAAGATGAATACACTTTGATTATCGTAGACGTTCCAGTCACAGAAGAGAGAAACAACCGCACCTATTACGTAACGATTCCGCTAGGGATTATCATCACCGAGGAAACCATTATCACTACTTGTTTGGAATCCCTCCCTGTTCTTGATGTCTTTATCAATCGTAGGTTGCGTAATTTCTATACCTTCATGCGATCACGCTTTATCTTTCAACTCCTTTATCGCAATGCCGAACTTTATCTAACTGCCCTTCGTTCCATTGATCGCAAGAGCGAACAAATCGAAAGCCAACTGCATAAATCCACTCGAAATGAAGAATTGATTGAACTAATGGAATTGGAAAAGACCATCGTCTATTTCAAGGCCTCACTAAAAACAAACGAGCGCGTGATCAAGAAATTGACCAGCGCAACCAGCAATATCAAAAAATACTTAGAGGACGAGGACATACTCGAAGATACCCTGATTGAAACCCAACAGGCCATCGAGATGGCAGATATCTATGGAAACGTCCTTCACTCTATGACAGAGACCTTTGCCTCTATCATTTCCAACAACCAGAACAACATCATGAAAACTCTAGCTCTCGTGACCATCGTCATGTCTATCCCAACTATGATTTTCTCAGCCTACGGGATGAACTTTAAGGATAATGAAATCCCTCTGAACGGTGAGCCACACGCCTTCTGGTTAATCGTCTTTATCGCCTTTGCTATGAGTGTCTCGCTCACTCTCTATCTCATCCATAAAAAATGGTTCTAAGAGGAGTCCCTATGTCTCAGATTGATTTACAAAAATTAACCAAGAAAAACCAAGAGTTTATCCACATCGCTACCCAACAATTTATCAAAGATGGCAAAACAGACGCTGAAATCAAGACTATCTTTGAGGAAGTTATTCCTAAAATCCTTGAAGAACAAGCCAAAGGAACGACAGCTCGTTCCCTCTATGGCGCTCCAACCCACTGGGCTCACAGTTTTACCGTCAAAGAACAGTACGAAAAAGAGCATCCTAAGGAAAATGACGATCCAAAACTCATGATTATGGACTCAGCTCTTTTTATCACCAGTCTCTTTGCACTGGTTAGCGCTCTGACCAACTTTTTCTCTACAGACCAGGCTATTGGCTATGGTTTGATTACCCTCTTGTTGGTTGGACTTGTAGGAGGACTTGCCTTCTACTTGATGTACTACTTTGTCTACCAGTATTATGGACCAGACGCAGATCGTAGCCAACGTCCTCCATTCTGGAAATCAATCCTCGTCATCCTAGCTTCGATGGTCCTTTGGTTGGTTGTCTTCTTTGCAACAAGCTTCCTACCGGCCAGCCTCAATCCAGTCCTTGCTCCATTGCCTTTGGCTATCCTAGGAGCGGCTCTTCTCGCCCTTCGCTTCTATCTCAAGAAACGTTTCAACATCCGAAGTGCAAGCGCGGGCCCATCACGTTACTAAGAAAAGTGAAAAGCTATGGCATATAGTCAATCTTTAGCTCAGGAGATTCGAAAAATTCTAGCACTCAAACTTCCTCCCCAAATTTTCGAAGAAGAGCTAGAAGAAAAGAAACTGTTTGGTGGCCTGGCCTTTATGATTCGTGGGAAAATGGTCCTTACAGTCAGTTCCAGAAAGGACGAGCTGGTTATGGTGAGAATTGGCAAAGAAATGGAAAAGCAAGTTCTACCCCGAACAGGAGCTCATACTACATTGATGAGAGGGCGACCTTATCATGGCTATATAGACCTAGATATAGAAGGTCAAAAAGAACTGCCTTACTGGATTGATTTAGCCCTCTCCTATAATCAAGAGTTGACCAAGTAACTCATATCTAGTGAGATTAGTGATTAGAAAAACGAAAAGCAACTGCACAGGTGGTTGCTTTTTCACTTGCTTTCTTGAGGTTCAATAGTACTTCTGACTCTAATTCCTATAGTTTTCTCTCATCTTTTGTGATAGAATAGGCTCATACTCAATGAAAATCAAAGAGCAAACTAGGAAGCTAGCCGCAGGCTGTACTTGAGTACGGCAAGGCAAAGCTGACGTGGTTTGAATTTGATTTTCGAAGAGTATCAATCTATTTCTAGGAGGATGAGATATGGTTTCTACTATTGGTATTGTTAGTTTGTCTAGTGGTGTTATCGGAGAGGATTTTGTCAAACACGAAGTCGATTTGGGTCTCCAACGTCTCAAGGATTTGGGACTCAATCCTGTCTTTTTGCCCCATTCGCTAAAGGGCTTGGACTTTATCAAGGACCATCCTGAAGCACGTGCAGAGGATTTGATGCAGGCCTTTTCGGATGATAGCATCGACATGATCCTATGCGCCATCGGTGGGGATGATACTTATCGTTTGCTACCTTATCTTTTTGAAAACGATCAGCTTCAAAAGGTTATCAAGCCAAAGATTTTTCTTGGCTTCTCGGATACAACCATGAACCACCTTATGTTGCATAAACTAGGGGTCAAGACTTTTTACGGGCAATCCTTTCTAGCAGACATTTGTGAATTAGACAAGGAGATGTTACCCTATAGCTTCCGCTACTTTAAAGAATTGATTGAGACTGGAAGAATCTCAGAAATCCGTCCTAGCGACGTTTGGTATGAGGAACGGACTGATTTTAGTCCCAAGGCCCTAGGAACAGCTCGTATCAGTCATGTAAATACAGGTTTTGACTTGTTACAAGGAAATGCTCAGTTTGAGGGAGAAATTCTCGGCGGTTGTCTTGAATCTCTCTATGATATCTTTGACAACTCTCGATACGCAGACAGCACGGAGCTCTGCCAAAAGTACAAACTCTTCCCTGACTTATCCGACTGGGAAGAAAAGATTCTCTTGCTAGAAACAAGCGAAGAAAAGCCTGAGCCGGAAAACTTCAAAAAGATGTTGCAGGCTTTGAAAGAAACTGGGGTATTTGAGGTCATCAGTGGACTCTTGGTCGGAAAGCCAATGGATGAAACCTTCTATGACGACTATAAGGAAGCACTATTGGATATCATTGATAACAATATCCCGATTGTCTATAATCTGAATGTCGGTCACGCAACTCCAAGAGCCATTGTCCCCTTTGGCGTTCACGCTTATGTGGATGCACAGGACCAAGTCATTCGCTTTGACCATAACAAAAAATAAACAATTTCTCTATTTTTGTGCTTTGGTATTGATTTTCGTTACAATTTGTGTCTAAATTTATTGCATTTTGCTTATTTCTATGATATCTTTTTGAAGGAGGTATATATGACTAAACAAAAAATAAATCAAATTGTCGGTTCAATTGGAGCCTTTATCGGGATTATTGTATTTATCGCCTACATCCCACAAATTTTTGCCAATTTACAAGGCAACAAAGCTCAACCATTCCAGCCTTTATCCGCAGCAGTATCTTGTTTAATTTGGGTTATTTACGGGTGGACAAAAGAACCTAAGAAGGATTGGATACTAATTATTCCAAACTCAGCTGGCGTTGTCTTAGGTGGACTGACATTTCTCACTGCACTATAAAAATTACTAGCATATAATCAAAAAGCTGAGAGGAATTTCTCAGCTTTTTCTATATTCTCAGATAGTTAGACGCTTGGACTCACTAACTTCCGCTTTTCCACTCACAATCATTCTCATGGTCATCAACCAGACCTGCAGCCTGAAGAAAAGACAAAACTGCAACGGGGCCTGTAAACTTGAAGCCTCGTTTTTTGAGATCTTGAGATAACTTTTCAGATAAGGCTGTTTTAGCAGGTGCTAGGTGATAGTCAGGAACATCATTGATGATGGTTTTCCCCTCAACAAAGGACCAGAGATAAGCGTCAAAAGAGTCAAAGGTTTTCTGGATTTGTAAAAATGCTTGGGCGTTGGCACGCGTCGCAAAGAGCTTGGCACGATTTCGGATAATGGCTGGATTCTCTAACAAGGCTTCCAACTCCTCATCTGTCATCTCAGAGATACGATGTGCTTGGTAGTTGTAAAAGACTTCTCGGAATCCTTGACGTTTGTTTAGTACCGTTTCCCAAGACAGACCAGCCTGATAAGTCTCCATACAGAGCAGTTCAAAAAGAGCGCGGTCGTCATGAAGGGGTTGGCCCCACTCTTCATCATGGTAGGCTACATATAATGGATTGGTCATCTTGACCCACGAACAACGTTTTGGCATATTATTCTCCTATTTCACCAACAACTTAAGAGCTGACTTGATATAGTTCTCAGCTGTATCTGTCGTTCCTTCAAAGAATTTCTTGATTTTCTTGAGCTCCGTCGCCTTGTAGCCCAGTGCCAACATGGCTTCCATGGCTTCTTCCAGTTCTTGGTTTTCAGCGCTGGCTTGCACTGCGACCTTAGGAAGATCATCGCTAGCCACAACCACCTTGCCTTCCAAGTCCAGCACCATCTGCTGGGCTGTTTTCTTGCCAATTTTAGGGAACTTGGTCAAGTAGGTGATGTTCTTAGTTTCAATCGCCTGAACCAAGCCAGCATTGTCATCCGCAGCGATAATAGCAAGAGCTGACACAGGACCAATCCCTGAAACCGAGATCAAACTGAGAAAGAGTTTCTTCTCATCTTCTGAGCGAAAACCGTAGAGCAGATGGGCGTCCTCACGAACAACTTGGTGCACATAAATTTGAGTTTCTTGATTGACCTGACCTGAGTAAGCATAGGGATTGGCCACATGCAGGATATAACCGATACCATTTGCCTCAAGGACGATATATTTGGCAGTGATTTTGGTAATGATTCCTTTTAGATATTCGTACATAATTTTTCTCCATTATTTTGCCTATCTAGTATACCATATTTCCCCAAGACAGACTGCAACAAAAGGTGCAACCTCTGGTTGACAAATAGTACAGGAGATTGTATTCTCATTATAAGTAAAAATTGTTAGGATAGAAGTAGAAAAAGGATGATAGAATAATGAAACTCGCAGAAAAACTATTTGAGCTCAGAAAGGAAAAAGGTTGGTCCCAAGAAAAGCTAGCTGAACAAATCAATGTTTCTCGGCAAAGCATCTCCAAATGGGAGTCTGGACAAGTTCTTCCTGAAATCGAAAAAATCATTGAATTAAGCAAGATTTTTCAAGTGACAACTGACTATCTACTACTAGATGAAAACTCTGAAAAAGCTTCCACAGCAGTGATCTTGGAGGAAGACAAGGACAAATACTATAAAGAGGTTAAATCCTATGGTCTCTGGCAAATGATTTATATTTTCGTCTTGGCTCTGGCTATCTATCTCTTTTTAGCTGGTTCTAGTTTCCCAGCCGAATTCACCGCCTGGATCTGGCTGACCTTCGTTCTCTTGATTGCTTCAGCGATTGCTATCAACAAGGCTCTCAAAACCAAACAACGTTATCTTGATAAAGTGATTGGTCTTGAGAATCCTTCAGACAAAGACAACTCTACAAAATATTGAATCACCTAATTTAGTTTTCGCAATATTTTTATAGGACTATTCTTGTCAAGCAAGTGTAAACCTCGTGTCAAGTTTCCCATGTTCAGTCAAAGTACCTCCTTAGAAAAGCTAAAAAGCCTTGTTCAAAAGGAACAAAGGCTTTTTGTGTTCTTAATATTTCCCCAACTCACGGAGACTGGTATGATTTTCCTGAATACGTCGGAACATCTTTTCCATATCTGACTTGGTAAAATGCACCAAAACGGGACGTCCGTGGGGACAGTTATAGGGATTATCACATTGAGAAAGCTGATAAATAAGCTGTCTGGCTGAGTGGTCATCGATACGATGGTTGGCCTTGATAGACCGCTTGCAGGACATCATGATAGCCAGCTCTGCTCGGTATTTCTTGATCGAAACTTCCTTGGTCAAGAGCAGCATGTCACACATTTCATAGATACCAGACTCGATTTCTTCCTCTGCCATCCAAATTGGATGCTCACGTAGGATAAATTGATTTTCTCCATACTCTGCTAGAAAGACGCCTACTTCCTCCAAAAGTGCCATTCTTTCCTTGAGACGCAGGGCATCATCTGCAGGAAATTCAAAGATGTAGGGCACTAAGAGTTGCTGTTGGCTCTGGTCAACATTGCCGATGCTTTCACGATATTCCTCGTACTTAACCCGTTCCTGAGCCGCGTGCTGGTCTATGATGTAGAGCCCATCTCGCCCTTGGGCAAAAAGATAGGTCCCGTGCATTTGCCCGAAAAACTCCAACTCTGGGAAGCTGGATGATTCTTCTCTCTCCAGCTTGTCATAAGCCTTATCGAGGCTAGCAAGATCTAACTCTGGATGGTCTAGTTGGTCGTAGTTAACAGGCTTTCTCTCTGCAAAATGCAGTTTTGCTGGTCTAGTCAGCTGGTCCAAGGTTTCCTTGGCAAACAAGGTTAAATCTTTCCCTTCCTCAGTTAATTCAACCTGATGATCAGCCACCTCAGCTTGACTAGGTTTTGAGAGTTCTGTTTTTTCATAGTAGAGCGTGTTTTCTTTGAGTGGGAGAATGGTCTGCTCTACCTTTTGACGATTACGCACGGTAGATTTGGCAAGATTTTCCAAGGCATCAGGGATCAGGGCTTGTTCCTTGAGACTATTTGAAATAGCTTCTGAGACTAGCGCCATCAGTTCTTTTTCCTTGGAAATCCGCACTTCTTGTTTGGTTGGATGTACATTGACATCAGCCAGATAAGGATCGATATGGATGTGAATGACAGCCAGTGGAAAACGTCCCACCATAAGTTTACTGCCATAGCCGTCAAGAATAGCACGGTTGAGCAGAAAGTTCTTGATATAACGCCCATTGATGAAGAGGCTGATATAGTTACGGTTGGCTCTGGTTAACTCAGGCAAAGACACAAATCCTGAAATTTCAAAGTCTAGATCCGAGTTCTCAATGGCAATCATCTTCTTAGCACTGGCTAAACCGTAAATCCCTGCGATGGCTTGACGCAGTTGACCAGTCCCTGCTGTCCGCGTCATTTCCTTGCCATCACTGTTCAAACTAAAAGAAATCTCAGGATGGGCCAAGCCCAGACGGTTGACAATATCGATGATATGAGACAATTCCGCTTGCTGGCTCTTCATATACTTGAGGCGGGCAGGCGTGTTGAAAAAGAGATCCTCCACACAAACCTTGGTTCCCACTGGACTAGTCGCTGGAATGACTTCCTCAACTTCTCCCCCACGCGCAACGAGCTTGGTCCCATGACTCGCACCATCCACCGCAGTCAACAGAGTCAAGACACTGACAGAAGCAATAGAAGGCAGGGCTTCACCACGAAAACCAAGCGTCCGAATCCGAAAGAGATCAGCTTGATTTTTTATCTTACTGGTCGCATGGCGACGGAGGGCCAACTCCACCTCATCGTGGGCAATTCCATGGCCATTATCGGTGATTTGGATTTTCTTGAGACCAGCTTCCTCAATCTCAATGATAATCTGACTAGAACCCGCGTCAATGGCGTTTTCTACCAACTCTTTGACCACACTGGCAGGACGCTCAATGACCTCTCCTGCTGCGATTTGGTTTGCCAGCACCTCTGGCAATTCAATAATATGAGACATCTTTCAGCCCCTTTCTGTATCTATTTTCCTAGAAATTGATTAGTGCTATTATACCATATTTCAGATACTATCAGAAAAAGCAAATACCACATAGACTCCAAATCCCGCCGCATAGACAAAAGCTCTTGCCATGGGCCCTAAAATAGTGTTTAATAAGGGTGTACAAGAAGTGATCACAACTTTGTATGAAAAACAAGGAGAGAAATTTATGAAAGTAGAACTACAGATTAAGGAGACTTACAAGGAAGAAAAGCTGATTGTCCAAGCACCTCAAGAAACCAAAAAAGTCCAAAAAGTCATCGAGTTCGCTGAAAATCTTGACCAAAAAGAAACAATCAAAGGAAAGATTGATGATCAGGTCTATCTAGTTAAAATTGGCAAGATTCAGCGCTTCTATATCGAGAATCGGAAGGTTCTAGCAGAAACTGTTTCTCATACCTACAGCATTGATTTGCGACTCTATCAAGTGCTTGAAATTCTACCGACCACTTTTATCCAAATTTCCCAATCTGAAATCGTCAATATCAACTCCATCTCTCATCTCAAACTAACCCCCAACGGCCTGGTTGAAATTTTCTTAAAAAACGAAAGCTTCACCTACTCTTCACGCCGTTACCTAAAAAACATCAAGGAGAAATTAGAACTATGAAAAAACAAATCTTTCACGATGCAGCCGCTGGTGTTCTCATCGGCCTCATCCTCTCTATCCTCTTTTCACTCATGTATGCACCAAATACCTATGCCCCACTGAGTCCCGAGTCTCTGATCGGACAAGTGATGGTGCAACATCAGGTTCACGGTGCCTTGGTCTTGCTCTACTGTATGATCATCTGGTCAGCTATCGGCGTTCTCTTTAGCTTTGGCAGTCGCTTATTCAGCCGTGACTGGAGCCTTCTCCGTGCCACACTTTCCCATTTCTTCCTCATGCTGGCTGGCTTTGTCCCACTAGCAACTCTGGCTGGTTGGTTCCCTTTCCACTGGACCTTCTATCTCCAGCTCATTCCAGAGTTTGCGATTGTCTACCTCATCATCTGGGCTATTCTCTATAAAAGAGAGGCAAAAAAAGTAGACCATATCAATCAACTCTTGGCCCATAAAAAGTAATAGAGAAAAACCCACTCACAAAAATGTGAGTGGGCTCTTTTTATAACTTTTGTTTGAACTCAACTAATACATTCATAGCCTGCATAGGCGTCATGTTGTAAACATCCAGTTGAGCTAATTCTGCTAGGATAGGATGCTCTTCATGCGCATCAAAGAGTGACATCTGTTCAGTGATGGCGCTAGTTTGCCTCATCGGAACTGGACTTTCTTGCCCCTGACTCTCCAGTTGCGTTAAAATCTTATCCGCTCTTGCTAAAAGTTCTGCTGGTAAGCCAGCAATCTTAGCAACATGGATACCGTAAGATTTGTCAGCTGGTCCTGGTTCAATCTTGTGAAGGAAGGTGACTTGTCCATCCTGCTCCAAGGTTGCCACGTGGACATTGACCAAGTGTTCCAAGCTAGACTCCAGACTAGTCAACTCATGGTAGTGGGTCGCAAAGAGGGTCTTGGCTCCGATATGTTCATGAATGTATTCAATGATGGACTGAGCAAGAGCCATCCCATCATAAGTTGCAGTTCCACGTCCCAATTCATCAAAGAGAATCAAGGAATTCTTGGTTGCATGCGAAATGGCATTGTTGGCCTCCATCATCTCCACCATGAAGGTTGATTGCCCTGAAACCAAGTCATCTGCTGCTCCGATACGGGTAAAGATAGCATCGAAGATAGGCAAATGGGCGCTTTCTGCCGGCACATAAGAACCCAGCTGGGCCATAACCGCCG
The DNA here is from genome assembly GCF_054861215.1 of Streptococcus sp. KHUD_018. The sequence continues at coordinate 1,939,285 of NZ_CM142176.1, forward strand.
TCATGGCTAACTGACGCATGTAGGTAGACTTCCCGCTCATGTTGGGCCCTGTAATCAATTGAATGCTGGTATCTTCTGACATCTGAATAGTATTAGGAATATAGGTCTGCGCTCCCATAACCTTTTCAACGACAGCATGGCGCCCTTTCTGGATAGCGATTTGGGAATCCTCTCCAAACTCAGGTCGAATCAAATGCTGGGTTTCAGCCACAACTGCAAGACTTTGCAAGACATCAACTGTCGCAATTCCTTGAGCTAAAGCCTGCAAACGCTGGATGTACTTGCTGACTTCCTCACGGATACGCATAAAGATTTCGTACTCTAGGTTGGCTGACTTCTCACGCGCCTCCAACATATCCCCCTCGATACGGGCCAATTCCTCGGTACCGAAGCGTTCTGAGTTTTTCAGCGTCGCCTTTCGGAAAAAGTGTGCCGGCACATTCCCCAGTTGCGAATTAGTCACATGGAAATAGTAACCATCCTTTTTATTGTAGTCAATCTTGAGCGTGCTGATGCCAGAGTTTTCTCGCTCCTTAGCCTCAATCTCAGCAATCCAGCTAGTCCCTTCTCTGAGTACTCGGCGGTATTTATCCAAGGTCTCATCAAATCCCGTACGGATAATACCACCTTCCGTAATCACATGAGGAGCTTCAGGAGCAATGGCTGCGCTAATCAAACTCTCCAACTCAGGAATGGCATCTAGCTGTGCGATGAGATAGGCTAGAGCAGGTTGCTCCATCCCTTCTAATATTGTCCGAATCCGTGGCACACTGGATAAGGTAGTCGCCAACTGCAAGAGGTCCTTGGGATTGGTCTTGCCAAAAGAAACCCGACTAGCCAAGCGTTCGATATCATAAACACCTTTGAGACTGTCCGTTAAATCGCTACGCTCAAAGAAGTGGTCAAGAAAAACCTGCACCACCTCTTGACGTTGGACGATTCGCTCCTTATCAATCAAGGGACGATGGATCCAAGAACGCAAGAGACGCATTCCCATAGCCGTTTTAGTTTCATCCAAAAGCCAGAAAAGACTGCCTTGCTTCTTACCTGAACGGGCATTCTCAACCAAATCCAGACTAGCCTTGGTCGCATAGTCCATCTGTAAGAAATCTTTGATTTCATAGCGAATAACGGGTTTGAGATGGTTCAATTCCCGCATCTGAGTCCGATGAACATATTGGAGCAACTTACCAGCTGCCGCTTGCTCCACAGCTGCCAAACGTGAATCCAGTAAATGGACATCCTCAAAGCCTTCTTTCTCGTAGGAAAGTACCAGATTCATCTGACGACCGAGGATTTGCTCCTCTTCCTCAGACAAGTCATAACCCAGTACCACTTCACGAGCCTTGAGGTTACGGATTTCCCCACAAACGAGGGTAAAGTCCAATAAACCCGTCACATAAAAGTCACCGGTCACCAGATCCATATAGGCTAGGCCAAATTGATTGCCATAACGATCTATGGCAACCAAGAAATTGTTCTGACTATCAGGCTTACTGCTATCGACTACTGTACCAGGTGTGATGACCTGAACCACCTCTCGCTTAACAACCCCAACTGCTTGTTTAGGATCTTCCATCTGTTCTGCAATGGCCACCTTATAGCCCTGCTCGATCAAAACATCAATATACTGCTGGGCAGAATGATAGGGGACGCCCGCCATGGGTATCGGATTTTCTGCATTTTTATTACGACTGGTCAGTGAAATCTCTAAAATCTGCGCCGCATTGACCGCATCTTCATAAAACAGTTCATAAAAATCACCCATCCGAAAGAGCAAAAAAGCATCTGGATATTGCTTTTTTATATCCACATACTGCTGCATACCAGGTGATAGTTTTTCTGTCGTCATATTGGCTCTCTCCTTGTTAAAAATAAGGCTTGGGAACAAGTCCCAAAACCCTATTCATCCTTCATCAAATCTAGCAAACGCTCTTCCATGAGCTTGGCAACATGCTGGTCTCGACAAATAACCAGTAAGGTATTGGCTCCCGCAACTGTTCCTAAAATCGCCTCGTCCTTATTTTCATCAACAATATTTGCTAAGACAGCTGCTTCTCCCAGCTTGGTATGAAGTACCAAAGTAAACTCTGCTCTCGCAACCCCTTCTAGATGATGCGACAAAAACTCTACCAAATCAATCTTTTCTGTTTCATTCGCTAGCACATAATACACCATACCATTTTTCTTAACCTTGATCAAGCCGATCTCGCGCAGGTCGCGCGACAAGGTCGTTTGCGTCACAAAGACATTCCGAACTTCTAGGCGATCTTGGATATCCTTTTGTGTAGCTAGTTTTTCCTCAGTGATCATCTTTTTAATCAACTGGTGTCGTTCTTTTTTTCTCATATCAACCTCTTACATGAATATTTATAACCGATTTCGGGTTTATTTTTAGATATAATTATACCAAAAAAACTGAATAATTCAAAAAAATCTTTCTTCTTTCACTAAATTTATGATAAAATAGAATAAAAGTCCAAAAGGAGCCTACTTATGAGTACAAAAAAACTGATTGCTAGTGAATTGGCTAGCGTCATCGATAGCCTGGATCAAGAGGCTATTTTAAATTTACTAGAACAACCAAAAAACTCTGACATGGGAGATATCGCTTTCCCTGCTTTCTCACTTGCAAAAGTCGAACGCAAAGCCCCGCAAATGATTGCTGCTGAAATCGCTGAAAAAATCAACAGCCAAGCCTTTGAAAAAGTTGTTGCAACTGGTCCTTACGTCAACTTCTTCCTTGATAAAGCTGCCATTTCTGGAGCAGTTATCAAAGAGATCATCGAAAAAGGATCTGACTACGCTCAACAAACGGAAGGCAAAGAGCAAAATATCACGATTGACCTATCAAGTCCAAACATCGCAAAACCTTTCTCAGTAGGTCACTTACGTTCAACTGTTATCGGAGATGCTCTTTCTAATATCTTTAAGAAAATGGGCTACAACACTATTAAAATCAACCACCTTGGAGACTGGGGTAAACAGTTTGGTCTTCTCATGGTTGCTTATAAAAAATGGGGAAGTAAGGAAGCCGTAGAAGCTAATCCAATTGACGAATTGTTAAAATTGTACGTTCGCATCAATGCTGAAATCGAAAATGACCCAGCTCTTGATGATGAAGGACGTCTCTGGTTTAAAAAATTGGAAGATGGCGATCCAGAAGCAACTCAACTTTGGCAGTGGTTCCGTGATGAAAGTTTGGTTGAGTTCAACCGCATTTACAAACTGTTGAATGTTGAATTTGATAGCTTAAACGGGGAGGCCTTCTATAATGACAAGATGGACGAAGCCGTGCAAATCCTTGAAGAAAAAGGTTTGCTAGAGGAGTCACGCGGAGCTAGCATTGTCAACCTCGATGATGTTGAACTTCCACCTGCTATGATTAAGAAATCTGACGGTGCAACCCTCTACATCACACGTGACATTGCGACAGCTATCTACCGTGCACGTACTTACAATTTTGTTAAAAATGTCTACGCAGTTGGTCAAGAGCAGTCTAACCACTTTAAACAGTTAAAAGCCGTCTTGAAAAAAATGGGATTTGACTGGAGCGATGATATGATTCACGTAGACTTCGGTCTGGTAACCAAAAATCGTCAAAAGCTCTCTACTCGTAAGGGAAATATCATCCTGCTCGAACCTACTCTTCAAGAAGCTATCAGTCGTGCTAAAGCACAAATTGAAGCGAAAAATCCTGATCTCGAAAATAAAGAGCAGGTTGCCCAAGCTGTCGGAGTGGGAGCTGTTAAATTCTACGACCTCAAGACTGACCGCCGAAATGGTTACGACTTTGACCTCGAAGCTATGGTTTCTTTTGAAGGGGAAACTGGTCCGTACATCCAATACGCCTACGCTCGTATCCAATCTCTCCTTAGAAAAGCAGACTTCCAACCAAATGCTCAAGCAAGTTACAGTCTAAATGATGCTGAAAGCTGGGAAATTATCAAACTTCTCCAAGACTTTGCCCGTGTCATCAAACGCGCATCTGTTAACTATGATCCATCGCTCATTGCCAAGTATGCAATCAGCTTGGCTCAAGCCTTCAATAAATACTATGCCCACACTCGTATCCTGGATGAAAGCCCAGAGCGCGACAGCCGTCTAGCCCTCAGCTACGCAACAGCTGTTGTTCTCAAAGAAGCCCTTCGTTTGCTTGGAGTAGAAGCACCAGAGAAGATGTGATTCAGTACTAACAATTGGAACTAAAGTTCCTAATTGTTAGACGCTAGCCGCTTATATGCGAACTAGCTAACTGCTTCACTAGTCATGACCCCTAAATATAATCGATTTAGAGGCCATGACGTCGTAACTATGGTGATTTGGCTAGGCGCTTCACTAGTTCTGGGACATAAATATTATCGATTTATGTCCCAGAACGTCGTAACCAGTACGAATTGCCTAAACGCTTTACTAATTCACCAAACCAAATAAAATCGATTTGATTTGGTTCATGTCGCAATCTTTAAATCACTTAATTGCAAAGCAATCTAAGTAACTAACACCAAATCCTATACGGACTTTTCAGTTAAAGGTCAAGACCGTCTTGTTTTATCTGTCGGATACCTGTTCCGCTAGTCTAATCACTTAGTTGAAAAGCGAAAATTTCTTTCGCTTTTCTTATACCATCAACTTTTTTATCAAACCAGGAGAAATTTTATGAGCCAGTATGCTTATATCTTAGTTCTTATCAGTCTTGTCGTTCTTTTTCTCATCAATAAATACGAAAAAGAAAAACTTCAACAACTCCTTCAGGAACAGCTTCTGAAGGACGAAGCTTTCAAAACAGACATACGCGAAAGGATCCAAACAACGGAAAATATCAATGATGTGATTGACTACATCAATAAAGGTTACCGTTTGGGACTCCTGCTTTCTAAGGAAATCACTGAGCAACTGAAATAAGGGAATCCGAGAAGCTTTTTTCTCGGATTTTTTACTCCCATCAATACCATTTCTTTTTGATAATCATATCTTTCATATGATTTTTCTGAAATTTTCTAAATTTTTCAAAAATTCTCTTGCATTTTTCATAAGTTTCTTGTAGAATAGTAGCTATCTATTCAGATTATTCTGAAAATTCAAAAACGGGAGGTTTTTATGTCACAAGTTACTTCATCACACCAATCTACCTGGACAAGCAAGCTGAAAGCAATGGGACCCGGGATCCTAATGGCTTCCGCTGCAGTCGGAGGTTCTCACATCGTATCCTCCACTCAAGCCGGTGGTTCTTATGGATGGTCGCTGCTTCTCTTGGTCATCTTAGCCAATGTTTTTAAATATCCATTTTTCCGTTTTGGTGCCGAATATACTGCCGACACTGGTAAAACCCTGGTCGAAGGTTATGCCGAAAAAGGAAAACTCTATCTCTGGATTTTCTTTATTCTCAATGTCTTTTCTGCCTTGGTCAATACTGCCGGTGTTGCCATCCTTTGCTCAGCCATCATTGCTAGCGCCTTTCCAATGATTGGTCTTAGCATCACTCAATGGTCCCTTATCCTTGTTGCGGTCATTTGGGCTATGTTGCTCTTTGGAGGCTACAAACTATTGGACGGTATGGCAAAATGGATCATGTCTGCCTTGACTATTGCAACTGTTCTTGCCGTCATCATTGCTGCCGTTAAGCACCCAGAATACAGCTCTGATTTTATCGAGAAAACACCTTGGCAAATGGCAGCCCTACCCTTTATCGTTTCCCTTCTAGGCTGGATGCCTGCTCCTATTGAAATTTCAGCCATCAACTCACTTTGGTCAGCCGAAAAGAAAAAGACCGTTAACTTTAATACAGAGGATGCTCTGTTCGACTTTAACGTTGGGTACATTGGGACTGCTATCCTGGCTGTATTCTTTGTGGCACTAGGAGCACTGATTCAGTATCCTACAGGACAAGCGGTTGAAGCTGCTTCAGCCAAGTACATCTCGCAATTTGTGGGCATGTATGCCTCTGTCCTTGGCGAATGGTCTCGATATTTGATTACCTTTATCGCCTTTCTTTGTATCTTTGGAACAGTCATCACCGTTATCGATGGTTACTCTCGTGTCAATCAGGAATCGCTACGACTCTTAATTCGTCAAAAAGAGGATTCTCGCAAATCTTTGAACATCTGGATGACCATTACCGCTATCATTGGTATCGTAATTATTAAATTCTTTGCTGGACAAGTTTCAACCATGCTTCGCTTTGCCATGATCGGTTCTTTCCTGACAACACCATTCTTCGCTCTTTTGAACTATGTATTGGTGACACGTGAGAATAAAAATCTTCCTTCTTGGCTAAAACTCCTCGCAATCGCAGGATTGATTTTCCTCTTTGGCTTTGCTATTTTCTTTATCTATGCACTTGCCATCGGAAAAGCAGGATAGTTTATAAAATGGCACCCTTACGGGGTGCTTTTTACATACACAAAAGCAGTTGAAAATCTCAACTGCCCCTCAGTACTACTTTATTTTTCTGTCTCTAACTCATACAAGTCGGCAATGATCGCTGCGACCTTTTTAATATCTCCCAGCATACCACGCATTTCAAAATCTGCTAAGACCGGGAAGCCAAAGCGCTGGCTATACTGCTTGGCTGTCAGGCAGTATTGATTGTTAAAATTGCGGTTACCGGAACCCACTACCCCAAAACACTTACTAGCATTGTCTCCATAGGCAATAAAGTCGCCCACTGGAGTCGTTAGAATCTCAACATCGCCGTTATCGACACCATTTCCACCTTCCAGATAGGTCGGCAAGAAAGCGATATAGGGATGTTCCATTTCAAAAAATTCTTGACCTTCCTTGACTAGGTCCTTGATATGGATTTTTTGGACCTCAATCCCTTCATACTGGGACAAGAGATAGTCCTTGAGTCGGGTTACAAAACTCTCTGTATTCCCACTCAGACTGATATACACTAAGGATATTTTTTTCATGTTGACCTCGATTTTTATGTTTACGATATAAAAAGAACTACCAAAATTGTAACTTGATAGTTCTTTTTTGTCAATACTTAGGCAGCTTCTTCTGCTTCGACTTCCTCAGCCAAGTCCTTTTGTTGACGCCACATCTTGTAAAAGACAATGGCAAGGAAGAGGACATTGATAACAACAAATAAAATCGTTGTTCCCTTTCCAAGGACTTCTGTCCCTAGTCGCAAAGTTTCATCACGGATAGCTTGTACAGCATCTTGCATACCCATGTAAGTATAAATCGAACCAACAATGGCAAGCAAAACATAAGCAATGTAAGCATAATTTGCATATTGCAAATGATTACGAACCAAGAGCACAATACCTGCGACTACTAAAATCGCAGATAAAATAATCAAAACGATGTTAACAGTCGAATGCGATAATTCAGCTGTCTTATGTAGATAATTAATCGTATCCTCTAGTTGCTGGGCGCTAGCACCTTGAACTTGAGCTTGACTGGCACCTAGTGTTTCTTTACTAGGAACTGGACTTAGTATTCCAAACAAAGACATAGCTGAAATCAATGCTGATAGGACTAATAAAACCCAAAGATAAATTGGTTTCTTTTTCATAATTTTTCCTCCTTAAGGTATTTCGAACATTATAGCATTTTTTGTATGTAAATACAAGTTTTACAGGGAACTTTCGACTTGTTTGCGATAAGCTTTTGGTGATTTTCCGCACAATTTACGGAAGACCTTGTAGAAATATCCAACATTGCTGTAACCAACAGCATAGCAAACATCTTCAATACTATCATTGGTTGAAAGCAAGAGCTGTTGCGCCGCCTTGATGCGCTGTTTGTTAAGCAGTTCAGCAAAGGTTGAGTTGGTTTCTCGCTTGATCAGCTGACCGAGATAGACAGGATTGATAAAGAGATCCTTGCTGATATCCTTAAGTGAAAGCTCTTTCTGATAATCACGCCCAATCACCTCCAGAACACTCACCACATTTTCATTCATGCGGTACTGGCCAAAGAACTTGGTCAAGGTTTCTTTGATATAGGCAACCAATTCTTCAAAGGAGTTAATAGCATGGATGGCTTTGACAATCTCAGTCATATCATCCGCTTTTAAGTGCTCAAACAAGTGGAAGACATCCATGACAAACTGGGTGAAGAGCTGTTTGGTGATAGCCACGCGCGGTGTGTTCTCTAAGACAACCTTCTCCAGCAGGGTCAATTCTTCAATGATTTGATTGATATTTCCTTGGATAATCACCCGATAAATCGGCTCGTAATAAGCAAACAAACTCTCGGATTTTTCTAGATTAACTGAACCGTAGAAAAGGGCTTTTTCTGCGTTGATCTTCCATTTTTCAAAGGCTTGTTGGTAGGGCGCTACAAAAGGCGTTACTACGATTCCATCTAGTGGTTGATCAGAGATAAAAATCTGCCAGTCTTGACCTAAAACATAGTAAGGAATAGTGAAGGAGCCCTGCTTTTCCTTGGAAAGACCTATCCACCAGTTGTCTTTACCTGCTAAGAAGTTGACAAAGCCTTCTTCATCCAATTCTTGGCTGAGAGTCTGGCTCTGCTCCACTTTTTCCTGAAGTTGGCTCGCAATTTTTTCTAATAAATGACTCAACTCAACCTTATCCACTGGCTTCACCAGATAATCCACGACACTAAGATTCATGGCTTTTTTGACGTACTCAAACTCCTGATAACCTGACAGCAAGATATAATAGGTATCTGGAAGCAGCTCCTTCATTTCCTTAATCATCTCAAGCCCTGTCTTATCTGGCATATTGACATCGGAAATGATCACATCTACTGGATTTTCCTTGACATAGTCTAAAGCATCATCAGCATGATTGACTGTTGCGACGACTTGCATATCCCATTTTTCAAAGGGGATTAATCGCTTGAGCCCCTCTGTCACCATATACTCGTCGTCTACTAATAAAACTTTATACATTTCCCTTCCTTTCTATTCATTTTGAATAGTAATACGGTAACGAACACCTTCTTGCTCAGCTGACTCTACACTGATTTGGTAGCGATCCCCAAAGTAGAGAACAAAGCGTTCGTGTACATTTACTATTCCAATTGACTGCCGCCCTCCACTATAGCTTGCCTCGTGTTCAAAACTTCGTTGAGCTAATTTTTCCTGCAAGCTAGCTAGTTTCTCAGCGGGCATTCCCCGACCATTGTCTTCCACTAGGATTTCAACGAATCCTTGACCCTTCAAGGCTTTGATACTGATGACATTATCCGTTCTGCGATGGTCAACACCATGGGCAAAGTAGTTTTCTACTAATGGTTGGAGTGTAAATTTTGGAATCCTCATTTCTTCCAATTCTGGTGCAATCTTGAAACCATAAGCAATGGATTTAGGATAACGCACCATACAGAGATAGCTATATTTTCGGCAAAATTCCAACTCCTGCTTCAAGGTCGTTTCCCGCTCGTCGGAGATATTATTTCGTAACAAGCTACTAAATTCATAGATAATATCTGCTAGTTCATCCTGACTCGCCATAACCGCATACATCCGTAAAAACTCCAGAGTATTGTACATAAAGTGAGGATTGATTTGAGCTTGTAGAGCTCGCATATTGGCATCTTTTTGACTGAGCTCTAGCTGATAGATATCGTGGATATTTTTTTCCAAGCAATCCAACATATCATTGGTGGTTTCTGCAATGAGGAGCAATTCTTGATCTTTTTCAGAAGTATCGATCCGAAGTCCCTCTTCTCCTTGAGCAATAACCTCGATAGACTCCACCAAGTCCACAACCTGCCTTTGGTAATTGGAGAAGGTCTGCCTCAAGGTCACATATAAAATAATAATAAAGAGAACACTCAAACCAACAATAACAGCGGAACTAGTTAAAGTCCCAGTAAGAACAAAATCCTTGGGAACTGCTGATTGGACTTGATAGCCATGTGATGTCAAACCAACAATCCAATTTTCCCGTTCAGCTACTACATTTTCCCCTATATGAAACAATTCAGTATCAAAAGGGGAGGTGATCGTCACAGCCACAGGAATCAGACCGCGAGTATTATCAATTGCTTGGTAAAGTACATCCTGTGATAAAGAAACGTAAATAACACCTAGAGACTGATCGGAGTTAGGATCAAGTACTGGTATGGCAAAACTATTGGCTGCTGGTTTGAAATCCTCAGCAAGAATTTTCTCCCCGCTACGTTTCTCTCTAGTAGAAACGTAGACTTCCTTATAGTCTTGCAAAACAATTGCAACACCTGTCACAAAGTCATTTCTTACATACAAATCATCAATGTTTTCATACAAGGATACTGAGACATAGGGAGACGCTTTACGTTGCAACAGCCAGTAAAAATAATCCGATGTACTCAGACTAAAATACTTGTAAATCCCTTCAATCCGTGCTCGATTTTCAACCAGTTCCTGCGCTAGCTGAGTCGACTCCCTGTGGTAATATTCAATCTCACTCACTGTTCGAGTCGTTACACGTTGAGCTACTCGCTGGGCTTCTTTTTCACGGGAACTCCAGTCAGCATAGGAGAGCATGACCGCAAAACTTGCAATGATGACAATCATCACCAAGGTATAGATACGCAAGAGCGAGTGGAGCCAGAACGGCTTCATTTTATTTTGTCGCCAATTTTTCATGGATACTTTCATATACAGGTTCCAACATATCACTGATAAAGAAATGCCATACACCAATTCCTACGAAAAAGAGGAGGGCAGGCATATAGTAACCAATTCCTACAAGCATGACCGTACCAAATAAAACCTTGGCGATTGCCGGCAAATTCATAAAAATTCCGATAAGAGCGAGTTTTACAGTATTTCGATAAGAGAGCTCATAGTGGACTTGGAGTTTTAATGAAACGGTGTAAGCCAAAAAAACAAAGGCAACAACAAGGATATTGAGAAAGGTTGCCAAGAGATGGAAGATAGTCTGATGGGGCAATTGAACCAAAAGGTACAAACCATAGACTAAGACTAGATCTACAAGTACAAAACTATAGAAAGCTAGGTTACTCTTGACAAAGTTACTCTTATACAATTCCCAAGCTTCTTTCAAACTATAAGCTCGATAAGTATAACCGTGCTCCGCATATAAACTCATAAGGGTTGCACTAGCTGGTGCCAAACCAAAGACCACACCTCCTGCTAGTGTCAATAACCAGAAAAAAGCCGTCGCAATCATTCCTAAAAAGAAACGATTAAAGACGAATTCTAGAAACTTTCCCATAATATCCTCCTTAAAACAACTATGTAACTATTATATCATATTTCAAACGTTTTCAAAAACATAGAGCTCCCATTTACAATCCTCTAAAAGCGTGATACAATTGATTTTGACAGTTTTATATAAGGAGATTCTCATGAAGAAAAATATCTTAACTACCCTCTTAGCCGTCGTCCTCTACTTCCTCTGTCTAGGAATCGGAGTATTACTTGGACACTTGGTGGATTCAACGGGCAATATGTTCTATGCACCTGCCTTTTCTGCCCTTGTCGGTGGCAGTGTCTACATGCTTCTTTTGGCAAAGGTTCCTCGTTTTGGTGCAATCACCACTCTCGGACTCTTTATGGCCCTCTTTTTCCTAGCTAGTAAACACGGCGCTGGCGCTTTTCTACCAGCTATCACTTGCGGTCTTGCAGCAGATGCCATCGCTCGTCTCGGCAATTACAAAGATCGAATCAAAAACACCCTCTCCTTCCTCGTCTTTGCTTTTAGTACAAGTGGCCCTATCCTCCTCATGTGGATTAGTCCAGAATCCTACATGGCAACTTTACTCGCTCGTGGAAAGTCCCAGGAATACATTGACCGTATCATGGTCGCTCCAGAGCTAGACAAAATTTTTCTCTTTGTCGCAAGCATTCTCCTTGCTGCCTTGCTTGGTGCTTTGGTTGGGCAAGCTATTCGTAAAAAGTTTACACACAAAATCTAATCACTAAAAAAGAGCCGAAAGGCTCTTTTTATTTATGACTTAGTTTCTTGGTCAGGAAATCTCCCAAGAACTGGATTGTAAAGATGATCAGAATGATAATGATGGTTGCTAGAACTGTCACATCATGATTGAAACGGTTAAATCCATAAGCAATGGCTACGTTACCGATACCACCTGCTCCAACCGCACCGGCCATAGCTGTTTCTCCAACTAGGGAAATCAAGGTCACAGTCGTCACACGAATCAAATCTGGCAGACCTTCTGATAGGTAAACACCCACGATGTCCCAGAATGTAGCTCCGCTTGCTTGGGCCGCCTCAATGACGCCTCCATCTAGCTCAGCCAAGACCACCTGCACCTGACGGGCAAAGAAGGCAAAGACTGCAAAAGAAAGTGGCACAAGGGCTGCATTTGGCCCGATACTAGTCTTAACAATCAAGTGAGAAAGTGGCGACAAGATAGCCAAGAGGATGATAAAGGGTACCGCACGGAAAATAGAGGTAATCTTGTCCAAAATCCAGAAAACAACCTTGTTCTCCAAGACACCACCTGGCGCTGTCAAGACAAGGAAGAGACCTGCCACTAGTCCCAAGAATCCTCCGATGATAAAGGAAAGAACTGTCATATAAAGAGTTAGGTAGATGGCTGTTCCCCAGCCTGCTTGACCAGCCCAGCCCATTTTATAGACATTTGGTAAATAGGTTTGAATCAATGATTCCATCTTACTGTCCTCCCTTCAATACTTTTAGCTGTACACCTGCTTGACGAATGGCTTCTTGAGCACCTGCTAGCGCTGCTTTTTCTCCTGACAAGACCACAACCAATTCTCCAACGGGAGTACCATCGAGAATTTCGATATTTCCATAAAGGATATTAGCCGTTACTTGGTAATGTTTGTACAATTCATTCAAAAGTGGTTCGTCTGTCGAAGCCCCTGCATACTTGAGCTGCACTAAGATACTGTTCTCGGATAAATGCTCTACGATTTCTTGCTTCTCAATCTTAACCATGGCTTCGTCAATACCTGTAGCAGTTGAGATAAAGTCTTGGGTCAAAGGTTGTTTCGGATCTGAGAAGATTTCAAGAACACTACCCTCTTCAATCAAACGGCCATCCTGCATAACTGCCACACGGTTGGCAATATCTTTGACAATCTGCATTTCATGCGTAATCAAGACAACCGTCAAGCCTAATTTTTGGTTCAAATCTTGCAACAAGGCCAAAATCTGCTTGGTTGTCTTAGGGTCAAGGGCAGACGTTGACTCGTCTGAAATCAAAATTTTCGGATCATTGGCCAAGGCACGCGCAATAGCCACGCGCTGTTTTTGCCCTCCAGATAGTTGTGAAGGATAGTTTTCAGCACGATCTGCCAAGCCAACCAAGTCTAACAACTTAGCTACTTTTGCTTTCTTTTCTTCCTTGCTGAGTCCAGAGTGTTTGAGGGCAAAGGCTACATTTTCCTCTGCTGTCTTTTGACTCATCAGGTTGAAATGCTGGAAAATCATTCCAATGTCTTGGCGTTTACGACGCAACTGCTCGGCCGTCAAGGTTACCTTTCCGTCAAAAATGACGTCATTATCAATGGTAATTTTCCCTGCAGATGGCTTTTGCAAGAGGTTAATCACCCGTACAAGGGTTGATTTTCCTGCTCCAGAATATCCAACGATTCCGTAGATATCCCCTTCTTGGATGTGAATGGTCACATCCTTGACTGCTGTGATGGTTCTCTTCTTCTGGTGAAAAGTCACATCGATCTGATCTAACTTGATAATATCTCTACTCATAGCTTCTAATCAGCTCCTCTACTAATTCAATATGGGTGTAGTAATCGGCGATTCGCACGTTTTCATCTCCACCGTGGTCTCGGCTATTGGCATTCCCTAGACCGAAGGCTACCATGGGTACCTCTAAGGCATCAAAGACCGTATGCATAGGTCCTGTCCCCGCCGTTGTCGGCAAGACCGAAACACCCTGCGGATAGAATTTCTTGGCCAACTCGATTACATTGAGAATGGCTGGCGCGCTCATATCGCTTCGATAGCTCATCTCTCCCAAGGTATAGTATAATTCTACCTTATCAAAGCCATTTTTGTCTAGCTGTTTCCGAATTTTTTCCAGAACATCATGCGGTTCTAAGCCAGGAACCAAACGAACCTCTAGCTTGGCACTAGCTTCTGCTGGCAAAATCGTTTTAACCCCTTGCCCCTGATACCCTGACTGAATCCCTTCGATATTGAGGGCTGGCTCGAAAAAGAACCGTTTTAGAAAGGCTGCACGATCCTCTTGTAAGAGAGGCAATTCCAAGCCATAAATGCGACTGATTTCCTCAGGATTACGTTGAGCGTAGGTATCTACCAAGGCTATCTCCCGTTCATTTGGCTCTTGAACATCCTCGTACAAGCCTTCTACCAAGATACGGCCATCTGCAGATCGCAGGCTACTTAAGGCCTGGATGAGATACCACGGTGCTGACTCCACGACACCACCATAACTCGAGTGGATATCCACATCAGCACTTTTCACATTAGCATCAAAGGTTACAATTCCCTTATTACCACCCGAAATTTCTAGCTGTTCCAAGGCGTTCTTGGTACCTTGTTCCCAGACTAGCAAGTCCGCCCCACGAAGTTTGTCTGCGTGTTTCTCTAAATACTTATCTAGATCCATGGAAGCAGACTCCTCCGCTCCCTCCATGATAAAACTGATATTGACAGGCAGGTCATCATGGTGTTGCATATACTTTCTCAGAGCACTCAACCGAGCTGTGATATGACCCTTGTCGTCGTCAACTCCACGCCCATACATGAAGCCATTTCGCACCGAAAGAGTAAAAGGATCCTCTGTCCACACCTGATCCCCATCCGCTGGCACAGTGTCATAGTGATTATAGAAGATCAAAGTCTTAGCATCTGGACGCGAACTCTTGAAATGCGCCATGACAAAAGGCGCCGTGTGGCTCTCATCAATCTCCACTTCAGCTCCTACACGCTTGAAAATCTCACCCAGATAGTTTGCGACTTCTTTGAGTCCAACCTGCTGGGCAAAGACTGATTTCTTGGAAATCAAGGTGCGCAAGACTTCAAAATAATGTTGGGCCACATGATCCTTCTCAAATTTTTCAATCTGTTCTTGTTCGCTAGGAAAAACCATTTTCTCTCTCTTTCTACTATGTACTTGTGTCCTTGGAACGACTGCAAGTGCTCCTTTAAATTCAACTCTCTATACAAAAGCAAGAGGTGGAAACTCTCTCCCACCTCCCTGTGTCTTATTACCAAACTGGTTGGTCCAAACCGTCTGATGTTTCTTCGATAACTTTTTTCACTTCATCAGTGTGGTAAGCTGCGATAATTTTCTTGATGGCATCAGCTTTAGGTGATGATTCCCAATCTTTTTTCGCAACGATGATGTTGTACCATTGTTTTGAGTTTTCATCAGCTTGTTCTTTGAAGAGTGCTTTCTTGTAGTCCAATTTTGCTTCTGTAACGAAGGTATTGTTTACAACGGCAGCATCAACTGATGACAATGAACGAGCTGTTTGGCTAGCGTCCAATTCAGTAATCTTCAAGTTCTTTGGATTTTCTTTGATGTTTGCGATAGTAGCAAGTTCAGTTCCTGAAACATCCAATTTGATCAAACCAGCTGATTGAAGCAAGTAAAGTGCGCGACTTTCGTTTGTTGCATCGTTTGGTACGGCGATTTCACCCTTATCTGGGATTTCTTCTACTTTAGTGTACTTGTTTTCTTCCCCATTTTTACCTGAGTAAAGGCGGATTGGTGAGATGTACGTATCTGCAATCGCTACAAGGTCTTTCCCATTTTCCTTGTTCCAGTTGTTCAAGAAGTTGTAATGTTGGAAGGCGTTCAAGTCTACTTCGCCATCAGCAGTTGCCTTGTTTGGTTGAGAGTAGTCAGTGAACTCTGTGAATGCCAATTTAATACCATCTTTTTTAACCAATTCTTGGATTTTATCCCAACGTTTTTCTTCAGAACCACTGCGGTTAACTGTTGCAATTTTAACAACTGTTTCGTTATCTGCTTTCTTTTCTGAATTTCCGCAAGCTGCAAGAGCCAAACCTGCGACTGTAGCAAGAGCTGCTACACTGAGCCATTTTTTGATTTTCATGATTCTATCTCCTTTAAAAATAATACCGTAATAGTATCTCATACTTTATTTGATTTCGCAAATTGTTATTAGATAGGCAGACATATAGTTTAAAACTATATGTCTGAAAATTGAGAAATCATCCGCCTTTCTCAGACTGGATGATTTCATAAGACTATTTAATGTCAGCTTCTGCTGGAAGGTAAGTATCTCCGAAGAATTGTTTAGACAACTTTTCAAGAGTTCCGTCTTTATAGAGTTCTTGGATACGTTTGTCTACAAATGATTTCAACTCATCTTGACCTTTAGCAAGAAGTGGGTAAACATAAGGTTGTTGGTCGCTTGGAAGTTCAATCACTTTCAAGTTGTCCAAACCTTGGTTCTTGATAACTGTTTCAACACCGATTTTATCAAAAATCTTATAGTCAAACTGACCATCGCTCAAACGAGTCAGGATTTGTTGAAAGTCAGCTTTTGTATAGTTAAGAACAGTTGGGTTATCTGTGTGTTGTTTGTTGTATTCTTCCAACTGTTTAGCTGTTGTTGTTCCTTGCACGATTTCAGTAGATTTTCCACCGATATCATCAAGCGATTTGATGCTGTTGTCATCTTTCTTAACTACGAGAACGTTAGGATTTTGGGCAATTGGTGCTGCATAGAGGTATTTATCCGCACGTTCCTTAGTATAGCTAAGATTGTTAACAGCCATATTGTAGCGTTCAGCATCAAGTCCCGCAAAAACACCTGACCACTCTGTCTTTTCAAACTTGACATCGTATTTGTCAGAGTCTTTAAAGATAGCACGGACTACTTCAATCTCGTAACCAGTCAATTCACCATTTTCTTCATAGATAAATGGTTTTGGTGATCCGTTAGTTGCAACGATAATTTCTTTTTTACCAGATGTTGCTTCACCAGATGCAGCATCTTTCTTCTCACCACCTGAGCAAGCTGCTAGTACACCTGCGGCAACAAGTCCTAGAGCAGCAAGAGATGAATATTTGACGATTTTTTTCATGTCATTTCCTCCAAAATAGAATACTGTACTATCTTAACAGAAAATATTTTTTTTCGCCATTATATGATATCTATCTCGGTGATAGGTTTTTTTTATGGCTGACTAAAAGACTAGACGCAAGACTGCAATCAAGACCACTCCAAAAAGAACCGTACCCACTAGATTGCGGTAGCGAAAGGCTATCCAAGCCGTTGGAAAGACTGCTAAAAAGTCCAGCCATTTGATCTGGGGAAGGCTGCCAACCTTTCCAGTCACTACGCTTGAAAGGATCAAGGCAAAGATAATGGAAACAGGTAAGAACTTCAAAAAACGCTCGACGATAGCTGGCAACCCCTTGTACTTAACCAAGATGAAAGGAATCATACGAGGAATCCAAGTTACCAATCCAGAAAAGACGATTGCCATTAAAATATACTTACTGACCATCTAAGACCACCCCCATGGTACAACCTAGCAAGGTCGCAAACAAAACAGCTAGCGACTGAGACACTACTATCAAGAGCAAAAAGAAAGACACCGCAACAACGGCTAGGATTAGCAGCAGATTGCGGACAGGAACCCGTCTTTGCATAATCTGAAATTGCGAAGTAAAAATCCCGATAAACATCCCAACAAGGGCAAAGTCCAAGCCAAAGACCTCAGGATTTGGAAGAAGCCCACCTAAAGCTGTCCCCGCAACTGTCCCAATAAACCAGGCTACATAACTATTGAGATTATTCCCGTGCATCCACATGGGATGGACCTTGTCTGTATGGGCTAATTCTCCCATCAAAACCCCATAGGTTTCATCTGTCAGGAGACTGGACATGCCGATATTTTGCCAGAGACTAGTATGACGAAAATAGGTCGATGCATGCAAGCTCAATAAAAAGAGGCGCAAGTTGATCAAGAAGACCGTCATAGCAATAGCTGCCACAGGCGCTTGTACCGCAATCAGTGCCAACATGGCAAACTGGGCGCTCCCAGCATAAACAAAGAGGCTCATCAAGCCCATCTCAACAGGTGTCACATAGGGTGCGCCGATAATCCCACAAGCCAGACCAATGCTGACATAGCCAAGGGCAGTCGGCATGGCCGCCTGAACACCTTCCCAAAATCCTTTTTCTTTCATCTCTCTCCTCTTATTCTCTTCGTTTGAGGCTGTTCAAGGTCACAGCCACAGCAAGGAATATTATAACACATTCAAAGAAGAGAAAAAAGTTTAGAGTTTGAAACTAGTAGCTAGCAAAAAATGCTGAAATCCCATGAGTGTTATTAATGCATCCTAAACTGATCCACCCGAATAGTATACTTTTTATCTTCAATTTCTTTAGCATCTTCGTCTTCTGTCGGATAAACATCGATCCAAAATTCTCTCCTTTGTCCTTTCAACTTGACTTTATAGCGATAGCCGTCATCATAAAGTCCTACCATATCGGTTGTCATGGACTGGTAATCTGGAAGAGCTTCAATTTCTTTTTTTATAGTCTGGGATAGATTGTTGAGCACTACTTGTTGTTCCACCTTTGAAGTTACAGGAATATGAACTGTCGCTTTTTCCAAGCGATGTGATTTTGAAAATGTGAATCTTGCTCGACCTGTATAACCATTCAAAGCAATATTTTCGTAATCATAGAAAAGGCGGCCTGTTTTATAGAAGTAGGGGTCTTCTGCACGCCAAGTGTCCCGATAGGCCATCTCTGTTTCCTCCTCCACTTCGCTAGCCTCACCAAATACTTCTTCAAAAGATTTAGGAGACATGCCGAACGAAAGGGAATCAAACAAGACCAGTTGTGTCTGTTTAACATTCTGGCAAGCTGATAAAAGCATGAGGAAAGCTCCAAGAGCAAGCAAACTACTGATTATTTTTGTAAATTTCATATTTCTACTATACAAAAAAACTCTAGAATTGACAAACTTTGATAGAGTCGGATTCCGTGATTAGATTTTAAAATTACTTTTTCATTTAGGGTAACAAAGAATTGAGCAAGGACTATTATTAGATATTTTAGATAAAGAAAAAGACTGGGAAGCCAGCCTTATCTATGTGATGTAAAAATTTCTGCCAAGCCTAACACCCAAACACCAATAAGCTGACGATGATTAAAAAGCTATTCCACAAGATGTGGAGTGCCATTGACCAATAAATTGAACGTGTATAGCGAAAGAGCATACAGAGTAGCAGACCTGCTCCTGCATAAATGATGAAGTCTGTTAACACCCATCCATACTGCAAAACATGGATAAGACTGAAGAAAGTTGAGGAAACAATTATATCAACATAGCGCTTTTTAAATTTAGATAGGGCTGTCATCAGAAGGCCACGGAAGACTAACTCCTCAGCTATCGGAGCAATAAGACTGCCATAGAGAAAACGCGTTATAAAGTAACTAATTCCTGTCAAATTAGCTGCTTCTTTCACTATTGCACTCCCATTTTGCGTGCTGGGAAAGATCCGAGTCGTTATATTTACCCACAAAAACATCAATATAAAGGAAAGAAAGAAGATACCCAGATAGGACCAACGAAACTGGAAGCGACCGTACTCTTTCCAACGTTGACTCTTGACAAGAACCACAGTAGCAGCAATTCCCTCAATTACTATCAATAAAATTTGAATCCCATAAAATCCAAAGTCGGATAACTGGTTCACTGAATCTAATTTTGCTACAAGATTAAAAATTGAGTAATAGGACACAAGCACCAAAATGGTCCCTAGATAAAATTTCGTTTCTTTCCCTTTCATAGTTGATCCTTTTAAGTTTTATTTACGTCGTCTTTCAGCCAAACCTACCCAGAGTCCTTTCATCCAATCAAAAGCTCCGTAAGGGCTTGGTCCAGCACTACAAACTGACTCTATTAGAACTTACTCATGAATTTTTTATGTTACAGCTAGTATTTTCTTTATCTAATTAGGATTCTTGAAAAATTCTAAAACAACAAGGGGAGAATTTGACCAATGCCATTGTAGACTATATGCAGTCCAATAGGCCAATAAATAGACCTGGTTACTCTAAATAAGACTGCAAATATGAGACCACCACCCATATAGAAAAAAAAGTCTGTCAATACCCAACCGTGGTTACTAATATGCAAGATCCCGAATAAAGCAGCCGAACCAAGCACATCCAGTCCCCATTTCTTAACTTTTTCCAGAGCGGTCATCACCAATCCACGATAGATTATCTCTTCAAAAATGGGACCTGCAATTACAGGATAGAAAAAATACATCAAAAATGCCGTTGCTCCTGTAAAAGTCGGAATGGCGAGTTGATAAGAAATTTCATTTTTGGCAGGGGGGAAAATAAAAAATGTGACGAAATTCCAAATAACGAAAGCAAGAAGAGCTAAAAAGGAATAAAAAAGATAGGAACCCTTAAATTTTCTGCTGTTGATTTTCTGCCATTTCCCTGACCAAACCATAACAATAATAGCAAGCAGAACCACAAGAAAATTCAACATCATATCCGACAAATAATAGGCAAAGTCAGATAGACCAGCAGCAAGGTCGCTATGTAAAAGCAAACGAATGAAGAGCTGGTCAGCAATGACAAGCAGAATAGCTATAAAAAAGTAATAGCGTGAAATTATCTTTTTCATTCTATTTTCTCCTATACTATGAAATAAGGACAGTATAACACGGAAATTAGCTCATTTTAGAAAATCGCATATTTGATATTTTTTCTCATGGAAATTTCACATTCGCGATAGTAGATTAATCGATAAGTTCTTTATATTGCTGTAAGCGTAGTTCAAAAAGGGCTGTTAATTGTGGATTTTCTAATATTTGCAGAGATTGGATAAAGTGTTCAATCTCTTTTTGATTGCTTCCTTTGGTTTGGAGGAAAATGCTCAATTTCTTTAAAAACTGCAATGATACTTTCTCAAAAACATCATACGGGCGAAGCATACTCTCCAACTCGGCTTCAAAGATTGGGATGTAGGAGAAAAGTTTACGCTCCATAAGTTCTGAGATAATATTAAGATAACCACTTTTCATATACAGTCTATTGTGTACCAACTCTTTAAATTCCTTGGATTTTTCAAGTAAAGAGGTAGATAAAAAAATCAGGTCTTGGTTGCTCAAGAAGGGCATGGTATTGCAAAAAAGATAGAGTTCAAACCAGGTCCCAGACTCGATAGCATAGAGGTAGCTAGTCAAAAACTCGCTATCCTCCTCTTCTAGCGGATAGTTTTTATCCAGAGAATGGATAGCGTTTTTAATCACAATAGCGTTCAAACGACGATAGGTCTGCGCCATCTGTTCTTGCTCAACTTCCTCTAATAGTTGCTCTAAGCCAGCTATATCTTGATGGGCAAAGCGATCCACAACCTTTCTACCAAATCGCATATGTGGGGATTCCTGATAATTATTAAGCTTGTGTCCAAACTCATCGAAGGTCACATTAATACCTTGGATAGCTAGGATCAACTTATCTGCAGACAGCATAGACTGCCCTAGTTCAAACTTGGATAGCTGGGATGCTGTCAGTCCGTCACAAGCCACATCTGACTGCTTGAGTTTTCTAGCCTGGCGTAGCTCCTTATAAAATTCTCCCAATTCTCGTTTTTCAATCATCGTCCTACTCCCTTTTCAACCCTCTTTACTTTTCTATTCGTAAAAATTTTTACTTTTTTAACATATTATAAAATATTTTAGCAAAAAAGCCAGCCTCAAGCCGACTCTTTATTCCATCGTATCAAAAGCGAGGCTTGGTTTGGCATTGAGATCCAAGCATGCAAAATTTTCTTTGTTCCACTCGCTAACGCTGGCATAGGCGATCATACCCGCATTGTCTCCACAGAGGCGCAGGGGCGGAATGATGACCTTGACGTCAGTGATTTCAGCTGCCAGGCGTTCTCTGAGACCTTTATTAGCTGCCACACCACCTGCCACGACCAAGGTTTTGACAGGGTATTTTTCCAAGGCCTTCTTGGTTTTTGCCATAAGAATATCCATAACTGCTGCTTGGAAAGATGCTGACAGGTCTTCCTTGGACAAGCTTTCTCCCTTTTGCTCGGCATTGTGGTGAAGATTGATAAAGGCAGACTTCAACCCAGAGAAGGAAAACTCCAGATTGTCCTCCTTAATCATGGCACGAGGGAAATCATAAATATCCTGCCCCTGATGGGCCAGCTCGTCAATTTCGCGACCTGCTGGATAGGTCAAGCCCATGACACGGCCGACCTTATCATAGGCCTCACCAACTGCATCATCCCGCGTTTCTCCAACAATCTTGTAATCCCCAGCCTCAGAAACATAGACCAACTCCGTGTGCCCACCGCTGACCAAGAGAGCTAGCAAGGGAAACTCCAAAGGCTCGACGCTCTGAGCCGCCATAAGGTGACCAGCCATGTGATTCACGGGGATCAGCGGAAGTCCATGAGCCCAAGCAAAGGCCTTGGCAGCTGACAAACCAACTAACAGTGCTCCAACCAATCCTGGCCCGTAGGTGACCGCAACAGCTGTTACGTCCTCTTCGGCAATCCCTGCTTCTGCTAGCGCCTCCTCAATGCAGGCTGTAATAACCTCGACATGGTGACGACTGGCCACTTCTGGCACTACACCTCCAAAACGTTTGTGACTCTCAATTTGACTCGCAATGACATTGGACAAGAGCTCATCGTCGTTTTTCAGTACGGCAACACTGGTCTCATCACAGGATGTCTCAAATGCTAAAATATATCTATCCTTCATCTATTTCTCTCTTCATGATGATGGCGTCCTCAACTGGGTCATGGTAGTAGGCCTTGCGCTCAGCGATGACCGCCATCTTTTCTTTCTTGTAAAATGCTTGCGCTCGTTGGTTTGACTTTCTGACTTCGAGGAAAATCTCCTTGTCTGTCGGCAATTGAGCAAACAAGGCTGACGCAATTCCCTGACCCTGATACGCTTCTTTGACAGCGATTTGTAAGACTTCTGCCTCAAATAAATTCTCCTGCACGGCTAGAAACCCAATCACTTCTGCTCCGTCCAAAGCCACAGCATACCAAGTCTGGTCTTGGGACAGGTCTGCTTGGATTTGTTTCAGCGTCCAAGGACTGACTGGGTAAACAGCTGCCATGACAGCATAGATGGCTTGAGCTAGTTCAGGCTGTCCTTGAATTCGTTTGATTTCAATCATAAGCGTTTAATGTAAGACTCGCCAGACTCGGTGTGGTTCTTGAGCCAGTTTTCCTCAGCCTCAACTCGTTTGAGGTAATTTGGCACAAAGTCGTGCAAGGAGTCTGCTTTCTTGTCCCAAGCCCACAAAGCTAAATTAGCTGCATTTGGCAAGGTTTCTTGGTAGCTAGCTTGTGGTAGCTGTTCTTGGATCTGCTCCACAAAGGCACCAACTTCTCCGACAAAGGTCACCTGTTCAGCATCCTTGACTTTTTCTAGCACTTCCGCAAAGGATAGGTGTGCTTCTGGCGTGACAGGTTTGGCATTTTCATAAAATCCTGCATAAACATTGTTGCGACGCGCATCCATCAAAGGAACAAACAAGCCTTCTTGTTGGCGTGGCACCAGAGCCAAGAGACTAGACATGCCAACCAACTCAATGTTCAGAGTGTGAGCCAAGGTCTTAGCAGTCGCTACTGCAATTCGCAAACCTGTGTAGCTACCTGGTCCTTCAGCCACCACGATTCGATCCAAATCCTTGGGTGTCAAATCCAGACTGGCCATCAAAAAATCAATGGCAGGCATGAGGGTAATACTGTGATTTTTCTTGATATTAATCGTCGTCTCGGCAAGAACCTGCTTGTCCTCTAAAATGGCTAGAGAAAGAGCCTTGCTGGACGTATCAAAAGCTAATACTTTCATAACACATTCCTATCTTTTTGTCTGTTTACTATTATACTACAAAAGCTGACGCATGGGAATTTTCTTTGTTTTGAAACAAAAGAGCCTGTCACTTAGACAAGCAATTCTGCACAAAAAATTCAAAAAAATTTTACATTTTTCCTATCTTTTCCGAATAGAAAAGTGACCAAGGCAATTGAAGGGTTCTCCGTAAGAAGTTTAGATAAGTCATATATGTTTAAACTCGATTTTCGACGTTAGAAATCATCGTCATAACAATAAAGATAGCATCTAAAAACAGAAAAAATCCGCCTCATCTATCAAGACGAGGTGGATTTTCTTATATTAGTGGATTTTCTTATATTAGATGAATAATTAAGTTTAAGCATTTAAACCGAAGTGAAAAACAAACCAGACAACATAGGTGACAAGGAGCAAAAATATAGAGTAGAGTGTTACAAAGGTCAGCTTCCAAAGGAATTTTGTTTTGCGATGTTCTAGATACGTAAAAATAAGATTTCCACCATAGACACAGGCTACAAAAACTATAAACATCAAGAGGCGAACCCCTACTGCAAATTCAAACAAACTAAACATTCTTAATCCTCCTTGTTTTAAAAGCTATAGGGAATATTCCCATCCATAAACTTCCCTTTCTCTTTCCATTATAACACCTAAGCGCTCTCCGACCAAATGCTACCTGTCTTTTTGCTCCTTCTTTCTCTACCGACTTTCTCCATTTCCGTCTTTTACTAATTTTTCATTTTGTGGTATAATTGAAATAATTGTAACGAATCAAGGTCAATCTAGACACAAAATGGAATGAAATCAAGCAAATATCTGCTAAAAGTTTGGAATAAGTTGACCTATAAATAGAAAGGAACTATATGATTTACAAAGTTTTTTATCAAGAAACAAAAGAACGTAGCCCACGTCGTGAAACAACACGCTCACTTTACCTAGACATCGATGCCAGCTCAGAACTTGAGGGCCGTATCGCTGCTCGCCAACTTGTCGAAGAAAATCGCCCAGAGTACAACATCGAGTATATCGAACTCTTGTCTGACAAATTGCTAGATTACGAAAAAGAAACTGGCGCTTTCGAAATCACGGAGTTCTAATATGGCCTACACTCTTAAACCTGAAGAAGTCGGCGTTTTTGCCATCGGTGGTCTGGGAGAAATCGGGAAAAACACATACGGAATTGAATACCAAGACGAGATTATCATCGTCGATGCTGGGATTAAATTCCCAGAAGATGACTTGCTGGGTATCGACTATGTCATTCCTGATTACTCATACATCGTGGACAATATCGACCGCATCAAGGCCGTTTTGATTACACACGGACACGAGGACCACATCGGTGGGATTCCTTTCCTGCTCAAGCAAGCAAATGTCCCTATCTACGCTGGGCCACTTGCCTTGGCTTTGATCCGTGGAAAACTCGAAGAACACGGCCTCTTGCGCAACGCCAAACTTTACGAAATCAACCACAACACAGAGTTGACCTTTAAAAATCTCAAGGCAACTTTCTTTAGAACCACTCACTCCATTCCAGAGCCTTTGGGGATTGTCATTCATACTCCTCAAGGAAAAATCGTCTGTACGGGTGACTTTAAGTTTGACTTTACTCCAGTTGGAGAGCCTGCAGACTTGCACCGTATGGCTGCCCTTGGGGAAGAAGGTGTGCTCTGTCTCCTCTCTGACTCGACAAATGCAGAAGTCCCAACCTTTACCAACTCTGAAAAAGTCGTTGGCCAGTCTATCATGAAGATTATCCAAGGCATCGAAGGACGTATCATTTTTGCATCCTTTGCCTCAAATATCTTCCGTCTCCAGCAAGCAACAGATGCCGCTGTTAAGACTGGACGCAAGATTGCGGTCTTTGGTCGTTCTATGGAAAAAGCCATTGTCAACGGGATCGAGCTTGGCTACATCAAAGCTCCTAAGGGAACCTTTATCGAGCCAAATGAAATCAAAGATTATCCTGCAGGCGAGGTTCTTATCCTCTGTACAGGTAGTCAAGGGGAGCCGATGGCAGCCCTCTCTCGTATCGCTAACGGAACCCACCGTCAGGTGCAACTCCAACCCGGCGATACTGTTATCTTCTCTTCTAGCCCAATCCCTGGAAATACCACTAGCGTCAACAAGCTGATTAACATCATCTCAGAAGCTGGCGTCGAAGTTATCCACGGTAAAATCAACAATATCCACACCTCTGGACACGGTGGTCAGCAAGAGCAAAAACTCATGCTCCGTTTGATCAAGCCCAAATACTTCATGCCTGTTCACGGTGAATACCGTATGCAGAAAGTCCATGCTGGACTAGCGGTAGATACTGGTGTCGAGAAGGACAATATCTTTATCATGAGCAATGGTGATGTGCTTGCCCTTACTGCTAACTCTGCTCGTATCGCAGGCCACTTCAATGCCCAAGACATCTATGTCGATGGCAATCGTATCGGTGAAATCGGTGCAGCCGTCCTTAAAGACCGTCGTGATTTATCTGAGGACGGTGTCGTTCTAGCAGTCGCAACTGTTGACTTCAAGTCTAAAATGATCTTGTCCGGTCCAGACATCCTCAGCCGAGGCTTTGTCTACATGCGAGAGTCTGGCGACTTGATTCGCCAAAGCCAGCGCATCCTCTTCAACGCTATTCGTATCGCGCTGAAGAACAAAGATGCTAGCATCCAATCTGTCAATGGTGCCATTGTCAACGCCATCCGCCCCTTCCTCTATGAAAATACAGAACGTGAACCAATCATCATCCCTATGATCCTCACACCAGATGAAGAATAATACTCTTCGAAAATCAAATTCAAACCACGTCAGCTTCGCCTTGCCGTACTCAAGTACAGCCTTCGGCTAACTTCCTAGTTTGCTCTTTGATTTTCATTGAGTACAAGTCAACAAAACAGCCCCGTCTTCGGAGCTGTTTTTCTCTATGCTTTCTTTTCTTGATTTTTAGAAATACTACGATTTTTACCTTCAAGATACACCATCAAAATGGAAATATCTGCTGGGTTTACTCCCGAAATACGGCTGGCTTGACCGATGGTTTCTGGATTGATAAGTTTGAACTTCTGACGAGCTTCTGTCGCAATCGAGTCAATATCATCCCAATCAATATTGGCTGGAATCCGTTTTTCTTCCATGCGTTTCATCTTGGCAACCTGATCCATGGCTTTGGAAATATAGCCTTCGTACTTGATTTCTGTTTCAATCAATTCGATAATCTTGTCATCTAAGTCCTCAGCAGCTGGCCCGATGAAGGTCACCACATCTTGGTAAGAGACTTCTGGGCGACGGAGAAATTCCTTGGCCGTTACTGCATCAGTCAATGGTTTGAAGCCCATTGCTTCAACCTTGGCATTGGTTTCCTTGACTGGCTTAAGTTTGATGCTATCGAGACGCTGCATCTCATTGTCAAATTGATTTTTCTTGATTTCAAAGCGAGCCCAGCGTTCATCATCTACAAGACCAATCTCGCGCCCCATTTCTGTCAAACGCATATCAGCATTGTCATGGCGGAGGATGAGACGGTATTCAGCACGGCTAGTCAAGAGACGGTAAGGTTCAACGGTTCCCTTAGTCACCAAGTCGTCAATCATCACTCCGATATAGCCGTCACTGCGCTTCAAAATCAACTCAGGCTTGCCTTGGATTTTCAGAGCCGCATTGATACCCGCGATAATCCCTTGACCAGCAGCTTCTTCATATCCTGATGTACCATTGGTCTGACCAGCTGTGAAGAGTCCTGAGATTTTCTTGGTTTCAAGTGTTGCACGCAACTGGTGTGGCAAGACCATGTCATACTCAATGGCATAACCTGTTCGCATCATCTCTGCATTTTCCAACCCTTTGATGGAATGAACCAGCTCACGTTGAACATCCTCAGGCAGACTGGTTGAAAGACCTTGGACATAGACTTCCTCTGTATTGCGCCCTTCCGGCTCTAGGAAAAGTTGGTGACGTTCCTTGTCCGCAAAGCGCACAATCTTGTCCTCAATCGACGGACAGTAACGAGGTCCCACTCCCTTGACCACGCCTGTAAACATAGGCGCGCGGTGGAGGTTGTTTTGGATAATCTCATGACTGGTACCATTGGTGTAGGTCAACCAGCATGGTACCTGGTCTTTGACATAGTCCTCATCACGTGAAGTGTATGAGAAGTGATTTGGCGCTTCGTCTCCTGGTTGGATCTCTGTCACATCATAGTTGATAGAGGAAGCCTTGACACGTGGAGGCGTTCCTGTCTTGAAACGACCGATTTCAAGTCCAAGTTCCTTGAGATTATCAGCTAGGTTAATAGAAGCCAGGCTGTGGTTAGGACCTGATGAGTACTTGAGGTCTCCGATGATGATTTCCCCACGGAGGGCTGTCCCTGTGGTCACGATAACAGCCTTGGCAGCATACTCTTGATGGGTCGCCGTACGCACACCGACAACCTTGCCATCTTCCACTAAAATCTCATCAATCATGGTTTGACGAAGGGTCAGATTCTCTTGATTTTCAACTGTCTTGCGCATTTCCTTAGAGTAAAGCTCCTTGTCAGCCTGCGCACGAAGGGCACGGACAGCTGGCCCCTTCCCTGTGTTTAGCATCTTCATCTGGATGTAAGTCTTGTCAATATTCTTGGCCATTTCACCACCGAGGGCATCGACTTCACGCACAACAATCCCCTTGGCAGAACCACCGATAGAAGGGTTACAAGGCATGAAAGCCAGCATTTCAATGTTGATGGTCGCGAGCAGAACCTTACAACCCATACGGCTGGCAGCCAAGGAAGCCTCGACCCCAGCGTGTCCCGCACCGATTACAATAATATCGTATTCTTCTGTAAAATTATAAGTCATTTCTTAACCTTTCAAAAATTTCTCGCAAATAAGGAACTAACTTCTCCTCCTCTAGAGCTTGAGCCATAGTAACCCATTTAAAGTGTGTATGCTCTTCAGGATCTAATCTGATAATTGGCTTCTCCCCAACCCACTCTGCTTTATAAACTAAGCGAGTAAAGACCGTATCCTTAGAGGTATCCAGTTGACTATCTTCGTGAAGAAGTTTGAGCGAACTGCTATCTAGCCTAACTCCCGCTTCTTCAACACATTCTCTAAGAGCACCATCTCGCGGAAGTTCACCCTTTTCAACCCCGCCACCAGGAATATCCCAGTAAGTTGGATAAACGTTGGGTTCTCCTCTTTTAATTTCCGAACGCTGAATGAGCAAATAATCACCGCCACTATAAACAAGTACATGGGCAATAAGCTTAACCATCACTTTCTCTCCTATTCTTCAAGATGAATGTGTCTTAGTTGGCCGTCCCAATCTGGTAGGGCTGTTTTTAAAAAGGTTGGAACTAGCTGGATATTCTGGAGCTTATCCAAGTCAATCCACTCACAGGGCAGTGTTTTCTCATCTTCCTGCATGGTCAATGGGGCATCCTCAAGTAAGTCCACCAAATAATGAAACTCGATATTGTGATAGGAAACACCGTTCTGTTCAAAGCGATTTTCAACTACAAAAGCTAGCTGCCCAGCTTGAGCTTTGACACCCAGTTCTTCCTTCACTTCACGGACTACCGCATCTTCCGTACTTTCATTGACTTGAATCGCACCGCCAATAGTGTAATACTTGCCCTTATCTTTGGTGACTAGGATCCTGCCATTTTGGAGAATCAAGGCTGTCGCCCGAACACCAAAAACAGTATTTTCCACTTTTGTCCGAAAGTCTTGTTGAGTCATTTTTGTCCTTTCCATTAAACGACACAAAAACAGTCAAAACTCCAAAGAAGTGCAGGACAAAAAAGCCTGCAACATCCATGAGCTTTGACCATCATTTCTATTGCTTTTATTATTGTAGCAAATTGAGAGAATTTGTCAATCTAAATGTACTGACAAACTTGTCCGTCACGGTAGGCATTGTCAATCAAACCGCCACCTAGACACTCTTCGCCATCGTAAAAGACAACTGCCTGTCCTGGTGTGATGGCGCGTTGTGGTTCCGCAAAGATGACCTCTGCCTTGTCTCCTTTGACATGTACTGTCACCTTAGAATCAGGCTGACGGTAGCGGAATTTAGCTGTACATTCGAGCGTAAACTCTTCTGGCATGTCACGAGTAAAGTGAACCTGACTAGCCTCTAGGCTTGTTGACATGAGCGAATCATGGTAGAATCCTTGTCCGACATAGAGGATGTTCTTGCTCAGGTCTTTTCCAACAACGAACCAAGGGGCATTGTCACCACCGTGTTGTCCACCGATACCGAGACCACCACGCTGACCAATCGTATAATACATAAGACCTGCATGCTCACCCATATCGCGTCCATCCACAGTCATCATGCGACCAGGCTGAGCTGGCAGGTAGTTACTGAGAAAGTTTTTAAAGTTCTTTTCTCCGATAAAGCAAATCCCTGTCGAATCTTTCTTCTTAGCAGTCACAAGGCCTGCTTCTTCTGCTAGTCTGCGAACTTCAGGCTTTTCCAAATGTCCCAACGGGAACATAGTTTTTTGGAGTTGTTCTTGAGAAAGCTGGCTGAGAAAATAGGTCTGATCCTTGCTATTGTCCACGCCACGAAGCATGTGAACTGTCCCGTCCTCATCACGCGCCACTCGAGCATAATGCCCAGTCGCTACATAGTCTGCACCCAAGGTCATAGCATAGTCCAAAAAGGCCTTGAACTTGATTTCCTTATTGCACATAACATCTGGATTTGGCGTGCGCCCTGCACGGTATTCCGCTAGGAAATACTCAAAGACGCGGTCCCAGTACTCTTTTTCAAAATTGACAGAGTAGTAGGGAATGCCAATCTGGTCTGCCACCGCAGCCACATCCTTGTAATCTTCGGTCGCCGTACAGACGCCGTTTTCATCTGTGTCATCCCAGTTCTTCATGAAGATACCGATCACATCGTAGCCCTGCTCCTTGAGCAAGAGAGCCGTCACCGACGAATCAACACCACCACTCATCCCCACGACAACACGTGTTTTAGAGTTATCACTCATGGTAAATCTCCCATCTATTCGTTTATTCATACCCTTCAAAATTCTATTTATTATGACTTTCAATAGAATTTCTTTGAGTATAGTCTTTTCGTTTGCTTTTAGGAGTAAAATGGTCTGGGAGACCATTTTAGCCTATCATCTTAAAATGAAAATATGATAGGCAACGAGTCGCAGGCATAACTTGAGTTCGCTCAATCAGTCTGGGAGACTGATTGAGGTTATAAATCAGACAAGCTCAGCTTGCATCTCATTTCGAGTTAACGACGTAATAAAAGATAAACGAAATGACTAGTTCACGATTGAAGGTCGTGTGTGCTTCAACGATTGAAGGTCGCTTGAGCAGTATTCATTATAACACGCTTGGTTGGAGAAGACAAGAAAGAGGCTGATAAATCATCTCAGCCTCTCTTTCTTACTTTGCAAACGAATCAATTTTCCCCTTTAAGTTCTTTCTTCGCTTGTTCTATCTGGTATTTCACTTGCCCAAAGCCGGTTCCTCCCAAGGAATTCCGTCTCTGAACAGCGGTTTCTGGGCGCAAGTAGATATAAATATCCTCTTCAATCAAGGGATGGTAGACTTGCAACTCCTCCAAATCCCAATCTTGGATATTTTTACTATGCTTAATAGAGTCTAGAACCAATTTCCCTACTATTTCATGAGCTTCTCTAAAAGGGAGGCCTTTTTCAGCCAAATAATCTGCCAGTTCGGTCGCATTCGAAAAATCATTCTCTGTAGATTGCTGCATTTTGGCCTTATTAACCTGCATGCTCGATAGCATACCCGCCAACACATCCAGAGAATTTAAAATCGTGTCTACTGTATCAAACATGCCTTCCTTATCCTCTTGCAAATCCTTATTATAGGCCAGAGGTAAAGACTTCATGACGGTCAATAGTCCAAGTAAGTTCCCGTAAACTCGTCCTGTCTTCCCTCGAATCAATTCGGCCATATCAGGATTTTTCTTCTGGGGCATGATAGACGAACCCGTTGAAAAGCTATCAGACAAGCTAATGTACTGATACTCAAAACTGCACCAATTGATGATTTCCTCACAAAAACGACTCATATGCATCATCAAAATGCTGGCATTTGACAGAAATTCCAAGATAAAATCACGGTCACTCACTGCGTCCAAGGAATTGGTATAGGCTTGTTGGAAGCCCAATAAATCACTCGATAATTGACGATCGATTGGAAAAGTTGTCCCCGCTAAGGCAGCCGCACCCAGGGGAGATAGGTCCGTATGTTTCAAGTTAAATGCAAATCGCTCGCTATCCCTTTGAAACATATTGTAATAAGCCATGAGATGGTGGGCAAAACTAATCGGTTGGGCGTGCTGTAAATGGGTATAGCCTGGCATGATGGTTTCCACATGTTCTTCAGCCAAATCCAGCAAAACACTGTTTAGATTCGCCAACTTATCCAAGACATGGCCAAGCTGCTCCTTTAGATATAAGTGCATATCCGTTGCGACTTGGTCATTCCGAGAACGAGCCGTGTGCAGTTTCCCAGCCAGAGGACCGATTTTCTCTGTCAGCAACACTTCCATATTCATATGAATATCTTCATTTGCAATATAAAAGTGAAGCTCTCCTGCCTCTAAATCTCGCAACAAAGCTTGCAGACCATCTTGGATCTGCTCTGCCTCTTCCGAGCTCAAAATGCCGGTCTGTCCTAGCATTTGAACATGAGCTAAGGAACCCATCAAATCAAATTTTGCCAGCTGGTGATCAAAGGAAATACTCGCACCGAACTGTTCTACCCAATCTTCCACAGTGCCTTCGAATCGACCACCCCATAATTTTGTATTTTTCGGCATATCCTGTCGTCCCTTTCTATCGCGTCACTACTCAACATTTTTCTGAACTTCTGAATAAACCTTAGTCGGAAGCCCCCAAAGTTTGATAAAACCAACAGCCGCATCTTGATCAAAGGTATCTGCACTAGTATAAGTCGCCAAATTTTCATCGTAAAGAGAATTTGGAGATTTCCGAGCCACTACCTGAGCATTCCCCTTATAGAGTTTAACTTTTGCAGTTCCATTGACAACTTTCTGTGTCTCCTTGATATAGGCAATCAAAGCCTGAGTTGCTGGGCTAAACCACAAGGCATTATAGATGAGATTGGACAACTCATTTTCGATAATAGGTTTGAAATGAGCCACTTCTCTCACAAGAGTCAAGTCCTCAATCTCCTTATGGGCTGCCAATAAAGTCACAGCCCCTGGGCACTCATAAATCTCTCTTGACTTAATACCGACTAGGCGATTTTCCACATGGTCAATACGACCGACACCGTGTTTGCCAGCAATTTCATTTAGCTTTTGAATCAAATCCGCCACTTTCATCTTCTCACCATTGAGAGAGATGGGCACCCCACAGCTAAACTCAATATCAATAAATTCTGGACTGTCTGGCGCCTCTTCTGGTGAAGATGTGATTCCAAATGCTTCTTCTGGCGCTTGGTTCCAAGGATTTTCTAAGACACCACATTCATTTGCACGTCCCCAAAGGTTTTGATCGACAGAGTAAGGATTGTCAAGGTCAGCTGGAACTGGAACGCCGTTTTCTTTTGCATATTGGATTTCTTCTTCACGAGACCATTTCCACTCACGAACAGGTGCAACTACCTTTAAATTGGGATCCAAAGCTGCAATAGAGACTTCAAACCGAACTTGGTCGTTTCCCTTACCTGTACAACCATGGGCAATTGTAGTTGCCCCCGTCTGATGAGCTATTTCAACGAGTTTTTTTGAAATAAGAGGGCGACTCAGAGCAGATACCAAGGGATACTTTTGTTCATAGTAGGCATGAGCCTGAAGGGCCACTAAAACATAGTCGTTAGCAAATTCTTCCTTAACATCAATGACATAAGACTCTACAGCCCCAACCTTGAGAGCTTTATCGTGGATGAACTCCAAATCTTTTCCTTCACCCACATCCATACAAACAGCGATCACATCATAGTCTTTTTTTAACCATGTAATAGCAACTGATGTATCCAATCCACCTGAATAGGCTAAAATGACTTTTTCCTTACTCATTTCTCTTCCTTCTTTCTATTTTTCGATAGAGGCTTTAAAAGCATCGTCAATCAATTTGTCCAACTCCCCAGAATCCTTCAACTTCTGGATAGTTTTGTCAACCGCCTCTTTTAATTCTTTACTGTCTTTTTTCATCGCAACAGCGTAGGAATCTTCTTTGTCATTGTCAAAATCAAACTCAGCGATGGCTAGGTCTGGATTATTCTCTACAAATCCTTTCGCCACTGGTTCCTCAAAGATAACCGCATCTAGTTGCCCTGATTTCAAATCTGTTATCAAATTTCCATTTTTAGGAAGTGAAACGAGAGAAGCATTCTGCAAGGTTTCTTTGGCCAGAGTTTCCTGGATAGAACCTTTCTGCGCTCCAACCTTTTTCTGGGCCAAATCCTTCACTGATTGGTAATTCGTTAATTCAGATTTTCTTACGATCACCTTATTTTTCGAAGTGTAGTAGGGAATTGAAAAATCGTAAACTTGACTTCTCTCCTCCGTTTTAGAAATGCCTGATATGGCAAGATCGGCTTTACCTGAATCAAGACTAGCCAGTACATTGTCAAAACTCATTGGAGAGAACTCCACTTCCACACCTAGTTCCTTTGCGATGGCTTTGGCTAGCTCAACATCTGAACCTACAATCTGATTTTTCCCATCAACCAATTTCTGGTATTCGAATGGAGCAAACTCTGGATTTAGGGCCACCACCAATTTTCCTTTAGCCTTAATGGCTTCAACACCTTGGGATTGAGTGTTACTACAAGCAAATAATAAGGGAAACATAAGCAAACCAAACATCGTCATCAACACCTTCTTCACTTTATTCATAGAAAACCTCCTCTTATTTTTATACTTTTAAATTGTATAAATAATACACTTCTCACAAACATTTGTCAAGCCAAAACTGAATTTTATTTCATTTTAAACAAAAAAACTTAGGGAAATTACATAAAAATGTTATCCCTAAGCGTATTTATGCTATTCATTTTTTGGAAAAATATAATCACCCTATTAAATGTCAGACGACAGAGAGATAAACGAACTCCCTACATTCTCTTTCACAATTCAATGACTCGATGGCATTGTTGAGCCACATAGGCATCGTGGGTAACGATAATGACCGTTTTCCCTTCCTTGTTCATATCTAAGAGAAAGTTTAAAACCAAATCTCGATTTTCAGGATCTAGAGAACCGGTTGGTTCGTCTGCTAACAGGAGCTGACTGGGTTTTAAAATGGCTCTAGCAACTGCGATTCGCTGCTGTTCCCCTCCAGATAACTCTGAAACCTTCTGATGTAGAGTTGATGGCAACCCCACTCTCTCTAAAATTTCTTCTATCTTTTTGACTTTGTCTTTCTTGGACAATTTCACATACTTTAGAGCAAG
Source organism: Streptococcus sp. KHUD_018 (assembly GCF_054861215.1). The sequence continues at coordinate 1,974,447 of NZ_CM142176.1, forward strand.
CATGAGATTATACTCTACCGTTTCATTGTCAATCAGAGCAAAGTTTTGAAAAAGATAGGAAATGTGTTCGCGGATAATCGCTTGAGACTTAACAGAATTAACAGGTACATTTTTCTGACCGAATATTTCATAATGTCCACTGTAATCGCCATCTATCAAACCCAAGAGATTTAACAAGGTTGACTTGCCACTACCACTTTTTCCAACAATGGCAACTAAATCTCCTTGGTTAATCTTTAGAGATAAGCTCTCCAAAATAACTTTTTTCCCAATGGTTTTCGTAACATTTTCCAACTTTATCATAAGTGATCCCCTTTCAATAACTGCGCTACATTTCGTTTTTCCATCTTAGAACCCAAGAAAAGTACAAACAGAATATCTAAGCATGTAAATCCTGCGAAAAGCAAGAGTGGAAAAAGAGCATGAGCAAAGAATAGCAAGACCATAAAAGGAAGGCTATAAACGGCTAATAGGAGACCCAGCAAGGAACGATACCGATCTATCAATTTCCACCCCATAAACTTCTTAGTAATAATATCTGTTCGCTTCAATAAGAAAGTTGTTACTAGTAAGAAGTAAGAAATCATCATGCTAAGGAGACCAAACAAAGCAAAGAGTAGGTTAAAATTCCGAACTGCATCTCGATAAGAATCTACTTTCTCTTGTTGAATGGCTTGAATAGATGAAAATTTTAAATAATTCCCATCTGATAATTTCTCAACTAACTCTGTAATCTCTTTTTGATGTTGAGCCGTATTTTCAATTTTAATGGGATTATTTAAACCTGTTGTTGACAGGGAGGCTTTTTCATCCCACATCATATCAGAATCATTGACTAAGCTAATAATTGGATTGTAGAGATTTTCCTTTCGCTTCTCGTTATAGGGGAAGAATGACCAATCACCTTCATAGTAGGCGATCTCGACATCCATCTCCTCTATCGTTCGTTTTTGCTGCTCTTCATACTTCATCGAAAGATAGGCAATTAATTTCCCCAAGAGCTGATTTTTATCTTCTTCACCTTTCGTACTTGCTGGCATCAAAATAACTTTTTTAGTGCCGGTATCGGGTAGCTTGAATCCCTTGCTCTTTATAAAATTGCGATTGGCATAGTAAACAGTTAGCATATCATCCAGTTGATACTGCTGCACTTGTTCTGCAGTGGCAAAATTTTTGATAGGCAGGTTACTAGTTTGCACATAGCCCGCCTGCGTTTTTTCTACCAAATCCCGATAAAATCGATAGAAATAATCCACTGCTTGCCCTGAGCCTGCCAACTGCTCTTGCCACAGGTTATCATTGAGTTGGAAGGTTTCTAAGGTCAGATAATTTCCTTGACTGATCCACTGTTTCTGGTAATCCAACTCTTTGTTTTCTTGCTCCAAACTTTTCCCCACCCCAATCAGTAAAACCGTCAATAAAATGGTGGTTCCAATTTTCATCAAATAATTAAAGAGCAAGACAAATTTGAAAGATGAAAAACCTTTCAGTAGAGAGCTGATTGTCATTTTTTGGATTAAGAGATAAGTCACCCAACTGATAAAGAGATAAAGTTGCAAAAGCAAAAAATGAGACAACCACAGCATAGGGAACAAATCTTTCGGCTTATAATCAAGCAAGAAAAACACCCCTAGATTGATCACAAGCACCCCACCTAGGAGGAGGTAGAGGTTGCCTTTCACAACATCAGCTAAAACAGCCCGATCTTGAAAACCAAGTAACTTTTGTACCCCAACTCTTTTCATTTCCATCATCGGCTGATACACTGTCACTAAGACAAGAAGTAAAATAGCCAAGGCAAAAACAATAGCAGATAAAAGCAAGTCTCGATTTATGACTTCCACTGCACTTTTATAGGTTGGCTCTAGCAAGGTAGTCTGGTCTGTCTTGAAAAAATCACTCCACTTCTGTAAAATCTGATCTCTATCCATCTCTTGAGTCGAACTGATTGTGTAGCGACCATTTAAACTACGAGATGTGTCTTTGATGTAGGTTTGAAAAGTCATAAGCTGAATAGGCTTGGCTTTTAGAAAGGTCGGAATCGTACCAAGTTTATTAGAAAGATCTTTATTACTATAGACTCCCTCGCCATTTTCTGTAAAATCAAGGGAAGAAATCCCGAACTCTTGGTAGGGGAAGGTAACTTTATCAAAAACACCAGACTTGATCACCTCATCACCACTGTCTGTTTTGATAATAGAGACTTTGTATTCCTTTGATACATCCTCAAAAAATCGAAGAACAGATTCTGCAGGTTCATTGACATCTTTCAAGTATACATCCAAAGAACTCGCTGTCTTTCCCATTTCCTGAATCCGAACTACTTCTCGTGTGTAGTTTACATTAAAAACAAAAAAAGTGGTACACAGAAGCAGGAGTAACATACAGAAATTACTGATTTTTTTCATAAAGATACCTCCTTAGTACTTTATCATCTTAGTCGTAGAATTTATTCCCTTTTTTCACAAATTTATTTTAGATTTCTTTTTTACTTTTTATACTACTATGATACAATATTTTTAATCAGTTTCAATTTATTGTTAACTTTTTTCACAAATAAGGAGAAAATCATGCGCTACGATTTTGGAAAGGTCTATAAAGAAATACGTGAGTCAAAAGGACTGACCCAGGAGGAGGTCTGTGGGGGTGTTCTCTCAAGAACCAGCCTATCAAAAATAGAAAGTGGCAAGACAACTCCTAAATATGAGAATATGGAATTTCTTCTCCAGCAAATTAATATGACCTTCGAAGAGTTTGACTATATTTGCCATCTCTACCAACCTAGCCAACGAGCGGAAATCATGCAGACTTATCTCAATATGAGCTCAATCTTAGGGACTAGTGAACTTATCAATTTATTTCAAAAATGCCAAGACTACCTCAAGACCCACCACGACCTCCCTATAGAGGAAATCAGCGACATGCTTGAAGTTGTTATTTATATCCGTCAACATGGGACAGGGGAATTATCAGACCACGCAGAACAGGTTGTCAAGAAACTTTGGAGAAAAATTGAAAAACAAGATACATGGTATAAGAGTGACCTAAAAATTCTCAATACCATTCTCTTTACCTTTCCTATAGAACATATCCATCTCATCACTGGAAAAATCTTGCAACGCTTAGAAGTCTATAAAAACTATCAACATTTATATGACTTGCGAATGGCAATCCTACTCAACCTTTCCACCATTTACTTATATAATCAAGATAAAAACATGTGCCAACAAATCTGCTACACTTTACTGGAGGATGCCAAGAAAAAGAAAAGCTACGATAGGCTTGCTATCTGCTATGTCCGTATTGGGATTTGTACGGATGTTTCTAAACTTATCCAAAAAGGGTTCTCCCTTCTGGAGCTAACCGATGAAACCTCCATGCTATCTCATCTCCAAAAAGAAGTTGACACTTATTATCAACCGAAGGAAATATAAAAAAGTCGAGGAAATTCCCCGACTTTTTATACTATTCTGTTCATTAGTTCTTAATACCAACCGTTGTTAAGCCAGAAGTTCTTGGCAGCTGTCCATGAACCGTAACGTCCTGCAACGTAAGCATCTGCTACACGTTCTTGGTTTTCAGCTGAGTAGTCACCGTTCAAGTATGAATCTGTCAATTGGTAACGTCCGATGTAACGTCCGTTTGTAGCTGTGTAGCTACCGCCTGATTCTTTTTGAGCGATCCATTCTTTGGCTTCTGCTTCAGATCCGCTAACAGTTGCTGCTGGTGCTTCGTAAGTTGTTGTTTCAGCAACTTCTTCATAAGTTGTAGCTTCGCTTGTTTCCTCTGTAGCAACTGGTGCTTCATAGGTTGTCGCAGAAGCTGCATCTGTTGCAGTTGCTGTCGATGGAGCTGTTCCTTCGATGACCAAAACTTGATCCACAAAGATTAAGTGGATGTTTTCAATCTTATTTTTTTCTGCCAATTTTTCAACAGTAGTGTTGTACTTCTCAGCGATTTCTGAAAGAGTGTCACCTGGTTTAACTGTGTAAGTTACCGTTTCTTGCGCAGAAGCAAGTGCTGGTACAAAGAACGTAAGCAAGGCTGCTGCCCCTGCAAGAGTTGATTTGATTTTTTTAGTTGTTAATGTCATTTCTGAAAATTCTCCTTTTTACTATGCTTCTATCATACCGTTTGAATATTACCGTTTCTTGACGGTTTCGTGTAGAAATATTACAAAAATATTTTATATTTACTGAAACATTGATATTTTTGTCATAAAAGACAAGATTTTATACTATTTTTATCCATTTTTCCAGTTTTATAAGGGAAATAAGCACAGAACTTCATTCTTTGATATAATAGAAACAAGAATCTTTGTAAGGGGAAACAGATGCACTCACTTCGTTTTCAATCTGTCTTTGATATCATCGGCCCTGTCATGATTGGCCCATCAAGTAGTCATACAGCTGGGGCGGTTCGTATCGGAAAAATCGTGTCTTCTATCTTTGGTGATAGACCGACAGAGGTGGAATTCCAACTATTTAATTCATTTGCCAAAACCTACCGTGGTCATGGAACTGACCTTGCTCTCGTCGCTGGTATATTAGGTATGGATACGGACGATCCCGACATTCCAAATAGCCTAGAGATTGCCCATAAACGTGGTATTAAGATTGTCTGGACCATTCAGAAAGATAGCAACGCTCCTCATCCTAATACCACTAAAATTACTGTGAAAAATGAACACAAGTCCATCAGTGTGACAGGAATTTCCATCGGTGGGGGAAATATCCAGGTTACGGAACTTAACGGCTTTGCTGTCTCTCTCAACATGAACACACCAACCATTATCATCGTGCATCAAGATGTTCCAGGTATGATTGCCCATGTTACTGAAGCCCTCTCTCGTTTTGATATCAACATCGCGCAGATGAATGTGACTCGAGAAAAAGCTGGAGAAAAAGCCATCATGATTATCGAAGTCGATAGTCGAAGTTGCGAAGAGGCGATTGAAGAAATCCGAAAAATCCCTCATCTCCACAATGTCAATTTCTTTAAGTAGGAGGAAACATGTTTTATTCTATCAAAGAATTGGTCGAGCAAGCGGATCTAGACTTCCAAGGAAATGTCGCAGAACTCATGATTGCGACAGAATATCAACTAACCGGTCGGGAACGTGCAGAAGTTCTCCTCCTCATGGAACGCAATCTAGAAGTCATGAAAGCCTCTGTCGAGCTCGGCCTCAGTGAAAATAAATCCCGTAGTGGCTTAACGGGTGGAGACGCGGCCAAACTAGACCGCCATCTCAAAAGTGGCAAGGCCTTGTCAGACTTTACCATCCTATCAGCAGCCCGAAATGCCATTGCGGTCAATGAACACAATGCGAAGATGGGCTTGGTCTGCGCCACCCCAACCGCAGGAAGTGCCGGCTGTCTGCCAGCCGTTCTCACTGCTGCTATCCAAAAATTAGATCTTAGCCACGAAGAACAGCTGGATTTCCTCTTTGCTGCGGGTGCCTTTGGACTAGTCATCGCAAACAACGCTTCTATCTCAGGTGCTGAAGGTGGCTGCCAGGCCGAGGTTGGCTCTGCCTCTGCCATGAGTGCCGCAGCCTTGACCTTGGCTGCAGGTGGAACCCCCTATCAGGCTAGTCAAGCCATCGCCTTTGTCATTAAAAATATGCTAGGCCTCATCTGCGACCCCGTCGCAGGTTTGGTTGAAGTTCCCTGTGTTAAGCGCAATGCCATGGGAGCCAGCTTTGCCTTTATCGCAGCAGACATGGCCTTGGCAGGTATCGAGTCTAAGATCCCTGTTGACGAAGTCATCGATGCCATGTACCAAGTCGGATCAAGCCTCCCAACTGCCTTTCGTGAAACGGCCGAGGGTGGACTCGCCGCTACACCTACTGGTCGCCGCCTACAAAAAGAAATCTTTGGAGAATAAACTCATCTATTAGGAGAAAGTATGCCCTCTATCTCAGCAATCTTTTTTGATCTAGACGGAACCCTGGTTGACAGTTCCCTCGGGATCCACAATGCCTTTACCCATACCTTTAAAGAGCTAGGAGTTCCAAGCCCTGATGCCAAAACCATTCGTGGTTTTATGGGACCGCCCCTTGAAAGTAGTTTTGCAACATGTCTTCCCAAGGAACAAATCTCGGAAGCTGTTCAAATCTATCGTTCTTACTACAAGAAAAAAGGGATTCACGAAGCCCAACTCTTCCCCCAAATAACGGAATTACTCCAAGAACTTTCACAAAACTACCCTCTCTACATCACTACAACAAAGAATACTCCTACTGCTCATGATATGACTAAAAATCTGGGAATCCATCATTTCTTTGATGGCATTTACGGTTCTAGTCCTGAAACGCCACACAAGGCGGATGTCATCCGTTACGCCTTGCAAACGCATCAACTCCCTGCAGACCAAGTCCTCATCATTGGGGATACCAAGTTTGATATGATCGGAGCCCAAGAAACTGGTATTAAAAAGTTTGCTGTTACTTGGGGATTTGGAGAAGAGGCTGATTTACTCAGCTATCAACCTGACTGGATTGCCCGTACCATTGACGATATCATTAGCCAGCTATAACAAGCTAATAGCTTCAAACTACAGAGTAAAAAGACCAAGGTTCTGTCTATACAAAACCTTGGTCTTTGATTTATATTTAATTGTATGAGTCACTCTTACTCAGCATGAGTTGTTTCATTTGCAAAGGAAATGATTGCTTCTTTGAGCTCATCCCCACTGAGTGAACGGAACTCCTCAATTTTCTGATTGATGGCTTCTAGTGGCATGACATTTACCTTACCAACGAAAATCTTGTCCATAACTTGGTTATCAACCAATTCGGTCGAAACCAAGAGTTCCTCATAGAGTTTTTCACCCGGACGAATACCGACCTCAACGATTGAAATTTCACTTTCTGTGTGCCCGCTTAGAAGCACCATTTTCTTAGCCAAATCATAGATCTTGACTGGTTTGCCCATGTCAAGAATAAAGACTTCTCCGTCCTTGGCATAAGCCCCAGCATGGATTACTAGACGGCTAGCCTCTGGAATAGTCATGAAGTAACGTGTCATACGGAAGTCTGTCACCGTTACAGGGCCGCCTTCAGCAATCTGACGTTCAAAGACAGGAATCACGCTACCACGGCTCCCGAGAACATTCCCAAAACGGACTGCACAGTAGGTTGATTTGCTACGTTGGTTAAAGCCAGTGACAATCAACTCTGCCACGCGCTTGGTTGCACCCATAACATTCGGTGGATTGACCGCCTTGTCTGTCGAAATCATAACCATCTTAGGTACTTTGGCTACATCAACAGCCTTGGCAACATTGTAGGTTCCGAGGATATTGTTCTTGAAGGCTTCTTTTGGATTGCGTTCCATCATCGGAACGTGCTTGTGGGCAGCAGCATGGTAGACAATGGCTGGTTTGTACTGTTCAAACACCTGCAAGAGACGGTCATAATCCTGAATATCTGCAATAACAGGAACATAATCAATCCCTTGGAATGTACGGATCAATTCATGATAAACGAGGTAGATGGAATTTTCGCCATGTCCAAGCAAAATCACGCGTTCAGGATTGAAGCGACTAACCTGACGACAAATCTCCGAACCAATCGAACCGCCGGCTCCTGTCACCAAGATAGTCTTGCCTGTAAGCTCTGCACCAAGACGGGATTCGTCGAGACGAATTTCCTGACGCCCCAAAAGGTCTGTGATGTCAATTTTCTGGAAGCCACTACCTGATTGGTGAAGTCCCTGAACAACTGTCTCAACCTTGGGCATCTTGTAACATTTGATACCGAGTTTATTACACATCTGCAGGATACGTTCGTACTCTGACGGATCAAGCGAAGGGATGGCTACGATGACGCGCTCGATTTGGTGACGTTTGGCCAATTCAGGCAGATTATCATAAGAACCCAAAACGGAAATTCCACCTAGTTTTTGCCCTTTTTTCTTTTCATCATTATCCAAAATTCCCACTAACTCAAGGTCACTAGTTGGGTGTTGGTAGCTGTTCATAAAGAGGGCCCCACCATCACCAGCACCAATCAAGAAGGTACGGCGGTGTTCGCCCTCCCCACTACCCTGCTTGCGCTTAGAATAAATCAGCTGCCAAGTGATACGAGGGAGCAAGATGAGGAAAGTACTCAATAAGATAAAGAGTATGATGAATCGGATAGAAAATAGAGGAAGAAAGGCGTAGCAAAGTCCGTAAGAGACAATGCTGCTGACGGTTACGCCAAAAAAGATTTTTAAGAAATCTGTGATTTTACTATAGCGACTGATACTAGCATTGAGCCCCCAAAATCCAATCATGATTTGATAGAAGAGGAAAGCCAAACCAGTATAGATAACATAGTCCACAGGCGCTGGGTTAATCAAGCCATAAAAGAGAATGTAAGACACGATGATGGAAACCACCATACTAATAATATCAAATACACCCCAGAACACCTGCTTTTGCTGTTTATTTAAAATTTCAACCAGATCAATTACATAATCTGTTAGTTTTTTATTCATAGGAATTTACTCTTTCTTAAAAGAATGCAAATAAATATACTGTCATTATAACATTTTTTGGCTATTTTATCTTTTACAATACTATTTATTTTTTCTTAATAATTTCACAAAAATAAACTGACGTACAAAACCTGGGCAAAGTGCCACAATCGCCTGAATGGCAATGCTTTTCGCATATTCCATGTAGGAAATTTGCCCTCTTTCAAGCATGCGCTGACGAGCTTGACGATAGAGTCTGAGGTAGCGCAGACCGCCTCGACGTTCAAACATCCCTGCACCGACACGAACCTGACACAAGATCTGATCGAGGTTTCCAGTCTTGGCACCTGCGGCAATCATATTGAGCCAGAGGAGATCATCTTCCATATAAAGCCCATCTTCGTAGTTGCCCGCCTTGAGGACCATGTCCTTTTTGAACATGACTGTCATGTGGTTAAAGGCACTTCTCATCCTTTGGTAAGCTACAATGTCTGCGTGCTGAGTAGGAACACGACGGTAAGAAACAATCTCGTCAGGATTGTCAATAAATTCTGCAATATGTCCACCTAAGAGGTCAAGATTTTCCTGCTCCATTAGTTGGACTTGCTTTTCAAAGCGGTCAGCTACCGCTATATCATCTGTATCCATGCGAGCGATGATATCGTACTGACACTGTAAAACACCGTATCGAAGAGCCAAACCCAAACCTTGATTTTCTTCTAAGGGGCAACGCTTAACTGGAATCTCTGACTGCGCTTCCACTTCATCTAGCACCTGATAGAGTTCGGGCGTGAGCGGCCCGTCCTCAACAAGAACAAGCTCACTTGGTTTCAAGGTCTGGTTTTGAATACTCTTGATAGCATCTCTCAAAAATGTCGGATTTTCCTTTACATAGACCGACATCAAGACGCTGATTTTTTGCTTTTCAGACACAGTTTTTCTCCAATTTATAGATTTCCTTCCACTATTTTATCACAAAATTTCCTAGTTTCCTATTTTTATCTCAAATCAAGAAAAATTCTGGTAAAGAAATCTGTCCCCTTTCACTCTATTTTCAGTTAAATCGTTCTAGCTTTCTTAGCAGTCCTCTCCTTGACATTATAAGAAAAAAACCTTAAAATAAGCTGTTATTAAAATCATCCATTCGAGGTTTTTATGAAAAAACAATCACTCTTGTTTATCCTAGGAATTGTCTTAATCGGGACCGTTTTACGATCTCCTTTTACTGCTCTTCCAACTATTTTAGGAGATATCGCTCAGGGACTAGGAGTTGAGGTTAGTTCTCTTGGGATTTTAACCAGCCTTCCTCTCTTGATGTTTGCTTTTTTCTCTGCTTTTGCGAGCCGCTTGGCACAAAAAATCGGATTAGAACATCTCTTCACTTACTGTCTCCTCCTCTTAACTGTTGGCTCTGTCATTCGGATTTTCAATCTTCCTCTTCTCTATCTAGGAACTCTGATCATCGGAGCGAGCATCGCCATTTTCAATGTACTCCTCCCAAGTATGATCCAGGCAAATCAGCCTCAAAAGATCAGTCTCCTAACAACTCTCTATGTCACTGCCATGGGGGTTTCAACGGCCATCGCTTCTTATCTATCCGTCCCTATCACCCAAGATAGTTCTTGGAAAGGCCTCATCCTCGTTCTCAGCTTTCTCTGTCTGGTCACTCTGCTAGTCTGGTTGCCAAATCATCGCCACAACCACCACCTAGAAAGCCAAAAAGAAAAGCAAGTCAAAGAGAATATTCTAAAAAGTAAAGATGTCTGGGCTATCATTATATTTGGTGGGCTTCAGTCCTTGCTCTTTTATACAAGTATGACCTGGTTGCCAACTATGGCTGTTAGTGCTGGTCTTTCTAATAGTGATGCGGCTCTTCTGGCTTCTATCTTCTCGCTGATCAGTATTCCTTTTTCAATGACTGTTCCAAGTCTGACGACTCGTCTGTCAGATGATCACCGTCGAATCATGCTGGCAATCATTTCCTTCTCTGGGATGACAGGAATTGCCATGCTCTTGTATCCAACCAATAATTTCCTCTACTGGTTAGTTGTCCATCTCTTGATTGGAACGGCCTGCAGTGCCCTCTTCCCCTACCTCATGGTTTGCTTTTCACTTAAAACCAGTTCTCCTGAAAAAACAGCTCAGCTATCAGGACTAGCGCAAACAGGAGGCTACATCTTAGCAGCTTTTGGACCTGCCTTGTTTGGTTATAGTTTTGAACTTTTCCAATCTTGGATTCCAGCTGTCCTTGCTCTTCTAGTCATCGATATCATCATGACCATCTCACTCTTTATGGTGGATCGGGCGGATAAGATACTTTAATTATTCTAAAATACTCCTCAGATATAAACAATGCAAAGCCAGACTCTGTCTGGCTTTTTTGAGGTGTTGATAAAAATTTATAGTCTAAGATGTCTTAATTATAGATTAACAGGTTGTTTTGTGATAGAATGTAATTGCGCATGATTAGATTTTTGACTTGTGTGTTCGCAAGTATTAACAAAAATGTTACCAGAGTGTCCAGCTCACTCCAGTAATCCCAAAACTAAGGCATTAGATTTCTTCTGGAAAAAGTTGCAGTATGTTTTATCTCTGCTGAAGGAAGATTTCTATACTGTCGTTCGCATAAGAGTTTTCATGCGCTTTTTTATTAAGGATGAGATAATGACTAAATTAAATCAGTTAGAAACCAAAACCAAGGATGACTTTGCAAGGCTTCTTGGTTTTAAAAACGCCAGATACATTAACTATTTATTATACATTATAAAAACAGATAATTTGTACGACTCTTTCACAATTCCTAAAAAAAATGGTGGAGAGAGAGTTATACATGCACCTAAAAAAGAGCTAAAATTTCTTCAGAAAAAATTAGCTGATGTTTTATGGGAATGTCACCTTGAAAGCATAGAATCTAAAAAAACTCTTCAGGAAAGATTGGCTGCTATCTTATGGGAATGCTATCTTAAATGTTTAAATTTTAATTATATAGAAAATAATTTAGCCAATGTTTTATGGGAGTGTTTTCTAGAAGTTTTAGAATTCAAACCTAAAGAAAAAAATCCTGTTCTGTCTCACGCATTTGAAAAGGGGAAAAGCATTATTACTAACTCTCAGATGCATCGAAACAAGAAATACATTCTGAACATTGACTTGAAAAACTATTTTGATTCTTTTAATTTTGGAAGAGTAAGAGGCTTCTTTATAAAAGACAGGGATTTTGATGTTTCACCAAAAATTGCTACAGTAATCGCTCAAATTGCATGTTACCAAGATAAGTTACCTCAGGGAGCTCCTTCTTCTCCCATCATCACAAATTTAATTACTAGAATTTTAGATTATCGGATTGTCAAAATTGCAAAAAAATATCGTTTTACATATTCCAGATATGCCGATGATATGACTTTTTCAACAAATCGTGAATTAAACTCTAATAAATCGAGAGAAAGCAAAGAGTTAGAAAACTTTTTAGCTGAATTAGAGGAGTTGATTATCTCATCTGGTTTTGAAATCAATCCCCAAAAAACACGATTGAGTAATAACATGCAACGCCAAGAAGTTACTGGACTAGTTGTTAACAAAAAGATAAATGTGAAAAGAGAGTACATAAAAAATACTCGCGCAATGGCCTTTCAATTATACAAAGATGGTACTTTTGAAATAGATAAAAAACTAGGAACCCTAAATCAATTAACGGGACGATTTGCTTTTATTTTTCAAATAGATCAATACAACAACTACCTACTTTATAAAAAATCTTTAATACAAAATAATCTAGATTCACAAAAATATTTATTAGGAAGAAACTCATCAAGAAAATCTGAGTCGAAATATTATTGGAAGTATATCTTTTATAATAAAGATTTACAAAAAGAATTATTCGATAATAAAAAACATAATACATATAATTTACCTAAAGAGTTCTACAGTATCCCAGAAAACGAAAAAGAAGTTTATATGTCTTTATTTAATTCCAAAGAAAAAGAATATAAAAAATTTCTGTTTTATAAATATTTTTTCGGAAATGATAAACCTATAATTATAACAGAGGGAAAAACTGATCCACGATATATTAAAGCAGCTTTAAAACATCTTTATCAAAAATATCCAGAACTTATTGAAAAAGATGGTAATAAGTTTACATTTAAAATTGAATTTCTGAATCATACTAATACGATAGAATATCTTTTTAATGTTCCAGAAGGGGGAGAAGGTTTTAAATTTTGGTATAATTATTTTTCTAATCATATACCTCCAAATTTTTTTAAACAGCGTTTTCCTACAACAAATGATGGAAAAGATATCTACAAGGAACTGTATCCTAATTATATAGAGTATTTTTCTAATTTAACAACAAGAAAACCTAAAAATCCTACTATTTTTTTATTTGATAATGAGCCTTCGGATAATCCCCTTTTTAAATTTTGTAACCATGCTGTTGATTTAAAAGTTAATAGCAATAATCTAGATCAAGTTAGAGGCACATCATTTAATAGGATTACCAAAAAAGATAATTTGTACATAATGGCAACGCCGTTATTATCCAATAGAAATAATGGAAATTCCTCTGAAATTGAAGACCTATTATTGTCACGTAATTTGCCACCCATTTTAAATGGGAAAACATTCTCCAAAAGTGGTGGTGATGATCATTACGGAAAAGAGATTCTTTCAAAGCATGTTCTAAAGAATTATACGAAATTTGATTTTACAGGGTTTATCCCTTTACTAGATGGCATAAGAGACAATATTCTAGATTATAAATCATGATTCTAGTTTATCTTTAAAATATAAATTTCTGTGAAATAGCTGATGCTACATCCTCTAAACTTCTAGTTTTTACTAGGAGTTTTTTATATATAAAATTTTTACACATATTTCTTGACAGGGCTTTCATCTTGAGATACAATATATTTGAAAAGAGTATATATAAAATTTTTATATAATATAAAGGAGGTTTCCCATGTACTTCCCAACATCCTCTGCCTTGATTGAGTTTCTCATCTTGGCTGTACTGGAGCAGGGGGATTCTTATGGTTATGAGATTAGTCAAACCATTAAACTCATCGCCAATATCAAAGAATCTACGCTCTATCCCATTCTCAAAAAATTGGAAGCCAGTGGCTTTCTCACCACCTACTCTAGAGAGTTTCAGGGGCGTATGCGCAAATACTACTCCTTGACCAATCGGGGCGTAGAGCAGCTCGTTACTCTAAAGGAAGAGTGGGCGCTCTATACCGAAACCGTCAACGGCATCATAGAAGGGAGTATCCGCCATGACAAGAACTGACTATCTGACTCAGTTAGAAACCTATCTCCATAAACTACCTGAAGCTGACCGCATCGAAGCTATGGACTACTTTAAGGAACTATTTGACGATGCCGGTTCAGAGGGTGAAGAGGAACTCATCGCCAGTCTGGGAACACCAAAAGAAGCGGCTCATGATGTTTTATCTAACCTCCTCGACAAAAAGGTCAATGAAGCTCCTGCTCAAAAGAATGACCGTCAACTGCTACACATTGCCCTACTTGCCTTACTAGCAGCCCCTATCGGAATTCCTGTCGGAATTGCAATTATATTAACCATTATCGGGCTTTTTATCGCAGCCGCCTCCGTCATTCTAGCTTTTTTCACCGTTTCTGTGACGGGTATCCTGCTGGGCGGAGTCTTTATCGTAGAGAGCTTTAGTGTCCTAGTCGAAGCCAAATCCGCCTTTATCTTGATTTTCGGGGCTGGTTTGCTTGCTATCGGTGCTTCTTCTCTTGTTCTACTAGGTATCTCCTATGTAGCCCGTTTCTTTGGCCTCCTGATTGTCCGCTTGGTGCAATGGATTCTTAAAAAAGGAAAGAGAGGTGACAGACATGCGTAAATTGACGAAAGGATTTCTCATCTTTGGTGTGGTTTCTACAATCCTTGGTTTTATCATGATCATTGTGGGCGCCCAGTCCAATGGTATTCAAAGTTTGCTTGCCATGTCAAAAGACCCCGTCTATGACAATCGTATCGAAGAAGTAACCTTTGGAAGCGAAGTGGAAAAACTTGATTTGATCCTTGAGGAACACAGCCTAACCATCACAGAGTCTGTAGATGACAAGATCCATATCACCTATCATCCTTCCGTGTCTGGTCGTCACGATCTGACTACTGGCATGAGTGACAAAACACTGAGCGTCACTGACAAACAAGCCTCCCAACATCGTTTTCTCGGTTCAGGAATCGAAAGCCTACTTCGTATCGCCAGCAACTATTCTAATCGTTTTGACGAAGTCGTTCTCTCCCTACCTAAAGGAAGAAAGCTACAAGCTATCACCGTCTCAGCCAATCGTGGACAAACTAATATTCGTCAAGCCAATCTTGAAAATGCAACAATCAAAGCAAAAGGATATCTCTTAAGACTAACAGAAAGTTCTATCAAGAACAGCACACTAACGACACCTCATATCATCAATATCTTTGATACCGAATTGACAGATAGCCAGGTCAAGACGGAGGGGGGACACATCTATGCTGAAAATATTCATGTTCACGGTAAGGTTGAGCTAGAGGCCCATTCCACTCTAACACTCATTCTCTCCCAGAAAGAGACTGACCGTATCAATCTAGAAATTTCTTCTCAGCATGGTGGTATCTATCGTCAACCCAAAGAAGAACATCGTGGACAAAAAGAGAATGTACTTGCCAACCCTTATAAAACCGAAAAAGCAGATATCAAGGATTTACTCATTGCAAAAGCCAACCAGGATATCTACCTACCTAAAGAGGAGCACTCTGCTCCATCTAGAAACCATTGACAAAAACGCTTTCATCTGCTAGTCTAAAGATAGAAAACGACCATTAAAAAGGAGGTTCCACCATGACACAAGAATGGTTTGAAAGCGCCGATCTTGAGAAGAAATCAGCTCAGACGAAATTGGAAATCCAGCCCGACCAACCAGAGACTTCGGAAACTGTAGAGACCGAACCACAAGCAAGCGAAGAAACACCTGTCTCACCTAAAAAGTTGGAAATGCATGAGGAGAAAACTCCCGAAACGATAGAAGAAAATCAAACCGAGGAAGAGGAAGAAGTAAAAGCTGAAGAGGAGCACAAGCAAGAAAACCCTGCAAAAGAGAAAAGTATCCTCAGCAAGGCTTTAGAAAGCCCCTATATCCCAGATATTGACCCCCGCAAAACTGCTCGATTCAAAGAAGAAATCGCACTATTTTGGACTTGGCTGCTGGACGCTATCCAAGAACCAACTGCCAGCAAGAATACGGACCAAAAGCATCGTTATAGTGTCTTTGCCCTACTCACCTTGCTGTCGTCAATCAACCTTTTCTTTAGTATCTATCATATCAAGCACCTCTACTATGGCTATATGATTTCTATTGCTAATAGTTCTCCTAACCAGCTCCCACCTTTGGATCTCTTTGCTGGCCTTTCTATCTTGGTCGCTAGCGCTCTATTTTACTTTTCCATCATTTTGGGAGGCTTTACTGTCCGACGTGTGCTGGACCAGGAGAGCGACTTCACATTCCAAGAAGCTTGCGATCGTTACAGCCGGCTCTTTGCTATACCACTTGTCCTAACAGCTCTAGCAAGTTTCTTTGCACTTTTTGGTGGCTTACGATTTGCTGGCATCCTCACTCTTCTAAGCATGACCATCTTTGCCCTTGGAAATCTCTTTGTGATTAGCAAGCCAAGTAAGACCAGTAGCCTTGACCCATTTTATCGTTTCTTACTAGCTGTCTTACTTGATGCTGCTATTCTCTTACCCTTCTTCATTGCAGAGTTGGCGCTAACAGTGGACTACCTTCGCATCCTGACCTTCTTTTAACCAAAATCCCTGCCATTTGTTAATGACAGGGATTTTTATTCTTACTCTTTTTTGGACAAGGTCTACTCGATGCTTGCCAATCCTTCAAAATCTTTTCCCAAAATGGCTTGTACTTCCAATTGATTGGCATCTAGTTGGTGGTAAAATTCTGTTGGTAGTGACTCTAGGAATCTTGCATAGTCCAAGCGAGCGATGGTTTCATAGTCTTCTGCTTTGGACCCATCACCAGAAATCTTCACTAGGTCAATCTCCCAAACAAGCTCCTTGCCTGCTAGCTGCTCGGTATAGGGTGCTGGTACAAAGGGCTCCTTAGGTAAAATCGTCTTGACTCCCTGGGCTAGGTGGTAGATACCGTGCACCTTGCCTTGAGCATCCGGGTAAAATTTCACACTGGCAAGGTAGGCATCAGAGCCTTGAACCTTCTTGACTAGCTCTTCAAAACGTGCCAATCCGTCCTCAGCCAAAAAGCTCTCGAGGTAGTCCTTGTTGAGATAAATAGGAGACAAGAGTCCTTGGCAATATACTAAACGAACCGCCTTATCCGCTAGATAATGCTGGATCGTTTGTCGGAAATAAGCTTCAAAGTCAAAGTCTTCTAGCCCTTCTACCACTTGCCCCAACTTGCTCGATAGGGCTTGGAGGAGAGCTTCTACAATCTCCCAGTCCGCTCTGGTAAGAAAGTCTGGAATCACCACTTGATAGCCTTTTCGACTATCCGCATAGTTCACTTTGAAAAGAAATTGCGACTGGCCTACAATCCCACACTCCATGTACTCGAGACGATTGAGGGGCTGACGGAGATAGACTGCATCATAACTGTGCGACTCCAAGCCCTCCACCAAGGCCAAGATGGACTTGGCAGTCAAGACCTCCTGTTGTCCTAGAATGCTTTCTTTATTTGGGATAAAAAATGTTTTCGCCATAACTGGCCTCCTTTGAAATCGTTTACACATAGTATACCCTATTTTCCTGAAAGATACAGAAACAAATTTTAGATTTTTAGATAAAAAGCATAGAAAAACAGCCTCTAAGGGCTGTTTGCTTTATACTGTAGCGACTTGATCTAAGCTTTCACCGATAGCGGCTAGGCGCTCGATCACTTCTGCTTGTGTCAATTCATTTTCTGAAACATAGCGGTTGCGTGGGTGAACACGGCACTCGTGTGAGCATCCACGAAGGTATTTGTCTTCATTTTCTTCTGATGTTAGGATACGACGGTTACAGAAGGGATTTCCACAGTTGACATAACGTTCACATGGTGTTCCATCAAACCAGTCTTTCCCTACGATGGTTGGGTTAACATGGTTGACAT
Source organism: Streptococcus sp. KHUD_018 (assembly GCF_054861215.1). The sequence goes on from NZ_CM142176.1 coordinate 1,992,035, forward strand.
CGACTGCGATACGCTCGTCAAAGACGTACATTTTCCCATCCCAAAGTTCACCTTGGACTTCTGGGTCTTTACCGTAAGTTGCGATTCCTCCGTGCAATTGGCCGACATCTTTATAGCCTTCACGGACCATCCAGCCTGAGAATTTCTCACAGCGAACTCCACCTGTACAGTAAACCACAACACGCTTGTCCATGAATTTTTCCTTGTTGTCACGGACCCATTGTGGCAACTCACGGAAGTTGCGGATGTCTGGACGGATAGCCCCACGGAAATGTCCTAGGTCGTACTCATAATCGTTACGTGTGTCAAGAACCACTGTATCTTCGTCAAGAAGGGCTTCTTTGAACTCTTTTGGAGACAAGTAAGCACCTGTTGTTTCAAGTGGGTTGATGTCGTTGTCAAAGTCATTGTCTTCCAAACCAAGGTGGACAATTTCTTTCTTGTAGCGAACAAACATCTTCTTGAAGGCTTGTTCATTTTCTTCGTCAATCTTGAACCAGAGGTCTTCCATGCCTGGGAGGCTGTGAACGTAGTCCATGTATTTTTGAGTTGTTTCGTAGTCACCTGAAACAGTCCCGTTAATCCCCTCGTCAGCGACTAGGATACGGCCTTTGAGACCGATTGATTTACAGAAAGCCAGGTGGTCTGCCGCAAATTGCTCTGCGTTTTCAATTGGAGTATAAAGGTAGTAAAGTAAGACACGAATATCTTTTGCCATAAGATTTGTTCTCTTTTCTATTCTTAAATTTTCAGAATTTTTCATTCAACTATTCTAGTATACCCACTTGAGAAAACGAATGCAATTTATTTGACCGGAAATTATATAGAGAGACCTGCCCTTGCACTTCATCAGTAACCATAACGAATCGCAGATAATTCTCTCAATTTTTTGATTTGCTTAGCTTGACTTTCTGACAAACCCAGCTTATTGTCAATCAACACACGTGAGATGTCAACATTCATTTGGCTCAGAATAAATGGAGTAGAGGTTCCATCATCCTTTAATCGTTTTTTATAAATCACTAACTGATTTTTCAAGGGAGTAAGTTGAGGCGCAGCCTTTATATCTTCCAATAGATGATCTATAATAGCCATCGCTTCACAACGCCTTTCGCTTCCTCCAGCAAACCATTTTAATGGTGTCATACTCATTTCCCTCCTGAAACTCGCTTATAAATTGAAAAACTATAATTCCTAACTCGCGCCAATATTTTACCCAAACACCCGATGTAAAAAAGTCAGCAAAAATGGTAATGTTGCGAAAATATTATTAATCACATGCACCGCATAGGATGGATAAATGCTCTTGGTATAGCGGGTCAAACCAGCAAAGATGATTCCAACTGTTGCAAAGACGAAGATATCTAACAGACTAGGCAGGCTTGAAAAATGAGGGAGAGCAAATAAAATGGACGGAAGAAGCAAATCAAGACCAAATCTCGAATCTTTAAAGAAGGCGTGTTGAAGTAATCCTCTATAGAGCAACTCTTCCATCAGTGGAACCAGAAAGAACAGGGCTATATAGATACTTAGCTCGGCAAAGTTAGTCCCACTATAACCGATCAATACGGCCCAACCTTCAGCAGTTGACTGAACGTGTCTAGCTGTTTGAATATTAAAAAATATATGAGCTACCGCTACTAGGGCTGTTAGGATTGAATACCAGAGCCATTTTTTTCTCGAAACGCGAAAGAGATAGCCATGGCCTGTCTTAACAAGAATCCCAATCATGACTCCACTAAATAGCAAACTCAAGATATTTCGAATCCAGAAGAAATTTCCTATCTGAGAAGAAAATTGCCAATAGTTTTGGACGATAAGAGTCAGCTGAGAAAGACCAAATACGAAAAATAGGTAAGAGAAGACACCACTCATTTTAAAAAGAAGACGATACCTTTTCATGATGGACCTCCTATAGATATATGTGTATCACATCGCCTAAACTCTCAGAATCACTTCTTTCATTTTTACATCCTAAAAATCACTACCTCCCCTAGAGAACTAAGGAAGGCAGTGATCACATTTTTAGGAATTAGGAATGAATACACGAAATCAATCGATCTTATGATTTTTTGTTTTTCAAGAATTCGTCGTATTGTTTTTGCATTTCGTTCAATACTTTTTCGTAGGCACCTTCAGATTTTAATTTTTCCATCAATTCTGGAATTGCTTTATCTGGGTCTACAGTACCAGTGTTAATAGCTGTATCGAATTGTTGCATTGTGTTAGAGATTGCTGAGATTTCAGATTTCACACTGTCAGTGTTAAAGATGAATCCAAGTGCTGGAGATTCCTTAGCTTCTGCCAATTGTTTCTTAGAATCTTCGATTTGTTGATCTGTAACGTTTTCGTTGATGTAAAGGATCCAGTTGTTACCAGTGTTCCAACCTGACATGTGAGTGTTTCCTTTGTATCCATCAAGGACGCGGACACGGTTTTCTTTACCTTCAACTTTTTCCCAGTTCTTGCCTTCTGGACCGTAAACAAGACCGTTCAAGAGTTCTGGGTTAGTGTTCAAGAGGTTCAACACTTCCATTGATTTTTCTTTGTTCTTAGAGTTGTTTGAGATGACAAAGTTAGCAACTTGTGTTGTTTGGTTTTTCTTGATAAAGTTAGTGATTGGTTTGATTTGGATGTCTTTGTTAGCAACACGTGAGAGCAAGCTGTTACCGTAGTCAGCTGGTCCTACTGTTTCTTCACGAACGAACCAAGTATCTTGTTGAAGGTCAAATGAAGTGTCGCTTGTTGCTACGTCTTTTGGAATGTATCCAGCTTCATAGAATTTGTGAAGAGTCTTCAAGTGTTCTTTGAAACGAGGCACTTCGTAACGGTTTACAATCTTAGTAGTGTCTCCTTCAAGGTCGATAACGAATGGAAGTCCGTTTGGTACTGGGTAGTCAAAGTTATCAGATGGGATGAAGTTCTTCGTAACCGCAAATGGTACTACGTCTGGAGCTTTTTCTTTGATTTGTTTCAAGACTGGTTCAAGTGTTTCGTATGAAGTGACACCTGAAATGTCAATGCCATATTTGGCAAGAAGAGCGCCGTTAAAGGCAAAATTTTGAGATGATGCAACGTTGGCTGCAACTGGAACAGCGTAAATCTTACCGTTTACAGTGTTCCCTTTGATGTAAGCTGGGTCAAGTGCTTTGTAAAGCTCTGCTCCTTCTTTCTTGTACAAATCAGTCAAGTCAGCGTAAGCACCTTTTTGAGCATTTACAACATAGTTATCTGCAAAGGCAATATCGTAGTTTTCACCTGATGATGTGATAACTGACATTTTCTTACCGTAGTCACCCCATCCGAGGTATTGGATATCCAATTTAGCACCAACTTTTTCTTCGATGATTTTGTTGGCATTTTCTAGCAATTCATCCAAGTTATCTGGTTTGTCACCGATTTGGTACATTTTAAGAACAGGTTTGTCACCTGAAGCTGAGTCAGCAGCTTTTTTGTTGTTACCTGAAAGGTTTCCACAAGCAGCAAGACTTGCAGCCAAAGCGACTACGCTAGCAGATGCAAAAGCATATTTTTTCCAGTTTTTCATGATAAAAACTCCTTTTTTTATTTTTAAACTTATAAACGATTTAATAATTTGTAACTTCAGTCACTAAGATGAAGTTGGGAAGGGAGAAACGGTGTTTCTCAGTAAGTGCTATTCTTTCACACCACCGATCGTCAACCCTTTAACAAAGTAGCGTTGGAAGAATGGGTACAGAATCGCGATTGGAAGGGTTGCAACAACAACCATGGCCATACGACCTGTTTCTTTTGGAAGAGCGACTCCCAGTTGACCAGATAGGCCGACTGCTTTTGCGATGTAGTCCATATTTTGCTGGATTTGCATGAGCAAATATTGCAATGGATACAAGTTGTCACTCTTGATATAAAGAAGGGCGTTGAACCAGTCGTTCCAGAAACCAAGAGCTGTCAAAAGCGTGATAGTTGCGATACCTGGAAGTGACAATGGTAAACAGATCTGGAAGAAGATCCGTGCTTCACTGGCACCATCGATACGAGCAGATTCTAGAATGGCTTCTGGAATGGTCTTCTTGAAGAAGGAACGCATCAAGATGATGTTGAATGGTGAGAGAAGCATTGGAACAATCAAGGCCCAAACCGTATCACCAAGTTGAAGCAAACGAGTCACCACGATATAGCCTGGTACCAAACCAGCATTGAACAACATACTGAGAAGGGCAAAGATTGTGAAGAATCTGCGGTACTTAAAGGTTGTCCGTGAGATGGCGTAGGCATAAGTGGTTGTAATGAAGACGTTGGTCACTGTTCCGACTACGGTTACAAAAACTGAGATAAAGAGCGCTTGGAGAATCTTATCTTTAAACTGAGCTAAGAACTGGAATCCATCTACACCAAATTTCGAAGGGAAAAAGCTATATCCATACTGGAGGATGCTCTTTTCGTCTGTCACCGAAATGATGATAACGAAGATAAAGGGCAATATACAAGAAAGAGCGATCAAACCAGAGATGATACTAAAGAAGATATCTGCTTTCTTACTGAAGGAGTGAATGCCGACATTATCGATTTTTTCTTTTTTAATTTTCTTTTCTGCCATATTCTCCTCCTTTCTAGAACAAAGCTGAGTTTGGATCGACTCGTCTTGCAAGCAAGTTTGATAGGATAACTAGAATCAAACCGACAACGGATTGGTAAAGACCGGCTGCTGAAGCCATACCGATATCTGCTGTCTGAGTCAAACCATTAAAGACATATACATCCAAAACGTTGGTTACATTGTAAAGCTGACCAGCATTGTGTGGGATTTGATAGAAGAGACCAAAGTCTGCACGGAAGATATTTCCGACTGCAAGGATGGTCAAGACTGTTACAAGCGGAGTCAACTGAGGAATGGTTACGTTGCGAATACGTTGCCACTTGCTAGCCCCGTCCACTGTTGCTGCTTCGTAATAAGTTGGGTCAATTCCCATGATCGTCGCATAGTACATGACACTGCTATATCCAAAGCCTTTCCAAATTCCTAGGAAAAGGAGAAGATATGGCCAAATACCTAAGTCAGCATAGAAGTTGATTTCCTTCATGCCAATGGATGTTAGGAAATGGTTGAAAACCCCTTTGTCAATGTTTAGGAAGGCATCTGTAAAGAAACTGATGATAACCCATGACAAGAAGTAAGGGAACAACATAGACGTTTGGAAAATCTTAACCATTCTCTTAGAGCGAAGCTCACTGAGGATAATGGCAATCCCTACTGATACAATCAAACCGATAAAGATGAAGCCGAGATTGTAAAGAACAGTATTTCGAGTGATGATAAAGGCATCTTTTGAACTAAACAAGAATCTGAAATTATCTAACCCGACCCATTTACTATTCACAATACTATCTATGAAACCATTACTGGTCATATGGTAGTCTTTAAAGGCGACCACATTCCCAAATACTGGAATGTAAAAGAATAGAATCAGCCAGAGAGCCCCTGGTAAAACCATCAAGAGAAAGATCCAGTTATCTCTCAAGGTCTTTGAAAACTTTTTCATAATTTCCTCCCTTTTTATTCCTAAAAACTGATTCTATCGAATTTTTAGGTTTGATAACGATTACATTATTAGTATACTCCTATTTGAAGGTCAGTTTAAACTACTAATTATAGAAAAAACTCCACAAATTATTTTATGTGGAGAAGTTTTTTATAAGAAATAGGTTTCACGAGAAACACTTTGCATACGATAAGTGTATTTCCGCTTTACTGATTGAAAACTTGTTCCAATATTGAGTGATGAAACTCGACAAAATGAACCTGTGCATTTATGATAGCCCCTGATTCGTTTTTCTCAATCTCTGGTCTTCCTTCGGTTTGTAAAAGAGCAGGATTGCCATCCTTGTAGCCAAAGAGAATCACCTCTGTCTCTGCTTCATTCACATAGCAAGCTAGGATATCAAACCGCCCAGAACCAGAACCAGCAATATAGCCATACCATTTAAAAGTATAATTCATCCCATCCACTTGCCCAAATTGCATTATCTGGTCTGGTACTGCTAGTCCATAGTAGTGACCATATGTTGCTAAGTTAGTTGACTTGAATCTTTCACCTTTACTATCCGAGTAAGATTCCATGGCTGTTTTTATCTTGTCTATTAAAGAACTATTATCTGTATCTGGCTCGCTCTCTGTAGTTACACTTGTTTTTAATAGAAATTCCTTAAAACGTTGTGCTAAATCTGTGTTTTCAGTCTCTTCAAAATTTGCAGTAGGGATAGTTTCCAGTGTCTTATCGGAATGCAAGACCTGTGCTTGCCCATCCTTCAGTGTAAATAGGTAGAAATGTTTGTCCTGATTGTCATAGTAGGCATCCAAAGCCAAGTAGTCATAAGCATTGTCACTCGATACTCCAAAAACATTCCATTTGACACTTTTCTGAGAGACTGTTGTAGTTTCTAATTTTTTGATTAGTTCATTTTTTTCATCAAAGTTTGCATGCTCTAGTCTATGATAGGACTGCCCCATAGAAGAAGCCCAGCTTGCAAACTCTTCCTCCCACTTTTCGGTGTTGTATTGAATTAGCTTCTGAAAATCCGAGTAGTTCTTCATAATCAAGGCTTGATCAGTCGGATTAGATAACTCAAGTTCTTCCATGGCTGCAACTGTAGCAGCCATAGGTGATTGGACGGTTGTATCCTTATGATCTTTTTCATGCGAAAAAGCCTTTTGATAGGAATCTGCTAGGTAGTGAAAATAGTTGGTTGTTTCCTTGGTTTGTTGCTCCCTTGGTATTGACGGACTAGTTGCTCCATCCTCTGTCATTTTATGGCAGGCAGATAAGACTAGCATGCTAGTAGCTAGGACTAGTAGTAGCTTTTTCATGGTCAGACCTCCAAACTATCTTTCTACCTTCATTATACTCCTTCCCTATCTCCAAATCAAAAAACATCTCCATGTATTTAAAAGGAGATGTTTAACTGTTTGTGATAAATGCCTAGCCTATGTCGTATAAATGGTCGAAGCTGTCGCAATGGTATGCCACTGATTGGCTGTAGTTGCTGCGAAGTTCTTGTCTCCATAAAAATCATTAAACGGAAGGATTTCGACTTCTAATTCTTCGATGCGATCAATCTGACCTGCCAGATAAGCCTCGATACGACTCTCTGCTCGCTTGATCCTTTGTAAGAGTCCGCCCATACGGATATCAACCGTATCCAAACCAAAGACCTTGTTTTCTTTCAACCATTGGTGGCTAAAGAGGGCATGGAAGTGTTCGATTTGACTTCTAAGTTTTGGTAATTCTTGTCTTGCGATTGCTTTCAGACTTTCTTTATCGTTTGCTTGGTAAGCCTGACGAATGTGTCGTCCCACATCCACTTTGCTACTTAAAATCTGGTTCAACTGAGCCTGAGTTTCAAAGAGGTAAGCATAATTTCCTGCTTTTTCTTTGATTTCAGAAAGCGTCTCAGCTGCTTGAGCGAAGTGTGGTTTGTCCTGTTCAGGTGTCATGTGTCTGTCAAGAATAGGGCAGAGAACATCCTGATAAAAGACATAGCGGTTGGGATTGATGCCACTGAGATTGTCCGGCAAGTCTGGCAAGAGGTTGGCAAGGTCAAGCTGCATGAATTCCTCAACTGATAGACCTGTATTGGTCTTGAAGTGGGCAGACAAACGGTCGAGGTCATTGCGGTAGCTGAGTTCTGCCCAGATTTGCAAGCTTGGTAGGATAGAAAATTGAGCTGTCTCACCACCATTGTCTCCCCAACCCGTTACAATGACTTCTTTGATGTCATTATAACGGCAGGCTTTATTGGCTTCTACAGCAATAAGACGGCTGAAATGGTTGTTGGGTGTGAACCCAATCCACTTCCAAGCCCCACCTGCAAAGGCAATATCTTGGCTAATCTTGTGGTGATTGCGGAAATTGCGGTTGTATTTTTCCTCACTATCCTGATAATAATCCCAGTAAACCAAGGTCACACGGTCTTTGAGACGGTCTAGGTAGACACGAGTTTCCTCTGGAATCTCCACGTCACGGTCGTACTGGCCATCTGCTGACATGAGTTTGAAGAACATATCACTCCACATCTGGCAGTGGAAACCATACTTGTCTGCAATATCCAGAACGCGCTCCAAGTGTTGGCACATGAGAAGACTACGGTCCACAACACCGTTCAAGATGAGGTAGCGTCCCAAGCCAACCAAGTGGGCTTCATCCATCCCGATATTGACCTTGCGAGTCTGCAGTTTAGATAGAGTGGCAAACATGCCATCAATCAAATCATAAACCTTTTCTTCGCCAATAAGGAGAATGTCCTCTACATCACGGAGTTCTTGCACTTCCTTGACACCCCATTTGACAAAGGCTGATAAGTGAGCCAAGGTCTGGATGCATGGGACAAAGGTCATGTCAAACTGCTGGGCATAGGCTTCAATTTCCTGTAACTCTTCAGCTGAGTATGCTCCGCGGAAGTAACCAAAATATGGCTGCCCCTCAATCTGGTAGGTGTCTTCCATATAAAGCTCAAAGGTTGAGTAGCCCATGAGAGCCAAGACCTCAATCATCTGCTTGGCAGAAGCCACATTCAGCACCGCATTTCGGGAACAGTCTGCCATGTAAGCCAAATCTTCATAAGCAGCTTGTTCTTCAATCTCTACCTTATCACCTTCTACTAGAGCTGTTGCCAATAAGGACAAGGCGCGGTAAAGTTGGTGAGGTTTGCGATAAGTCAGTTGATAGTGGCCTCCCTCACCCTTGATAGAGATAGAGGCTTGGTCAGACTGAGCGACAGCTACCTCTACATCTGGCAGAGAAATGTGATTTTTTAATGCTTCAATAGCTTGCGTTTGTTTAGGACTAAGTCCTGTAAATCTTACCATTGGTTTTCCTCCTGCAACCAGTTGACCAGGGCACCGTAGAGATTGGCTTCTGCATGATAGGTGCAGGCCTGGATAACTGGTGCGACCGTGTATTCTTCGTAGGTTTCGACAAATTCATCGACAGCCTTCTTGACACCTTGGATAAAGTCTGGGTTCTGACTGATGGAGCCTCCCAGACTAATGACATCTGGGTCGATGAGATACTGAATATTGAGCAAGCCTTGAGCCAGATTACGGTTCATGCGCAAAATAGCTTCTTGACAAAGAGCATTGCCTGCTGCGGCCTCTTGGTAAATCTTGCGACCGTCCCAGTCAGTCTGACCAGATTTTTCAATCACGTATCGCACCATATTGCCAGTTGACGCTAGTTGCGACCAGTTGTTAAGTTTTTCTGCTGGTGCGATGGTTGTCATGTAGCCAAACTCTCCTCCCAAGCCGTGGCGACCTCGGTGAAGCTTGCCATTGATAATCATGGCTCCACCAATCCCTGTCCCAATCACGACACAGGCTGCATTTTCAAGCTCTGGATGAACTAGCAATTCACTAAGTCCAACACAGTTGGCATCATTTTCTAGATGGACAGGGAGTTGATGATGAGCAAGAGCTTCATACCAAGAAAAGCCATGGATGTAAGGTACGGCACTAATTCCCTCAATCACACCTGTTTCTTGATTGACCGCGCCTGGAACACTCATAGCAATGCCCTTATAATCTTGCTCTGACAGACGTTGGTCTAGCCAAGTCAGTAAATACTCGAAGTTTTCTGGCGTCGGAGTACTTGTCTTATCTAGTATCTTTCCATCAGGAGTCAAACTGGCAAACTTAATCCCAGTCCCTCCGATATCAATGGTTGCAATGGTCATTGTTCTTCCCATAAAAAGGGGCGAAGCAGTAGTTAGTCCTTACTCTTTCGCCCCTCCTTTCTATCTCATAGTATTAGTTATCAAACACTTTAAAGCTGTTAAATGTCTTCTTTTTTGATCAATTCTGTACGAATCTCTTGTGGTGCTAAGAGTCCTGAATGAACTGGATATGGTCGTTCAAGCAAGTCCAAAATGGTTTGCTGGTGTTCTGATATGCGTACATTTTCTTGACTCATATTGTAGTAACGAAGTACATATCCTTCTTCATTTTCAGCCACTTTAAAGGCTGTTGGGCAGACTTGTGGTAAGCTGAGCGCCGCATGGCTCAAGAGACTGCCAGTCGCTGCAACACTTCCTTCTTGTTTAGCAACTTGAAGACTAGTGAATGGTGTTTGGAAGGCTTTGGCACGACGGAAAGCGGAGAAGCGTTCCCCTGCTTGGTGGCATTCCAGAGCAAACTCGACTTCAAACTCACGCAAGCACTGAGCTTCTGGTGTTGGGAAGTAACCCCAGTCACCTAACTCACCTGAGGCACGAAGAATGGTCACTGCAATGGTGTCGTCTCCAAGGATTTCATACTCGTGCAATCCTTTATTGACCACTGTCACCCCTTTTTTATCATCATAAAGGCTGACAAAGGCTTGTTGGTGTTGAGGATTTTCAGGATTTTCCCATGAAGCTGCTGGTTTATTTGGTCGTGTCACCACCTCATAAATGCTTTCAGAATCATTGCTTGGACGCGTGTTATGAGTCTTAACCAAGAGACGGATACGGTGGTCCTTGGCGGTGTTGGTAAAGCGAGTCTTGAAGCGGATTTGAGGATTGTCAACAAAGACGGTCATCTCTGTTTCAAGAAGAATGCTTGTCAGTTCATCTGAGCGTCCAGCTTCACGCGTCATAAACTCGATGATACCTCTTTGTTCTGCATCCAATTTTTCATCTGCACTTACTGGAATTGTCAATTCATGCTTGAGCAAAATCTGGGCAAAACGAGCTGTATTTTCCAAGACTTCATAGCCTGTCAACTCTGCGTAAATAGGCTCTGTTCCTTTTGGTTGGAAGTAGATATACTCATTTCCGATGTCCCCACGGTCTTCAAAGCGAACAACATCCTCATACGCTTCATGAGTTGTCTTATCGTAGACTGTGATATTTTCATCCACACTGACCGTTACAAATGGCGTATCAATCACTCCATTTTGGTAAATACCGTCACGGTGTTCTTGTTCTCCTTCGAGCAATTGGAAGGTTGTCCAAGAAAGTGGTGCCAGATGAACAGGTACTGTCACGCGCACTTGTCGAGCGATACGAGCCTGACGGAACTTGTCTTTTGGCAAATCATACTCAAAATTAGCTCCCAGATCCTCGATTTTCGCTTCTACAGCATGCCCTTCCAAGTCTTCGACACGGTAGTTTGGCAAGGTCAAGGCTGCCATTTTCTTGTAGCCTTCTGTTGGGTGTAATTCTTTGAAATCACAAACCGCCACATCAATCACTGTGCTGACAGTGTCAACCTTGTCATGCAAGCCTGTGTTGATGACCGTAAAAAGATGATCGCCTTGGGCTTCGTGGGTTGCAATTTTACCCTTCCACTCGTTGAGAAGATTGGTCTTAACGAAGTTTCCGACTTGGTTGACCTTGGCAAAACGTGTCTCCATCTCGCGGTGAACTTCGTCAATACTACAGCCACAGATACTATCATGGGGCGCATTTTGTAGAAGGACTTTCCAAGCATAGGTCAACTGGTCCTTGTGGTTATGTCCGCCAGTGATGACAGTCAATGGTTCCACTACTTGTTCTAGGAGGTTGCTATTTGCTTGAAAGGCTTGTTTGAGGTAAATGCGTGATGAAGAAGTGTTGGCAAGCGTGTACCAACCATCTGTTTCCTGACTTGTCAACTCACCTGTAACCGTTGATAACTGCTCTGGTAGAGCACTTTCTACTGCGTGGATATAGTCATCAAAGGAACTATGAACAAAGGTCACATCTGGGAAGAGTTCATTTGCCACACGAATGGCTTCGCTCAGATTTCGCTGTACAGGCTGGTGGTCACATCCGTTCATCATCAACCACTGGTTGGTCGAAGCATAGTCACGCACGTCTGACAGTTTTTGTTTCCAGAAGGTTAGGGCCTCATCCTTATCAACTGGGATTTCATTCCCATTACTATACCAGTTAGCAAAGAGAATACCGAGGACGCGGCTTCCATCAGCGCCCTGCCAGTACATTTCTGAAAACTGAGAAGTGAACTGCTCATCTTCGAGGACTTGGTTGTCAAATCCAATCGGCTTGACACCACGACCAAAGGCTGCCACGTGAATACCTGATTTTTGAAGGATTTGAGGCGCTTGTCCCATATTTCCAAAGGTATCTGGGAAGTAACCAATCTGAGTGGATTTGCCCCATTTTGCACATTCAGCTTGACCAATCAAGGTATTGCGGACATTGGCTTCACTTGAAATCAAGTAATCATCCTGCAAGATGTAAAAGGGACCAATTTTAAGTTTGCCTTCGTCAATGTAACGTTGGACTTTATCGCGATTTTCAGGACGAATTTCCAAGTAGTCATCAAGGACAATGGTTTGGCCGTCCAAGTGGAAACTCTTGAACTCAGGGTCATTTTCAAAGAGATCAAAAAGATTGTCAAATAACTCCACCAACTGCATCCGGTGGCTTTCAAAAGGGAGATACCACTCACGGTCCCAGTGACTATGTGAGATAATATGTACAACAACATTTTCCATAAGTAAAACCTCATTCTAACTTAAATTTTTATTTCTATCTAACTAAAGAACTGACTAGCGAATATCTAGATAATCCAAGACCAACTCACAGAACATCATGTTGGCCCAAGAGAACCATTCACGAGAGTAGAGAGTTGGGTCGTCAACATGGAAGCTTTCGTGCATAACACCTGTACCACCATCGCAAGCAACTAGCTGATCGAGCAAGAATTTCTTCTCTGCCTTATCTCTTGTTGTCAAGCCTTGGATAGAAAGGGCAATGGGCCAGATATAGCGATAGAAGGTATGGGAGCTTCCGAGACCACTAGCATATTCACCTTGGTAGAAATACGGATTTTCAGGGCTTAGAATGGTGCGACGAGTTGCTTGATACACTTCATCGTTGACATCGCAGTAGCCCAGATAAGGTGCCGCCAGCAGACTCGGTACATTTGGATCATCCATGATGCTAGCATTTCCTAGACCATCCACTTCAAAGGCGTAAATCTTTTCGCCCTTACTATTGGTGGTGTAGGAGTAGTTTTCGATACCTTCTTGGATCTCTGCTTGCAGACGTTTAGCGTCTGCCACGATGTTTTGGCTATCAGCTAGGTCTAGTTCTGCAAAGATTTCTTGCACATAACCCAAGACAACTACTGCAAACATATTTGACGGAATCAAGTAGCTATACTGACAGCAGTCATCACTCGGGCGGAAGGCTGACCAGGTCATACCTGTCACTGCAAAGTCAGGTCCAAAACCATCATTTACCAAAGTATCTTCTTTTCGGTCTGTATCGCGGACAAAACGATAAGGAGAGTTCTTGTGATCTTGTTCTACCGTCCAGAGATGAAGAATTTCCTTGGTCGCTGCGACAAAAGTCTCATCAAACTGACTGGTCTCGCCAGTCTCTTTCCAAAGAAGATAGGCCAACTGCAAAGGATAACAAAGCGAGTCCACCTCGTACTTGCGTTCCCAGATCCAGCCATTAAGGTCCGTGTGGTCAGTCTCGTGGTGGCCCTTCCAGTTCTCCTCAATGTTAAAGGAATTGGCATAAGGATCCTTGAGAATCAAGGTCATCTGACGTTTAACCAAACCTGCAATGGTCTGGCGCAAGAGAGGATCTCTTTTAGCCACATGAAGGTAAGGTCTGAGTTGGGCCGTTGAATCCCGAAGCCACATGGCAGGAATATCCCCAGTCAAGACAAAAGTTGAGCCATCTTCTAAGATTTCAACCGTATTGTCCAAGGTGTCTGTATAGCAACGCTCAAAGACATCTACCCACTCCGGATGGTCCTTAGCCCGCTCCGCTACTTCGTCTAGCCATTCTCTAACAATTTCTTTCGAATAAATCATCGTGCAGTTTCCTCTTTCAAACAAGTTTCATGTTCAGTATATAGTTTTTGAGACAGAAAATACATACACAAATGATAGTCATTTTTCTACAAAATTGCTTACTTTCGAACCCCATATTTAAATGCCACCTTTTTCTGATATAATGTAGAAAAACAGCTAAAGGAAAGACTATGAAACCACTACTTGAAACCATCGATACCCGCTTTGGTACTGCTAGCAAGCATGCCTTCTCTCGGGGAAATACCCTGCCTTACACAGGCGTTCCTTTTGGGATGAATTACTTTGTTCCCCAGACCAGTGACCAGGAGGGAGCTTGGTTTTTCGATCCGCATCTGCCCATCTTTCAGGGGATTCGATTAACCCACCAGCCCAGTCCTTGGATTGGGGACTACTCTTGGCTACTCCTGACACCTGTTACAGGCCAACTGGGCGGAGACAGTCTCTTTCATCGCCAATCTTCCTATGATAGGGATAAGGCCTCTTTCCAACCTCATTATCTGAAAATTTTCTCCCTGCGCTATCAGATCGAAACCCAGCTTACTTCGACTTGTTACGGTGCTTCTATTCGTTTAGAGCAAAAGCAAGACAAAGCCCTCTCCCTCTGTCTTCACGCAGCGGATGAACTGACAGTCGAACAAATAGATAAGCGGACTCTTGCCCTGAGACAAGAAGGCAAAACAGAGACCAACAAAAATCCGCTAAAACTATTCACTGCCCTGCAAATGAACACGGATATTCTTGCTGTCAGCCAAGAAGGCGGAGACTGGCGTATTGACCTTGCAGATAGCCATGCTGAAATCCAGCTAGCAACTTCTTTCATCTCGCCTTCTCAAGCTCTGCTTAATCTACCTCAAAAGGACTTTGATAGCTGTAAAGCCAGTGCACAAGCAGACTGGGAAGATCTCCTCCATCGTTTTGACGTTATCGAGACAGGAGAGGCTGACCGAACCTTCTTTGACCACTGCCTTTACAGACTCTTCCTCTTCCCACAGACTTTTTATGAGGTTAATGAATCAGGGCAATCCATCCACATGGATCTGACTACTGGTACTGTCAAGCCCGGTGTCCTCTTTAGCAACAATGGTTTCTGGGATACCTTCCGCACCACCTTTCCCCTCTTTGCCCTTATCATACCGGAACACTATCACCGCTTTCTAGAAGGTTTCCTCAATAGCTACCGCGATACTGGATTTCTTCCAAAATGGCTGGCCCCAGATGAACGTGGCATGATGCCGGGTACTCTTTTAGATGGTATTATCGCAGATAGCGCCTGCAAGGGCATGGCTCCCGACTTGGAAGAAGAACTCCTTCAAGCCATGCTTGAAACAGCCACCAAGTCCGACTCTCTCGGCATCAATGGTCGCCATGGACTAGCCCAATACCAAGAACTGGGCTACCTCTCTACCGACCACCACGAAAGCGTTAGCCATACCCTAGACTACGCCTATAGTGACTTTTGTATCGCCAGCTGTGCCGAAAAACTAGGGAAAAGAGAAATAGCTGAGACCTACATGTCTGCATCACAAAATTACCGCCATCTATTTGACGCTGAGACAGGTTACATGCGAGCGCGTGATAGTCAAGGAAACTTCCGCACCGACTTCTCTCCTTATAGTTGGGGACGCGACTACGCCGAATGCTCTGCCATTCAAGCAACTTTAGGGGTCCTCCACGACATCCCAGGCTTAATCCAACTTATGGGTGGAAAAGAAGCATTTAGCAACTATCTTTTGAAAGCCTGTCAGGATGCTCCCCTCTTTGAGACGACCGGCTATGGTTACGAGATTCATGAAATGAGCGAGATGGCTACCGCTCCTTTTGGGCAAATCGCCATTTCCAACCAGCCTAGCTTCCACATCCCTTATCTCTTCCGCTACAGTGACTACCCCGAATACACTGCTCTACTCATCAAAACCTTGCGTCAGAAAGCCTTTCGCCCAAGCTGGGAAGCCTATCCTGGCGATGAGGACAATGGCAGTCTCTCGGCTTGGTACATTTGGTCAGCTCTTGGTTTTTATCCGACCTGTCCGGGCAAGCCCAGCTACGATCTCGGAATCCCTCTCTTTGACCACCTCCGTATCTACCTGGCTAAAGAAGGTAAATGGCTGGATATCCATGCCGAGCAAAACCATAGCCATTTCAACTTTGTCAAAGAATGCCGATTGGACCAGACCCCAGTATCTAGCATTCAACACCAAGACCTCTTGAAAGCTGAGCAACTGACCTTCACTCTCAACTGGCTACCGAATCACTCATAACCAAAAGAACCTTTGCATCATGCAAAGGTTCTTCTTTTATGAAACTTGAACCTGAAGCTGGTCAACCAGCTGACCCTCTAGCATCAAATTCAGATAAAAGTCCAAGGTTTTATCTCCTGCAAAATACAAGGTTGGTATCGTCAGCCTTTTTTCAGTCTCGCCAACTTGAAACGCAAGAACTTGAATCTCGTCCCGATAAGCGACACCATGCACACCCGTCCCTGGTTGAATCGAAATCTTAGCTTCTAAAGGACTGCTAGATTCTCTTCGCTTCACTGTAAAGTGGACATTTTCTCCCTTGGTCACAGCCAGACTTTTTTCTGAAAACTCTAGCTGCTGAACAGCTTCTTTTTTCGACAAGGTAGGTGTTTTATAGAGTGAAATCTTGGTCAACAAAGGCAAAGCCTGTGCCTCTGTAATGGTCACACGTATCTTCTGCGCCTCAACGACTGATCCTCGTAAGAGACGTTTGTAGCCAACAGTATGACCAGATCCAAACTCCTGCCAGACACCATCCAACTCTACCTGAACATGAAAAGCAGCGATGCGTTGCCCCAACTTCAAATCTTCTCTTAACTCAATCACATCAAAAGTTTTAGGTGATCCTAAATCGAGCTCTAATTGGATTGGCAACTCTGCATCACTTGCCCAAGAACTGGTCTTCCGTCCATCTGTCAGATGATGACAGGCAAAGTCTGGCGATAGAGCAGGGTCAGATACCTTGGCCCCCAAAGCCAAATCCTCTTTATAGAACTCGTCACGGTAGGCAGCAAATTCATAGAGACGCTGGATATCCTTTTCGTCAAAGAGGCCATCTTGATTCGGTGGGATATTAAGCAAGAGTGGAGTCCCCCGCCCTACCGAATGAAAGTAGATTTCGACCAACTCCTCGAGAGACTTAGGGTCCTGATCCTCATGGTAAAACCAGCCCGGGCGAAGAGAAACATCTGCTTCACCGATTGAAAATAGCGTTCCAGAGGGGTCTCCGTGCTGTAGATAATCTAATTCCGCTTCTGTTCCTAACTGGTCTGGTTTGACTTTTTGCCACAAGGGATCCCCTGCATAGCCTCGTTCATTCCCAATCCAGCGGATACTGGTCCCTTCAGTTGAGAAAATCAAACAATCGCCCTGCAAGTCACGAATGGTTTCAAACCAAGTCTCAAACTCATAGTTGACCTTCTGGGCCCCTTCTCCTCGAGCACCATCCATCCACACCTCAGCGAACTTACCAGCATTTCCATAGACAGGATTTGACAAGATTTCCTTCAATTGAGCCAGATAGTAGGCATTGTAGTCCGCTTCTCGGTCCACGTGATAGAGGGGACTGTGAGCATCCCAAGGAGACAAATACACTCCCAAATCCATGTCAAACTCAGTCGCAGCTTTGGAAACCTCAAGGAGCAAGTCCCCCTTTCCATCCCTCCAAGGGCTAGCCTTGACCGAATAATCTGTGTGGGCTGTCGGGTAGAGGACAAAGCCATCGTGATGCTTGATCACCAAAATCAGTTTTTTAAAACCTGTTTCTTTGAGCACTCGAACCCATTCACGCGCATCCAACTTGGTCGGGTTAAAACGCTTAGGATCCTCTTGCCCACCTCCCCATTCTTGGTCATAAAAGGTATTGGGGCCAAAATGGATAAAGGCAGCTAGTTCATCCTCTAAATAATCCAGCTGGGCCTGACTTGGTAATGGTCCATGCGGTTTTATTTTCGTCATCATCTCGTATCTCTTTCTCTGATTATTTCTCTTGTTCACAAATTTATCCACAATCTGTGGATAAGAAAACATGCCTAAAAACTAGCTTTTCTAGACTCCAGCTCTTTGACTTTCAACCCATCACCTTCAGCAAACTCTGCTCAAATCCCAACTGCACTAGGATTTCTACTAGAAAGCTGGCCAGTTACTGGTTGCCAGTACTATTATCAAGAACCCTTTAGGATATTAGCTGAATGTCCTGCTCTCCCCAGACTTATCCACAACTTGTGAATAAACCCTTCTTCCTAGTTGTTGCCTCGTTGACTATAACAAAAAATCGAGGTCCCGTCAATAAGACAAGGCTGTCTTCCTAAATACTCAGAAAAGATTCTATAATTTGTACAATATACATTTTATGCCATTCAAAAGAAAGGCTTTCAGATAGATTTCATATAATTTTCTAAACGACTTTCAATCACTGCTCCTCTCAATTCCTCGTCAGAACTGAATTAAAATCTGGACATTTCTTCTTAAAATGTGAAATTTAGCATAATTTTTTCAAAAGATATTATATTCTTTTTAGTAGAAGTTTATACATTTATTTCCTATAATTCCTTTCGCCATCGTATAATAACATAAAATACTACTAAAACCTTGTTTTGTCCGAATTTTTAATCATTTTTTACTATTGACACGCCCTTAAGAATATGATATAACGAACATGTAAGCGGTACCAAAAAGTGCCACCGTTAAAAATTTTTAAGGAGGAAAACACATGTCTTCACATCCAATTCAGGTATTCTCAGAAATTGGGAAACTGAAAAAAGTTATGTTGCACCGTCCAGGCAAAGAGTTGGAAAACTTGTTGCCGGACTATCTCGAAAGGCTTCTTTTTGATGACATTCCATTCTTGGAAGATGCTCAAAAAGAACATGACGCATTTGCTCAAGCTCTTCGTGATGAAGGAATTGAGGTCCTTTACCTAGAGCAATTGGCTGCTGAATCATTGACTTCCCCAGAAATCCGCGATCAATTTATCGAGGAATATTTAGACGAAGCCAACATCCGTGGTCGTCAAACCAAGGCGGCTATTCGTGAATTGCTTCACGGTATCAAGGACAACCAAGAATTGGTTGAAAAAACTATGGCAGGGGTTCAAAAAGTTGAATTGCCAGAAATTCCTGAAGAAGCAAAAGGCTTAACTGACTTGGTTGAGTCAGACTATCCATTTGCTATCGACCCAATGCCAAACCTCTACTTCACTCGCGACCCATTTGCAACTATTGGTAATGCCGTATCGCTTAACCACATGTATGCAGATACTCGTAACCGTGAAACTCTTTATGGTAAATACATTTTCAAACACCATCCAATCTATGGCGGAAAAGTAGAATTGGTCTACAACCGTGAAGAAGATACTCGTATTGAAGGTGGAGATGAGCTCGTTCTTTCTAAAGACGTTCTCGCAGTAGGTATCTCTCAACGTACAGATGCAGCTTCGATTGAAAAACTCTTGGTGAACATCTTCAAGAAAAAGGTTGGCTTCAAGAAAGTATTGGCATTTGAATTTGCTAACAACCGTAAATTCATGCACTTGGATACTGTCTTCACCATGGTTGACTATGACAAGTTCACAATTCACCCAGAAATCGAAGGCGATCTTCGTGTCTACTCTGTCACTTATGAAAATGAAAAACTCAAGATTGTTGAAGAAAAAGGTGACTTAGCTGAACTTCTTGCGAAGAACCTCGGCGTAGAAAAAGTTCATTTGATCCGTTGCGGTGGTGGCAATATCGTAGCAGCTGCGCGTGAACAATGGAATGATGGCTCCAACACTTTGACCATCGCACCTGGTGTAGTAGTCGTTTATGCCCGCAATACCATTACCAATAAGATCCTAGAAGAATACGGGCTTCGCTTGATTAAGATTCGCGGAAGCGAATTGGTTCGGGGCCGTGGTGGACCTCGTTGTATGTCTATGCCATTTGAACGTGAAGAAGTATAATCGCTATTCAGTATTTGTTAATAAAAAATGTAAAAAAATAGAAAGAGGAAATAATAGAATGACACATTCAGTATTCCAAGGACGCAGCTTCTTAGCAGAAAAAGACTTTACTCGCGCAGAGTTAGAATACCTTATCGGTCTTTCAGCTCACTTGAAGGATTTGAAAAAACGCAATATCCAACACCACTACCTTGCTGGTAAAAATATCGCCCTCCTGTTTGAAAAAACTTCTACTCGTACACGTGCAGCCTTTACAACTGCAGCTATTGACCTTGGTGCTCATCCAGAATACCTCGGAGCAAATGACATTCAGTTAGGTAAAAAAGAATCTACTGAAGATACTGCAAAAGTTTTGGGTCGTATGTTTGACGGGATTGAATTCCGTGGTTTCAGCCAACGCATGGTTGAAGAATTGGCAGAATTCTCAGGTGTCCCAGTATGGAACGGTCTAACTGACGAATGGCACCCAACTCAAATGCTGGCTGACTACTTGACTGTTCAAGAAAACTTTGGCCGTTTGGAAGGCTTGACATTAGTTTACTGTGGTGATGGACGTAACAACGTTGCCAATAGCTTGCTGGTAACAGGTGCTATCCTTGGTGTTAACGTTCACATCTTCTCACCAAAAGAACTCTTCCCAGAAAAAGAAATCGTTGAATTGGCTGAAGGGTTTGCTAAAGAAAGCGGCGCACACATCCTCATCACCGAAGATGCAGACGAAGCTGTCAAAGGTGCAGACGTACTTTACACAGATGTTTGGGTATCTATGGGGGAAGAAGACAAATTCGCAGAACGCGTTGCACTTTTGAAACCTTACCAAGTCAATATGGACTTAGTGAAAAAAGCAGGCAACGAAAACTTAATCTTCTTGCACTGTTTACCAGCATTCCACGACACTCACACTGTCTATGGTAAAGATGTTGCTGAAAAATTTGGCGTAGAAGAAATGGAAGTAACAGACGAAGTCTTCCGCAGCAAGTATGCTCGTCACTTTGACCAAGCAGAAAACCGTATGCACACTATCAAAGCTGTTATGGCTGCTACTCTTGGAAATCTCTACATTCCTAAAGTATAAAACTTACTCGTATACACAACACAGGGGTTGAGACGAAAGCTATGATAGCTTATCAGTTCTAGCGAAAGAAAGCAAGGATCCTCTTTGACAAATTTGCCACCTTACTCTTGTCATCTTCCTGCTTCCTAGTCTCATTCTGATAAACGTCGGCTATGCGTTCAACCCCTTTTACTAGTAGTAATGACTAATTTGTCTTTTGAAAAGACGCTACCTCCACTTCATATTTTATCATCATACCTGCCTGTAGCTCTTGGAGTTCTGTCAGGTTTACCATATTAAAGAAAGGAGAGCTCATGTCTCATAGAAAAATCGTCGTTGCTTTAGGCGGAAATGCCATCCTCTCCACTGACCCATCTGCCCAAGCTCAACAAGCTGCTCTGGTAGAAACAGCTCGTCATCTGGTCAAGTTGATTCAAAACGGAGATGAACTGATCATCACTCACGGAAATGGTCCTCAGGTGGGTAATCTCTTGCTTCAACACTTGATGGCAGATTCGGAAAAAAATCCTGCCTTCCCCCTTGATTCTTTGGTTGCCATGACCGAGGGTAGTATCGGTTTTTGGCTACAATGTGCTCTTGATAACGCATTGCTCGATGTAGGACTTGATAAAAATGTCGCTTCTGTTGTTACCCAAGTTGTAGTAGACAAAGCGGACCCTGCCTTTATCAATCCTACCAAACCAATCGGTCCATTCTACTCAGAAGAGGATGCCAAAGCTGAGAGCGAAAAAACAGGAGCAACCTTCAAAGAAGATGCCGGTCGTGGCTGGCGTAAAGTGGTGGCTTCACCAAAACCAATCGACATCAAAGAAATCAACAGCATCCGCACCTTGCTCGATAATGGTCAAGTTGTCATCGCAGCAGGTGGAGGAGGTATCCCTGTTGTCAAAAATGAAAACGGTTACTTAAGTGGAGTCGAAGCCGTTATTGATAAAGACTTTGCGTCTCAACGACTAGCAGAACTCGTCGAAGCTGATCTCTTCATCGTCCTCACTGGCGTAGACTATGTCTATGTAAACTACAATAAACCAGACCAGGAAAAACTGGAACACGTTACCGTTAGCCAACTAAAAGAATACATCAAACAAGGACAATTCGCGCCGGGTAGCATGCTACCAAAAGTCGAAGCTGCTATTGATTTTGTAACCAATCGCCCAGAAGGCAAGGCTGTTATCACCTCCCTCAGCAATCTAGGCGCCTTGATCGAGTCCGAAAGCGGAACAATTATTGTTAAAGACTAGCCATTTTAACCCAAGTACAAGCTCTAACTAGGAGTACTCAGGTAGACCAACATCATTCGTTTTTATACTTTGTGGCATAGTTTAGGAGGAAAAACAAATGAGTGAAAAAACAAAAAAAAGGTTCCAAATGCCCTCATCTTACACTGTTTTGATCATTATTATTGCCATCATGGCAATCTTAACTTGGATCATTCCAGCAGGTAAGTATGACACGAACGAAGCAGGTGACCTCATTGCAGGTACCTATCAAACTGTTGAATCTAATCCCCAAGGAATTTACGATATCCTAATGGCTCCGATTCGGGCAATGCTCGGTCACGAACCAACTAAAGCCGCTATTGACGTAGCCTTCTTCATCCTCATGGTTGGAGGATTTCTAGGTGTCGTCAATGCGACAGGCACATTAGATGTTGGTATTGCCTCTATTGTTAAGAAATACAAAGGACGCGAAAAAATGCTGATCCTCATCCTCATGCCCCTCTTTGCACTTGGAGGAACAACTTATGGTATGGGTGAAGAAACCATGGCATTTTATCCACTCCTTGTTCCTGTTATGATGGCTGTTGGTTTTGATAGCATTACTGCCGTTGCCATCATTCTACTAGGTTCTCAAGTTGGCTGTCTTGCCTCTACTCTCAATCCCTTTGCTACTGTTATCGCTTCTGATACCGCAGGTGTGTCATCTATGGACGGAGTTATCCTTCGTATCATCTTCTGGTTTGTTATGACAGGTATTAGTACTTACTTTGTCTACCGCTATGCAGAAAAGATTCAAAAGGATCCCACAAAATCACTTGTCTACTCTCAACGTGAAGAAGACCTTAAACACTTCAATGTCACTGATAACGAAAATGCTCCATCTGTCTTGAACAAGAAACAAAAACATGTTCTTGCCTTGTTCATCTTGACTTTCATCATCATGATTGCCAGCTTTATCCCTTGGGTAGACTTGCACATCACTCTATTTGAAGACTTCAAGAATTGGTTGATTGGTCTCCCTGTTATTGGTGGAGCTATCGGTTCATCTGCTCTACCATTCGGTAGCTGGTACTTCCCAGAAGGTGCGATGCTCTTTGCTGTGATGGGTATTCTTATTGGTGTTGTTTACGGTCTCAAGGAAAGCAAGATTATCTCTACCTTTATGGCTGGTGCAGCAGATCTTCTCACCGTAGCCTTGATTTGTGCAGTAGCTCGTGGTATCCAAGTTATCATGAACGACGGTATGATTACTGCAACTATTCTACACTGGGGTGAAGTCGGACTTCAAGGTCTCTCTTCTCAGGTCTTCATCGTTTTGACCTACCTCTTCTACCTTCCTATGTCATTCCTTATCCCATCTTCATCTGGACTTGCTAGTGCTACAATGGGAATCATGGCACCACTTGGTGAGTTCGTTAATGTAAAACCTAGTCTCATCATCACTGCCTATCAATCTGCATCTGGTGTACTCAACCTTGTCGCTCCAACTTCTGGTATCGTTATGGGGGCTCTCGCGCTCGGCCGTATCAGTCTAGGAACTTGGTGGAAATTTGTTACTAAACTCATTGTCGTTATTGTCATTGTGAGCATACTCCTTCTTATCCTAGGCACCTTCCTACCATTCCTTTAGAACAAAGTGTGAGGTAAAACGGATGAATTCATATATCACCGACTCCATTAAACAGAGCTTTTTACAGAGTTTAAAGACTCTTATCTCCTACCCATCTGTTCTCAAAGAAGGAGAAAATGGCACACCTTTTGGACAAGCTATTCAAGACGTTCTAGAAAAGACGCTGGAAATCTGCCGTGAACTTGGTTTTAAAACTTATATTGATCCCAAGGGTTATTATGGTTATGCAGAGGTTGGTGAGGGAGAACTCCTTGCCATCCTCTGCCACTTGGATGTTGTGCCTGCAGGAGAGTTGTCAGATTGGCAATCTCCTCCATTTGAAGCAACTATCAGAGAAGGCAAACTCTATGGACGAGGGGCACAAGACGACAAAGGTCCTTCACTCGCAGCTCTCTACGCAGTGAAAAGCTTGCTTGACCAAGGCATCCAATTTAAGAAGCGCGTGCGTTTTATCTTTGGTACGGATGAAGAAACTCTTTGGAGATGTATGGCACGCTACAACGCCCTCGAAGAACAAGCCAGCATGGGATTTGCACCGGATTCGTCATTTCCTTTGACATACGCTGAAAAGGGGCTCCTTCAAGTCAAGCTTCATGGCCCCGGCTCTGATTATCTCAAGCTCGATATCGGAGGTGCCTTTAATGTCGTACCAGACAAGGCAAGTTACCAAGGTCCTCTTTATGAAGCGGTTTGTAGAGGTTTGAAGGAAGTAAATTTTGATCACCAAACCACAGACCAAACCGTGACCGTACTCGGGGTACCTAAGCACGCCAAAGATGCTAGTCAAGGTGTCAATGCAGTCATTCGACTTGCTAGTGTGCTCGCACCTCTCCAACCCCACCCTGCCCTCCATTTTCTAGCCGACAAAGCAGGGCAAGATGGTAGAGGGCTTGGAATCTTTGGAGAAGTTGCTGATGAACCGTCTGGTTCCCTTTCCTTTAATGTTGCAGGGTTGACCATCAATCCCGATCGCTCCGAAATTCGGATCGACATACGTATACCTGTGCTAGCAGATAAGGAGAAACTGGTAGCACAGCTCACTCAGTGCGCCAAAGACTACCAACTTGACTACCAAGAATTTGACTATCTAGCACCCCTCTATGTCGCAAGAGATAGCCAACTCGTTACTACTCTTATGCAAGTTTACCAAGAAAAAACTGGAGATGAGACTCCTCCTCTCTCGTCAGGTGGTGCTACCTTTGCTCGCACCATGCCAAACTGTGTAGCCTTTGGCGCTCTTTTCCCAGGAGCACAACAAACTGAACATCAGGCAAATGAAGCAGCTGTCCTAGACGATCTTTATCGCGCTATGGACATCTACGCAGAGGCGGTTTACCGTCTCGCAACCTAACTGGATAATCGTTTCTACCAAAAAATCCCGCAGATTTGCGGGATTTTCTCTTGCATCAATGCGCCAACATTTCTTGGGCGATTTCTTGTCCAGATAGCTTATCTGGGTAGTAAGTTGGCCAGTTATCCATCTCTTCAAAGAGAGCTTCTTGGCTAGTACCTCCAAAGAAGATATGGAAATGTTCTGCTTTAACTGGGGCGATATTGTGGTCACTAAACTGAACATACTTGAACTGTCCAGCGTCCGCATCTGTTGCTTCAAAGAGGAAACGCACGCCACGATTGCCTTTCTTATAAGTCAAGATTTTCTTGCCGACATACTTGTAGGTGAATTTCTTGCTTTGTCCACCTTGAACAAACTCCATAGTGTTGTCCGTGATGTTGATTTTGGTCACATCTGTCTGATAGCCTTTTCTATAGTAGGCCTTGTACTCATCCTTGGTCATCTTACCAGTCAACTTAGCCTTGTAGTCAAAGACTTGATCAAACGTACCATTTTCAAGGAAAGGATAGACCGACTGCCAGTTACCAGTATAGTCACTCAAGGTGCGGTCCTTGACATCTGCATCCTCAAAGTAACCATTGTGAACTGTCTTGGTATTTTCTTCCTTCTCTGGCTCGATTTCTGGTCCTTCTTGGTCTGTTGTTTGTTTCAAAGCCTTGAGGTTTTTCTCCATCACGGAGATATAGTCCTCACCAGCCTTGGTTGCTTCTTCTGTTAGACTCTCTAGCGGATTGAGCACGTCTAGTTTGACGCCCGTTTCTTTTGAAAGTGTATTAGCTAGGGCTTGTGAGGCATTTTCTTCAAAGTAGATATAAGAAATCTTGTTTTTCTTGATATACTCTGTCAATTCAGCCAGACGAGCAGCTGACGGTTCTGCATCTGGAGAGAGACCTGAGATGGCGACTTGTTTAAGTCCATAGTCCAAGGCAAGGTAGTTAAAGGCAGCGTGCTGGGTCACAAAGCTCTTTTGTTTGGCTTGAGACAAACCATCTGTATAGGCCTTATCCAAGGCTTGCAATTTTTCAATATAGGCAGCAGCATTCTTCTCAAAAGTCTCTTTTTTATCAGGATAGTCTGCTGACAAACTGTCACGGATATGCTCTACCAGTTTGATGGCGCGTGCTGGAGAAAGCCAAACGTGGGGATCGTAGTCGTGATGGTGACCTTCACCACCATGATCATGCCCTTCCTCTTCTTCCTCACCACCTGGCAAGAGGAGCATATCACCTGTCGCCTTGATGGTTTTCACTTTTTTCTTATCCAAGGATTCTAGCAATTTTGGAACCCAAGTTTCCATATTTTCATTTTCATAGACAAAGGTATCCGCGTCTTGGATTTTGGCAACTGCCTTGGCAGACGGTTCGTATTCGTGAGGTTCTGTACCAGCACCGATTAGAAGTTCTACATTAGCAGTATCTCCTGCGACTTGCTTGGTAAATTCGTAGACAGGGTAAAAGGTTGTTACGATATTTAGCTTCCCATCTGCCTGTTTTTGATTGGAACAAGCCACTAAAAACAGGGCACATAGACTAGCTAGTAGTAAGCTAATTTTTTTCATTTCATTCTCCTATTTGATAAAACGTTTCAGTAGGCTGACTAACAAAAAGACAGCTACAAAGATAATGGTGATACTAGCGCTGGCAGGGGTTTCTGCATAGTAGGAAATGTAAAGTCCTGCTACCATTCCCAAAAATCCAATAGCACTGGCAAGCAACATAACGGATTTAAAGTTTTTCCCCAGACGAAGGGCAATACTAGCTGGCAAGACCATAATGGTCGACACCAATAGGGCTCCTGCTGCTGGAATCATGAGAGCAATCGCCACCCCTGTCACCATGTTAAAGAGGATAGACATAGTACGAACGGGCAAACCATCCACAAAAGCCGTGTCTTCATCAAAAGTCAGGATATACATTGGTCGCAAGAACAAGAAAGTCAAGAGTAAAACGACCGCAGCAATGGCAAAGAGGAAAATTACCTGCTCCTGGCTAATGGTCACAATCGAACCAAAGAGATATTGGTCCAAACTCATGGAACTCGAACTTTTACCCTTACTCATGACGATAAGTGACACTGCAAGCCCTGTAGACATGAGGATGGCTGTCCCGATTTCCATAAAGTTCTTGTAAACCGTACGGAGATACTCCAGAAAGACCGCAGCAATCAAGACAATAGCAATGGTTGAAATAGTTGGAGAAATCCCCAAAACCAGACCAAAGGCTACACCTGATAGAGAAACGTGACTGAGGGTATCACTCATGAGACTCTGACGACGTAAGATAAGGAAGGTCCCAAGAACTGGAGAAAAGAGACTCATGGCAATGACCGCCAAGAAGGCACGCTGCATGAAGTCATAAGATAACAAACTAAGCATGTTCCACCTCCTGGTCGCTTTCGTGAACGTTGAAACAACGCCATGGCGAGTCTTGGTTACGCACTAGATGGATATTGCGGTCTGCATAGGCCTTGACCTCCTCAGGATCATGCGTAATCATCAAAACAGCCTTACCATGATGGTGGGCACTGTGGTGCATGAGTTCATAAAATTCATTTTTGCTCCCCGCATCCATCCCTGTCGTCGGCTCATCCAAGACAAAGATATCTGGGTCAGAAGCAAACATCCGAGCAATCACCGCTCGTTGCTTTTGCCCCCCCGATAGGGAGCCAATTCGTTTGTCACGATGTTCCCACATACCAACTGAGTCTAGACTGGCCTTGATATGTTCCTCATCATGAGCATTCAAGCGACGGAACCAACCCTTTCGAGGATAGCGACCCGACTTGACAAATTCATAAACTGTACTTGGAAAACCAGCATTAAAACTAGCTATCTGCTGGGGAAGATAAGCTATTCTAAGCTTTTTCCCATGAGTATTTTTCTTTGAGATGGTTACCTTGCCAAGCCTCGGCTGCAAAATGCCTAGGCTCGCCTTGATAAGCGTCGTCTTGGCAGCTCCATTTTCACCAGTAAGGGTGACAAACTCCCCACTATCAACGCTGTAGTTGATATGCTCGAGGACAGGTTCCTTGTCATAATAGAAAGACAAGTCCTCTACTGTAATATACCGCATTATTTGATTTCTCCTACTAAAGCAGTTAAAAACCGCTGGATGACTTCTTGTTCATTTGGAGTAAACTGATTCGCTACTTGTTCATAGGCTGAGAGCGTATGCTCATGATGGTGGTGGTGTTCCTCTGCCACCGGTCGAGCTAGTTCTGTCAGTTGATAAAAGATCACACGCGCATCCTTGGGATCTCTGGATGTCTCTAACATTCCTTCTTTGACCAAAGACTTGATAGCCTTGGTCACTGCTGCCTGACTGACATTGAGACGACGGGCCAGCTCCGAGTTGGTTAGGGATTCTTCCGACAAGAGCATGAGGATGTGTTCCTGAGTATTGGTCAAGGCTACATCACTTGTGCAATGCCCAATCAGAATTTCATGCTGGTTCTCAGATCTCAAGATCACCTCGTTTAAAAAGTTATCGATTTCCTGTGCAAGCTGTCTCATGTGTTACTCCTTCCCTAGCTATCTTTTTCATAAAAAATAGAGATAGCCACCGATTCTTTACTGGTTAATTATATCATAAACCAAAAAAGAGTCAAGGGAAAAAGGCGTAAAAACGTTTCCCTAGACTCTTCTAGATGTGAAATTTAACCTATTTTTGCTTTGGTTTTCGACTCGATAAGATACCTGCCAAACCAGCTACCATTCCCATCAAGAGCAAGAAGATGGACTGTTCGCTTCCTGTGTTTGGGAGGGCTTTTTCTGAGACAACTGCTTTCTTGCTAAATTGACCTGCCACCTCATAAGTCAGTGGCACATTTGTAGTCGCATCATTAGCAGCCGCATTCGTTTGAGGTGTTTCTACTGGCAAACTAAAGGTTGTAGAATCCACAGAAATCGTCCGTGAGTTCGGATTGATCTTTTCATACTGGGTCAAATCAGCGGTTTTCAGATACTCTTCAAAGGCCGCATCCATAGAAGGACCTTCTTCACGCGCGCCACCTAACATAGTGTAGCCATCACCACCCGCAGCTAGGAAATCATTGGTTGCAAGATAGTAGGTTTTTGCGAGGTCCAGGAGATCATAACGACCAGTTGCACGGTTTTTGACCTGGATGGCCAAGACACGTTTACCTGATGGTAGGTTGGTATCATAGTAAACCTTCACACCTGAAACTTGCAAGAAGCCACCACTTGGTTCTAGCAATGGTTGTCCGTTCTCATCCAAGACCTTCTTGCCATCCTTATCAACCTGCAAGATAGATCCGAGTGATTTTTCAAACATATCTAAGACTTGTTGCCCCGTCACTTGGATTTGTGAAATGGTATTTCCAAATGGAAGAACAGCAATGACATTTCCTTTCGTAATCGGTTTGCCTTTTGCAATGGTTTCACGCAAGCCACCACCATTTGTCACAGCGATGTCTGTCGGATGGCTAAATCCTGTTTGACCATACTGATAGAGAGAGTCTGCTACGACGTTTCCGAGGTTGGTTTCACGGACCCGAACATTTTCACGATCACCGTTGAGTTCTACAGGGCTGTTTGAGACAATCTCAACCGCATTTTCAGCATCGTATTTTTGTTTAATGTCTTTGACCAGTTTTTCAACTGTTGGATTGGCTGGTAATTTTTTAGCATCAGCAGCTGCAATCAACGTAGGATTGCCCAAAAGCTGACGTGATTTGTAGATAACTTTCCCAACATTATGAAGGTAACTTCCTGTTTGGTTATAGGTAACATTGTCGCCATAAGTTGTGGAAGCTACTGTATGAGAATGCCCATCAATAACTGTCACACGTTTGCCTTTGAGACGAGGATTTTTAGATAGAGCTTCTGCCAAGGTTGAACCACGCCACTCGACTGGAGTTGTGGTATCTACACCCAAGTGAGCGAGCACAACATAGTGTTTGTAGTCCTTACCCTCTGCACGCGCCTTGGCTTGAACTTCTTCGATGACCTTATTGACTTCAGAGATTGGATCTGTAAAAGTTACCCCTTTAATGTTTTTAGGGTGGGTTTTTGTAGCAGTTTCAGGTGTTGTCACACCGATTACAACAAATTCATCACCTTCCACAGTCTTATCTTTATCAACGATTGTAGAAGCTTCAAAAAGACGAGCTCCATTGACATAGGTATTTGAGCTAAGTAATGGGAATTTCAAGATTTCCTTGTATTTCTTAGCTTCGTCCAAACCAAAGTCAAACTCATGGTTTCCCACTGCCATGGCATCATACTGCATCTGATTGAGAATTTCGGCGCGTGCTTCACCCTTAGTAGAGTTGGAAATCGGTAAACCTTGGAAAGCGTCTCCCGCATCAACAACTAGAGTATTTTGATTTGATTTCGCACGTTCCTGCTCAATGACAGTCGCTAACTTAGCATCTCCAATTACTCCCTTTTCCTCTACAATACGACCATGGACATCATTGGTGTGTAAGATAACGGTGTCCTTTTCTTCGTTTTTAGTAGATTCAACAGGAGCTGCCGGAGCTTCTGCAGATGCAACGGTTGCTGGAGTCTCTACCTCATTTGTTGAAGTTGCTGGCGCTGCAGGGTTCGACACAGGAGCTGGAGTCGATGACGAAACTGGAGTCGCTACAACAGTTGAACTTTCTGCAGAAGTTGTTGCTTCTTCAGCGTATACTTGTCCAGCTAAGAAGGCTGGAGCTAACAGGGCTGTCGACAAGACAGGCAACAAAGAACGTTTATTCATTTTGAAATCCTTTTCTTTTCTTTTTTCCTTTATATTATACGATATTTCTATAAAAAATAAAACTTTTGACTGGTTTTTATATAAAACATTCGCTATTTAACCAAAAAACCTGAACCAAACAGTTCAAGTTTTTTTAATCAATTTATTGGAAATCTTTGATATTTCCATCATAGGTCGCCCAGTCCTTGCTAAAGAAGCGGTCATTCATCTTGTAGTCTGGGGCTGGTTTTGGATCCGTCAAGAAGGGATTCACAACCTTATCAAAAGCTAACCAGCCCAACCAACCTAAGTGGATGGTATCCTTGATAAAGTAAGGTTCTCCTCCTTTTTTAGAAAAGTCAGCAATGTTGGTAAATCCTTGACTTTCTAATTGGTAACGAATTTTCTCCACTGCGTGTTGGTACATTTCTTCACTGAGTTCTGTGTATTCCATCCATTTCTTGTTGACGGGCTGGATAACAAAGAGCACATTGACTTTTGATTTGGCAAATTGATTGAGAACCAGCTGCAAATCATTGTATTCAGACGACTTTAGGAAGTTATAATTTTTTTGATACCCTTCCCATTTTTTTAAGTCTTTTTTGACCTCATACGTGTAGAAATGATTCTCCATCCCCATATCGTTATTGGTCGTATTTGCCTCTGCATCTTTACGGGCAATTTCTTCTAAAGCGTCATAAGAAAACTGATCAGGAAGATCTTTTAAATAGTTTTCCACATGTTCTTTGTACTTGAGTTTCCCCCGAATGGAAAATTGACCAAAAAGAGAGGACTGCTTTTCATTGAATCGTGCAAAGACGTTGATGATAAGTCGATCAGCATCTGACAAGTCCTCTCCTTTTGAAAGCTTTTGAAGGATGCCTTTCAATGCCACACTCGGGTTCTGCTTCAACAAACGCGTCGCAGCATGCTTAGCCGAAATGTCCCCAGATTGATTTTCCAAAAAAGCTGTCAACTGGTCGCTATTAAAGAATCTCTGAAACGCTGCTGGCTCGTAATCCGTCTCTGTAAACCACTGAGGAGAGATGACAAACACCGCCTGCTTTTCTTCAATTTCTGGCAGAATCTGCTGCAAACCGAAATATTGGTTAAGCGAGGCCGCTCCTGCCTGACCCATAAAGTAAGGGCGATAGGGACGATTGTATTTTTCTGCTAAAACAGCTGGATGGACACTATCAAATCGAATCCATTCACTGGACCCTAGAAAAGGGACAAAACGCATATTGGGATCCGTTAGCGCCCTCACTTTTTGACTTCTCTCTTTAAAACTTTCTCTACTGATGGAAGCTGCAGAGTACTTCTCCTCCGTCAGATTATGGCTTGTTGTACTTGGATAAAAAAAGATGAGTAGAAGAACCAAAAATCCAGCGATGAAGATAGGCCCGAAGATCAGCCACAAGCGTTTAAGCATTCTTTAACTCCGCAATACCTTCTACAATTTTATTAGCTGTATTCCAGTCATCACGACCGAACTCCGTCACTGGAACACGAATGTCAAAACGGTTTTCAATCTCAACAATCAATTCAACCGTTCCCATACTATCCAAGACACCGGCATCAAAAAGATCTTCATCCATCATGTCAGAAACATCTTCCATAAACAACTCATCAATAATTTCAATAACTTCTGATTTGATATCCATTTTTATATCCTTTTATTTTTTAAACCATAAATCATTCAAAAATCCAGAAAAGATTAAGAATGAAACCATCACGACATGGAAGGTGACAACCATGCCAAGCAACTGAATCCAGCGATTCTCAGGTAAGGAACCCTTCCCAGCTTTTTTCCGTTCTTTATTGAGCGCTTTTTTCTTACGAACCCAAGCGTCATTGATGACCAGCCCAATCCCATGGAAAAGTCCATAGGCGATGTAGTACCAGGTCACACCATGCCAAAATCCCATAATCAGCATATTGAGAATATAGGCTACACTTGAGGTCACATTGCGATTTTTAAAGACCTTCTTTCTAGTCATCACCATGACCATCCGCATAAAGACAAAGTCACGGAACCAGAAAGACAGACTCATGTGCCAGCGATTCCAAAACTCCTTTAAATCCCTTGATAAAAAGGGCTTGTTAAAGTTGATGGGACTATGAATACCCATCAAATTGGAGATGGCTAAGGCAAACATAGAATAGCCTGCAAAGTCAAAAAACAATTCTAGACCAAAAGTATACATCACCGCCAGAGCATAATGATTAAAGAAACCGCCTGTCTGCAAGGCCAAATTTTTCAGCGGAGGCAATAATGTCTCTCCTAAAATGTGAGCCAAGATAAATTTGTAGAGGAAGCCAAGCATGATATATTTGACAGCCTCTTCTAGCATGTCCATCAGCTCATCCCACTCAGGAATGGTCGCATAATTTTCATTGAAGCGTTTAAAACGATCAATGGGACCACTTGAGAAAGTCGGCATAAAGAGAAGAAAACGCAAGAATTGCCAGATCGTTAAATCCTTGATGACACCGTCTCTCAACTCAACGATAACCCCAACCGCACGAAAGGTCAAGTAAGAAATCCCTAAAAAGCCAAACAAAGATTGAGGGCCATGAATAGCAGGAGATACTTTCACAAAGACGATAGGCAATAGGGATAAAAAGCTAACTAGATAAAATATCCATTTACTATCCCGCTTTTTCCTGTACCTTTTGTAGAAAGATACAAGCAGTACTTGCCAGATAACATAAAGGATAAGAGCGCTTATTTGATTCGTCTTTCCACCGACCAACATGGTGACGATAAAGAAGAGACTAACCAGCACCTCATACCAGGCAAAACGTTTCTTGAAAAAGAGCCCGATAAATATCGGTAGGGTCGCAGCAATCACATACAAAAAATAATAAAGATTGCCATAAGGTTCCAAATGAGGTAGCTGTTTGTAAAGCTCCATCATCTACTGTTTACCTCGTTGATCAAGCCCTTGATATCAATTTTACCATTAGGCGTTAGTGGCAAACTGTCTCGATAGAGAAACTTGGATGGCATCATATAAGACATCATGATATCTGCTAGGTCTTCCTTGATAGCCTTGGTAATATTGATATCACGCTCAAACTGCTCACGAACACCGTCCTTCAAAATAACGTAGGCCAGTAGATTTTGTACCTTGTGATCCTTGTTATAGCGTGGAACAGCAACAGCCGACTCGATATAGCGAGATTTGTTGAGGTTTTGAGAAACATCTTCAAGCTCAATGCGATAACCATTAAACTTAATCTGGAAATCCATGCGTCCACCATAGAGAAGCAATCCCTCATCTGTCATAATTCCTACATCCCCTGTGTGATAGGCCGGAAGACCTTCAAACTCAAAGAAAGCTTCTGCCGTTTTTTCAGGATTATTCATATAGCCTTTTGAAACAGCTGGCCCAGAAACGATGATTTCTCCCTGTTCACCATTTGGAACTTTCTTACCTTCCTCATCAATGATAAAGGTCGGAGAATCCGCCTTAGTATAGCCGATTGGCAGGCGTTTGAGAGTCGCCAACATCTCGTCTGTTACAGCAACTGCTGACAAAGCTACTGTCGCTTCCGTTGGACCGTAAGCATTGATAATACGGGCATTTGGGAATCGCTCGCGCAGTTTTTGAGCTGTTTTGACCGTCAATTCTTCACCATCAAAGTAGAAATGCGTGATTCCTGGCATTTTCTCACTATTAAAATCTTCTGACAACATGGCCATATCCGCAAAGGAAGGCGTTGAGGTCCAGATAGCGATTGGCAATGAAAAGATGGTCGCAAATAGTTGCTTAAAGTCCTGAGTAATGGCTGAAGGAAGAGCGAAAAGCGTACCACCCAGTGCCAAGGTTGGCGCCCAGTACATGACAGATAGGTCAAAAGAGTAGGGTGGTTGGGCTAGCATTTGTGGACGACTTGGCGTCGCAAACTCTTTATCTGTAATCATCCAGTTGGTAAAACTGAGGAGATTGTCATGGGAAATCTGCACTCCCTTTGGCTTACCAGTCGTACCAGAAGTAAAGATGATGTAGTAGTTATCATCTCCCTTGACTGGATGCGTAATTTCATAGCTAGAAGCTTGAGCAAAGGCTTCTTGGACTTGCTCTAAATTCAGCATCGGTGTGCTAGTTTGCTCTAATGGAAAATCCGAGATGGCAATAATCAAACTTGGCTCTGCAACTTCTACGATAGCAGAAACTCGTTCCAAGGCCGAATGGCTGTCAATTGGAATATAGGCATGCCCCGACTTAGTCAGCGCTACAAAGGTAGCCAACATCTCATACTCCTGACCACCAAAAACGACGACTGGAGATTTCTCAGGCAAGCCAAGTCGATCAATAGCTGCTGCTAAACTATCTGAATCAGCCTTCAGATCACCATAAGTGTGCTCTTGGCCTAAAACATTGTAGACAGGATATGTTGGCTGTGTTTGAGCAAAGTGCTCAATCGTTTCAATCATATCTTTTATCGGTTTATTAGACACGGTTTTTCTTCTCCTTCAAACTAGAACTCATTATAAATAAAGGTTCCTTGACTCTGACCAAGGTAACTAAAAAAATAAAGCAAACCAAGTAAGATTACAAAATATAGGACGGTCTGTCCCAAAAACATATACAATTTTCTGTGTTTTCCCATAGTTAGTGTGTTCAATTTTCTATGATTTTTCAAAAAAGCTATGCAACTATGCATTACTATCTTATCT
The DNA here is from genome assembly GCF_054861215.1 of Streptococcus sp. KHUD_018. The sequence continues at coordinate 2,027,448 of NZ_CM142176.1, forward strand.
TCCTAACATTTTACCATTTTATCAACCTTTTTTTCAACTGTTTACCATAACTTAAAAGTTCGTTTTAGCTTATTTTAAGACAAGTTAAGATATTAATAAAAATTGTTACCAACAATTCTATTTCTTCAAAATCCTAACACCTATTATCACACATTAAACGATTAAAAAATGACAGCAAACACACAGCTCCCCCTTTGGGCATTTTTATGCTAAAATAGTAGCTATGGATAAAATTATTAAAACTATATCAGAAAGCGGAGCCTTTCGTGCTTTTGTCCTTGATAGCACTGAAACCGTCCGCACTGCTCAAGAAAAACATCAAACCCAAGCCAGTTCAACCGTCGCACTTGGTCGCACCCTTATCGCTAGCCAAATTCTCGCAGCCAATGAAAAAGGAAATACCAAGCTAACAGTTAAAGTTCTTGGAACGAGCTCTCTCGGTGCCATCATCACAGTCGCAGATACCAAGGGAAACGTCAAAGGCTACGTTCAAAATCCTGGTGTTGACATCAAAAAGACTGCAACAGGTGAAGTCCTAGTCGGACCTTTTGTCGGCAATGGTCAATTTCTCGTTATCACAGACTATGGTACTGGAAATCCCTACAACTCCATGACTCCCCTCATCTCTGGGGAAATCGGTGAAGACTTGGCCTATTACCTTACTGAAAGCCAACAAACCCCTTCAGCAGTCGGCCTCAATGTCCTTTTAGATAAAGACGACAAGGTCAAAGTTGCCGGAGGTTTCCTTCTCCAAGTATTGCCAGGGGCCAAGGAAGAAGAGATTGCTCGCTTTGAGAAACGCATCCAAGAAATGCCAGCTATCTCAACCCTTCTGGAAAGCGACGACCATATCGAAGCCCTTCTCAAGGCCATCTATGGTGACGAATCTTACAAACGCCTATCTGAAGAAGAAATTCGTTTCCAATGCGACTGCAGCAAAGACCGTTTTATGAACGCTCTTGCCAGCCTTCCAAGCTCAGACCTGGAGGAAATGAAAGAGGAAGACCACGGGGCAGAAATCACTTGTCAATTCTGCCAAACAACTTATAACTTTGATGAAAACGACCTGGAGGAACTCATTCGTGACAAATCTTAATACACCTTTTATGATTGGCAATGTTGAGATTCCCAATCGTACTGTTTTAGCACCCATGGCTGGTGTCACCAACTCAGCCTTCCGTACCATCGCAAAAGAGCTCGGAGCTGGACTCGTTGTCATGGAAATGGTCTCTGACAAGGGCATCCAATACAACAATGAAAAAACCCTTCACATGCTTCATATTGACGAAGGAGAAAATCCCGTGTCAATCCAACTTTTTGGTAGCGACGAAGACAGCCTCGCACGCGCAGCAGAATTCATCCAAGAAAACACCAAGACTGATATCGTCGATATCAACATGGGCTGCCCTGTTAACAAAATCGTGAAGAACGAAGCTGGCGCGATGTGGCTCAAGGACCCAGATAAGATTTACTCTATCATCAACAAGGTTCAGTCTGTCCTTGATATTCCCCTCACAGTCAAGATGCGTACAGGATGGTCTGATCCATCCCTAGCCGTGGAGAATGCCCTAGCTGCTGAGGCTGCAGGTGTCTCTGCTCTCGCTATGCACGGCCGTACCCGCGAACAAATGTACACAGGCCACGCAGACCTTGAGACTCTTCACAAGGTCGCTCAAGCTCTGACCAAGATTCCATTTATCGCCAACGGTGACATCCGTACGGTCCAAGAAGCCAAACAGCGTATCGAAGAGGTCGGTGCTGATGCTGTCATGATTGGCCGCGCAGCCATGGGAAATCCCTACCTCTTCAACCAGATCAATCACTACTTTGAAACAGGAGAAATTCTCCCTGACTTGACTTTCGAGGACAAGATGAGAATCGCCTACGAACATTTGAAACGCTTGATTAACCTCAAAGGGGAAAACATAGCCGTTCGTGAATTCCGTGGCCTCGCTCCTCACTACCTTCGAGGAACATCTGGTGCAGCCAAACTCCGTGGAGCCATTTCCCAAGCCAGTACTCTGGCAGAGATTGAAGCCCTCTTGCAATTAGACAAAGCATAGTCTCACATCTACAACTCACAGAAACGGCAAGGATCAAAAATGAGTCTTGCCGTTTTTTATATGTTTTCATCTTGTAAATCTAATTGCTTCACTCTAGCTATGTAGTAGGACATAATCAAAAACAAATTGAGGCTGACAATCCATATAGACCATTCATGAAGAAAATGCATCAATACAGCCAAGCTGATTGCGCCCACTATGAAACTTCCCACAACAATCTCATAATTTAAGGCCTGACGACGGTATTCTTGGATATTTCCTTCTCTTCTAGCAATGCGATACAAAGCGGTCAACATCTTTCGGTAATTTCCAGACGTCATAAAAATGACATAGGGATGATCTTCAATCAAACTGCCCGTAAATGTTAGCATCATCATTCCTGTTCCAAAAGCGATGAAAGGAACTTCTAATAGAGGAAATCGTGAAAAGAAAGGTAGAATAAGAGTTCCAATAAATAAAGGGAGCAGAATCTTAACCCGCCAGTAGGCCGTTTTGCGGTATTCTTTCATGTGCAATGCAAACAGAAATCCTAGAGAAAAGAAAATAATGGAGCAGAATCGTAGCATCGTATTAATGACATTTGAGTCGTGCCAATCAGATATCAGTAGGAGAATATTCCCTGTCTGTGTCGCTACCAAACTATGGTATTGAATATGGCAAAACACATCCAAAGAACCACCTACAAATCCAAGAAATACTCCCATCAATCGTGTGTTTTGAGGTAAGATTAATTTATCCGCCATGTATTATCACTCGTTTTCCTTTGATTTTTTTATTATACCACTTTCTCTTGGAGAAACTAAGTGAAAAACAGTTGACTCACTCTTTTACAGAACGATTTCTAGTAAGAGTTAAAACACCAAATTTTATTATTGAATCAAGGCAACGCTTGAAACTTTACCATCCGCACCTGTTGTAATTTGGATGATTTTTCCTCCTCCGATTTTAGCATTATACTTGCCATCATCAAGAGTGTAAGAGTAGCCTCTAATAGAGTAGTTTTCTTTATTTCCTTCTGCAGTTTCTACTGTAAATTGGCCCCCTGATGAAACCGTAATAGTTTCGCCATTCGCTCCCTTCCAGTTACCTGCAGCTGCTGAGAAATCACCATCGACCATGGTTAAAACACCCTTGTAGCGTTTGTTGTGTTCTGCTTGCTTGTCTTGAAGTTTGCGGTCAGTTGTTGGATCATAGCCTGACTGGTTAGACTGGGCTTGAGAGCCTTGCTGAGTTGAAGGTGCCTGAGATGGAGCTTGCTGACTAGGGGCTGCTTGTTCTTGTCTTGATTCAGGCGCTGGTTTCGCTTGTGACTGATCCGCCGCTGTAGAAGACTGACCAGAAGATGCCTGGGCCTTTTCAGATGAAGCTGAGCTTGAAGATTTTTGAGTCTTGCTTTCTTTGCTAGAAGAAGCTGCTTTAGAGCTTGATGATTGACTTGTCTTTGCAGAGCTACTAGTTTGAGTGGTTTCGTTTTTATTTCCACAAGCTCCTAGTAGCAAGGTAGAAGCCAATACAGTCGCTGCCATCAATTTGATATAGGTTTTCTTTTTCATTTTTCTACTCCTTTGTAACGATTTTGTAATGTTAAGAAATCTTTTTGTAATATAATTGTAACATTAGACCTTAAATCTGTCAACTATTTAGAGAAACTATTTTAAAAATTGTCCCTTCTACTATTTCTATTCGTAATCGAAACTAAAAAATAGAAAATTTTTTAGATAAAAGTCCTATTTTTTACATCGCCTTTGTGTAATCACTTGTATCTTTTTAGATAAAGAGCTTCAATACTATTGAAATAGGATAAAAACATCTAATAATAGCAAATAAAGAGGTCGGGAACTTTGTCCCGACCTCACTTTTATTTCAATCGATAGGTTTTTCTTGGTTTCTTTTTGGGTACTCGTTTGAGTCCAACTTCTTCTACATATTCGCCGTATTTTACGAGAAAGTTATTGCTGACGATGGGCCGACCAGGATTGATGAGATTGACCAGTTCAGTCCCTTCGTAGACGGTGAACTCCTCCTCCAACAGATAAAGGAAGGTCGGGTTCCAGTCGAGACGGCCTTGGATTCGTTTGATGGATTCTTGGATAATGGCATAATGGTCAAAAGCGAAGGCTTGCTCCTCCAGCTCGACTCCCTCAAGGTAGCATTTTCCTGTCTGAAAATCGACATCTACGAAAACAACATCCTTGGCATCGTCTCCTGCTTGAACAAGTTCTAATGCACAACTAGGCAAATAAACCAAGTGGGCAATGGTCACCGTCCAGCCACGTGGATCACGACCGGGAGTTGATACGGTCATCAATTGCTCAATTTTTTCTAAAGGAAGATCGAGATTGACTTCTTCTCTCACCTCACGCTGACAGGCATGCGCAGCATCTTCTCCCTTATCCATAAACCCTCCAACTAAGGCCAAACAGTTTTGATAAGGGTGAGCCTTGCGGCGAATTAATAAGAGCTTGATCTTTCCTTCGACAAAGCAGTAGGCTACCATATCTACTGTCACACTTGGTTTTTCATATTGAGGGAGTTCCTGCTTGTAGTACCAATCCAAAAACTCCTCCTGACTGGCATGAATTTCATAATATTCTTTTTCCGTCATCCCTCCTGGAATCTTCGTGTCTGCCATCTTATGCCTCCTTTCGAACTGCCTTGGTCCATTGGTACCATCCCACTAGACTATTAAGTGTGTATACCCAGTACATACCTTGGATGTGGATATTTTCACCCCACCAGAGGTAGATACTAAAGAGATTGGTTGCAATCCAGAAAATCCATTGCTCACGATAGAGACGGGTCATCAAGAGCTGACCAACACCATTGGTCGCATCGGTAACACTATCACGGAAAGGGCGAGCACTATGGATACTTTGGTAAGCCAAGCCCATACCAATCCAGATGATGGCAGTCAAGACCAAGTACTTGAGCCAGTCAAGTACAGATAATTTCTTAGCTTCAAAGTGGGATTCTTCTGGTTTTCCTTGATCATTAATACGATTGGACAACCAAGCATAGAGACCAATCGGCTGCATAACAAAGAAGTAAACGGTCGTCAAGACTTCGCCATAAAAAGTCGCATTCATAGCTAAAATCAAATAGATGGCCGAGTTAATGGCTCCAAAGAGATAATTGCTAGCCCGTCCTTCTGCTACCAAGATAACACAGACAATCCCAGTCCAAGATGCAAACAAGCTCAGCCAGTCATGGCTTTCTGTATTTTGCGTGAATTCCAAGATCAAGGGAACACTTGACAAGGCGATGAGATACAACCACTGGAAAAGACTACGGCCGACAAAGAGATCTTTCCAGAGCAGGTGCATGATTCCTGCAAAACCAATCTTGCGGGCTTCTGCATGGACATTTTTAAAGTTCTCGATAAATTGTGTGATTTTTTTAGTTACTGTTTTCATCATTTTCTCCTAATCTGCTTGGTAAATGGCATCGATAGCTACTTTGGCTCCTTCATAATTGCCTAGATAATCCTCCGCTAGATAAACTAGTGGAATGGTGGTTAAATAGCGCTCTCTCATCTGGTCCAGATGCTGGGAAAAACTGTGACGAATATGGTCTTCCGCCATGGCCATATCTCTAAACCCGTCATTGACATAGGAGCCGACAGGTTGCACAAAGAGAATCAAGTCCCATTTTTCCTTAGCCAAGATCGAAACAAAGAGATTGTCAAAGGTTTCTCCTGATAAGTCCTCTTGAGCCTCAGCCTCCATGTAATAATCATAGTAGCCCTTGGTTACTAAGGAGTTTGTGTCAGCTATCACTAGACCTCGATTGGCATTGCTATCGATTAACTTAGAGGTCTGGTCATACTGCCCCAACAGGAGATAATAGTAATCTTTTGGAGTCAATTCATCGTCGCGGACATTGTTTTTGATCTGGTACTCACGCGCGTATTCCAAACTGACTGGTGCATCGTAATACCTTGCCAAATCCTTGGCTAGAGTGGTCTTCCCATTGCTGGCACTTCCCATAATCAACACTTTCTTAGTAAACTGACGACGGAAGGGCTGAGCAATATATTTCCAATATTTGCTTGGATTTTCTCGAATCATAGTCGCTGAGATTCCAAACTTTCTTTCTTGCAAAACGGTCTCAAAACCACGATTTGATAATTCTTGCTGGTAGTCACGTTCCCCCACAAAAAAGATCAGTTCTTGCTGGGCTTCATCGTAGGAAATCTCTGCTAACATCTGATCCAACCACTCCTGCCAGCCCATAGGGTAACGAGGAAGCTTGGTCTCATCTAACTTGCAGACAGAGGTCAACTCGTCATCACGAAAAGCCTCTCTGATATAGCGAAATCGTTTTTGAAGCGTTAAGCCTACCTGCTCACCTCGGTCTCCCTCATAGCCTGAAACGACTACCCAGACCTGGTCACACTGACGCTTCGCTCGCTGGATCAGATCGATATGCCCCTGATGTAGAGGGGCAAAGGTCCCAAACACTACTGCTGTTTTCTTTTTCATATACGCTAACCTTTTTATAAATTTCTATATTTTTGGTTTTCTATGTTTTTATTATATACTATATTTTTGTTTTGTCAATAGTTTTTTATCATTTTTTATAAAAAAGTAGCAAAAAAAGAATCAGGACTACTCCTGATTCTCCATTTTTAAGCAATATCAAATTTTAATTGACCGGCTTTGACACCAATCTTGAGGGTCTTGCCTGCTACCAGTTCTCCCTTAAGAAGGAATTCTGCCAACTTGTCTTCCACTTCTGTTTGCAGGGTTCTGCGAAGTGGACGAGCTCCCATTTCTGGATCATATCCTTGGCTTGCTAGTAACTTCAATGCTGAAGCTTGCAGTTTCAAGTCGATACCCTTCTCTGCCAGGCTAGCAATCAATGGTTTCACCATAATCTTAACAATTTCTTGCATGTGTTTGCTATCTAAGCTATGGAAGACCACCTTTTCATCAATACGGTTGATAAACTCTGGTCGATAAGCTTTTTTCAACTCTTCAAAGATTCGTTTTTCCATATTTTCCTGGTCAAAACGAATGTCTTTCGCGCCAAAGCCAACCGTCTTGTCATCACGAAGAGCCGTCGCACCAAGGTTTGACGTCATGATGATAATAGTATTTGAAAAGTCCACCTTGCGCCCCTTGCTATCTGTCAAAACACCGTCGTCCAGAACCTGCAAGAGAACATTAAAGATATCTGGGTGGGCCTTCTCTACCTCATCAAAGAGGAGAACGGAGTATGGTTTGTTGCGAACCTTCTCAGTCAACTCCCCACCTTCTTCGTAGCCCACATAACCCGGAGGAGCTCCATTGAGACGGCTAGCCGCAAATTTCTCCATATACTCACTCATATCAAAGCGGATAAGGGCTGATTCGTCATCAAAGAGAACTTCTGCCAATGCCTTTGCCAATTCGGTCTTACCGACTCCTGTCGGCCCTAGGAACATAAAGGAACCAATTGGACGCTTGTGACTGCGAATCCCTGACTGGTTGCGACGAATCGCACGGCTAATACTTGAAACAGCTTGATCTTGACCGATGACACGTTTGTGTAGTTCAGCTTCCAAGTTCAGATATTTCTTGGCATCCGTTTGCGTCAGTTTTTGGACTGGGATACCTGACAAGCGACTCAAGGTAGTCAAAATTTCAGATTCTGTTACCAAGTCTTTATAGACAGGGACTTCCTGCTCTTTTGCGATTAGCTGAGCAGCTTGTTTCCACTTGCCATCCATCAAGGCCTTGTCAGCTGGACTCAAGTCGGATTCGTCTGTTTTCACATGCTTGGATTTGTTTTGCACTGTTGCTGCTGCTTCATCTAAGAGGTCGATAGCAGAGTCTGGCAAGTGACGACTGGTCAAGTAACGATGCGCCATCTTAACAGCTGTTTCAACAGCTTCATCTGTGATTTGCACACGATGGTGTTTCTCATAGGTAGCCTTCAAACCTTGCAAAATGGTCATGCTGTCAGCTAGACTTGGCTCTTCAATCGTCACTTTTGCAAAACGACGAGAAAGAGCTGCGTCTTTTTCAATGTGTTTTTGGTATTCTTCCTGAGTGGTTGCTCCAACCGTTCTCAAAGTTCCACGCGCCAAGGCTGGCTTCAAGATATTGGCCGCATCTAGAGTCGAGTCAATACCGCTACCAGAACCCATGATGGTGTGGAGTTCATCGATAAAGAGGATTACTTTGCCATCTTCCTCGATATCCTTGATGATATTGTTCATGCGCTCTTCAAAATCTCCACGGAAACGTGTCCCCGCAACAACATTCATCAAATCAAGCTCCAAAACGCGCATTTTAGCCATTTCCGCAGGTACATCTCCACTAGCAATACGCTGGGCAAGTCCAAGAGCCAGAGCTGTTTTCCCAACACCAGCATCTCCAACCAAGACAGGATTGTTCTTGGTCTTTCGACTCAAAATCTGAATCATACGTGAGATTTCCTTGTCACGACCGATAACCGGCTCTAACTTACCAGAACGAGCTTGCTCCGTCAAATCATGCGTATAGTCCTCGAGACCGCCACTTGGATTCTGAGGCATGCCCATCATATTGGCCATGGAATTTTGTTTGTCAGTTACTGTGCGATGACGTTGACGCAAAGCCTTAAGGTCTTCACGACTCCATCCTGCACGTTCTTCTAGATTGCGACGAAGAGCAGCAATTCTAACCTGATCTTTCTGGTCTTCATAAGAGAAGCCTGCTCTCTCCAAGATGCGAGTTGCCAAAGCATTGCCGTCATGCAAAATCGCATAGAGGACATGCTCTGTCCCTAGTACCTTTGCGTGGACCACTGAGGCCACATACTCCGCTTCTGCAAAGAGAACCTCCAAACGATGGGAAAAGGGCAATTGCGTAAAGGTTTCGTCTTGGCTATAGTCCGTTTCAGTCAGTTCCAAAGCGACCTCTTCTAAACGGTCCATCTCGTATGGATAATCATTTAGAGTCGCACCTGCCACACTGTAACTGTGATTGGACATGGCAATCAATAAATGCCAAGACTCTAGATATCGAGCTCCAAAATGGCCCGCAACCATGTAGGCACTTTCGATACATTCATTCAATGCTTTTGAATAGTTCATCTTACTTCTCTTTTCTATCTACCTCTTGTAATAGCTGTCGGAGCATATTGGCACGGACAACTGAGGATTCTTCCCCTAGGACACGATCCGTTGCCACAGATACCAGTAAGGTCATCTCCTGCTTGGTCATCAAGTCCTGCTCCACCAAAAGCTGGAGAATATCCTCATAAATCTCCTGACTAACTCGCTCACCAATCGAGTAAAGCAAATCGCGGAGCATCTCATGATGATTGGAAAACTCAATCCGGCCTATGCGAATGTAGCCTCCGCCACCACGCTTGCTCTCAACCAAGTAACCTCTGCTTTCTGTAAAGCGGGTCTTGATGACGTAGTTAATCTGACTTGGTACAACCTGAAAGGTATCTGCTAACTGGCTCCGTTGCAATTCCACGATACCAGATTGGTCTAAAATCGCCTTGATATAGGCTTCGATATGATCTGATGTATTTTTAAATCTCATAGTAAATCAAACTCCTTCTTTGAACCTTGACTATCTTTGACTATACTATCATTTAACACTCTATAAGTCAAATTTTTAAGGCTCAACCATTGGAAATACTGACTTTTTTAAAAAACACTTTGGCATTAAATAGCCTTAGTTTTTCTTGAAAGTTCCTAAAAAAGTCCACAAAAAAGAGCCCTAAAAAGGGCGTAATATTGATGAGTTCAGCAGGCAAGAAACTAGCACGGTCAAACGTGCTTTTTTAATACCTGGTAATATTATAGCATATCTTCCACAGCATAGCCATAAGACACAAAGAAAAACCCTCAGATAATTTCTGAGGGAAGAAAATGTTAGTTGTTACGCTTCATCTTATCTTTAATCACTAGAATAACCACAGTTATAATGATCACAAATGTGACAATAAATAATAAAATCGATAATGCAAAAATTAACGAAATGGGCACACCCAAGGCAAGAAGGAATAAAATATAAACTAACACTAAAACTGCAAGTACTTTAATAAAATTAAGCATAGAAATTGCTCCTTTATTGTCAAAAAATTTAAACATGGAAATTATTCCATTGTTTAGTTTGAAGCACTCAAAATAGAAGTTATCTTGAAAATAGTAATCAAGGTTAAATTCAGCAATTTATATTATTGTTTTATCTAAGCAATTCGTTTTATCTGAGCAATTTGTTTTATCTAAGCAATTTGTTTTATCTGAGCAATTTGTTTTATCTGAGCAATTTGTTTTATCTGAGCAATTTGTTTTATCTGAGCAATTTGTTTTATCTGAGCAATTTACATGTTCAAGAATTTTGTTTCTATCTATTTCAAATAGTAACTTCACTCATAGTATAAAACATTAAAACTTAGATGTCAATCTTTTTTTATTTTCAGGGCTGCCAATTAGAATACATCCCCTAAAACAATTTATTTGAAGATTTCTATAATTTTTTCTTAAAAGTAAGCCTTTCATCCTAAATATATTAGTTTTTACCCCCTTTTTGTCTGAAGTGCTCCGACTTGGAAAAAGTTCCCTTCACCGGTACCCTACTAGGCAGAAAGATTTTTTAAAAGGTGGGGGGAGTCAATATCCTTTCAATTCCACAAATCTTTTAGCGATTACCTTTCTACGGCTATTTATATAACGAGTAGTTTTATTTAGTTTCTCTGCCACGTCTTCCCAAGTCGCACCAGCTTCTAAATATCTCATTTTAAAAATTACTAGATCACTTTCAATTAAGTTTTCCATCAAGGTATCTACAACTAGTTTGAAGCCTTCTAAATATCTTAGTGTTTGGTCTTCTTCAATTCTAATGATTGTCGCTTCAGTAGGACTAGATACTGTCTTGCCTTTCCCACCAGTATAATCTTCAGTGCTATGTTTCTTATTATGTATCAGTTCCTGTCTTCTCAAATAAATTTTATTAGCAAGCGTTCTATATCGTCCTAACTCAATATCTATCCCGTCCAGGTCTCTGTTACTCAACTCGTACATAGGCAAGTACCTCCACTTAAATTTAAAAAATTTTTTTATCTTTCAATTTGTCAAATTGTAAATTCTGTCAAACTGACAAAAAGCGCTAAAAGCCTTCCAACACTCCACTTACCAGGTATCATTGTTTTAAGTTTGACAACTCTTCAATATGACAAGTTCAAGGGAAATTTCTTTAATTTATCCCCTCAGTTTCTCATATCTTACATTCTGTGAAACTCACTCCATTCTGTAAACCCCTGATATACCTTGCTTTCAAGCTATTACTTCTTTTCAGTTTATGCTTACTTTGTTATGTGAAACTTAGTAAAGTTAAAAAACAAAGGCTAGTAATACTTCTTTTAATCATTCAGAATATTATTAGCCTTGTTTAAAGAATCAATTATTTTCTAGATACTCTTTAGCTTTATGGTAGTCCTTTGGAGATTCTAAGAAGAAAGGTAAAATAGTATGTGGGTATACTTCAGTTCGATACCGCGACAACTGATATTTCTGACTTAATTCTTTTACTACACTATTGTTTATTTCTTCAACTTCTTTTTTCAAATTTTGAATCTCATCAAAAGCATTTAGAATCTGTTTAAGTTTTTTCTGGTAACGCTTATAAACATTCTTATTTTCTGCCTGGCGCTTAGTTTCTTTAAAAATATATTCAAAAAGAGCCGAACTTAATTCCCATTCATCGTTTTCAAATTGTTTCTCCAGTAATTTAATAGATTTTTCCATTCTTTCAAGCTGCTCTATAGTTTCGGAGTTATTAGATAAAAATTCATCGATATTATCAAACGAAACATCTTGCTTCCTTACGATGTTTTTTCTTTTTTTATCTAGCTTTTCTCTTGCTCCTCTTATTTTATTCTTTTTATCATTTAGCTCTTCTAGTAATAAAAATACTTTTTCTTTATCCATTTCTTTCTCCTAGTTCCATTGAATAAAGTAACCACAATCTTCTTCAACTTTTTTTACATCAAATCGGGTATGTAAAATCAACCGTTTCCCAAAATAGTCATTCGCATTCACCCAACTAAGTGTATCTTTCTTGCGATCAAACAGAGTAACAAAGTTTTCTAGATCTCCGATAAAGCCTTTTTTGTCGCCTTTGTTCCCTAATGTCGTATCATCTACAATTAAAAAGTTATCTACAAAGAATGTTTCACTTGTTCCTGTCTCTTTATCAACTTTAAGAAGATAATTTCCTGAAGTGTCTTTCATTTTTTCTAAGACACTAAATAGTGATTGACTAATAACCATAGATACATTGCGCTCTGGATTGATTAAAGAAACAATAGATTTCAAGTCGTCCAGACTTGTAGCAGTCTGTACTTTCGCAGTTTGGAGAATTTTCCCAATCTCTCTATTTCGTGTTCTACGTTTTAATTTAATAATCTTCTTACCAAGAAAATCCGTTAAATTATATTGGCCATCATCTAATTGTTCCTGTGAAAAATCAAGTTTTCCACTGAATAATTTGACTAAGTAATCAACGCTGATAGTTTTCTTTTTATCTGCTTCTGTTCTCTCAGCCGAATTTTCGCTAAGTTCTTGTAATGAATCAGATTCAAAGTCAGTTACTTCATACTTCCCACCACGGGTACGAGTCTCAATAACATTTACTAGATCAACCAGTTCTTTACGTTGATGTTCATCTTCGTAACTATCAAGGATTGGTTTTTCAATGAGTACATGATTATTTTCTACGTTCATCCCTCTAGTGTTATAACCTGTACTTCGGATATAAGCTTCTAGATTTTCTTTTTGTTTAGCTAAGTTAGTTGTCATTTTTTTGCTCCTTTATCTTACAAGATTATTTACCTATATTTTTTATTCTTTGTTCAAATTTCTCTTTTATTTTTTCCTCTACTGGTTTTATGTGAGGAATTGCTTTGCTACGTCCCCCATTTCTTAATACATGTCCATGTTCTAATAAATGAGTTAATCTATATGTTGGATCTGCATTATAGATTACAAAAGAACCTTTAGAATTTTTCTTAAAGCGCCAATTTTTCGCATACTTTCCAGATTTTTTGGGGCTTGTTAGTTTCAATTCATTCACAGCTTCATTTGTAACCTCTTCAGCAATTAAATCTATCTGTTCTTCAACTTCTTCAGAGTAAGCTTCCAAAGCTTTAGCAATTTCATTTGCTAGATCACTCGTTAAACTCATTTCTCCTCCTTCATCTTTTAATATCTGATTTTTGTTTATAATTTTTTCTAAAATTCTTTGCTCTTAGCTTTTCTTTTATGACTCTCCGAGCCTTTAGAATCATTTTTTCTAGATTTTGGTTTGTCTTGTTTGTTAGCATATTTTTCTAGTATTTCTTGTTTCCGTTGTTCTAAGCTATCATCTTCTTTTTTACACTGAGAAAAGATTTTCTGTCTTTTATCTGGATCCATAGAAAACTTATTGGCTACTACATACCCTAAAGAAGTATCTCCCGACATCTCCCTCACCCCCTTTCTATGCAAACAAAAAGGGACATACCACTAGCATTATATGCTTACGGTATGTCCCTGAGTTGTTCTCAATAGACTTATTTTTTAGTTTCTTTTTTGACTAGATGGGTAAATTTTCCATCTGAGTAGAATAAAGTTATCTCTCCAAACCTTGGAACTTTTTCTATCTCTATTAGACCACATTTTTCGTAGACAACAAAGCCTTTTTCTGTTGCAAATCGCATTTTATCATCATTCATTGAAACTCTCCCCTCACTGTGTTTATAGTGTATCTCTTGTCTTTGATCGTGAAAGCCTTGAAAGTGTTCCCTTCTAAACCTTTCAAAATTCTACTTGAATTTCTAGCATTGTATACAGTCCGCAGTTCACTACTATCTAGGTTCGTGTTGAAAATCGTAGTTTCTCGATTATTGATAATATCAAACAAGAAATCCTGTTCCCAGTCGCTCTTAGGAGTGATTGTTCCATTTTTTGCCCCAAGGTCATCTATGATTAGAAAATCAACATCAACTAGCTTTTTAACTGCCTCATACTCTGTTAAGTTTGCATTTCTTCCATAAGCCCAGCCTTCTTTTATCTGCTTGATAATCTCGGTTAAGCTAACAAATAAAACACTCTTAGGCTCGTTCTTCTCCCTGAAACTCTCATTGATTTCTTTAGCCAAGGCAAGAGACAAATGACTTTTTCCGATTCCTGTGCTACCGCTGATTAAAGTATTTCCTGTCATACCTGCAAGGTACTTCTGGGCTTGCCCCTTTACAAACTCTAACATCTGACGCTCCTCTGTAGTCTTAACAAAGAAATTCTCAAATGTTGCTCCCTTCAACTCGTTAGGAATCGTACTGTCACGCATTAAGACATCATATGTTTTAAAGTAAGCCTGTCTGTCCTCGAACTGCTGTAATAGGTCTTTCTCTTTTTGTTTAATCTCTCCCTTTACACACTCCGGGCAAAATGCTTGTAGTTTTCTTTCTGAACTCCCTAACACTGGTACAGAAATTTCCCAATAATTTACCTGGTGAATATCGCAAACTTTATCCGATATTTTTCTGTTATTAAATTCTTTAAATTGTTCCTTCATCTTTGCAACTCCTAAAATGGTAGATCTGGAAAGTTGTCTTGAGACTTCCCTTTTATGGTTTTAGGCTTTTGATTCAAATAACCGTCAAACTTAGATCCGAAAAGTGTTTCTGGTCTCAGATATTTAGAAAATTCAGGACTATCCTTCCATTCTGCCGTTTTAATATCTATCACCTGTTTAAAATCTTCCAGTGTATAACCTTCCTTGAATCGTGCTAGTAAAAGCCTTTTTGTCTTATCAACAAACTTATACCGCTTATTAGCTACTTGATTCAGATAAGCAATAGGAATCCAAAGTTCTTTATGTTTTGTTTTCTCTAAATCTTTTATAGCTGTTTCTTCAAGCCAAGTAGGAAAAGTGAAAGATGAGCTTTGCTCATTAGGCGAGGTTCCCTCGACTATATATTCTTTATTTATATCTAACTTTAAATCTTGCTCTAACTCTTTATCTTTTTCTATCTCTTTCTCTGTCTTACATGTAGATAACGTTGTAAAATTATTAGATAACAATGTAAGATTATTTTCTTTCTCTTGTTGCTCTTTGCGGTAGCTTCTCATATATGCAGCGTGGTTTGTTTCTTGTTGTACCAAAGCTTTTGCTTGTGTTAACTCGGCATTTTTATCTTCATCAATCTGAATCAGGCCACATTGCGTAAAATAAGCTATAGTCATAGATATATCATCTTCAGAAACATCTAATTTCAAGGCCAGTTCTTCTTTTAAGGTTTCAAAGTACCCTTCGTAATACAGAATACAATCACTTTCAAGACTTTCTAACATCATGCGCATATAGATCACTGTCATGGTATAGCCACCAGGCATACTTTTTAGACGCTTAATAAATAGGTTGTCAAAAAATTTCTTATCAATTTTCAACCAAAAATATACTTTAGTCTTTGCCATCATCTACCCCCAAAAACTTTAAAACGTCTGAGATTTTATAATACGCTTTTCTAGTATCTTCAATAGGCGGTATATACTGTGGTAGTCCCGCACCTTCCCATTTTATCAAGGTTTTATCTCCTATGCCCAGTTCTTCCTTTAGTTCCACCTTGCTGATCAAATCTAATCTTTTTTGAGGTACTTTCTCATGGCTTTTTAAATACCGTTCCACTGCTTCCAAAATCTTAGACTTTAAATCTTCAATCATTTTTTCAAACATCTTAGTACCCCCATGGCTTAACCGCTGCAAGCTGAATATATCGCCCATAATCAGGGTTTAAATCTTCGCTATATGTTTCTGTTATCTGTGTACTTTCTCGCTCGATTTGGGCGCTTTTTTTGCGGTCTCGGTGGTTTAGATAAAGTAGTAGGCCAAGCAGTAGCAAAGTAAAGACAATAGACTGCGTATTGCTTAATTCTAGTTCATTCATGCTATGCCCTCGCTTGGTAATTCTTGATATAATTTACTTGATAGCTTCGCTCCATCTTCAGAAAGTCGTACACCTCTTCTGGAGTTACTTTATCATCTAAAAAGTCAATGATGAACTGAAAGAGGTTCGGATTTCTATCCTTGATTTCAGTAATTCGGTTGTCAAATTCTGATTGTGTCATGTTATCTAGATCTAGAGTCATATTTTTCTCCATTAGCCTTTCCTTGTCCTTTTTCTTACCTGTTTTCTATATGGTATGCTTCACCACTCCAAACGCTGGGCGATTGCCCCAAGTTGGCGAACGCTTGTAGCGGTGTTTCGTGAGTAATTACCCATCTTTCAGCTAAACAAGGTCTTAGAATCACCCTGTCAGCACTTGATTTTCAAAACCTTTTCTAATTGCTTGCCTGCTATTCGGTTTTTCTTTAGGTATTTGATAGAATAGATATTTTTTGCTATAATCAAAGCATAGAAAAAATTTCTATACTCTGAATTGTGTCGCTTGCTCGCCTCGTCTAAAATTTGAGCAAGTGATTTTTTTATTTTCTTTTTGCATAATTACTACCTGACTTTGGTTTATAAATCAAATCTTTACTATCGATAAGATCTAGAATCCAACTGATTCCCTGTTCTACTGTTTCAAGAAATGCCCCTAAATCCTCACTTTCTAACTCCTCATAATTTCTACAAAGATATCCAACTAGTTCTCTATCCTTCTCGACTAAGCTTTTAAAATCCTTGGGATACTTAGGAATTTCTAACCCTTTGGCATTCGTAACTGTCTTAAAATCATTTTCCATTTTCTATACTCCTATACTTTAAAAATTAGTTCTTTAATTTCTGAATACCCCCTATTCAAGTTGATCATAGCTATTACCATATCTTCCAAGCGCTGATAGCTTGTCAGTTCTACACTTGTCAAGCCATCGATACCATTCTTACTTTCTCGCTCCTTCATGAGTTGCGCTTTATTCTTCCCTGTCACTCCCTTTAGTAGTAAGTTTGTAAGTGTACTATAGGCATGCTTGGGGGCTTTCTCCCATGTTTGAATAGCTTCAGTTAAACTTTTACGCTTTGGCTTTTCCAGTTCTCTTTGAAGGTAGCGTTTAGAAAGTTCGTCACGCATTTCAAAGAATGCTTTGACTAGGTTTGTCTTGAAGTCAATAACTTGCGGTGTGTTGTCTAAGTAAGTTATTAGTAGTGTAGCTTGTTGCTCATTTAAACGATAGACTTTTTTAGGTCGTCCTTTTCCGTCTAATTTATGGATTTCAAATCCATAAAATCCAAACGCCGTAAATCGCTCTTTGTGATTTCTTAGTAGACGTGTTACAGTGTGGTGCTGTACTCCAGCACATTCAGCGATGATTTCGCTTGTAGTATACGGCTCTTTCTTGCCGTCCATGTAAACCAATTCCATTAGTTCGCTCCTTTCTAATAGTCTTCTAAAAGCCACTCTATCACACTTTCGTAAATGCGTTTAGGTGCATCGTAGTTGCCAGCTTCAATCTTTACTAGAGTGGGAGGTGTAATTTTCAGCCTCTTGGCTAACTGAACTTTCCCTAACTGAAGTTCTCCTCGTTTTCGACGAACTTTTTTCGCATGTTCTATAGTTAACAACATTATCAACTCACTCCTTTCTAAAAAATCTTTATTTTGACGAAAGTTTTTTCATCACATTTTGAATTATAAACGAATTTTTTTTCGTTGTCAAGCGATAAATGAAATTTTTTTCGTCTATGATTTTATTTTTTCTCTCTACTATGTTATACTCTAGATAAACGTATAAGAGGATAACTAATGGAAAAACAAACACCTAAAAATAATCTAAAAAAACTTAGAATAGAAAAAGGATTCTCCCAAAAAGAATTTTACGAAGATATTATAAAAAAAGAACTAGGTTTGGATATTACTTTACGAACTTATCAAAATTGGGAAAATTCAAGTAATGAAATCAAATCAAAACCTGCTCTACTACTTGCTGAATATTTCAGGGTAAATGTTGGATATCTTTTAGGGGACGACGAAAGAAGAACTAACTATCTGTCTTCGACTATAGAGAAATATGGAGATAACATGGATTCCCCTGCGGACTTCGCAGGATATGGTTTATTAGCGCTAACTCGTGGTGAAAAAGTAAGAGATACTGTGATTGAAAACCTTAGAGAAATCACCGATTATTATGGTCATAAAAGGTTTTCTAAGGAAGAGTTTAAAAATTGGAGTCAAGAGAAAAAAGACTTTATGATAAAAGAAATGCAAGACTATGCTGATACAAATATCGGAAGATTTCTTGCAGGCCTAATGACATTTCCTGATAAAACTAAAATTACTATTATCGATTTCTTGTCCCTAGATAAGAGCGATAGAGAAGCACTTAGTACAATAATTTCCTCATTAGCTGATAATCCTGTTCTTCATAAAGATTATGATGACTAATATAAAATTACTAGACACTATATAAGTCCCATAATCGCTTTATTTTCTTATCTGGTACATTTTTACAGTCCATCCTCTTAAAATCGAAAATAGAGAGGTTCTTGTAGCTCCTCGCATGGAAGTTTTTGACACTGTAAAACAAGAAGGTAGTTTTTCCACTGCTTCTGGAGCAAATGGACTACACTACGTTGTCCTTCAGGTAACTTTGAAAGAAAAGTTTTTCGGCACTGGATCAGGAAACCTTACAGAATTAGAAGATGTTATCAATAAACAAGCTTCAAAAGGTTATCGCCTACATACCATCACAACCGCCAATGGTGGAAGCAAAGGACTAGGCGGTGGAGACCGTATCCAGGCTACAATGGTTTTTGAGAAGATTATATAAAACCTTCCTTAATTTCTAAGCTTTTCTCTGTTTAAATAGGGAGTTTAAAAGATAGGAAGCAAAAAAATAAAAGCTAACAAGTTCGCTAACTAGTTGACATATGGCTCCGAATGGATTATAATTTATTTAATCTTAATGAATGGTTGCAGTAGTGACCTACCAAAAGGGGCTTCTAACGAAGCTCCTTTTGTGCATTATTTCGAGGTACAATTAATGAAACCTTTTACAAATATTGATGAACAAATAGAGTTACTAAAATCAAGAAATCTAACATTTCTAAACGAAAGTTTAGCAAGGCAATCTCTAACTAATTATGGATACTATGAAATAGT
Organism: Streptococcus sp. KHUD_018; assembly: GCF_054861215.1. The sequence goes on from NZ_CM142176.1 coordinate 2,046,575, forward strand.
GAACGGCTATAAGTATTTCACTATTGAATTGGACTCTGAAGAGGAAATCTATAAAGACGGTGAAACGTTTGAACATATGCTCGCCCTCTATGAACTTGATAAGAATATCCGAAAAGGAATTATAGAGGCGACTATGGAAATTGAATTGTCACTACGGACAGCAATTGGTTACGTTGTCGCAAAAGATATCGGAGTTAAAAAAGAGCAGTATCTGAATAGAAAAAATTATAATCAAGGTAAGAAGAATAAAAGAGGTTATGAGATTGATCAGCTCATTCATAAATTAAATAAAATTTACAATGATAACTCTGAACCTTATAAACACTACAGAGAAACTCACGGACACATTCCGCCATGGATTCTTTTAAAAGGTACTACTCTAGGAAACCTGGTAACAATGTGTAAGCTACTAAAACCTGCTCAAAAAGAGCAAGTCATTTCAACCTGCCTAACAATTCCTAAAGAATTTATAACCGAGGAAGTAAAAGCAACCTTTTCAGAAATTCTATACCTAGTTTTGGCATTTAGAAACCGTTCAGCTCATAGCGGTAGGCTGTTTAATTATCATTCTGAGAAGTATTCAATCAGCTATAGAGAATTTTTCCACAAACGTATGGGAATATCTGAAGCTGGCTATAGAAAAGGCGCAGGAAAAAACGATTTATACACCCTTTTCAACTCTCTTACATGGTTTAAAAATGAAGATGCAGCATTTCATGCCGAATTTGCTTTATTCTATTCTCTCAAGGAACATCTTAAAAAATTCCCTGATGACGATGTTATGTTTACGATAGAATCAGGTATGCCATTAGAGTATATAAAAGACAAAATAGTTAAGTATTCTGAATAGACCTATTTACTAAGTAATTATAAACCCTATATCCGCCTTGTTTCTTATTCTGGTACAATTTTACCATCTGACTGCTTAAAATCAAAAATAGGGGCATTCTCGTAGCTCCTCGCATGGTATAAACTCAAAACCTTTTCTAATTGCTTGCCTGCTGATGAAAAAGGAGTTAAAACCATGAAAATTACACAACACACGAAAAAAGACGGATCAGCAGTCTACCGCTCTAGTATCTATCTTGGTATCGATTCTGTGACTGGTAAGAAGGTCAAGACTACCATATCAGCACGAACAAAGAAAGAACTCAGACACAAAGCCACTCAGGCTAAGATAGAATTTGAGAAAAACGGCTCTACACGGAAACAACGCTCGCATATAACAACCTATAGCGAACTTGTGGACTTATTTTGGCAAACCTACCAACATACCATAAAGACTAACACGCAGATAAAGATAAAAGGCTGCTTAAATAATTACCTCTTGCCCTCATTTGGTACTTACAAACTAGATAAACTTACTCCTGTTATTATCCAAACTCAGGTAAATAAATGGGCGGATGAGTACAATCAGGACGGAACGGGATATAAAGAATACAATCACCTTCACGCCTTAAATAAACGTATTCTACAGTATGGAGTTTCTATCCAAGCATTAGACAATAACCCTGCTCGTGATGTTGTCATTCCTAGAAAGATAACAAGAGATAAGCAAGAAATTAAATACTTTCAAGATCAGGAACTTAAAAACTTCCTCTCCTATCTCGATAACCTGGAGAATACCTTTATCAATTTCTATGATACTGTGCTTTATAAAACGCTCCTAGCTACTGGACTGCGCATCCGTGAATGTCTGGCCCTGGAATGGTCTGATATTGACCTGCAGAACGGAACGATTGATATTAACAAAACACTCAACATTTTAAACCAGGTAAACAGTCCTAAGACAAAATCAAGCTATAGAGTTCTAGATATCGATCATAAAACAGTGCTCATGCTTCGCCTCTACCGAGCAAGACAAGCAGAAAACGGTAGAAACATTGGCTTAACCTATGAAAAGGTATTCTCTGATAGCTTTGACAACTATGTCAATACTCGAAAGGTTGATTATCGCCTACATAAGCACTTAAAAAACGCTAACTGTACTGATTTAGGCTTTCATGCTTTCCGCCACACTCACGCTAGCATCTTGCTTAATGCTGGCCTGCCATACAAGGAAATACAGACACGGCTTGGCCATGCAAAAATATCTGTAACTATGGACACTTACAGCCATTTATCAAAAGAGAACCAAAAAAGAGCAGTCTCATTCTTTGAAACTGCCCTCGAAAAAATAAAAAGTTCTTAAAAAAGTCCACAAAATAAAAAAAGCGATACATAAAACCCTTATGTATCAACGTTTATAGAATGTTTTCGGTATAATTGACTATTATACCGAAATTTTTGATTTTTTAAAAGAAAAAGGGCGCTGGTAAAGGATAATCTTCACCAACTCCCTGTTTTTCTAGGTATTTAATCCTAATTCCGCCAAGATTTGACGTTTGTAGGCAATTTTTTGGACTTCCTTGTCCTTGTCTTCAGACCAATCTAGTTTAATTTCTGAAACAATTTGCCCAGGGCGGTTTTTCAAGATATAGATGCGGTCACTGAGATTAAGGGCCTCCTCGATACTATGTGTGATAATCAAGGTCGTCAGTTGCAACTGCTTGTGAATCTCCAGATACCAAGCGTGGAGTTCCATCTTGGTCATCTCATCCAAAGCACTAAAGGCCTCATCCAAAAGAAAGAGCTTGTGCCCGAAAAGGTAGGTTCGGAGCAAGGCCACACGCTGACGCATCCCTCCACTAAGTTCATAAGGATACTTGTCCCGTACAGCTGTCAGCTGGAAGGTCGCAAGGATTTCATCCGCTCGGGCAATGGCCTCCGCCTTATCTACCTTTTGAATCAAGAGGGGCAGGATGATATTGCCAAGCACCGTCTTATGCTCCAAGAGTAGATCCTTTTGCAACATATAACTCACGCGCCCCTTAGGATTTTCCTCGTCGTCAAGGACAATTCGCCCAGATTGGACTTCTAAAATCCCAGCGATTAGGTTAAAGAGAGTGGTCTTTCCAACACCACTTGGACCTAGGATAGAAACTACTTCACCTGACGTCACCTGCAGGTTGATGTCCTCTAAAATCTTTTCATCGCCATAGGCATAACTTACGTGTTCTAGTCTTATTTCTGTCATTATTTTACAAATTCGTTAGTGAAGCCTTTGTCTGTCAAGTCTTCTTTTAGGATACCATTTTCTTTATCCCATTTGTAGAAGGCATTCCAGCGAGCTGCGTCAAATTGTCCCCATTTTTCCTTATCGCTTGCGTATTCTTTTGACAAGTATTTTTGAGATTCGATGACAAAGTCACGTTTTTCCTTGAGTTCAGGTGCATTCTTGATGAGGATATCTGCAGCTTCTTCTGGATGTTCCATGGCATATTGGTAGCCTTTTTTGATGGCTTGGATAACTTTGCGAGCTTCTTCTTTGTTATCTTTCAGATAGTCGTTGTTAGCGATGATTACTGGTGAGTAGTAGTCAAACTCTTTGACATAGTCTTTCAAGTACATGAAGTTAGCATCTACGCCTTGAGATTTGGCAAGGATACCATCCCAACCGTAGTAGATCCAAGCAGTGTCAAAGACCCCATTAGCAATAGGTGTGATAGAGTTTGAGTCGTTGTTTGGTACTTTTTCGACCTTCTCAAAATCTCCACCTTGAGATTCTACCAAGGTTTTCAACATAGCAAGCTCCGTTGGGTCATTCCATGTTCCGTATTTCTTGCCAACCAAGTCTTTTGGACTGGTGACATTGTCAGATTTACGAGAGATGATTCCTGATGTATTGTGCTCTACGATAGCTGCAACAGCAGTAATTCCTGCACCTTTTTCCAATTTCTTAGCCATGTAGTCTTGGAAATACACTGCAAATGGTGCCTTACCATTGATAACCAAGTCAGATGAGCTTTCTTCAGGTGGCAATTTCAAATCAACATCCACTCCAGCTTCTTTGAAATAACCTTTTTCCTTGGCAACATACAGCCCTGTGTGGTTGGTATTTGGCGTCCAGTCTAGGATAAAGTCAATTTTTTTGAGTTCTGCTTCTTTATTATTGTCCTTAGAAGCAGTTCCTTGACCACAAGCCACAAGCACGACAGCTACAAGAGCTGTTACAAGCGTTAAAAACACTTTCCATGTTTTCTTCATTTTAATTTCCTCTTTTCTTTTTCTCAAACGTTATTGTTCTATGAACGTTTCCATTTAATCACATATTTTTCACTGACATCGACCAGCTTCATACCCAAAAGGCTGATAATCGACACCAGAATAATAATAGCAAACATAGTATCATACTGAAACAGTTTCTTGGACTGAATCATATAAACACCTAATCCTTCAAAGCCTCCCAACCACTCAGATACCACTGTTGTGATAAAGGCGTAGGAGACACTGACCCTCAGACCTGCATAAAAGTAGGGCAGGCTGACCGGAATTTTAAAATGCCAAAGGATTTGCCAAGGTTTAGCTCGCATCAGACTAAACAAGGTCAGCATATCCTTGTCACAATGCCTAAAACCATCCAAAATACTGACGATGATAGGGAAGGTTGTCGTCAGGATAATCAAGACAATCTTGGGCAAAATCCCATAACCTAGCCACAAGACCAGGATAGGAGCTATGGCAATGGTCGGAATGGTCTGGACAACCACCATCATAGGGTAAATCAAATCATTGAGCCAAGTCAGACTGTCCATAAGCACCGCCATGAGACAGGCAATCAAGACTCCTAAGACTAGTCCGAGTAAAGCCACTCTCAAGGTCGCCCAGCTATGGTGCCAGAGAAATTCTCTGTCACGAACAAAGGCCTGGAGAATTTCAAAGGGAGTTGGCAGGATAAACTTGGGTAAAAGTTTGAATATTCCTGCTAACTGCCAGACCGACAAGACTCCTATAAAGCCCAAAAGACTAATGTGTCGTCTCAGTATACTTTTCAAGTTTCTCATCGATGCTTAAAATCTCTCCTACATTTATTTTGACATTGGCAAAGACATTATCTGCCTCCTGCCCTGCCACTTCTAGCGCTTCTTTGAGAATACGCATGAGCTCATCAAACTCCCCTTCCAAGACCGTTTCAAATGGTGTCACCACCATGGTCACGAATTGAGTTTGCAGATAAGCAATCACTTGATTGATAACAGCAATTCGATTAATCCCCTGTGATAGGGGCAAGACTTGCAAGGCAATGCTTGCTTTCATAAAAACCTCCTCTTCTCAGTTTTTCTTTTTGACAAAAAGAAAAACCTTTGCCATATATGGAAAAGGTGCAGAATTCGGCTAAGTATCCTTCCCTACGCTGGCATTACCCAGATCAGGTGCGGTCGAAGTTTAACACTTCCTCTCAGACTGTACACAGACTCCCATATCTTATATGGACATATAGTAACGCAAATACAAGGAAAAGTCAAGGAAACTGCTTACAGAAAACTATGAAAAAGAGTTTGAAGGCAAGTACTTCAAACTCTATCATATCTTTCTTATTTAGCCTCGTACCAGGTTGCTCCTTCATTCTCATCAGCGATGAGGGGAACACTGAGCTGGATGGCTTCTTCCATGGTTTGTTTCACCAGCGCTTTGACGGCTGCTAGTTCTGATTTCGGAACCTCGAGGACGATTTCATCATGCACTTGCAACAGCATCTTGGTCTGATAACCACCTTCAACTAGAGCTTTGTCTAGCTGGATCATAGCAATCTTGAGGATATCTGCTGCTGAACCCTGAATAGGAGAGTTAATGGCTGTACGCTCTGCAAAACCACGAATGTTGAAGTTGCGTGAATTAATATCTGGTAACTCACGACGACGCTTGAAGAGGGTCTCTACATAGCCCTTATCACGCGCTTCACGCACCACCTCATCCATGTAGTTTTTAATACCTGGGAAGCGTTCAAAGTAAGTATCAATGTAGGCTTTTGCTTCCTTACGGCTGATGCCCAGATTATTAGACAAGCCAAAGTCTGAAATCCCGTAAACCACTCCAAAATTTACCGCCTTGGCATTACGACGGTCGTTTGGAGTCACATCCTCAGGGCGTTCAATTCCAAAGACACGCATGGCCGTCGAGGTATGGATATCTGCTCCCTCTTGAAAGGCCTTAATCAAGTGCTCATCTTTAGAGATATGTGCCAAAACGCGCAATTCAATCTGCGAATAGTCCGAGCTGAGCAGCACGCTATCCTCCCACTCAGGTACAAAAGCCTTACGAATGAGACGGCCTTGTTCCAAACGAACAGGGATATTTTGCAAGTTTGGATCTACACTAGACAAACGTCCGGTCTGGGTCAAATCCTGCACATAGCGCGTGTGAATCTTGCCATCATCCAAAATCCAATCCTGCAAGCCAATCACATAGGTAGATTGAATCTTAGCAATCTGACGGTAGTCGAGGATTTTCTTAACAATCGGAGCAATAGGAGCCAGCCGCTCTAGCACATCCACGGCTGTCGAGTAACCTGTCTTGGTTTTCTTAGTATATTCCAGAGGAAGACCCAACTTTTCAAAAAGGAGGACGCCCAACTGCTTAGGCGAGTTGATATTAAACTCCTCACCAGCCAACTCATAGATTTCTTGAGTGAGCTGCTCAATGACGACCTCATTTTCAACCTGCATCTCAAGCAGGGTTTCTTTTTTGACCTTGATACCAGCAATTTCCATCTTGGCAAGGACAAAAGCCAAAGGTTGCTCCATGTCATAGAGGAGATCTAACTGCCCATGTTCACTGAGTTTTTCAAGCAAAACCGGCTCAGTCTCAACCAATACAGCAACCTTGCGAGCCAAGTGCTCCAAGAATTTCTCTCTCTCAGGGATAGCTTTCTTGACACCCTTACCGTAGAAAGTCTCATCATCAGCCAGATAAGTCTGACCATAGAGATTCGCAATGGTTGAGATTTCATTGTTCTCGACAGTAGAGAGTAAGTATTTGGCCAAGCGACTGTCAAAAGCAGGTGCCTGCAGGTTCAAACCAAAACGATTTAAAAGAACCTTCGCTTTCTTAAAGTCATACACTTTCAGAGATGTTTTTTCTAAAAATTCCTTGAGAATCGGCTCCTGCAAGAGCTCAAGTTTATCTGTAGCGTAAAGTTTATCCCCACAGGACCAGGCAAAACCAACTAAGTCATCTGTATGGTAATTCTCACCAAAGAGTTCAAAGTGGAAGATAGAGTCTGCGCTCAGCATGTCTTGACTGACTTGGTCAACGATGGCGAAATCCAAACTTTCAGGCGCATCCGTTGATGACACATTTAAAGCTTGCTTGAGCTGTTTGAAGCCCATCTCATCGTAGAATTTCCCGAGATTTTCCACATCTGGGCCATTATATGCCAAGTCTTCCAGGCCAATCTCAATTGGTGCCTGAGTTTCAATGGTCGCCAAGGTTTTAGACAGAAAAGCTTGTTCCTTGTCATTGATGAGATTTTCCTTCATCTTAGAAGCCTTCATCCCATCAATATTTTCATAAATACCCTCAAGCGAACCATGCTCCAGCAAGAGCTTGATACCCGTCTTTTCACCGATTTTCGTGACACCAGGGATATTATCAGACTTATCCCCCATGAGGGCCTTAAGATCAATGAACTGAGCTGGCGTGAGGCCCATCTTTTCCATGAGATAGTCTGGCGTAAAGGCCTCAAACTCAGCCACACCTTTTTTGGAAATCTCGACCACCGTGTGCTCGTCCGTCAACTGGATCAAATCCTTATCTCCGCTAACGATTGTCACATCAAAAGAATCCTTCTCAGCCAAGCGACCTAGGGTCCCGATGATATCATCCGCTTCATACTGGGCCAACTCATAATGGCGAATCCCAAGATGGTCTAACAACTCACGAATGAAGGGAAATTGCTCACGAAACTCATCTGGAGTTTTAGCACGGCCACCCTTGTAGTCTGCATACATCTCTGTACGGAAAGTCGTCTTACCTGCATCAAAGGCTACCAAAACATGACTGGGCTCAACCCGCTCCAAGACATGATTCAACATGAGTTGAAAGCCATAGATTGCATTGGTATGAAGGCCATTAGCATTTTTAAAACGATCCAACTGCTGATAGAGCGCAAAAAAAGCTCGAAAAGCAACTGAAGATCCATCAATTAATAATAATTTTTTCTTGTCCATACACCCATTATAAAGGAAAGCAGGGAAAAATACCATCGGAAAGAATAGGCAAATGGTAATGAAGTCCTCTTTTTTATATTCTTTCTAGATTCTAGCTCCGTTACTATCTACTTGATAGCCATCCACAGTGGTATTCACTGCTAAAGCCCCTGAAGCATTAACGTAGTAATACTTTCCTCCTACTTGGAACCACTGGCTAGACTTCATAGCCCCTGAACTCTCCAAATAATACCATGTTCCATTTTCCTTGAGCCATCCTGTCTGCATCTCTCCTGATGTCTTTAGATAGTACCAATGCGAACTATCTTTTACCCAACCTGTTGACATGACCCCATTGTCTTTAAAGTGATACCAACTGCCATTTATTTTCTTCCAACCAGTTACGAGTTTCCCGTTCTCACGGTAATTCCAAATACCATTTTGCTTCTTCCAACCATTCTCCACCGATTCTGTTTCCATATACTGGACGTATCTCCTCATTCCACTATAGGATAGGTAGCTGAGCCACTTATAACCGTCCTTTTCTACGATTTGATCGTAGCTAACATTTTCACCAGGATAGTAGTAGTCGATAACTTGCGCTGTACTTGACGGCTGGTTTCGAATGGCAGACTTTTGAGTAAACGTATGAGTCCCACTAGATGCCAGCCCTGACCTAATAGGATTTCCAGTTCTACCACCATTCCCTACCAAGTCCTTAAAATGGATAAAGCCTGTCATAGAGCTAGCTTTTACGCTGCGACGATTGTATTTCTCCCTAACTCCATAGTTATACTCTTCGATCTCAATCGTATCCCCTGATACATTTGATACCCAGGCCACATGCCCGTAGTAACCTTCTGTCGACCATGCAATAGCTCCAACTTCTGGCTTAGTATCCACACGGTAGCCTTCTCGCCTTGCGCGGTGCCCCCATTCATTTGCATTTCCATAAGCAGGCGGGATCTCAAAGCCATTCACACTACTCAAACGAAAGGCTGCAAAAGAGGTACACTGGCGAGAATACATCCGCCACTGGTCGATTTCCACACTACCATTTTTATAGTGAAGCGGATAGTCATCGCCACGCGCTACACTGTCAGCCTGAACCGATTCTCCACCAAACAAAAAGGTACTCGTAACCAACAATGTAGCCAATCCTACACCCAACTGCGTATATCTACTCTTCTTAACTCCTGATTTTAAAAACGTCATTCATTCTCCTTAATAATATAAATTTCCGAGGTTGCCCTCCTTTATACTATTCGGGAAAAAAAGAAAAAAGTGAGCAAAGCCCACTTCATTTTAGGATTCTTGGTCTAGATAGCGAATCAAATTTTTCTCTGTCAAGATATCTGAGTAGGTGAAGGATTCAACATAGACATTGGCCTGTTTGTCCCCCTCAACATCCCCAAATTCAACGATAAATAGGGACGGATAAACCTCAATTAGCTTACCCAATCTATTTTTTTGGCGCTTACGGCCATTCTCTAAAGTCATTTCAACGACTTGTCCCTCATGCGCCTTGATTTCTTCTTTGATTTTTTTCATCTTGGCTACATCTGTAAATGCATCTGACATCTTATGCCTCCCTCTTTGAGATACTTGAAAATTTATTGTATTCTTTTTGGAAAATCAATTCCACCGTTCCACGAGCTCCGCTACGGTTTTTCTCGATGATAACCTCTACCTTGTTATTTGGAATTCCTTCCTCTTCTTCACCCGCACGATCATAGTAGTCGTCACGGTATAAAAAGGCTACGATATCCGCATCCTGCTCGATAGAACCCGATTCACGAATATCAGACAAAACTGGTCTCTTATCCTGACGCTGTTCCACTCCACGAGATAACTGACTGAGAGCAATGACTGGAACTTTCAATTCCTTGGCTAGAATTTTCAACTGACGAGAAATTTCAGAGACTTCTTGTTGGCGGTTCTCACGACCAGTCCCTGTAATAAGCTGTAGGTAGTCGATCAAAATCAAGCCTAGATTACCTGTTTCTTGAGCTAGTTTGCGTGAGCGCGAACGAATTTCCGTGATTCGAATCCCTGGCGTATCATCGATATAGATACTCGCGTTGGCTAGGTTCCCTTGAGCAATGGTATATTTTTGCCATTCCTCATCAGTCAATTGACCCGTACGGATAGAATGGGACTCCACCAAGCCTTCGGCCGCCAACATACGATCTACTAGACTTTCCGCACCCATTTCCAGTGAAAAGATAGCTACAGTCTTGTCCAACTTAGTCCCGATGTTCTGAGCAATGTTCAAGGCAAAGGCTGTCTTACCAACCGCTGGTCGCGCCGCTAGGATAATCAGCTCTTCCTCATGGAGACCTGTCGTCATATGATCCAAATCACGGTAGCCCGTTGCAATACCAGTGATATCCGTTGTTTGTTGTGACCGAACTTCTAGGTTCCCAAAGTTGATATTTAGAATATCACGGATGTTCTTGAAACCACTACGATTGGCATTTTCGCTAACATCAATGAGTCCCTTTTCAGCTTGAGCAATGATTTCATCTACAGGCTTAGAAGCCTCATAGGCTTGGTTGACAGAGTCTGTCAACTTGGAAATCAAGCGACGTAGCATAGCCTTTTCGGCTACGATTTTAGCATAATACTCCGCATTAGCTGAAGTTGGTACAGAGTTGACAATTTCAACAAGATAGGACAAGCCACCAATATTTTGGAGATCCCCTTGGCTATCCAAAATCGTTCGAACTGTCGTCGCATCAATCGCCTCTCCACGATCCGACAAATCTACCATCGCTTGGAAAATCAACCGATGAGCATACTTAAAGAAGTCTCGAGAATCAATGTATTCTCGGACAAAAACGAGCTTGCTCTCATCTATAAAAATAGCCCCCAGAACAGATTGTTCGGCCAAAATATCCTGAGGTTGAACTCGCAGTTCCTCTACTTCTGCCATCCGACTTTCCTTCCTTTTATAATCTTGTCAAGAAGTTGTAAACTTAACCTTCTTTTACACGAAGATTGATGACGCTTGTTACATCTTGGTAGATTTTTACTGGTACATCAATCAAACCTACTGCTCGAATTGGTGCTTTTACTTGAATGTGACGCTTGTCAATATTGATACCAAACTGCTTTTGCAATTCTTCTGCAATTTTCTTGTTGGTGATGGATCCAAAGGTACGGCCATCTGGTCCAACTTTTTCAACAAACTCTACGACAGTCTCTTCTGCTTCAAGCTTGGCTTTGATGGCTCTTGCCTCTGCTAACATCTCTGCATGAGCCTTTTCTTCTGATTTTTGTTTTCCACGCAATTCACCGATTGCCTGAGCAGTCGCTTCCTTAGCCAAATTCTTTTTAATCAGGAAGTTTTGGGCGTAGCCAGTTGGCACTTCCTTGATTTCGCCTTTTTTCCCTTTTCCTTTGACATCTGCTAAAAAGATTACTTTCATTCTTCTTTCTCCTTTTCTTTTAATTCATCTAAAATAAGTTGAGTCAATTTTTCTCCAACTTCTGATAGACTCATATCCTTAATCTGCGCAGCAGCTAGGTTAAAGTGACCACCACCGCCCAACTCTTCCATAATGCGTTGGACATTGATTTTACTGCGACTTCGAGCTGAGATTGAGATAAATCCTTGTGTATTTTTTGCTAGAACGAAACTAGCCTCAATACCAGACATAGCCAACATAGCATCGGCAGCCTTACTGATGACAACCGTATCATAAGTAGTTGAGTCCTCAGCTTGGGCAATTAAGACATCTGAACCCAATTTACGTCCTTGTAAAATGAGTTCATTTACCTCACGATATTCTTCAAAATCTGTCGCAGCAATCTCCTGGATAGCAATACTGTCACTTCCCCGTGTTCTGAGGTAGCTAGCTACATCAAAGGTTCTACTCGTTACTCGTGACGTAAAGTTTTTGGTATCCAGCATCATACCAGCCATCAGTACACTAGCCTGCATACGACTCAAACGATTTTTCTTAGAATTTTGGAACTGAATCAACTCTGTGACCAACTCACTCGCACTACTTGCTCCACTTTCGATATAGGTGATGACTGCATTCTCAGGGAAATCCTGATCACGTCTATGATGGTCAATAACAATAGTTTGAGTGAACAAATCATAAAAATCTTTTGACAAAGTCAAAGCCGTCTTGGAATGATCCACTAAAATCAACAAAGAGCGCTTGGTGACCAATCTCATCGCATCAGCCAGAGGCAAGAGCTTAGTGACACCCTCTTTTTCCAAAAAGTTGACCGCACGCTCGATATCTGGTGACATTTGATCTGCATCGTAGACCGCATAGCTATTTTCAGTAATATTGCTCGCAAACAGCTGCATACCGACCGCAGACCCCAAGGCATCCATATCCAGATTCTTGTGCCCGACTACAAAGACTTGGTCTACACTTCTAATTTTATCTGAAATAGCTGTCATCATGGCTCTGGTACGTGTTCTTGTTCTCTTAACAGAGGCTGCGGAACCACCACCAAAGTAGACTGGGTTCTTGGTTTCATCATTTTCCTTGACAACCACCTGGTCCCCACCACGAACCTCAGCTAGGTTTAAGTTCCTTAGAGCGACTTTCCCTATCTCATCATGATTTCCATCACCATAAGAAAAGCCCATGCTCAAGGTCAATGGCAACTGTCTCTGTTTTGCCTCCTCACGAAAGGCATCAATCACAGAGAATTTATCATTCATCAAACCCTCAAGAACTGTGTAATCAGTAAATAAATAAAAGCGGTCCATACCCACACGCCGAGAAAACATAGCATACTTACTAGCAAATTCTGAAACAAAATTTGCCACAAAACTATTGATATGACTAATATCGGAGTCGGAGGTTGCATCTTCTAGATCATCGTAGTTGTCTACCGAGATAACCCCAATCACTGGTCGACTGGTTACCAATTCGACAGTTGCTTCGTACTCCCCAGAAACATCAAAGAAATACAAAACACCCGAAGCCTTGTCCATATGAACAGCATAGCGTGTTTCGCCTAAAGTAGCATACGAACCAGGATTCCCAACAGAAGCTTTGATAATGGTTTGAATCAAGTCAACATCAATTTCGCCTTCTTCAGTCGTCAAAATCAACTCAGCATAAGGATTAAACCATTCGACTTCGCCACTGGATAAATCTAACTTCAGAACACCAACTGGCATTTGATCGAGCAGCGTGTTCAAGCTATCTTCCGCTTGATGGTTTACGTATTGGATTTGTTCAATTTCGCTCTTTTCATACCGTTTTTTTTGCCAGATGAATAAAAGCAGATAAAGAAGTACAAATAAAAACAAGGCACTGATTGTTACAACATTATTTTGTGAAAAAATAATCAGCATTGTTAAGGTTCCGAAAGTTGCAATCCCTAGTAGAACCGCAGAAATCGGGGTTAAATTATTTTTTTTCATTCTAAACCTCTTGCGCATTATTATATCACAAAAAGCCTTAAAAAGCGACCTTTAAAAAGAGGTAAGCCTTTCTTTCATGATTGATCTCTTCTAATTCTCAGACACAAAAGTAGGAGGGATTCATCACCCTCCTACCCACGTGTTCAGATTACTATCATCTAACGTTCCACGATAAGAGCTGTTCCCATTCCCCCTCCGATACAGAGAGTTGCTAACCCAGTTTTAGCATCACGTTTCATCATCTCATGTACCAGAGTCACTAAGATACGACAGCCTGAAGCTCCAATTGGGTGACCGAGAGCAATCGCGCCACCATTGACATTGACAATATCTGTGTTGAAGCCTAGAGTTTTACCGACTGCACAAGTCTGGGCAGCAAAAGCTTCATTTGACTCGATCAAGTCGAGATCATCAACTGTCAAATTACCTTTTTCAAGAGCCTTGCGAGTTGCATAAATCGGCCCACATCCCATCATCTTAGGATCCAAACCTGCACTTGCATACGAACGAATGCGGACAATCACTGGCAATCCTAATTCTTCAGCTTTTTCAGCACTCATGATTAGGACTGCTGACGCCCCATCATTGATGCCTGAGGCATTTCCCGCTGTAACAGAACCGTCTTTTTTGAAAACAGGACCTAGCTTAGACAAGCTCTCCAAGCTGGCATCTTTTCTAGGAAATTCATCTGTATCAAAGACAATAGGATCACCTTTGCGTTGAGGAATGACCACTGGAACAATCTCTTTCTTAAAGCGTCCAGATTCTATAGCCGCCACTGCTCGTTTTTGTGATTCCAAAGCAAGAGCATCTTGTTCATCCCGGCTAATACCATATTCTTCAGCCACATTCTCAGCTGTAATCCCCATATGGTATTCGTTAAAAGCATCAGACAAACCGTCCTTAATCATGGTATCTACAACTTTCGAATCGCCCATACGGCCGCCCCAACGGAAGTTTGGCAAAACATATGGAGCCTGACTCATGTTTTCTGCACCACCAGCTACGACAATATCTGCATCGCCACACTGAATCGCTTGAGCAGCTAACTGAACTGCCTTCAAACCAGAACCACAAACCTTATTAATAGTAAAGGCTGGTGTAAATTCAGGAAGTCCCGCATGAATACTCATTTGGCGAGCCACATTTTGGCCTAAACCTGCGCCTAGGACATTCCCCATAATCACTTCGTCTACTTGCTCTGGTTTAATATTCGCTTTTTCCAAAGCACTCTTAATTACCAAAGATCCCAAATCAACAGCTGAAACATTCTTCAAGCTTCCTCCAAAGGAGCCTATAGGAGTCCGCACTGCCGAAACAATCACCACGTCTTTCATAACTACCTCCATTTATGCCTCTTATAATGATGCAATACAAAAGTGGTTTACAATTGTGTAAACCACTTTTACATAGTTGTCAAGATTTTATGATTCCTTAACTTCTAGCAAACCAACTTCACCATCCTCACGGCGATACAAAACATTTGTTGTTTGATCTTCTACGTCTACATAGATAAAGAAATCATGTCCCAACAAGTCCATTTGAAGAAGAGCTTCTTCCAAATCCATTGGTTTTAAATCAATTTGTTTTGAACGAACCACTTTTGGCTGCACAACATTTGCATCTTCAACTAAAGCATCTGTAAAGAGTTGGCTTGTTGCAACCTTATTTTTATTCTTGCGTTCGATTTTTGTTTTATTTTTTCGAATCTGGCGTTCAATTTTATCTGTTACAAGATCGATAGAACCATACATATCTTGAGAAATATCTTCTGCACGAAGAGTAATTGACCCAAGTGGAATTGTTACTTCAACTTTTGCTGTTTTTTCACGGTAAACTTTCAAGTTGACACGTGCATCCAACTCTTGTTCAGGTTGAAAATATTTTTCGATCTTTTCGAGTTTAGAAACTACATAATTGCGAATTGCTTCTGTTACTTCTAGGTTTTCACCACGGATACTATATTTAATCATATAAGTACCTTCTTTCTAAACATTTTTATTTTTCTAACTATATTATAACGCTTTCATTTTCATTTTGCAAATTTTTTCCTTATCTTACAAGAGAAAAAGTTTTGACTTCCAAAACACCTGCCTCTTCAAAAAGTCGCTTCACACGATTGATAGTCGCCCCTGTCGTATAGATGTCATCAATAACCAAAATCTTCTTAGGAAGAGGGGCCTCTGTTTTAATATAAAAAGGAATTTCAGTAGCTAATCGTTCTGAGCGATTCTTAGAAGAACTAGCCTTCTCTTCTCTTTTCCCTAGTAAATCTTGAAAGGAAAATCCTGCTGCCTCAACCAAACCTTCAACCTGATTAAATCCTCTCTCAAGCAATCTTTCAGGACTTAGGGGAATTACCACAAATTCATAGTCTCTATACTTTTTCAACTCATCTGCAAGTACAGGAGTAAAAACCTTTCTAAGCAGAAAATCCCCATCAAACTTATATCGACTAAAGAAGTCTTTCATAGCTTGATTATAGGTGAAGATTGCTTTATGATCAACTTGAATCCCATCTTCACACCAAAGTTTACAATCTTGACACGTTGTTGACAACCCTCTTTTCATGCAGTTTGGACAATGGTCTTCACCAATCTTCTCAAAAGTAGAATCACAAGCTGAGCAAAGATAGTTGTGCTCATTCTTAAACAGTAAGAGGTGACTAAATGTCAAGTCACTCTTTGTTGACTGGCCACATAATAAACAATTCATAATCCCGCCTCCTTGTTCATCTGCTTGATTTCCTTGATTGCCTTTTTGATGGAAGTATTTAATCCATCATGAAAGAAGAGCAACTTACCAGTTGGTCTGTCCATACTACGCCCAACTCGCCCACCAATCTGAATCAAGCTAGACTTGGTAAAGAGACGATGATTAGCTTCTACTACGAAAACATCCACACAAGGGAAGGTAACTCCACGCTCTAAAATTGTCGTACTGATCAGTATCGTCAACTCTCCATCTCGAAAAGCTTGCACCTGCTCTAATCGATTTTCTGTGACAGAGGAAACAAAGCCGATATTTTCATTTGGAAACTGTTCCTGCAATATTTCTTTTAGTTTCTCGCCTTTTTTAATTTCTGATGCAAAGATTAACAAGGGATAACCTGTTCTTCTCTGCTTCTCAATGGAGCTCTTTAACTTAGGTGACAACTGACTCTTATCTAAATAACGATTAAAATCCGATAACCAGACTGGTTTAGGAATAATCAAAGGATTTCCATGAAACCGTCTCGGCAAGCTTAATCGTTTTAATTCTCCTGTGCGAACCTTCCTATCTAACTCATCTGTAGAAGTTGCTGTAAGGAATATCCTTAATCCATCCTCCTTTACACTATTCTTTACAGCATAGTAAAGCATAGAGTTGTCAACATAAGGAAAGGCATCTACCTCATCCACTATCAACAAATCAAAAGCATGATAAAATTTTAATAACTGATGAGTTGTTGCAACTACTAAGGGAGTTCGAAAATAGGGCTCTGATTCGCCATGGAGTAGCGCTATATCGCAAGCAAAGTCATTCTGCAGTCGCTTATACAGTTCCAAACATACATCAATTCGAGGACTGGCCAAACAAACTGCACCACCATCATCAATCACTTTAGCTACAACTTGATAGATCATCTCTGTCTTTCCAGCACCTGTCACAGCATGAACCAAGGTTGGCTCTTGCTTGTCTACCGCTTGAAGAAGTCCCTCTGACACTTTTTCCTGAAAAGGTGTTAACTGACCACGCCATTTGAGAACATCTTGCTTAGGAAAATCTTCCTGCGTAAAATAGTATAAAGCTTGATCACTCCTGACTCGCTTCATCAATAAACACTCCCTACAATAGTAAGCACCAATGGGCAAATACCATTCTTCTAGAATGCTACTATTACACCGTTGACAGAAAAGTTTTCCCTTCTCTTTTCTCATTGCTGGTAGTTTCACGGCCATTTGACGTTCTTCTTTAGTTAATTCTCTCTCAGTAAACAAGCGACCGAGGTAATTTGGATCTACTTTCATACTTCTTTATTCGTAAATATCTAGCTCTTTTTGTATTTTTTTAGTACAATAAAATCATGGAATTTAGAACAATTAAAGAGGATGGGCAGGTCCACGAAGAAATCAAAAAATCTCGCTTTATCTGTCATGCAAAGCGTGTCTATAGTGAAGAAGAGGCTCGTAATTTCATCACGGCCATCAAAAAAGAACACTACAAAGCTACCCATAACTGCTCGGCTTTTATTGTAGGGGAACGCAGTGAGATTAAGCGCACGAGTGATGATGGTGAGCCTAGTGGTACTGCTGGAGTCCCTATGCTCGGTGTCTTAGAAAATCACAATCTTACCAATGTCTGCGTAGTGGTTACTCGCTACTTCGGGGGAATTAAGCTAGGTGCTGGTGGTTTAATTCGTGCTTATGCAGGTAGTGTGGCCTTGGCTGTCAAAGAGATTGGCATTATTGAAATCAAAGAGCAAGCTGGTATAGACATTCAAATGTCTTACGCTCAATACCAAGAGTACAGTAACTTCCTTAAAGAACATGATCTCATGGAGCTGGATACAAACTTTACAGATCAAGTCGATACGATAATTTATGTTGACAAGGAAGAGAAAGAAAATATCAAGGCTGCTCTTGTGGAGTTTTTTAATGGAAAGGTTGCTTTAACAGATCAAGGTTTACGAGAAGTTGAAGTTCCTGTAAACTTATTGTAAACAAAAATATAGATAGCACCTACTAAATTTATTCGCAGATTTACAGCTCAGACCTTTGATATAAAAAAATCCTATCGCTTTGATAGGATTTCTATATTTTACAAATAGCCTTGAGCGCGTTATACTAGTATCATCTTATACAAAGAGGTATATCTATGGCTATTTATAACAATATCACTGAACTAATCGGACAAACACCGATTATTAAACTTAACAGCATTGTTCCAGAGGGTGCTGCAGATGTTTATGTAAAACTTGAAGCTTTTAACCCTGGATCGTCAGTAAAAGACCGTATTGCCCTTAGCATGATTGAAAAAGCGGAACAAGATGGTATTCTAAAACCAGGTGCTACCATTGTTGAGGCAACGAGTGGAAATACTGGTATCGGACTTTCTTGGGTAGGTGCTGCTAAGGGATATAAAGTTGTTATCGTCATGCCCGAAACGATGAGTGTGGAACGACGTAAGATTATCCAAGCCTATGGTGCTGAACTCGTCCTTACTCCTGGTAGCGAAGGAATGAAAGGCGCAATTGCCAAGGCTCAGGAGATCGCAGCTGAACGTGACGGCTTCCTTCCACTCCAATTTAACAATCCAGCTAATCCTGAAGTACACGAAAGAACAACAGGAGCTGAAATACTGGCTGCTTTCGGTTCTGATGGACTAGATGCTTTTGTGGGTGGTGTTGGTACTGGTGGAACGATTTCAGGTGTTTCTCACGCTCTTAAAGCAGCAAATTCAGACATTCAAGTTTATGCAGTTGAGGCAGACGAGTCAGCTATCTTGTCTGGTGAAAAACCAGGACCTCACAAAATTCAAGGTATCTCAGCTGGATTTATTCCTGATACACTTGATACAAAAGCCTATGATGGTATCGTCCGTGTAACATCAGATGATGCACTCACACTTGGCCGTGAAATTGGTGGAAAAGAAGGCTTCCTTGTTGGGATTTCTTCAGCTGCAGCGATTTACGGGGCAATTGAGGTTGCCAAGAAATTAGGTACAGGTAAGAAAGTCCTTGCTTTAGCACCAGATAACGGCGAACGTTATTTGTCTACAGCACTCTATGAATTTGAAGTGTAGTCTCCTAAATGCACTTAGCCCTTATTATAGGGCTTTTTCTTTGTTCAATTTAAAGAAAAATCTAAGTTCCCTACAGCAAAATCATAACCACCCGTCTAACGGGTGGTTTGCACCAGGGCTATAAGCCCAAATTACCAGCCAGCGCCTAAAGACGCTGGCTTTCACGTTGTTCAAGCCTCATTGCTCTTGACTCTTCACAAACCTCTCAAAGAGGTGTTCGCATTACTTACCACTATCCCTAAAGGGATCCTCATATTCTTTTACACTTAATTTATCTAGTGCTATATCATGCTTTTCCTGCTCTTGAATATATTTCTTAATTGTGGCTTCATTAAGTCCCACTGTACTCACATAATAACCTTCTGCCCAGAAATGTCGATTTCCAAACTTGTACTTGAGGTTGGCGTGTTTGTCAAACATCATGAGTGCACTTTTACCTTTTAAATATCCCATGAAACTTGAAACACTTATCCTCGGTGAAATACTTACTAACATATGTACATGATCAGGCATCAAGTGACCTTCGATAATTTCAACACCTTTATAGCTGCACAAACGATGAAATATTTCGCCTAAACTACTTCGATATTGATTATAGATCACTTTTCGTCTATACTTAGGGGTGAACACAATGTGATATTTACACATCCACTTTGTGTGTGATAAACTATGTGCCTTTTGTGCCATATTTTTCTCCTTTCGCTTTACAATTGGCTTGAACACCTTTATTGTATCGCGTTTGGAGTTTTTTTGGTATAACCTTCGATGCGCACCCGCATAGCGGGTGGTTTATTTGTCTCGCACCTAACGGAGCGAGACGGACTAATAGTCACATAAGAAAAAGGAAGCAAATTGCTTCCTCTTTTATCATTAGTTATTCAAGGCTGCTGCCATTGTAGCTGCAACTTCTGCTTCGAAGTCATTTGCAGCTTTCTCAATACCTTCACCAACTTCAAAGCGAGCGAACTCAACTACTGAAGCATTTACTGATTCAAGGTAAGCTTCAACTGTCTTGCTATCGTCCATGATGTAGACTTGGGCAAGAAGTGTGTATGCTTGGTCAACTTTGGTGTTGTCAAGCATGAAGCGGTCCATTTTACCTGGAATGATTTTGTCCCAGATTTTTTCTGGTTTGCCTTCTGCAGCCAACTCAGCTTTGATGTCTTCTTCAGCTTGAGCAATCACTTCATCAGTCAATTGAGCTTTTGATCCATATTTCAAGTGTGGAAGAGCTGGTTTACCAACCATTGCACGGCTATCATTATCTTGGTCAATCACGTGGTTCAATTGTGCCAACTCATCTTTAACGAATTGCTCATCCAATTCTTTGTAAGAAAGAACTGTTGGTTTCATCGCAGCAATGTGCATTGAGATTTGTTTAGCAAGTGCTTCGTCTCCACCTTCAATAACAGAGATGACACCGATACGGCCACCATTGTGTTGGTATGCTCCAAAGTGTTGTGCATCTGTTTTTTCAAGCAAAGCAAAACGACGGAATGAGATTTTTTCACCGATTGTAGCTGTTGCAGATACATAGGCTGCTTCAAGAGTTTCACCTGAAGGCATTGTCAAAGCAAGTGCTTCTTCGTTATTAGCTGGTTTACCTTCAGCAATTACTTTAGCTGTTGCATTTACCAAGTCAACGAATTGAGCATTTTTCGCAACGAAGTCAGTTTCAGCATTTACTTCAACTACTGCTGCAACGTTACCGTTAACAAATACACCAGTCAAACCTTCTGCAGCAACGCGGTCAGCTTTCTTAGCTGCTTTCGCCATACCTTTTTCACGAAGCAATTCAATCGCTTTTTCGATATCGCCGTCTGTTTCTACAAGCGCTTTTTTAGCGTCCATAACACCGGCACCAGATTTTTCACGCAACTCTTTTACAAGTTTAGCTGTAATTTCTGCCATTTTGATTCTCCTATATTTTTTAAAAATAGGAGAGCCGGGCTACGCCCCGCCCTCCTAGGTAATTACTATTTATATGAATTAAGCGTTATCGCCTTCTACAACTTCAACGATTTCTTCGATTGAGTCTGCTTGAGCTTCTGAAGCTGCAAATTCTGCTTCAACTGCTGCTGCATCTTCTCCTTGGCGTCCTTCGATGATAGCATCAGCCAATTTAGCTGTGATCAATTTAACAGCGCGGATAGCGTCATCGTTAGCTGGGATGATTACATCGATATCGTCTGGATCAGTGTTTGTGTCAACCATCGCTACAACTGGGATTCCCAATTTTTTAGCTTCTTTAACAGCGATTTGCTCTTTATGTGGGTCAACTACATACATTACATCTGGGATACGAGGCATGTCTTCGATACCACCCAAGAATTTTTCAAGACGTGCACGTTGCTTGTTAAGAAGTGCAACTTCTTTCTTAGGAAGAACGTCGAAGATTCCTTCTTCTTCCATACGTTTGATTTCTTTCAAACGAGCAATACGTTTTTGGATAGTTCCCCAGTTAGTAAGAGTTCCACCCAACCAACGGTGGTTGATGTAGTATTGACCTGAACGTTCTGCTTCTTCTTTAACAGCGTCAGCAGCTTGTTTTTTAGTACCAACAAACAATACAACTGCATCGTTAGCTGCCGCATCACGCATAAAGTCGTATGCTTGGTCAGCGTACTTTACAGTTTGTTGCAAGTCGATAACGTGGATTCCGTTACGCTCAGTGAAGATGTACTTAGCCATCTTAGGGTTCCAGCGACGAGTTTGGTGACCAAAGTGTACACCAGCCTCAAGAAGTTGTTTCATTGAAATTACTGCCATGAGTATTTCTCCTTTTTGTTTTTTCCTCTTCTCGATTTCAACTTGCAAAACGACCCAAGGGCAACAGTTTCACAATTCATCAAGAATGAGTATTATCGTTTACACGACAGGTTTTATTTTATCATATTTCAACAGTATTTTCAAGCTATTTAGTAGAATTTTAGTAGGACTTTCGGATAAAAACATTAAAAGAGACTCGATTGAGTCTCTTCGTTTTATACATTAGTTTGGATAGATATATGTTACGTAACCTTCAGAAGTTGTAGTTGGGTTGAACCATCCACGTTTGTTTCCGATTGTACGATCTCCACCGTAGTTTGATTCTGATACTTGAATACGAGTTGATGATGAAACTGCTGTAACAACCGCTACGTGTCCATAACCACCATCATTCCAACATGCAATCGCACCAACTTGTGGAGTTGAACCTGTACGGAATCCTGCTGCAGCTGCACTTGTTGCCCACTGAGCTCCGTTGCCCCAGTAATCTCCAGCCCAAGGTGCCAATGTTTTAGCTCCCCAAGTACACTCACCAGTTGGATAACTTGAAGCATTTGAGCTGTAAGTTGGACGTTGTCTAGCAGGCGCTGGCGCAGGTGCCGGAGTGTAGCTTGAATCCTCCTCGTCAGTTGTTGATGTTGCTTGTACTTGAGCTGAGAAACTTGTGTTTCCAGAAGCAACAACTGATTGCTGTTGGCTTGTTTGACGTGCTCTGTAAGCTGCTTCTGCTTCTGCAGCAGCACGTGCTTCTGCCTCTGCTGCCGCTTTCTGCTCTAGCAAACTAGCTTTCTCACCTTCTGCAGTAGCTTTCTCAGCAGCAAGATTCAACTCTGCAACCTTCAACTCAGCTTGCTTAGTTGTCAATGCCTGCGCATCATCAGCCAGTTTTTGTTGGTTCGCAATAACTGTATTAATTGCTTCATTATTGGCTACTTGTTTATCAGAAATTGCTTTTTTATCAGCCTTTTGTTGCTCCAACATTTTGTTGTTAGCCGATACAATCTCGCTCATTGCAGCAACACGCGAAATGGCTTCTGTGATTGATTTTGAGTTTACAATTGTATTAATGTAGCTAGTCGCAGCTCCATTTGTCTGTGCGCTACGTGCTTGTTTTTCTAAAGAAGCATTACGAGCCACGATATTTTTAGAAAGCTCTGTAATTTCTCCTTCAAGTTTTTTAGATTCAGCTTGTAATTTTTCGTTTTCGGCTTGCAAGCTTGCTTGCTCTGCTTGAATTGTTGAAACTTGACCTTGGATTTGATCCACTTGCTTTTGAGCTTCTTGTTGTTGCGCTGTTAAACTGCTAATTTTATTATCTTGAGCAGCAATTTTTTCATCAGTTGTTTCTGCACGAACAGTTGTCAATACTGCTGTTTGTGAGACCAATACTGTACTTAACAAAAGTGACGCTAAGATTTTTTTCTTCATATTCTGTCGATACTCCTTCTATTTGAGACATTACTAGTATACCAAAAAAAGACATAATAAATATTACGCCTTTGTTACATTTATATTTCTTTCTTATAGATAAATTTTTTCAAAAATAAATTGAAAAATGACAATCCATAAGAAGTTCAGAATCATTGATGGGACAAGGCTATAGACGATGAATATCGGCATGGAATCTACAGTCAGTCCCACGGCAAGAGCCAAAAGATAGCTCCCCATATCAAACAGAAAACTGATCACAATAATGGTCAACATCCTTGTCCAACGATTTGTCAAAATCACGCTATTGAACTTGTGGAGCGAAGCACCTATCAAGATAAACAAAAGCGTGGCAATTCCAATCAAGTGGAAAAAATAGATATCGTAAACCAAACCCACTATAAAACAATAGGCTAGGTAGAGATATTCTGACACTTCGATTGTTTCAAATAAGAGAAATAAAAATAGAAAATGACTGGCTAAATGAAAGTGGGGGAAAAAGGATCCCACCAATTGTCCAATATGTGCATCAATTAGCACAACAAAAGGGAGTAAAAAGAAAATACCAATTTGTTTTAACAATCTCATTGCTAATTCCCCACTAACTCTACCACATGAAGATCTTTGATATCAGCACTTAACTTTACAGTTACCTCTCGTGTTAGATAGTCACTGCTGTGCGTTGTACCAACAATCTCTCCAACAGGAATATCTTTGACATTAAAGTTTCCTAGCCCACCTGTAGTCACCTTGTCTCCAGCACTGATGTCACTATTACTATTTAATTGGCTAATTTTAAGCAGTTCAGATTCCTTGTCATAACCAACGATGATTCCGTATATTTCAGTAGAACCATGCAGGATTTTAACAGAAATCTTATCCGTGTTTTCAGCGTTGGTTAAAAGATTGACAGTTGTTGAATGATCTTCCACCTTTGAAACACTACCAACCAAGCCACCGTTTGCAATGACCAACATATTTTCAGAAGCTCCTTTTGAACTTCCTACATCAATTGTTAACTCTTGTTTCCAAGATACTGGAGCCCGCATAATCACATCTGCTGCAATGGTTTTTGTTGCCTGCAATTTTGACTTCATATCCAGCAACTGACGTAGTTGTTCATTTTCATTTTTTAAACTTTCTGATTGATTAGACTCCACCTCTAGTTGATAGAGCTGTTTTTTTAGACTTTCGTTTTCATTGTAAGTCCGCGTCAAATGTCCCAAATCCGATTTGAAAGCATCAAACCACTGAAATGGTTTTTGAACAATTCTATCTACTAAGGAAATCCCATCTCCTAGTTTCGTCACAATAGCGCTTGAATAGGTTGTCACTAATAGTACAGAAACTGCCAGAACTGTGACAAAAACGATGATTAGATATTTTGATTTTTTAAAACGGTTCATATTCCTACCTTTATACTAAAAACCTGCTACTGTGAGCTTCTTATCAATCCTACAAACCTGCTAAGATTTTAAGAAAAATAAGAAACATCCCAGTACCAAAATCACAAGAATTGCCAGTGTATCATTTTGACTCCATCTTAATTGTCTATACTGACTTCTACCTTTTCCTCCCTGATAACCACGAGCTTCCATGGCTATTGCTAATGAATCTGCACGCTTTAAGCTCGTCGCAAAAAGAGGAATTAAAATTGGAATCATAGCCTTTACTTTTTGAACGATGCTACCTTCGCCAAAGTCAACTCCACGAGCTTTCTGAGCATTCATAATTCTCGTCGTGTCATCCATCAAGGTTGGAACAAAACGCAAACTCATTGATAACATGAGACCAATTTCATGAACGGGAACTTTCACGCGTTTCAGCGGTGCTAAAAGAGCTTCAACTGCAGCTGCCAGACTCAAAGGCATGGTCGTTAAGGTTAGCAAGGTTGAAAAGAAAATAATCAACACAAAACGACAGAAAATGATTCCTGCTTGTTGCAAAGCATAATCCGTTATTCTTATAAAAGAAAACTCAAATAGGACATTTCCACTTGAAATGAAAAAGAGCTGAAAAAGAGTCGTAAAAGCAATCAAGAAGAACATGGATTTTAATCCCTGAACGAAAAATGAGAGGGAAACGCCTGACAAAGCGATAAATATACCTGTCGCTATAAACAAAATGAGATTGGTGAGGGGATTATTAGCCCAAAATACAATCAAAATCAACAGGATCATGGCAAGCAATTTACTACGTGGATCCAAGCGATGAATAATGGAATCCCCCGGTATATAACGCCCTAGAATCATACTATCCATTTAGTGACTCCTTAAACTCCTCTATCTTGATTGGCAATTTTTTAAAAGCTACACCTCTATCTGCCAAACGTTTACAAAAGGCTGTTATTTTAGGCACACCTAACTGCACCTTTTCCATAGAGGCTACATCTTGGAAAACTTCGCTCGGTTTACCACTTTTGACCAAACGCCCCTTTTCCATAACATAGACCTGATCAGCATATGCAGCTACGTCATCCATCAAATGTGTTACCAGGACGATTGTCATTCCAGCAAGGTGAAGTTTTTTAAACAGGGTCATCAGTTCTTTTCTGCCCAGAGGATCTAGTCCAGCTGTAGGCTCATCCAAAACCAAGACAGTTGGCTCCATGGCTAGCATACCTGCTATAGCCACACGTCTCATCTGACCACCCGAAAGTTCAAAAGGACTGCGCTCAAAGAGTGACTCATCGATGCCTACCAAGGCTAACTTTTCACGCGCAATTTTCTTGGCCTCTTCCTCAGAAACTCCAAAATTTTGCGGTCCAAATGCAACATCTTTCAAAACAGTCTCTTCGAAAATCTGATTTTCAGCAAATTGAAACACTAGACCAACTTGCTTTCGAATCTGACGAATTTCTTTATTGGTTGATGTAGGGGTAATGACGGTATCGAAAACTCGAACAGAACCCTTACTTGGTACCAATAGGCCATTTAAAAGCTGTAAAATCGTTGATTTCCCACTGCCTGTGTGCCCTACTAAAGCTGTATAGGAACCATCCTCAATCGTCAAAGAAACATCAGTCAAGGCTGATGAAGATAGGGGAGTTCCCTCTTGATAGGTAAAGCTCACATTTTCTAGAGTAATTCCCATAACTTGTCCTCTAGCTCTCCTTCTGTCAAATAGCCATCCGGCAACTGATAACCAGTCTCTCTCAAAGATTCTCTCAATTGATTAGTAAAAGGCTCATCCAACCCTATCTGGTCAAGATCATCCCGAGAAAAAAGTTCTCTTGGGCTGCTGGTTGACTCCACTTGGCCTTTTTTCATGACCAAGACACGGTCACTCATCGCAACTTCTTCTAAGTCATGTGTAATGGAGACGACTGTCATCTGGTTGTCTTTTCGAATCTCTTGAACTGTCTGAATCAGTTCTCGTCGTCCCTCGGGGTCCAACATACTTGTAGCCTCATCTAGAATTAAAATAGCTGGCCTCAGGGCAACAACTCCTGCAATGGCCACACGTTGTTTTTGGCCACCAGATAAACGAGCTGGTTCTCTCTTCTTAAAGTCCAGCATCCCTACCAACTCCAAAGAATCAGCCACTCTCTTCTTCATTTCTTCACGAGGAAGTCCCTGATTTTCTAAACCAAAGGCGACATCATCTTCAACAGTTGCCCCCACAAATTGGTTATCTGGATTTTGAAAAACCATACCAATTTGACGGCGTAAGTCCCAAACGTTCTCAGAGGACAGCAATTGCCCATCTATCCAGATTTCCCCAGACTCTGCTTCAAGCAAGCCATCAATCAAACGGATAGTTGTCGATTTCCCACTCCCATTATGACCTACAATCGAAAGCCATTCTCCCCGTTTCAAGTGAAACGAGACATTATTAACGTCATAATGTTCCTGGTCTTCTTTGTGACGAAAAGACAGATTTTTTACTTCAATAATCGATTTCATTTCGAACCAAATGTCCCTTTGAATACATGAGCGCTACCCTTGAAATAATCATAACCAGAGTAGATAGTGAAAAACAAAGCGATATAAAGCAACAGCTGACCAATTAAATTCCAATGTAAGAGCAAAAAGATAATGGCAAACATCTGACTAAAGGTCTTGATTTTCCCTGGCATCGCTGCTGCTAGAACTGTCCCTCCCGTCTCAACAAGCAACAAACGCAAGCCTGTCACCGAAAGTTCACGACAGATGATAATAGCAACAACCCAAGCTGGAGCCATGCCTAACTCAATCAACATGATAAAAGCTGACATAACCAACAGCTTATCAGCCATCGGATCTGCAAATTTTCCAAAGTTGCTGACTACATTCCATTTACGAGCAAGGTAACCATCAAGATAATCCGTTATACTAGCAACTGCAAAGATGATCGCTGCCAGCAAATGACTTCCTTGTGAATGGCCCAAAGTCAAAATAAGAATAAAGAGAGGTATGAAGAGAATTCTACCAATAGTTAATACATTAGGAATTTGTTCTTTTTTCATTGATTTTTCCTTAATCTGTAGTAAATGTAAGTGTTACAGTTCCAGTCTGAGTTGTCAGCTTCGAAGTATCAATCGTTTGATTGTCCACAGTTACAGTAACTCCCTTCACTACACCTAAAGTAATGGTAACGGGATTCTTAGTTGAAACTGTTGTTTTTGCATTCTTATTGTCTTCGGATAGTGTCACACCACCCTCCAGCTCACTTCCTGAAACACTTACCCAACTAGTTGCATCTGATACTGCCAATTGAACAGTAGCGGTTTCCTTACTCGTTTTATACCGAGCTTCAATGCGGTTTCCTTCACCTGACACTGTAATAGTTGATTCCGTAGTAGAAGACGAGCTAGACGTCTGACTACTAGAAGATGAACTAGATGAGGTTGTGGAACTAGTTGAGCTCACAACACTATAATTAGCTGAAGAAGGACTTGGTTGAGTCTGGATATAATTCCAAACATAATAAGTCACAAAAATTAAAATCGACAAGGCAAATAAAATGAAATAAATCAAGGGCAGATAAGAAGTCTTTTTCTTATTTGATCGTCTACGACCGGATAAATCTTCTTCATCAACATCTACCTCTTCATAGGTAATCATGCTTCCTGAATCATAGGCATCCAAAATAATTCGTTCATCCAATTCAACTGCCCAAGCATATTTTCTCAAAAAAGAACGAGCGTAGAAGGTACTAGGGAGTTGATCAAAATCATCTGCCTCCATAGCTTCTAATAAATTCATCTGAATATCAGTTTTTGTCTGCAATTCTTCCAAACTCAATCCTTGGTTTATTCTAGCTAAACGCAGCACCTCACCAATTGTTTTTTTTCTCATACGTACCATTCCTTCTTTCTAGTATTAGTCATCTTTTAGGTTGGAAAGATTGTAAAATCAACTAGATCACCATCATCTATCAAACGATGACCTGCTTCAAGAACATCGTCTAAAGTAATTTCTTGTAAAATTTTTGGTAAATCCAAAATAGTTTCTCCTCTGTCGACTGGTTCATACTGTGTCGCAATAAACTCCAAGGAGTTCATACTACTGAAAAATTCCCCAAACATCTCACTCTTAACAAGATCCAGATGTTCCTCTGTAAGATCTGAATCTTTCGTAAAGTTGCGAATAGCCTTTCGAAATTGATGCGACAACGAAACAGGTTCTTTCGTTTCCATCGTCAATATCACAAAATGAAAGCGACTGTTGACTTCAACCTCAAGTGACAATGACGCATCTAACTTCCCATTCTCATATAACTTTTGAAATCGCTCAGAAGTCCAACCAAACATCATCGTAAACAATAATTTTAGCAAAATATTATAACGGTAGCAATCTTCTGCTGCCACCTCACCTGCTCCCCTAATTCCAACAGCAAGTTTTGGTGAAGAGACTTCCATCCGAAGGTTATCTCTTTCTTTGACAGCTTGTAAAGTAAGCTTCTCCTTCCTTACTACCATTTCTTCCAAGTTTCTAAGTTTCTTTTGCGAAAAATAGTTCTTAACTGTATCTACATCAAAATTCCCAACTAAAAACAAAGACATATTTACAGGTTTGTAAAAGGCTGTAAAGTTATTTTTTAAGTCATTTAGCTGGATATTGTTAATTGACTTTTCACTTCCAACAATATCTGCTGCCAGAGGAGTATTGGGATAAAGATTTGCTAATGTTGCAAAAAACAGGCGCGAATCTGGATCATCTTGGTACATCTCACGTTCTTGTTGAATGATTTCCCGCTCTCGCTCAACTGACTCTTCTGTAAAGTGAGCAACTGTTACCAATTCTTCAAGCAAATCCAAGTTTTCTGATAAATGATCTATTGTTGAAAACAAATAACTCGTCTTTGTAAAACTTGTAAAAGCATTGCTATCAGCTCCCAAGCGTGTAAAAGACTCCATAATATCTTCAGCATTTTCTCTCTCAAACAGTTTGTGTTCAAGAAAATGTGCAATTCCAGTTGGATAACACTGTAAACCTTTTTCAGATAATGTAAAGTTTGTATCTACTGATCCAAATTGAACTGTTACAACTCCGTAAACTTCATTAAATTGTTTCTTAGGAAGGAGAGATACTGTCAATCCATTTGATAGACGAGTCTGATAAACCGTCTCCTTTACAGCAGGATAGTATTTTTCTTCAAAGGTAACTGGTGTCATTCTATTCCTTCCATAAAGTATATCGCTTGTAACCGAACACTATTTGCTGCTTTACAGATAGCTTCTTTGTCAATTTGATTTAATTTTTCAATCCAACTGTCAAAATCTGATGTAGATTTCCCTAACAGACTATTCAAATAAACTCGCTCGATTAGTGAGCTCTGACTATCTTGCGCAAGCAATAAGGTTCTGCGAATCATCTCCTTAGTCTGTTCAACCTCCAAATCTGTAAAATTACCTTTCTTTAGTTCAAGTAATTGATGATTCATCAGTTTTCTGGCTTGATTGCGCTTTTCCCGATCAATGCCAGCATACATCCTCAATTGACCACTAAATAAATCCAATTGACTGGAGATAGTGTAGGCTAGACCAGCATTTTCCCGAACATTTGTAAAAAGCCTAGAGTGAGCAAAACCACCTAACAGACCATTCATTACTACCATGGCCAAATGATGCTTGTCTCCATAGCTCGTAGAACAATGGTAAGCCAATTCCAAAACAGATTGGCCCACATTCTTACGAACCATTCCTTCCCGAAGGACATTTGAATATGGTTGTTGGTACTGAGGCTTGACATCGATTTGACGCCCAGTAAAGGAGAATGACCTCAACCACTCCTTCACTTCTACTTCATTAAAATCACCCAAGAAAAAGAAATCAATTCGATCATTTTTCAGAGCATCTTGAAAGCAAGTGTAGCTACTTTCCGGAGACTCATTTGAAATACTATTTCGTAAATCACTGTATCTCAATTGAAGACGCTCATCATGGAAGAACAAGCTATCCAACTCCTTATGAGCAAAATAAAATGAATCATCCATATCAGTAGCTAAACTAGCCAATAACTGTTTTCTTTCAATTTCAAATAAGGCTGGCTCAAAAGCACCATCTTGAGCTAAGGGAGCAAATAAAGTCTGTTTCACCAATTCCAAAATTCGAGAAGTCAAGACATTCTTTTTACTTAAAAAATCATCCCTCACATAAGTAAATGTTAAGTCAAGAATATGTGCCTGTCCCCTACGATAAGCACTTGTGGAAATATCTGTTCCATATAAACTTGCCAAGTATCTGCGAAATGCTTGTGATGTGGGATAAGCTTGATTTGCCGTCTCCAACATATTTGCACTTAACATGCGTCCTGCTATTGTCTCAAGAGATAAGGGAGCAGTAAAACGAATAGTGATTTTATTTGTTTTAAACTTTTTGGATTGAATAAAATGTGCTGAAATTCCAGGCACCAACTCCATACCTTACCTCCTTACATATAGAGTTCTATTATACCACGAAAATCAAAATTTTTCTTGTTCTCTTTATAGCTTTCAAAAGTAAAATCGTTTTCATTTCGACTGACTTTCCTTCAGCTATTTCAGGGAAAATATGGTATAATACCAAAGATTGAGGTGAATTATGGAATACAAATTATTTGAAGAATTTATTACGCTCCAAGCCCTCCTAAAAGAGATTGGAATTATACAAAGCGGTGGTGCTATCAAATCCTTTCTAATAGAGCATCAAGTTTACTTTAATGGTGAATTAGAAAATAGACGTGGAAAAAAAATTCGTGTTGGAGATACGATTGACATTCCTGATTTAAAGATTGACATCACCTTGACACAACCAAGTTTAAAAGAGCAAGAAGAATACCAAGCAGATAAGATTGAAAAAGA
This sequence comes from Streptococcus sp. KHUD_018, assembly GCF_054861215.1. The sequence goes on from NZ_CM142176.1 coordinate 2,078,249, forward strand.
ACGAATTGCTAAACTTGTCAAAGAGATGAATAAAGGTGTCAAGAAAGAAAAACAAAAAACTACTTCATCACCTAAATTCAAACAAGCTCCACGTTTTCCAGGAAGATAACTATGTGGCTTCAACATTTAACAATTAAAACCTTTCGAAATTACAAAGAGGCAAAAATTGATTTTAATCCAAAATTGAACGTCTTTTTAGGCCAAAATGCACAAGGAAAAACTAATATTCTAGAAGCAATCTATTTCTTAGCCTTGACACGTAGTCATCGTACTCGGACAGATAAAAATCTCATTCATTTTGATGAAGAGCAACTTCATCTTTCTGGCTTGCTACAGAAAAAAACAAGCTCTATCCCTCTAGAAATTGATTTAACACCAAAAGGGCGGGTGACTAAAGTCAATCACTTAAAACAAGCTCGCCTATCAGACTATATCGGACATATGAATGTTGTCCTCTTTGCACCTGAAGATCTCCAGCTAATTAAAGGAGCACCTTCCATTCGCCGAAAGTTTATAGATATAGAATTGGGACAAATTAAACCAATCTACTTGTCAGACCTGTCAAACTATAACCATATACTCAAGCAAAGAAATACGTATCTAAAATCTAACCATAAGATTGACGAAACATTTCTGTCGGTCTTAGATGAACAGTTAGTAGAGTATGGTTGTCGCGTCATAAAACATCGGATAAAATTCATTAAAGACTTAGAGAAATTTGGTCAAATAAAACACTTAGAAATCTCAAATAAATTAGAAGAGTTGTCAATATCTTATCAATCATCTGTCAACTTCACTGATGAAAAACAGCTAACAAGTTCTTTTAAAATTGCTTTAGAGAAAAGTAGATCAAGAGATTTATATAAAAAGAATACTGGTGTCGGCCCTCATCGAGATGACATTACTTTCTATATCAATGGTATAGATGCTAGTTTTGGAAGTCAAGGTCAACATCGTAGTCTTGTACTCTCTATAAAATTAGCAGAAATAGAGTTAATGGAAAGTATTACTAAAGAATCTCCAATATTACTACTTGACGATGTTATGAGTGAACTTGACAACACTAGACAACTAAAATTATTAGAAACGATTTCACAATCTATCCAAACCTTTATCACAACAACAAGTTTAGACCACTTGCAAAATTTGCCAGAAAATCTTAGTATCTTCAATATCCAAAATAGTAAAGTATCTGCAAACCCACATTGACAACTTTGTAAACAAAAAGAACTCCTAAAATTCAGGAGTTCTTTTCTTCTTACATAGAGTAGTTTGGCGCCTCATTAGTGATTTGTACATCATGAGGATGGCTTTCTTTCAAACCTGCACCCGACATTTCAATAAATTGAGCGTTGTCATGCAATTCTTTAAGGTTAGCTGCACCACAGTAACCCATACCAGAGCGAATACCACCAATCATTTGGAAGACAATATCAGCTGCTGCACCTTTATAGGCAACACGACCTTCAATTCCTTCTGGAACGAGTTTGTTTGCTTCATTGACAGAACCTTGGAAGTAACGGTCACTTGAACCTTTCTTCATTGCAGCGATTGATCCCATACCACGGTAGGTCTTAAACTTACGTCCTTGGAAGATTTCCGTCTCACCTGGCGCTTCGTCTGTTCCAGCAAACATAGAACCAAGCATAACTGCATTTCCACCTGCAGCAAGGGCTTTCACAATATCTCCAGAGTACTTGATTCCACCATCTGCAATGATTGTTTTTCCATATTCACGTGCGACTGCAGCTGCATCGTAGATTGCTGTTACTTGTGGGACACCAACCCCTGCAATGACACGAGTTGTACAGATAGAACCTGGTCCGATTCCAACTTTTACTACGTCAACACCAGCATCAAAGAGGGCACGCGCTCCTTCTGCAGTTGCAATATTACCTGCAATCAAAGTGCGGTCTGGAAAGTGAGCACGAATTTCAGCAATTTTACGTAGAACCCCAGCAGAGTGACCATGAGCAGTATCAATAACAATTGCATCAGCACCTGCTTCAAAAAGGGCTTCGGCACGTTCAAATGTATCTGAAGTGACACCTACCGCACCAGCAACTAGAAGACGACCAAACTCATCTTTAGCCGCATTTGGAAATTCAATCACTTTTTCAATATCTTTAATAGTAATCAAGCCAGAAAGACGACCTTCTTCGTCTACCAAAGGAAGTTTTTCAATACGGTGTTCTTGAAGAATGCTTTCAGCTGTTGCAAGATCTGTACCAACAGGAGCAGTGACAAGATTTTCACTGGTCATGTGGTTTGAGATTGGCTGATTGTAGTCTGAAATAAAGCGAAGATCTCGGTTTGTTAGAATACCAACCAATTTTCGATTTTCAAGTGTCTCCACAACTGGAACACCACTGATACGGTAACGTCCCATCAGCTCGTCTGCTTCAGCAATAGTATGTTCTGGAGTCAAGAAGAATGGATCGATAATAACACCATTTTCAGAACGTTTTACCTTGCGAACTTCATCTGCCTGTTGCGCAATAGACATATTTTTATGGATTACTCCAAGACCACCCGCACGAGCAATGGCAATAGCCATTTGACTTTCTGTGACTGTATCCATCGCGGCTGTTATAATTGGGATATTTAAAGTCAGATTATCTGCCAATTTTGTTGTTAAATCCGCATCATTAGGCAAAACATGACTTTCTGCTGGAATGAGCAATACATCATCAAAGGTAAAACCTTTTTTCAAAAATTTAGTATCCCAATTAGACATTGAAGTTTCCTCTTTTCTTTCTTTTTGAGCTTGACTCTTTTTGTATTGTATCTATCATACCATTCTATGAAAATTTGTCAATTATATTTATAACAGAAAACATAAAAAACTATCCCTGTGATTCTATGGAAGAGATAGTTTTACGATTCATATTTTATCTATTATTTAAAATAATTTAGTCCCATTGCTCCCTTAACTTCAGATAGAGTTTGCCCTGCAACCTCACGAGCTTTTTCACTACCTTTCTGAAGCATATTGTACACTTCACCCATATCCTTAGCAAATTCGATACGGCGCTCACGAATAGGACCAAGTTCGCGTTCGAGTATTTCAAGTAGATAACGTTTCGTCTTCACATCGCCAAGACCACCTCGTTGATAATGTTCTTTCATATCAGCAATGTCTTGAGCATCTTCAGGACGACCAAAAACATCTAGATAATGGAAAACCATATTTCCTTCAATCTTACCTGGATCCTCGACTCGAATATGGTCTGGATCAGTATACATGCTCATGACTTTTTTACGCAAGGTATCCGCATCATCAGCTAGATAAATACCATTATTAAGGGATTTAGACATCTTGGCATTTCCATCTAAACCAGGCAAACGTCCTGCTCTCTCATTTTCTGGATAAATACCTTCTGGTTCCACCAAAACATCACAGTTATATGCGTTGTTAAAAGAACGAACAATTTCACGAGTCTGTTCAATCATTGGTTTTTGGTCTGTTCCTACAGGAACATAATTAGCCTTAAAGGCTGTGATATCAGCTGCTTGCGCAATTGGATAAACCAAAAATCCTGTCGGAATACTTTCTCCAAATCCTTTCTGAGCAATCTCTGTTTTTACTGTCGGATTCCGTTCCAAACGAGCTAGTGAAACCAAATTCATATAGTACATAGATAATTCAGCCAACTCTGGAATTTGACTTTGAATAAAGATAGTTGATTTACTTGGATCCAATCCAACTGCTAAATAATCCAAGGCAACATTCCCAATCGATTCTACAATCGTTTGAGGATCTTTGGCGTGATCTGTCAATGCTTGTTGGTCCGCCAAAAAAACAAACATGTCATACTTGTCTTCTTCCTGCAGTAATACTCTATTTTTAAGACTCCCAACATAATGTCCAATATGCAGTTTTCCTGTTGGGCGATCTCCTGTTAAAATAATGGGTTTCGTCATTTTTTTCTCCTTCGAAATGGTCTCTTCAATTATAGCATTTTTTTGTTAAAATAACAGAAAATTATTTAAATCAAACAACTAACTCATTGTAAACAAAACTGTAAACTTAATTGACATAAAATTGACAAACAAAAATTTGAATATTTCTCTCTTTTCTAGTAGAATAAATATATTACATATTATAGGAGAAAAACATTGCTTACAGTATCTGATGTTTCACTACGTTTTAGTGATCGCAAACTTTTTGATGATGTCAATATCAAATTTACAGAAGGAAATACATACGGATTAATTGGTGCTAATGGTGCTGGGAAGTCTACATTCTTAAAAATCTTAGCTGGTGATATTGAGCCAACAACTGGTCACATCTCTCTTGGTCCAGATGAACGCCTCTCTGTTCTCCGTCAAAATCATTTTGACTATGAAGATGAGCGAGTTATTGATGTCGTCATTATGGGAAATGAAAAACTTTATAGCATCATGAAGGAAAAAGATGCTATTTACATGAAGGAAGATTTCTCAGACGAGGACGGGGTTCGTGCAGCCGAACTTGAAGGTGAATTTGCAGAACTTGGAGGTTGGGAAGCAGAAAGTGAAGCATCTCAATTACTTCAAAACCTAAATATTCCAGAAGAGTTGCACTATCAAAACATGAGCGAATTGGCCAATGGTGACAAGGTGAAGGTTCTCCTTGCTAAAGCACTTTTTGGCAAACCAGATGTTCTTCTCTTGGACGAGCCAACTAACGGTTTGGATATCCAATCAATTACTTGGCTAGAAGATTTCTTGATTGACTTTGATAACACCGTTATCGTTGTATCCCATGACCGTCACTTCCTCAACAAAGTGTGTACTCATATGGCCGACCTTGACTTTGGAAAAATCAAACTCTATGTCGGAAACTATGACTTCTGGAAGGAATCTTCTGAGCTTGCTGCTAAATTGCTAGCAGACCGTAATGCCAAAGCGGAAGAAAAAATTAAACAATTGCAAGAATTCGTTGCTCGATTCTCTGCCAACGCTTCTAAGTCAAGACAGGCAACGTCTCGTAAAAAAATGCTTGACAAGATTGAACTAGAAGAAATTGTGCCATCTAGTCGTAAATATCCATTTATCAACTTTAAAGCAGAGCGTGAAATTGGTAATGATCTCTTGACAGTAGAAAACCTAACTGTAAAGATTGATGGTGAAACTATTCTAGACAATATTAGTTTCATCTTGCGTCCAGGTGATAAGACTGCTCTTATTGGACAAAATGATATCCAAACTACTGCATTAATTCGTGCAATCATGGGTGACATCGACTATGAAGGAACTGTCAAGTGGGGAGTTACTACTAGCCGTTCTTACTTGCCAAAAGATAACTCGGCTGATTTTGCAGGTGGAGAGTCAATCCTTGACTGGTTGCGTCAATTTGCAAGTAAAGAAGAAGATGACAATACCTTTCTACGTGGTTTCCTTGGTCGTATGCTCTTCTCTGGTGATGAGGTTAACAAACCTGTAAACGTCTTGTCAGGAGGAGAAAAAGTGCGTGTCATGCTTTCAAAACTCATGCTCTTGAAATCAAATGTCCTTGTACTTGATGATCCAACAAATCACTTGGATTTGGAATCTATTTCAAGCTTGAACGATGGATTGAAAAACTTTAAAGAATCAATCATCTTTGCCAGCCATGACCACGAGTTCATTCAAACTTTGGCAAACCATATTATTGTTTTGTCTAAGAATGGCGTCATCGATCGTATCGATGAAACCTACGATGAATTCCTAGAAAATGCAGAAGTACAAGCAAAAGTCAAAGAACTTTGGAAAGACTAAATAAGACTTCAAAACTCAGTTGGGGTAGCCAACTGAGTTTTCTATCATTCTACGAGGTAACATGAAATCATTTTTTAAAACATATTGGACCTATTTTGTTTCTTTCATCATTCCTTTAGTAATTATGACCGGAGTATACCTAACTCAAGGTATCTACTGGAATAGCGATACATCTCCACTATTAGGAGATGGTTTCCATCAATACGTTATTTTTGATGTGGCTTTACGAAATATTTTACATGGAAATGGTAGTTTGTTTTACACCTTTACAAGTGGCCTCGGACTGAATTTCTATGCTCTATCTAGTTATTACTTGGGTAGTTTTCTCTCACCTCTGGTTTACTTTTTTAATCTGTCGAATATGCCAGATGCTGTTTATCTGACCACTCTATTAAAATTTGGATTGATTGGTCTGTCAACCTTCTTTAGTTTGACTAGATTATTTAAAGATACCCCAAAATTTTTAAAACTGGCCTTATCAGCTTCCTATGCTTTAATGAGCTTCACTGTCAGTCAGTTAGAGATAAAAACCTGGTTAGATGTTTTCATCTTGATTCCTTTAATTATAACTGGCTTACACATGCTTATAACAGAAAAGAAGCACCTACTATACTTTACAAGTCTGTCAATCTTGTTTATTCAAAATTATTATTTTGGCTACATGACAGCTTTGTTTCTTATTTTTTGGTATCTCTGTCAAATTTCTTGGGACTTTAAAACTCGAAAATCATCTTTTCTTGATTTTGTTATTACCTCCTTTTTAGCAGGAATGGCTAGTTTGATCATGACTCTTCCTACACTGTTTGATTTACAAACTCATGGTGAGAAGTTGACTACCATCACAAAATTAAAAACAGACAGTAGCTGGTATCTGGATATTTTCGCAAAACAATTCATTGGATCTTTTGATACAACTAAATATGGATCTATACCAATGATTTTTGTTGGATTGCTTCCTTTTATTTTAACCATTCTATTTTTCACAATAAAATCCATAAGGTTTCACGTGAAACTTACCTATGTAATTTTCTTTATTTTTTTAATATCAAGCTTTTACATAGAGGCACTTGATTTGTTTTGGCAAGGGATGCATACCCCAAATATGTTTTTGCATCGCTATGCTTGGATTTTTTCTACTCTGTTGATTTATACTGCAGCAGAAGTCTTAAATCGTCTGAAAGAACTGAAGCTCTGGAATCTATTTGTCTCACTTTTTCTTGTACTGACAGGATTTTTGGCTACTGTATACTTTAAATTACACTACTCTTTTTTAACTGATTTGAATATCCTACTCACTCTTGAATTTCTACTGGTTTATGCTCTTTTACTTCTTGCAGTCATTAGAAAATTTATCTCTGTAAATCTGTTTGCAATTCTTTTGTCTTTATTTATAACAGCTGAGATAAGCTTAAATGCTTTATCTCAAATGGAAGGAATAGCTAAAGAATGGGCCTTTGCTTCTCGCAGCGCCTATAATAGAGATATCACCGCTATAGAATCCATTCTAAACCAAATTGACAATCCATTTACACGTACTGAAAAACTGCAAATTCAGACTGGAAATGACAGTATGAAATTTAACTACAATGGAATCTCTCAATTTTCGTCTGTACGAAATCGTTCAGCTAGCACTAGTTTGGATAAACTGGGATTCAAATCCTCTGGAACCAACCTCAATCTCCGTTATGCAAATAATAGTCTTTTAGCAGATAGTTTATTTGGAATCCAGTACAATATTTCTGAAAATTCACTTGATAAGTATGGCTTTCAAGAGATTTATCAAAAGGATCATTTAACCTTATATAAAAATCAACTCTCTTTACCCATTGTCTTTGCTACTCAATCTATTTACAAAGATGTAAACTTTAACAATCACACTCTAGATAATCAGGCTTTATTTATAAACCAGCTTGCTAATCTCAACTTAGATTACTTCTCCCAAATAACATCTGATAAAACAGACACTTCAGATGGTTTAACGAGCATCACAGGTTCTGCGAATGAAGATGCAAAGATTGATTATCAAATTGAGGTTCCTCAAAATAGCCAAGTCTATCTCTCTTTTTCAAATCTTCATTTTACTAATGATAAACAAAAGAAAGTTGACATCATTGTCAACGGTGAAAAAAAGACTTTTACAACTGACAATGCATTTAATTTCTTTAATTTGGGTTATACTGAAGAACAAAAAACTTTCAATATCAGTGTTAGTTTCCCTGGAAATTCTCAGGTGTCCTTTGAATCTCCAACCTTCTATCGTTTAGATACTCAGGCTCTTACTGAGGCAATTCAAAAGATTAAAGAACAACCTGTAGAAGTATCCACCTCTAAAAATAAAGTCTTTGCTACATATGAAGTAAAACAAGATACCTCTATTTTCTTCACTATTCCTTATGACAAAGGTTGGTCTGCATACCAAGATGGGAAAAAACTTGAAATCAAGCAGGCTCAGACTGGTTTTATGAAAGTTGATGTTCCAAAAGGAAAAGGCACTATTACACTTTCCTTTATCCCCAATGGTTTTGTTATTGGAGCAGCCTGCTCACTAACTGCCCTTCTTCTTTTTGGGATCTATAATCACAGAAGAAATTTATCTAAGACAGAAAAAGATTGACCAATTTCTTGGCCAATCTTTTTAATCTTCTTCCATTTTCTTAGGTTGATAAGCTAGCATACCTAAAGCAGTAAAGAAAGCTAGAGTTATAATAAGGAAAATTACTTGATGATGAATATTTCCTGTCATAGAGATTGTTTGTCGTAAGCCTGATACAGAGTAACTCATTGGTAACCAAGGATTAACAGCTTTAAAGAAATCATTTGTCAAAGCAAGTGGATAAGTTCCCGCACTTGATGCTAATTGCAATAATAGCAAAATAAGAGAGAAGAAAGCACCTAAGCGACTATTCCATGTTGTTAATGCAGTTACCATAGACATAAATGTTAAGCTTGCGATAATAATTAAGAACAAGGTTCTCATTTCATGATTTGCTGTTAGACCAATAAGATGAACGCCACCATAGACTAAGACAGCGGCTAAAACAGCTATAACTCCATTTATCTCAAAGCGAGATTTGAACCAAGCCCAGCGAGTTTCAGGATGACGACCTGAAGGTAATTTAGCAAAAATCATATTTGTTGATAATGCAGCGACAAAGAGAGCGACTGATATCATATAAGGAGCCATAGCAATCCCATTTACAGGAACTTGGTCATTGTCTGTTTTTGAGAGAACTAGTGGATCAGATAATGTTTCTGCATTTTTAGATTCTGTTGATGCTGATTTGAGTTGATCACTAGCATTACCTAGTCCTTGTCCTAAAGAAGCAACTCCTGCCTGTAAATCTTCCAATCCAGAAGTTAACTTTGTTCCACCTTCTGCAAGTTTCCCAGATCCATCTGCCAATTTATTAGATCCATTCTCTAATTGAGAAGCACCTGAAAGTAACTGACTGGATTTGTCTGCTAATTGACCAGATCCTGATTGTAATTTATCAACTCCTGCCATTAATTCTTGACTCTTTTGATTCAATTGGTTAGAGCCAGTTGATAATTTTTCAATACCAGATACTAATTCTGGAGTTTTTTCAACTAATTGACCAACTCCTGCTGTCAAGCTAGAAGATTTTTGTGTCAAGGTGTTTGAGCCTGAAACTAGTTGATCCAAACTACCTGTCAAGGTGGAATTCTTTTCACTTAGTTGACTTGCGCCCTGAGAAACTTTATCAACACCTGCAGTATATGCATTTACACCTGATGCAATCGACTGACTAGCAGGAACTAATTTACTCGTCAGTGCTCCCTGTATTTCTGTTAATCCACTTGACAATCCTGTCAAAGAAGTAGAAGCAATAGGTAATACTTGATTAGCTTGATTTTTTAACGTCGAAAGATTTGAAGATTGATTTTGTAAGTTTTCTAAACTTCCCTGTAAACCTTGTACTAAAGCTATAATTGACTGAGCCGATTGAATACTATCAGTCGAATTTTGAGATACAGAAGCACTTATCTCAGCTTGTTGCTCACTTGTCAAGGATTGATAAGCTGCTGTCGATTGAATATTTGCTAATGTAGCTGCTTTATCAGACTGAGCACTTGCTAACATTTGATTAGAAAGAGATACTATACTTGATAAAACAGAATCTAATTGTTTTGTATCTCCAACATCAATATTTTGAATAGCTTGATTTAACTGATTCAGACCAGAAGATAATTGATTAATTTGATCTTTTTTCCCAGACGAAGCATCTAACTTGCTAGAAAGTTGTTGAATCCCTTCACTTAATTGCTCCACCCCCATTCGAAGTGTAGCTGATTGATTAGATAACTGATTAGCACCTGTTGCAAGACTTCCCACTCCATTGGTGTAGGCACTAACACCAGATGAAAATTGATTAAGACCAGCATTAAGCTGAGAAACACCGCCAGTATAGGATTCTACACCAGTATATAACTGATTGATTCCTCTTACTAATTCAGGACTTTTAGAAGATAATTGACCTAATCCCCTATCTAATTGACTCACTGCACCAGTATATGTAACTAAACCACTATTAAAATTCCCTAAGCCAAGATGAAGTTGTTCAACACCAGAGACATAAGAGGATAATCCTTTAGTAAACTGCTCCGCTCCATTTGAAAAAGTTACACTTGAGTTAGCTAGAGTATTAAGATTTGTCGTCAATGTTTGACTTCCCGTCACCAACTGATTGGCTCCATTAGCCAATTGTTCACTTCCGTCAGCTGCCTTATTTATCCCAGACTTTAAGTCATTCATTTTTTGAAATAAAGCCTTGGTATACGTTTCGGTAACATTAGTGGAGACGGTTTGTTTTAATTGTGTCATTGCAGAATCACTCATCTTACTTGCAATAAAGCTATGTCCACTTGACGTCTGATAATCAATTTGCATCTGTTCAGGATGATTCGTTAGGATAGAAGTAGCTTTTTCAGATAAGTCACTTGGTAAAGTCACTACCATGTAGTAGTCACCATCTTCTAGCCCTTTTTCCCCTTCCTCTTCATTAACAAAGTGAAAATCTAAAGCCTTATTTTCTTTTAAATTAGACACCATGTCTTCACCAATTGTCATAGTCTGTCCATTATAAGAAGCTTCCTTATCTTTATTGACAACTGCCACAGGTAACTCCGATACTTGACTATATGGATCCCACATGGACGATAAAAATATAATGTTGTATAAAGCTGGAATGAGAGAAATCCCTATCATTACAATGATAAAGGTCGGTTTTTTAAAAATTTCTTTCCATTCTTTAAACATATTTCCTCCTTTTTTAAACATATTGTCTAAATTTTTGATATAATAGATTATACATTAAAAAATCTAAATTACAAGATAAAAAATACTTTTTTAGACATATAGTCTATTTTTGTGTACGAGGAGAAATTATGAAAGAAAGTAACAAACGTTTAAAAACAAAACGAATTATCGAAAATGCCATGGTTCAATTATTGATGGACCAGCCCTTTGATCAAATTTCTACTGTCAAGTTAGCAGAAAAAGCCGGAATTAGTCGTTCCAGCTTTTACACTCACTACAAGGATAAGTATGATATGATTGAACTCTACCAAAGTAAGCTATTTCATACCTTTGAGTATATTTTCCAAAAACATGCTCATCACAAAAGAGATGCTATTTTAGAAGTGTTTGAATATTTAGAGTCTGAACCACTATTAGCTGCTCTCTTGTCTGAAAATGGAACAAAAGAAATCCAAAATTTCTTGAGAAATAAGCTTCACATTATGCTTAGCACCGACCTTCAGAAACGCTTTATGAAACTACAACTCACTCCAATAGAATTAGAATACAGCAGTATTTATCTAACAAATGCCCTATTTGGTGTTTGCCAGACTTGGATTGCTCACGGAAAAAAAGAAAGTCCGCAAGAAATGACTGACTTCCTTATGAAAATGTTAGGTGATGTCAACTAAAAGAAAAAGAACACCAATGGTGTTCTTTTTTATCTGACTCCGCCAGTAGGACTCGAACCTACGACATCATGATTAACAGTCATGCGCTACTACCAACTGAGCTATGGCGGATAAAATAGTCCGTACGGGATTCGAACCCGTGTTACCGCCGTGAAAAGGCGGTGTCTTAACCCCTTGACCAACGGACCATCTATCTGTAGCAGATATAACCATTATATCAATTTCTTACTAATTGTCAATCACTTTTTAGATTTTTTCTCTAGAATATCTTTTAGTTTGCGGACTTTCAAACGAGTGATGGGGCAGCGATGATCTTCATAAAAGACAACTTCTAGATTCTTTCGATCAATTTCTCTAACATTTCCAATATTGATTAGGAAAGATTTATGAGGAGAATAAAAGCGCTGGGTATGTTTGTCCTTTTCCTGAATATCTGTCATGGTTCCATAGAATTCTTTGGCAAAATTCTTACCAATAATCCGCAACTTATGAGAAACACCTGTTGTTTCGATATACAGAATATCATGGTAGGGGATTTTCAAATCATTTCCCTTATAATTGTAATCAAAATAGTCTACAACATCTTCGTTTTCAAGCAGCATGCTTTTGGTATAGAAGATACTCTGCTCGATACGTTTTTTGAACAATTCATCATTGATGTCCTTATCTACAAAATCTAAAGCTGATACCTGATACTTATAAGTTAAAGTAGCAAATTCAGATCGACTGGTAATAAAGACAATAATAGCATAAGGATTGTGATGGCGGATAAACTGTGCCACTTCAAAACCCTTTTTCTCAATTCCGTGAATATCGATATCTAGGAAATAAAGCTGGTTTACTTCATCGTTTTCAATATATTCCTTAAACTCACGAACTTTTCCTGTTGTCTTGTAAGAAATAGGAATATTTGATTCCTCCGAGATTTCATTCAATATTCTCTCTAGTCTCACTTGATGCTCAATAACATCTTCTAAAATTAATACTTTCATTCGAATTCCCTCTTAAATCTAATAATTTGTCTAAATGTGTTGTCTTCCATCTCTGTTTCCAAAATAATGTTGTCATACTTATCTAAAATCTCTTTGACATTATTAAGCCCTAGACCTCTATTTCTTCCCTTGGTAGAGAAACCTAAGGCAAATAAGTCTTCTGAAGGCGTCATAGTGATTTTACATGAATTCTGGATGACTATAACTGTTTCAAAATCCATTTTAATGACTGCGACTTCAATTTGTTTCAAGTAACTATCTGCGGCACCTTCAACAGCATTGTTTAATAAAATACTCATGATACGAACAAGATCAAGTAAATCTATTGACAGTCTAGTAATGATATCCTTTACTTCCAATGTAAACTCTACATCATTTTTTCGTGCATAGACAATCGATTGAGCAATTAAACTTCGTAAAGCAGAATCTTCTATATTATTTAAATCAAAGTAAGTATATTTTTCTGACCTCAATTTCTGATTTGCTTTTACTAGGACTTCATTGTAAACCCTGTTAATTTCTTGTAAATCTCCACTGTCAATCGCCATTTGCATGCTGACAAGCATCCCTGCATAGTCATGACGAAAACCTCGAATTTCATTATATAACTCCACAATTTCGTCAGTATAAGTCTGTAAATGTTTTTGTTCAAATTTCTTTTGTTTTAGAGCAATCTCTTTTTCAATTTGAACCTTGTAAGAGTTCATTGCAAAGAAGGTTAAAAGGAGCCCAACAAAAACTACGGATGATAAAATACTTCCAAAACTATTTAAATGAGAAATAGTACTCACGATATCTGAAATAAAAGAGACGATATGCAGGAAGATAAATACATATAGCACTTTTTTCAAAAAAGAATAGAGATATTCTTTGTCAAAATATTTAAGTTCTAGGTTGAAATAGGTAATAATTTTTTTAATTATAAAATAGGTTAATAACAAAACTACCAAAAAGAAAAGATCTTCATGTTGTAATGCTAATTGATCTCCTGTTATAGAGGATAAAGTTACCGATATGAATGTATGGGTAGTGTGATATAAAAGAGAAATTAATAAACTAATAAAAATTCCTTTATACTTATCATATTTCTTTAATCCTCTTAAATAACCATATATCACTAAAGGGAATAAAAATTTCTCTCCCCCTAATCCATGTAAAGATACAAAATAAAAGAAAAATTCAACTACTAACTGTAATATAAATAGCCAAATGCTGAACACATATAATTCTTTTTTAGTTGTTTTACAAATCCATTCATAATTTCTGCTAAGAATAAAAAGACCTAGAATAACTATTGCCAATCCGAATAAATTCATTATTTCCTACCCTAATTTTTAATTATTTTCTTTTTTGAAAAAGAAGACTACGTATTACGTCTGGAATTCTCCTTTCCCCACCTTGAATCTCCTGCAATTCTTTCTCCGTAAGCTTTTTAAACTGTTCCAATTTAACTGTGTTTTTCATAATAAAATCTCCTGTATTGTTTTTCTTGTAAATTAACTTA